>JAGLBE010000033.1:0-12775 GCA_018260445.1 Psychrobacter sp.
TAAAACAAAGTATCTTTACCCTTTTCCTTTACCCGCCTTGCCTAATAATGCACAGGATTTTGCTAGTAAAGCCGATGTAATGCTATCCCTAAACCAGCAACTACAAACGTTAAATAGCAAATTTATCCGTAGCGTACAACGTAAATTTGATATCGACAACCTTAGCAAAAAGTTAGAAAACTGGCACGACCTCACCTACCAAAACTTTATCAACGAGCTTGGCAAAAAGAAGATTAAAATGAGCCTAGGTGACGAAGCAGAGTGGGAAGACTATTTTGATACCGAACAAGCCAAAGTCCAGCAGGTGCAATTACTGATTGCACGCACCGATGACGAAATTGACCAGATGGTGTATCAACTATACGGCCTAGATGCGGATGAAATTGCGATTATTGAAGCCAGTGCGTAGCGTGAGAGGCAACCCAATACCTAATGCGGTTTGCCCCAAACCTAACCTATTATGCTAAGTTAAAGTAGGCTGGGGCGTTAGAAAATGGTCGCCTCGAAGAACCCCTAGCCCCGATTGCAGCGGCTATACTTGGTGCAGCATAAGCTTACAAGGGCTTGCTAGGTCAGAAAATCATAGATTTTCTCTTGCGTCGGGGCAAGTGTTCCCCAAACACTTGCTTTTTCCCTCCTCATATCGCTTTGCAGGAACGGTTTAAAGCTTAGCCCTTGCGCCCGTGCCAGCCAAGATAGTAGCGCAAAGCGGGATTAGCTTCTACCACTACAACCCTAGCTATCCCCGACAAAACCACCCCTACGTCCAAAACAATACGACAACCGCTATAATTGCCAGCGCAATACCAAGCATATTGAGCTTGCTAATGGTTTCTTTAAACACTAACACGCCGATGATGGTCGCCACGGCAATCACCCCCACATTCATGCCCGTAAACACGACGCTTGGCGAGTTGGCGAGGGCTTGATGCGCCTTAATATACGTATAAATATTGGCCATATTTAATATGCCCAATAACACGCCTGCACCCAATGCCTTAGCGCTCCACTTGGTCTTTTGCGCCAACAAATAAACAAACAACAGCACCGCGGCGATGCCAAAACTCATAAATAAAGTGAGCGGAAAAGCGGCGCCCTGCTTGGCAACTTGTTTGAATAAAATATCAATAACGCCATAGCCCAGCCAAACTCCCAGTAGCCAAAAGACAACGGGCAATTTGGTGGAGGTGACTAGGGTATTGGTTTCGGTAATTTTGGTAATGCCCGTATCGGTTTGACCCTTTGCCAAGTGGGCGTCCATAATAGGGCGACGGTAGGCCAAGGCGCCCAACGCCAAAAACCCAAGTCCGATGCCCATAATGCGCTGCTGGGTGAGCGTTTCGCCGAACAGCACAAAGGCGGCCACAATAGGAATGATAAGGGACAATCGCTGGGCGGCATCGGTGGCAATGATGCCCACCGACTCAATCGCCCGCCCTAAAATAACAAACACTAACGGCAATAATACCCCCAATAGGAGTATGATACGCCATGCCTCGCCCAAGTCAGACACTGTGCTAAGGTCGGGTTTGAGCAGCACCCAAGTGAGCAAAAAGGCGACGGGGTAGCCGGCAACAATGGTTTGGCGAATGTCAATGTCGTGTTGACGTAGTACTTTTAATAACACCGAAACAGCCACACTGCATAAAACAGCGATAATAAGATACATCACAAGCGTTACACCTAGGTAGAGTGAGGCAAAAGCTTAAATGTAACAATATATGACAAGGTTTGCAATGGCTGTTCGTCGTCGCCTTATATTTAGGCCAGTAGGAGGCGCCCTGCACACCGAAATACAAAACCGAAATACAAAAGGAATGTCATCTCAACCCAATTACCGTCAGATTGAGACTTATCTCATTTGATGTAGTATCGTTAATCTAAAGGTGCGCTGGTCGCACCCTACGCCACCTTATAAATAGAACCCTATAAACGGCACCTAACACACAACACCTTATAAATAACAGCTAATAAGTGACACATTAACCCTACTGATAAAATAACAAAAGCGTAAACAACGCTTCAGACGTTGTGCTTTAACTGGTTATGACTTTATGAATAAGCTTTTTAACTTCTTTGAAAACCGTCTCTCCCCTTTTCCAGATAACACCCTGCCCTTGCCTAAAAAGGGGTTGCTAAAATTCTTATGGGCGTGTACGCAAGGGCTGCGCGGTTGGCTGTGTATCTTTATGCTACTCACCGCAGCCATTGGCGTGTATGAGGCGATACTGTTTGCCTGGATTGGCGATTTGGTCGATTGGCTGGGTCACTATGCGCCCGCCACACTGTGGCAGGCCAAAGGCAATGATTTAAAAATGATGGCAGCGGTGGTCTTTTTAAGCCCCCTATTGATTGCGCTATCTTCTTTAGTGCATTTTCAGGTGATTCAAGGCGTGTTTCCAATGCAAATGCGCTGGCGCTTTCATAAGCGCATGCTGGGTCAGTCGATGCAGTTTTATCAAGATGAGTTTTCGGGTCGAGTGTCGGCCAAAGTGATGCAAACGGCGCTGGCGGTGCGCGATACGGTGATTACCGTGGTCGATATGATGATTTATGTGTTGGTGTATTTTGTGACCAGCGGCATCATCTTATTTCAGCTAGATAGCTTATTGCTGCTGCCGTTTGTGATTTGGATAGTGCTGTTTAGCCTAACGCTCTGGTACTTTTTACCCAAGCTCAAAGAAACCGCCAGTGTCCAAGCGGATGCCCGTGCCCTAATGACGGGGCGGATTACCGATGCTTATGCCAATATCATGACGGTTAAGCTATTTAGTCACTCTCGGCGCGAGCTTGGTTATGCCAAATCGGCGATGCGTCAGTTTTTGGCCACGGTGCATGGGCAAATGCGCTGGGTGACTTGGCTTGAGTTTATCAACCATCTGATTAGTGTGATTTTGATTGGTAGCACGGTAGGCATTGGCATTTATTTATGGCAAAAAGGCGCGCTTGGCGTTGGGGCGATTGCGGCGGCCACAGCAATGGCATTACGTCTCAACGGGCTAACCCATTGGATTATGTGGCAGATGGCAGGCTTATTTGAAAGTATTGGCACCGTGCAAGATGGCATCCACACCTTGTCAGCACCGCAAAGCGTAGTTGATAAGTTGGATGCGCCCGAATTGGTGGTTACTCAAGGTCACATTGTGTTTGACCACGTCGATTTTGGCTATGAGGGCAAATTACTGTCTGGGGTCAAAGTGGCTACGGCGGATGATGTGGTAGCAAAGCCGCCCGTTACTACGACTGCAACCCAGCAAAATCCGCACTATATCAAATTGCTCGATAACTTTAATTTGGACATTAAAGCGGGTGAAAAAATTGGCTTAGTGGGACGTTCTGGCGCCGGCAAGTCGACGTTGGTAAATTTATTATTGCGTTTTTATGATGTGAACGCTGGAGCGATATGTATTGACGGTCAAGCGATTGACAGCGTCACCCAAGAAAGCCTGCGTCAACAAATTGGTATGGTCACGCAAGACACCTCGCTACTGCACCGCAGCGTGCGGGAAAACATTGCTTATGGCCGCCCTACGGCTACCGATGCCGAGATTATTGCCGCCTGCCAGCAGGCGCAAGCGTGGGACTTTATTGCGGAGTTAACCGATGCCAAAGGCCGCAAAGGGCTCGACACCCAAGTGGGCGAGCGTGGGGTAAAGCTGTCGGGCGGTCAACGTCAACGTATCGCCATTGCCCGGGTGATGTTAAAAAATGCGCCCATCTTGCTGCTGGATGAGGCAACCAGTGCGCTTGACTCAGAGGTCGAACATGCCATTACTGAGAGCTTAAATACCATGATGGCGGGCAAAACCGTGATTGCCATAGCGCATAGATTGTCAACCATTGCTGCGCTGGACCGCTTGGTGGTGATGGATAAGGGGCGAATTGTGGAGCAAGGCAGCCACGATGAGTTACTGCAACAAGGTGGTATTTATGCAGGGCTGTGGCAGCGTCAAAGCGGTGGCTTTTTGGGGGAGGATGAGGGCTAGTCTCGTTTAGTCTTGCCGAGCTCACTTGTGATAGACTTAGGTGTCAATTGACTTTAACGACAGGTTTTTGTGACACAGCGTAAGATTATAGAGTTCATTCACCATTGTTCATCTAACTTAAGAGACATATGGGCTATGCAAACTGCCGAACGTACCCTGACCTTATCTGGCAAACAAGCCCGCTATTACGACTTCTCAAACCTGAATGATGCCAACGTTCAACCTACCGAGACAAAACCCATCGCCCACTTTTATGGTGGTAATGGCTTTGCGGTGGGGGTTTATGAGCCGCTCATTAGGGCGTTAAGTCAGCATTTTCAAGTTATCAGTTTGGCGATGCAAGGCTATTGGCATGATTTGCCAACCGCTAAGGTGTTAACCCGACAGCAAGACGCCGATAACTTGATTGCCTTTTTAGAGCAGACCCAAGATGGGCCCGTTATTGGCATTGGGCATTCGCAAGGGGCAACGGCGACCGCAATGGCAGCCGCTAAACGTCCTGACTTGTTCTCTGCGCTGTATTTGCTAGACCCGGTGACCTTTACTAAAGCCCAAAAAACAATTTATGGCTTAATCCCTCGCGCTATTGTGATGACCCAAGAGCCGTTTAAAAGTACATTGGTTAAGCAAGCAGATTGGGATAGTGTCGATGCTTATTATCAATACCTACGTCAGCATCGAGCTTTTAAGCGTATTAGCGATGACCATTTAAAAACCTTTGCCCAAAACAGTTTGGTTCAACATCAGGTTGGTGGCTTTCGCTTATTGTTTCAACCCGAGCAAGAGCTTGCCAGCTATTTTGGCACACCCTACATCGATGCCGCGCTTAAAACGCTTAACAAGACGGCTGTGCCCTATCACATCATACTGGGTAAACCTTCGGTGTTTAACAGTGAGAAAGTACGGCAAAACTGGCGTCACTTTGTACCTAGCGATAGCGTGACGGAACTAGCCGATTATGGTCACCTATTGCCGATGGAAGCGCCGCAAACTTGCGCTGATATTATTTTGCAACAGCAACAAACCTATCAGTAAAGTTGCGCCTATTAAATTGCATAATTGTCTAACCATAAAAATCATACAATTTAAAGACGCCTTACACCTGATTGCAGCCCTAAACGACACCTTATCATGACTGACCTTTTTACGCCTACCGTTGCCCCTACTCCACTGCACAACCTATTACCTTACGACGGTATCGTCAATGATTTTGGCATACTGATTGAGGATAGTGATTTGCTCTTTAATCAGTTATTAACCGAGTTGCCTTGGCAAGCGGATAAAGTGACATTATTTGGTAAAACGCATATTACCAAACGTCACATTGTTTGGATGGGCAATAGTTGCCCCGATAATGCCCTTAGCTATCGCTACTCTGGTCATACTCGGCCTATCACTCCTTGGAATGATACGGTATTAGCAATAAAACAACGCATTGAGCGAGAACTGGCAGATAAAGATATTCCGGCGACCTTTAATACCTGTCTGCTTAATTATTATCCTAGTGGCGAAGCAGGCATGGGCTATCATGCGGATGACGAGCCGGAAATGGGGCACCAACCTGTTATTGCCTCTGTATCCCTTGGTGCAACCCGTAAATTTGTGTTAAAGCATAAAAAAATCCAACACAAGGTTGCGTTAAACCTTGAATCGGGTCAGTTAATCATCATGCGCGGCGATACGCAACGCTATTGGAAACACACGCTCACCAAAACCACAAAGGTAGATACGGGGCGCATTAGTTTAACCTTTCGCCAGTTGCGTCAACCTCATCAATAGCTTAGCTTGGATAACTTATTTTTTAGATGACTTATTTCTTAGATAACCTAGTTCTTAGATAACCTAGTTCTTAGATAACCTAGTTCTTGAATAACTTAGTAATAGCAAAAACGCTTATTTTACCTCATCAAGTTGCGCCATTTTATCCGCTTCAAGCTTTTGTGCCGCATCATACTGAGTCGTGGCCTTGTCAACAATGGCTTTTGGTTGTAGCCCAAGCGGCTTATCGATAATCCGCTCGCCGTTGCTAGCGCTATTGGCTGTAGCCGCCGCAGCTTCAGGTGCCGCCGGTTGGCTGCTTCTTGAATTGACCACGTTAAAAATTGCTAACCCTACAATAAATAGCCCAACAATAATCATCACGATTTTAGGTTGCATAGTAGACTCCTCTTAATAGACCCGTTAACTGTTTGCGACCATCGCAATCACAATGACCATTAAGCGGCAATAACCATACCAAAGCGCTAAACTGACAATTTTCAGCCCCTTTTTATGCCCATCCACTTGGCTTTGGCGGCTGATATTACAAAAAGTGTCACCCAATTGATATAAGCAGTGCCACAAGCAGCTTACTATCTAGCATAAGGTTTATGGCAGTTGTCATCACCCAAGCGGCTACAAACGATAGCAGGCCATTACCCCTTAAATCAGCAGCCGCTATCAATAAAGCAGTTTAGTGACCATTAATAGCGCCAATGCTGCCACCACAATAATGGCAAGAAACACTCCTAAAAAAAAGTTATCTTGACACACCGTATCATACTTTATCAGATGCCCCGGGTACACCTGCTCGCAGTTTTTAAACTTTTGCATGGTATTAATAAAGTGCTCAAACATCCAACTAGGCCAGTTATGCGGCTCAAAGGGAATAAAATCTTCAAAACTAATATCATGACTACTCACCTCGGCATCGGCATTGGCTACCTTGGGATGAATTAAGCTTTTGTCCAAAAACAAGCTGGGCATGTGCCAGTCTGTAAAATGATAATGCTTGATAGGTTTAACCAGTACCACTTGAATATTGGTGTGTCTGGTATCGTTAAATATTTGGTTTATTAGCGGCAATAGCACTTGCTTATGTCCCTCTAAACACTGGATAAAGTATCGCTCATTATTACACAAAAAGCCTTTAACATTATGGTCTTTATTATAGTGGGCTGCATGGTAGCGAATATGTTCAAATACGCCGTTATCCTTTTTGGTTTTTTTGGCAATGTCACTCACATAAACCACAGTAATTAAATCATCTTGAGCAAAATTTACAAGATAATCCTCTAGCGCTTTATAACTTGACAATTTCAACGGCTGACTTCCTTATAATTCCTCTAACAGTACTCTTACTAAAAACTTTGAAAAACAAGGTAGGCGTAAAGCACCTTACAAATAACGGGTCTATCCAGCACATTCAAATCACGGCTTGAAACCTTTTAGCGTGCCAAACTGACTGGCGTTACTCTTGCGGGCTATTACCATCTAGCAAATCCGTATCCCCTGCATTTTCTTGTATTTCTGCCTCGACCTTTTGCATTAATTTTGGATCTGGGCGTGCGTCCAACACATCCGCCCCCTCGCCATCGTCTAAAATATGTTTGGCTCGTAATTTAGCAGCATTTTTTTGCGTCTTCACTTGTTGCTGAGCCTCGTTATCTTGCAAGGCATAGGCTTGCTCTTCGGTCATTGGCCGCTCAGCCAAGTTGGTGTCAATGTGCATATGACCACGGTTTTGTACTGTATTAAACTGTTTAAGAGCCTCTTCTACATCATTATTAAAGCGGACTTTATAAATGGGCTCCGGCAAACTAAAGCCCTTATCCTCTAACTCATGCTTGGCTTGACGAATGGCAATACTGCGGGCTTTATATAAGTCGGTATCGGTTTGATTGACCCAAACCTGAAACTCAAGCACAATGTTGGAGTCGCCCACTTCGGTGATAATGGCGATGGCCTTTGGATCTTTTAAAACAAAGTCTAAAGCATTAATAGCATTGAGCCCCACTTTGATAGCGGCAATGGGGTCATCATTGGCATCTACCCCCAATTGAAAGGTAAATCGCCGCTCAGGGTTTTTGCTGTAATTTAAAATGGTGGCTTTAAATACCTCAGAGTTGGGGATACGCAGCTGGTTGCCCTCCATGGTCATCAATATGGTGGCGCGGCTGGTCAGGCGTACCACGATGCCACTTTTGTCATTAATCTGCACCGAATCGCGCGCTTGAAAAGGTTGGCGAATGCTGAGCATTAGCGAGGCAATATAGTTCTCGATGGTGTCTTTAACCGCAAAACCGACAGCAATACCAATAACGCCCGCCCCGCCAAGCAAGGTTCCGATAAGCGCTTCAGCACCAATTAAACTTAATGCGGCGATTAACCCCAAAATAATAAACGCCACTTTCACCGTTTGTGACAATAAGTCGGCCACAAAGGGGTTGGGGGTAATACGCTGCCATAACCCGCTACGGCGTGACAGCCAACCACCCAACCACACGACCAAACTAAACAGTAAGATGGCAACCAACAATAACGGTGCAGCTTTTATCAACGCTTGTGCTTGCTGCTTTAAGCCATCGAGCATTGGGGTTAGGTTGTCTTGCACATCTAACGTACGGCTGATACGGTCTTCCACCGTTACCACATCGCTCAACCGGTTGGCAAGGTGGAGCGCCTGTTGGGCTTTTTTCTCGTTTGGCGCCTCGCCGGATAGGCTAACCACGCCCTCATTAACATTAACCACAATGGCTTGTAAGCCCTCGATTTCTGAAAAAATGCCCTGAATGCGCCGTTTAATATCGGCATCATTGACTTGGTCGGGGTTGGTAGCAATGACGCTGTCTTTTTGGGTCAAATTGCCCGCAACAGGGGCATTTTTTTTCACGCCAGCTTTGGGAGTGTCGGTAGGCTTTGACGCATCGGCATCAGTAGTGGCATCAGCATCAGCATCAGCATCAGCATCAACAACGACATTACCATCAACATCATCAACATTGTTATCTGCATTACCACCCGCATTACCATTAACATTGCTATTAACATTGCTAGCCGCATCGGCAACCGTAACAGCGTTTCCCGTCAGCGCAGAGGCAACCGAATCGCCGAGCACCGCTGACACCGCCGTACCTTCTGCAAATAGTGCCTCTGCTGCAAAGCCATGCAAGGGCAATAACAGACTCAGTAACAAGGCAAACCTTAGGCGAACAGCATGACGGCGTTTTGCTGTTTTTATGACAGGGTTAAATGGGGTGGTTAACAACCAAAGCAGGCGCAGCAGTAAGGCAGATGAGGTCTCATTCATTGCAGGGCGGTTGTCAGTCATTATTTTTTCCTAACGTTGCTGACGCTATCGCTACGCCTCGCTGATGCTTATCATCCATACGCCTAACCCATACGCCTGTAACCGCCGCAAAAGTGAAGACAGGCGTTATCACAACCATTATGAATAATGACAAAATTTAAGTTGCTATGGATAAGACCGGCTATAGAGCGACAGCAAGCGGCCCATCGACCCAGTCAATCTATGCTGTCAATCTACGCAGCCAAGCAGCTGAATAGCTAACTCAATAGCCACCTTACCTTTAAATAAAACCTGAAACATGGAACCTAAAACCTGCCAATAACGCAAATCTCTAATACCACCGCTGCCACATACAATAGATTACATTTAACCCTAATGAATTCTCTTTATCTACACAACTATCTACTTGTATAGCGTTATTGTAAGATAAAATCAGACAGGATGGAGAAAATATTACCGATTTAAGACGCTCACTAAAGTTAAACAGCCAGTACATCATAAATCGAGGTAGCGCTGTGCTGCGCCCAAATCTAAGCTGCCCTCATAAATAGCCCGGCCGGTGATAATGCCTTCTAAGCAGTCGCCATACGGCTTTAAAAGCTCAATGTCTTTCATATTAGTAACGCCACCTGAGGCAATAACCGGGATGCCGCCCACCCGAGCAAGATGTACGGTTTGTTCGACGTTCACCCCTTGCATCATACCGTCGCGGGCAATATCGGTATAGACGATGGAGGACACGCCGGCATCGGCAAAGCGTTTGGCAAGCTCGGTGGCTTTGACATCGGTCACGTTTGCCCAGCCATGCGTGGCAACCATGCCATCTTTGGCATCAATACCCACAATGATGTGGCCGGCAAACTCTCGGCAAGCCTCTTCTACAAATTCGGGGTTTTCGACCGCTTTGGTGCCAATAATAATATAGGTTAAACCGGCGCTTAGGTAATGCTCGATGGTTTGCAAACTGCGCACGCCGCCGCCCAATTGCACAGGCAAGGTAGGATGCGCTTTAGCAATCTCGGTCACGACCTGTTTATGCACCGGCACGCCATCAAAAGCCCCGTTCAAATCCACCAAATGCAACCGACGTGCGCCCTCGTTCACCCAGCGGCTTGCCATTGCCACTGGGTCATCAGAAAACACCGTGTCATCTTCCATACGGCCTTGTTGCAAGCGCACACATTTACCATCCTTGAGGTCAATGGCAGGAATTAGAATAGGAGCTTTGATTTTTTGCGGTTGGGTGCTGCTGGCTTTATCGAGGGATTCGGTACGCATATAAGGCCTTAAAATAAAAAGGAAGTAGAAGAAAGTAGGGTGACATAGCAAGCTTTGATAGTAGCGTTTAGGCAATGCTATTAAAATCAGCCATTGCTGTTAAATTAATAATGGCTATTAGTTAAAAAGTGGTATTAGATTAAAAATTGCTGTTTAAGTTAAACATTGTCAGTCAGTATGGTGGTTGACATGATGGTTAACTTGGTGATTAACAACCAACGTCAATAAGGTGTGTTTGAGATAAAAACATAGCAAGACAGCTTACCCTATCCTGTCAACGTTTGTACTTTGGCATCAATGACCAGACAGACTGGTGATTTTAGGACAATTCAACCTATAATCCTAGGCTATATTGTATCTCTATTTTGGTAACCTGTTGCCAGTATTAGAGCCAATTAGCATATCAGCCATCTTATCAACTTGGTAATGTTCGCGCTTACCCGTAATGGCTTGCACTGTGAATATTTATTCTAGGGGCGCGCCACCGGCGATAAACGCGGCGGTGATTGGTATTGTGCATCATTTAGGCATTAATGACGAAAACATTTTGCTAGATAATTTTGCTAGATAATTTCGTTGATTAAGCCCTTTATTTTTTCGCCTAAAACTCGTATTCTGCTAAAATTATGCTAAATTAAGAGGCGCTATGCAGGCTCTTTTTTATCGTTTTTTTTATAAGGCCGCACTAGACATTCAAACCCAATAGCAAACCTCAAGGACGTGTTGCAATATTGGAACATTCGACTATGGCTCTGACAGCGGCTATTTTCTAGGCAATAGGCAGTGACATTTTGCGACTATCCAACACGCCCTAAACTAAGAAAGGATTCTTATGACCACCAACATTGCCGATCTAACCATATGGATTACGGGTGCGTCTAGCGGTTTAGGCGAGGCGCTGGCGCTGGAATTTGCAGACCGCGGCGCAACCGTTGTCCTAAGTGGTAGAAACATTGCTAAATTAAGCGCGGTTAAAAGCCGCTGTAAAGCGCCTGCGCGTCATTTTGTTGTGCCCTTTGATATCACGAGTGTGGAACAAACCCAAAGCGCTTATAACATGGTCACGACTCAAGTGGGGCCGATTCACTGGCTTATTAACAATGCGGGGGTGAGTCAGCGCGCGTTGATTATGGACACCACCGAGGCGGTTGAGCGGCAATTGATGGAAATTGATTATTTTGCCCAAACCCGTTTAACCCGTTTGTTGTTGCCGAGTATGATAGCGCAAGGCGGCGGTAAAATCGTCATGGTATCCAGCGTGGCAGGTTTGTTGGGCACGCAATATCGCGGCGCTTACGGGGCAGCTAAGGCGGCTATCCATATGTGGGCCAATAGTTTGCGTGCTGAATTGTGGCATCACCATATCGAAGTCGCCACTATTTTCCCGGGGTTTATTAAAACCAATGTGTCTATCAATGCTTTAATGGGCGATGGTAGCGCTCAAGGCACTATGGATACGGCCACTGATGCAGGCTTAACAGCTAACCTATTTGCCGAAAGAGCTATTAACGCCTTGTGTCAGAGCAAAGAGTATATTATTGTGGGCGGCAAACAAGAGCGGGCAGCGGTGGTGATGAATCGCCTCTCCCCCTCTAGGCTCTATAAGCTGCTACGCAATAGAGCCGTAACCTAATATAATGGCGTCAAGGCGAGTAAAATAACCAGACTTGGCAGTTCGCCAATCCGCCCAATCAACCCCATCTTCTCCCCTCTGCTAACTATCCCAACTCGTTGGTGTTTGATGGCAAGCGCTATAGTCATACCATTAACCCCACCACCTGTCACAAACCGTGCCAGGTCAGCCCATCGTCGGCGGTATGCCCTCGGTTTCCGTTGTCGTCTATAGCGTATCGCTTGCCGCTGCTTGGCTTGGGCTACCGCCCTGACTGCTATGCCGTACAACAAATCCCACGCAGCAAACAAAGCAAAGCGAACAAGGCAAACCCAGTATGGCAAATTGTTGAAACCCCTAGCATGACCCAACTGCGCCAGCAGGCCACTGCCAAATAGCCAACTTTTTTGCCAAGTGATTCGCTACACTCAGCTTTATTAACAAAGCTGGGGCTTGTTATTCGTTGTCTTATTATTTATCTTAGTGCTCTTTATTTTAATGTTTTTTTAGCGTAGTGCTGGGGTAAGCATAATTATGATGTATTCATTAATGGCTTTGGTGTTTGTTTTAGGCTACATTGCTATTGCTTTAGAGCACAATCTGCATATTGATAAAGCCGCCTCTGCGTTGTTAACGGCGGTCATTATGTGGACGTTGCTCGTTTTTGGCGCCGATACGTTAATAGGCCATCAGGTTGCTGCTCAGGTGGCCAGCGGCGATGCGGGCGCAAAAGCCAGCAATGCCATTACCTTTTTAAACAGTGAGTTGCGCCATCATCTGGCCGACATCGCCGAAATCCTGTTTTTCTTGATGGGGGCGATGGTGATTGTG
>JAGLBE010000033.1:12871-14530 GCA_018260445.1 Psychrobacter sp.
TTTTTAAACAGTGAGTTGCGCCATCATCTGGCCGAAATCGCCGAAATCCTGTTTTTCTTGATGGGGGCGATGGTGATTGTGGAGCTGATTGACGCTCATGATGGCTTTTATATCGTTACCAGTCGTATCAAAACCACCAATGCGATTAAACTGCTTTGGACGATTGCGCCTCTTACCTTCTTTTTATCCGCCTTATTAGACAACCTCACCACCACCATTGTGATGATATCGCTGCTGCGCAAATTGGTGGCCGATCAACAACTGCGCTGGTGGTATGTGGGCATTGTGGTGATGTGCGCCAATGCAGGGGGTGCATGGTCGCCGATTGGCGATGTCACCACCACCATGCTATGGATTGGGCAACATGTGAGTGCCAGCGGCATTATGGTCAATTTACTGCTGCCAAGTTTAATTGCTGTCATAGTACCGGTCATGATTTTAAGCTTTTTGTTTAAAGGCAAGCAGGTTGTGCGCCCAAAGCTGGCAAACGCTATGGCGCAAGCGCCGAGCAGCAACTATTTGGGCGACTTGGGCAAGGATGACGATGACGCCGTTAGTGACGCAACTGTCATTGCCATGAGTGGTGGTGCTGACAGCTTCAGTAGCGATAGTGGCGCTAATAACAACAGTAACACTCATAGCACTATTAACAACAGTAGCAACGCCCCAAGCATCGGCTCGTTGCCAGCACAAACAGCCAGCAGCTTACAAGGTAAAATATCTGACAGCGCCGCCCATGCCTTAGCGCAGCAAGCCATTAGCAGCCGCATGCGCCTGAGCATACTGGTGCTTGGCCTCTCTGCCTTGGCGTTTGTACCCATTTTTAAAACCCTAACCCACCTACCGCCCTATATGGGCATCTTATTTGGCCTGGGCGTCTTGTGGGTGTATACCGAAATCATGCATCGCCATCAAGATTGGTATGTCAAAGAGCACATGACCGTGGTTGGCGCGTTAAGCCGCGTGGATATCCCAAGCATTTTATTTTTTTTAGGCATTTTATTGGCGGTGGCTGGGCTTGCCACTGCAGGGCATCTGACCAATGTGGCGCAGTGGTTGGACACCACCTTTGGTAACCTGTATGTGATTAACGTGTTCATCGGCTTGCTGTCATCGCTGGTGGATAACGTGCCGCTGGTGGCCGGGGCAATGAAAATGTATCCCCTGCTTACCCACTCGGCCCTGACGGGACTAACGGGCGATGCCCTGATTCGGCAAAGTCAGTTTTTACAAGATGGCGCATTTTGGCATTTTTTAGCCTATTGTGCCGGCACAGGTGGTAGCTGTCTTATTATCGGCTCTGCCGCTGGGGTGGCGGCTATGGGCATGGAAAAAGTACCCTTTATGTGGTATTTAAAGCGCATTAGCGGACTGGCCCTCATCGGTTATCTGGCTGGGGCTGGCACCTATATTGCTATGCACGTTTTATAAACCTGCCACAGCTATACCACCTGCCAAATATGTTAAAATAAGCGACTCTATAATTTAACGTACTTTAACCTTAGTCTCAACTTATTGCGCCAGACTTAAATCTAGAGGTGCGGTTTAGCCCCGATTGCAGCGGCTATACTTGGCACAGCGCAGGCTTGCAGGCACTTGGCTAGAAGTCAGAAAATCACAGATTTTCTCTTGCGTCGGGGCAAGTGTTCCCCAAACACT
>JAGLBE010000034.1 GCA_018260445.1 Psychrobacter sp.
TTTAGGTTTAGGACAAGCATCTATAAGACAAACGTTGAATAGCCGCCAGCGTTTGGCTTAACGGCAAACCGACCACATTGGTGTAACTGCCCTCAATCTTGTCTACCCACAGCGCCCCTTTACCCTGAATGGCGTACCCCCCTGCTTTATCTTGGGGTTCGCCGCTTTGCCAATAGACTTCCATATCCTGTTGGCTTAATTTGATAAAGGTCACCGCTGTTTTTTCTACCAAGGTCTCGTGATGGGTTATTCTTCCAGTCGTATCGACCACGGTTAACTGCACAGCGGTCCAAACCGTATGGGTGTTGCCGGACATTTGCGCCCACATGGTAAAAGCGTCGCCCTTATCCTTAGGCTTCACCAAAATAGACACCCCGTCGGCCAGTACCCCAATGGTATCTGCGGTAATGATTATCTTGTCCGTTTGTGTTAGAGCAGTCGCCCCAGTTTGTTTGCCCTCAATCCCACTATCATTAAAAAGCTGTTGATAAGCCGCATCTGCCTTGGTCGCTACCATGCGCTGTATATAATTTAGCGGCGATTCTGCGGGATAAAGCGCTTCGTCCACCGTTACCGCAAGCGTCGTAAAGGGTATATCCGCCAAGGCCAATAAGGTTTTACGCCTTGGGGAGGTAGAGGCTAAAATAATTGTGGCGATAGAGGGCGATGCGGTGATTGTTTTTGTTGCTGGTGCTGGTACTGATGCTGGTACTGATGCTAGAGATATCATAACGCTTGCAAACTCTATTAAGATGGGGGTTAGCGCTTGCGCAAACTCGATGCAAGACAGCAAAGGTGCGCTTTATTTAGAAAAACGTATCAATACAAGATACACAATCGGCCACGCCACCATACTGACCAATAGGGCGTAAACACTATCGAAAATAAAAATGTTTTGCGTCACGTATTGCACAATCCACAAGGTAAGTTTAAAGACAATCAACGCACCGCAAGCGACTGCCCAAGCAATGGATAAATCGAGCTGACGCAAGTAGCTGCCCATAAACCGCACGGCAAACGCCATGATAACCGCTGCAAAAGCTTGTTGACCTAAGCGGGTATCGAGCAATAAATCGGTACTTAAACCCACCATAAAGGCAATCCCTACCCCCACATGGCGCGGCCGATAAATGAGCCAAAACACCAGCACCATCATCAACGCCATGGGGCGCAGTTTTGAGTACGCTAAACCCATGGGGTAAATATTAATCACTGAGGCCACTAAAAAGCTGACAGTTACAGTCAAAAAGCTTTGCAGCGGGGTTAACGGGGTTTTTAGCATTGGTCAGTTATATCCCTCAACAACGCCCGTACAACGCTACTGTCTAGTCGCTCAGTTATCTTGATTTGCTCAGTTATCATCATGACGTCAGTCCCTATAAGACATGCGCCTAAACCTACGCCTAACCACCCGCCCCATGGATAAGGTGCGATAAAGGTTAAGCGGCGCCCTATTGCAGTAGGGGATTGCTGACAGTGCCAAAATAAAGGCGTCGCCACCATCTGACCGCAGACCTTATTCATGCCCACGCTTGGCTTAGCAAAGTTTGGTTGGGTCATTGTAGATTAAGTTACCTAAAGACGGAGGGTAATGACGGCCGCTAGCGACAAGCCAAGGGTTATAACAACGGGTTATAGCAACAACAAGGTTCAAAATTGACAACTATTTAAGGTTTAGCGCAGACCCAGGCTTAAGGCTTAAGGTTTAAGATTAAGGCAAAGCAATTTGTGGCGGCGTTTCGTATTCAGGTTTACTCGCCTTGTCTTGTAGCACGAGGACGTAGGAATTATCCACAAAATTGGCGGCTGGTGTCACATCAATATCCATGAAATTGCCTTGTTGCTCGGGGTTGATTTTAATGACCCGCCCTACTCGATAACCTGCTGGAAAACGCCCTCCTAATCCTGAAGAGACTAATTCGTCACCCACTCGTACATCGGAGGTTTTAAAAATATAGTCTAAACTTAAGGTTTGCGGTAAGCCACGCCCAGAGACAATAGCACGCTGCCCAGTACGACGTACCGTGACGGCAACGGACAATAGCTCATCGGTAAGTAATAACAACCGGCTGGTTTGCGGGTAGACATTAATAATTTGTCCCAAAATACCACTTTCATCAATCGCCGTTTGCCCAACTTTTACCCCACTATTCCTACCTTTATTAATGACCACAATTTGTTTTAGCGGGTTGGTATCGGTACCAATCACTTGCGCTAAATTCAAATCGTACTGATCCGGCTTGGTGGTGGATAAAATCCCTTGCAAACGTGCGTTTTGGGCCAAAATATAATCTTGTTGTTGCAATTTGGCTTGGGCGTGCAGCAGTTGGGCGTGCAGTTGCACATTTTCACGGCGCAAGGACTCTTTACTCATCATTGTGCCCTCCGCCCAGTGACTAGCAAAGCTGGGTAGAACAGACATCTGGTAAATCGGCTGCATGGCGGCATGACTGCTTGCTCGCATACCGGCAAACCAATCGGGGTTTTTGCTGTCTAATAGCATTAACGTCATGGTCACGACTAAGGCGATGGCTGTTTTTCTAAGGGCCAGCCCGTGCTGTGCAAAGATACTTATCGGCATGACGAATCAGACGACATACTAAAGGTAAACGTTGGCTGAAATTGAACCATGACTCTAAACCCGGTTAACTTATACAAAAATCATATTTAAGCTTTTATTATTGATAAAGGCTAGGGCTGCGCCGCCGCCACGACTGACGCAGGTTAAAGGATCATCGGCCACCGTCACGGGCAGACCGGTCTCTTTTGAAATCAACTTGTCAAGATTGCGCAATAAAGCACCGCCGCCGGTCAACACAATGCCACGCTCAGCGATATCTGAGGACAACTCAGGCGGGGTTTGCTCCAGCGCCGTTTTTACCGCACTGATTATCCCGCTTAAGGGGTCGCTTAACGCTTTTTGGATTTCCTCAGAGGTTACCGTCAGCGTTTTTGGTACCCCCTCTGCCATACTACGTCCACGTACTTCCACTTCAAGCTTAGCGTCTTCATCTATGGCAGAGCCCACACTATGTTTAATACGTTCAGCGGTGGTTTCACCAATGACGCAGCCATGATTGCGGCGTACATGACTAATAATGGCCTCATCAAATAAATCGCCACCGATGCGTACCGAATCGGCATACACACAGCCTGATAACGAAATCACGGCGATTTCAGTTGTGCCGCCGCCGATATCGACCACCATGGAGCCACTCGCCTCATGCACCGGCATACCCGCACCAATTGCCGCCGCCATCGGTTCCTCTAGCAGTAGTACCTTATTGGCACCAGCAGAGGACACCGCTTCACGAATAGCACGGCGCTCAACCAAAGTAGATTTACAAGGCACACACACCACAACGTTAGGCTGCGCCAATAAGCGCTTGGCTTTGACCTTATAGATAAAGTGTTTGAGCATTTTTTGGGTGACTTCAAAATCGGCAATAACCCCATCCTTTAACGGGCGAATGGCGGTGATGTTGTCGGGGGTGCGCCCCAGCATTTGCTTGGCATCAATACCAACGGCAGCCACGGTTGGGTTTTGCGTGCGGTTACTGCGTAGGGCAACCACGGTCGGCTCGTTAAGCACCACCCCTTTACCGGGTGTAAAAATGAGAGTGTTAGCGGTGCCAAGGTCAATCGCTATATTGGTAGATAAAAATCCGAACGGGTTCATGTAGCGTATTTCCAGCATAAGGCAAGTTGAGAGAAGGCCGTAATCGTTAGTCGGCGAGGACAGGGGCTCTTAAAATAGTTTTGATAGACCAAGACAGTTTAAACCAAATGGTTACCTTAAGATATCGTCCAGTAAAACAAACGCACACTTTAACCAAACATGAAGATAACAACAAGTGAAAATTCTATTAATTTAGCAAAACGTTTAGGCGGGTCAAATTATAGCGGTTAACGGCTAATAAATCATGTGCCAATGCTAAATTTTGCCTCACGCAATGTCACTAAATTGCAACATATCATGTCAAAATCTGCACTCAATCGATGTTTGTCGAGTCATTTTTAGGGCAGCTACAGCGTGATATAAGCGCCCTATCAGCACCCTATCACCACCCCTGACCGTTTAATAATGCAATAAACAGCTGACAATAATAGGGTTGGTCTGCACACCAATTTCTAGACTGAAAATACTATGCCGTTGCTTTATAATATGAGACTATGACCCATTAAACACATTAAACAGATGAACCGCTTATTTGATTTTGCTCATTTTTCAGTGCTGCTAAGCTTGCTAAAGCCTTTATTATTGATTGTATAGCAGCTTTTATAGACCATATAGCTTCTATAGCCCCCATTCTAGGATACCTAAAGTATGACAGACACAGGTTTAGTCCCCGACAACGCTAACGTGGATATTCGTGATGATGCCATTAATTGTGATGATATCTTTGAGGTTGCCAGACTTGCCCGTCTCGCTATCGATGAACAAACTGCCACCCGCTATGCCGAGGATATTGATAAAATTTTGCACATGATGCAACTCATTGCCAATGTGGATACCGCTGACCTAACCCCATTATCCAACGTGCACGAGGCAGCGCAGCAGTTGCGTGCCGATGTCCCAGATGCTGACATTGACCGTGCAGCGAATCAAGCCATTGCCCCAGCCGTTGCGCAAGGCTTGTATCTGGTGCCCCAAGTTATCGACTAATCGACTAATATAGTTTTGATAACTTTGATAACATAGCTTGGATAACATAGCTTGGATAACATAACTTTGATAGCCTGACAAGGGTTGATGGCATGAGGATGACTCCTCTAACCCGATACAGCCCCCGATAAATACCCTTTTTAAACCCGACTTAATGGACACCCTATGTCTGACCTACACCACTTATCCATTGCCAAACTTATTGATGGCCTAGACAACAAACAATTTAGCAGCAGTGAGTTAACCCATCACTTTTTAACCCGTATCGAAAAGCTCGATGGCAATATTAATAGTTTTATTACCGTCGATGCCGAGGGTGCACGTCAAGCTGCCGCTGCTGCGGACGCCCTACGTGCAAGCAACCTTACCAATAATAATGCACCCACTTCCCCCCTACTCGGCTTGCCCATGGCGCACAAAGACTTGTTTTGCACCCAAGGCTTACTCACTACCGCCGGCTCCAAGATGCTGTACAACTTTGTATCGCCTTATGATGCCACCGTGGTTGCCAATATTAAAGCTGCTGGCGCCGTGTGTTTGGGTAAGCTCAACATGGATGAGTTTGCCATGGGCTCAGACAATGAAAGCTCTTATTATGGGGCAGTGCATAACCCTTGGGATGTGCAGCGGGTGCCGGGCGGCTCATCGGGTGGCTCTGCCGCTGCCGTAGCCGCCGGGTTTGTGCCATTTGCTACCGGTAGCGATACGGGCGGCTCGATACGTCAACCGGCCTCGTTTTGCGGCTTAACCGGTATTAAACCGACCTATGGCGCCGTCTCACGTTTTGGGATGATTGCGTATGCTTCAAGTTTTGATCAAGCCGGCACCTTTGGGCGCAGCGCCGAGGACTGTGCGTATTTATTGCAGCCCATGGTCGGGCATGATAGCAAAGACGCCACCTCATTTCAGCACAGTGTGCCCAATTATGTGGCAGAGCTACAACAAGCAGCGCAAGACTGCACCGACAATAGACCGTTTGCCGGCCTGCGTATTGGCATTGCAAAAGCGTATTTTGGCGAAGGCTTAGACCAAGAGGTGGAAACCACCGTACGCCAAGCACTCAAACAATTTGAAGAGTTGGGCGCCACCATTGTTGAGGTGCACATCACTGACCCAAAAATTACCCTTGCCACCTATTATATGCTTGCCCCGGCTGAGGCGTCCTCCAATTTGTCTCGTTTTGATGGGGTGCGCTTTGGCTATCGCTGCGATAACCCAAAAGACTTAACCGATTTGTATACCCGTTCTCGCTCTGAAGGCTTTGGTATCGAAGTGCAGCGCCGAATTTTGATGGGCACCTATGCGTTGTCGGCAGGTTATTTTGATGCCTATTATACCAAAGCGCAAAAAGTGCGCCGAGTGATTTTAGAGGATTTTAACAAAGCATTTGTCAATTGCGATGTCATTGCTAGCCCGACTGCACCCACCGCCGCCTATGCTCTTGGTGCAGCACTCGACCCGGTAGCCATGTATTTGGGCGATGTGTACACCATTGGGGTTAACCTTGCCGGCCTGCCCGCCATCAGTATGCCGGCTGGGTTTACTAAGGCAGGTTTGCCAGTAGGTTTGCAACTGATTGGCAACCATTGGACGGACAGCAAGCTATTGACCACCGCGCATTTGTTTCAGCAGTATAGCGACTATCATACCAAGCTATCGGGCGTGGCGCAGACGGGTGCTTGATTGACACAGCTTGCTATTTATTAGAAGCTATTTAATAAAAGCTATTTAATAAAAGCTATTTATAGAAAACTATTTATAGAAAACTATTTATCAAAAGATATTTAAAGAAAACTATTTACTAAAATATGGCCAAATGCCCCACTTTGTTATGCCAGCTATCGCCATCGCTTTTGGCTTTGGATTTTTTGCTGTGTACTTTTGTACTCCCGCGTGATGACCCTTATGAAAACCAACCACCTGCAACAGTTACGCCGAGACGTCTTTAAAAGATTACTATTTACCGTAACGCTCTTTTTACTCCTGATTAGTGCTAAAAGTATTTATATCGGAGAATCTAGTCTTTATTATGTTGAAGTGATTTTTTCAGCGCTTGGTGTAATATCGTGTCTGTTTTTTGATAAATGGGTTACCCCACGCAATGTTATTTTTTTTACCATGGTGTTTAGCAATCTTGCCTGTTGCCTATTGCTATATGTTTTAGTCATAGAAGGCTTTAACACTACCGCATATATATGGTTAACCGCCATTCCTGTTTTTTCTTATATGTTAAATGGCATTGATAATGGGGTAAGGCTCAGCTTCTTTTATTTTGGCTTGGCGTTCATTGTATTAACTTCCAAACAATATATTTATCCAAGCATTATTGCATTTGATAGTATCCTTGATATCTTTTTTTTGGTGATAGTCGTGTGGTTTTTAGCCCATTTTTATGAAAACACCAATCGCTTAAGTCGGCAGCAATTAATCGAAATGGCCACCCAGGACTCACTGACTGGCCTGAATAACAGGCATGCCTTTTATGATTTTTTTGAACGCCACAAACAGTCTAAAATTGCAGTTATTTTGATTGATTTAGACTTTTTTAAAACGGTGAATGACAATTATGGTCATGATACTGGCGATTTTATCTTAATCGAAGTGGCCAACATCCTAAAGTCGTATCAAACAAAAACAGTACAGGCCTTTA
The DNA here is from genome assembly GCA_018260445.1 of Psychrobacter sp. GTDB lineage: Bacteria > Pseudomonadota > Gammaproteobacteria > Pseudomonadales > Moraxellaceae > Psychrobacter. The sequence continues at coordinate 7,317 of JAGLBE010000034.1, forward strand.
GATTGGGCGGCGAAGAGTTTTTAGTGATGTGCGTTGATGTGACCCCTACTGAGGTTATGACGATTGCCAATCACATTTTAGTCACCATTCGTGAACACCGATATGTGCATGAAGGGCGTGCCCTCGAATTGACCGCCAGTATGGGGGTACAAGTGAGTGATAGCTTACCAAGCGATTTGACTTATTTGATGAAGTATGCCGATTATAAGCTTTATGCCGCCAAAGGGGCGGGACGCAATCGTGTGGTGAGTGAGTTGCCTGCTGGTTTTGATATCAATGTATATACAGCTAGTCACTGATTGTCGTCTGGTTGTTTAAGCCTCATCCGTCATAGGAAAAAATATGCAAACCATTTATCTTGCTGGCGGCTGTTTGTGGGGGGTGCAGAAGTTTATTAGGCATTTGCCAGGCGTGGTGGGCACCGAAGCGGGGCGCGCCAATGGCACCAGCCAAACCTTAGACGAGGCCTATGATGACTATGCAGAATGTGTCAAAACACAGTTTGATTCTAGTCAGGTAACGCTGGCGCAGTTGCTGGGTTACTTCTTTGAAATTATCGACCCATGTAGCGTCAATCAACAAGGCGACGACGTTGGCAGAAAGTACCGCACCGGGATTTATAGCACCGATACAGAGCATTTAGCCATGGCTAGAGGGTTTATTAAAGCGCAGGCGGATAGCAACAATATTAGGGTAGAAGTGTTGCCACTAACAAATTATGTAAAGAGTGCGGATGAGCATCAAGACCGTTTGAGCAGGTGCCCTGAGGATTATTGTCATATCCCCATTGCCATTTTGCATAAGTATCGGGTTTTGCCTAACTAGGACGTTCAATAACCTAACAATGGATGAGAATAATGCGGTTGATAGCCATAAACCTATCTATCAATTACAAAAATTTTAAGCCTATTTTTTAATCATTTAAGTGGTGGATTCAGCTATGAGCGAGTGTCAAGAGATTGCAGTACGTGAGGATTTATTGGTCGATGGCTATGAGGTGGTGATTGGCATTGAGATTCATTGCCAATTAAATACCGACAGCAAAATCTTTTCCAGCTCGCCAACCGAGTTTGGGAATGAGCCCAATACGCAAGCCAATATTGTCGATTTAGGCTTTCCGGGTGTGTTGCCAGTGCTCAATGAGGGCTTGATTGAACGGGCGTTAACGTTTGGGTTGGGGGTGAATGCGCAGTTGGGCTTGCTCAACACCTTTGACCGTAAAAACTATTTTTATCCCGACCTGCCCAAGGGCTATCAGATTACCCAGATGGCAAACCCGATTGTGGGTAAGGGTTATATCGACGTGGTGGTCAATGAAGGCACAGATGGCGAGTATAAAAAGCGCATGGGCATTACCCGTGGGCATTTGGAAGAAGATGCGGGCAAGTCGGTGCACGATGCGGTGGCAGGTATGACCGGTGTAGACTTGAACCGTGCGGGCACGCCGCTGATTGAGATTGTCTCAGAGCCAGATATGCGCTCGGCAAAAGAGGCGGTGGCGTATATTAAGGCGATTCATCAGTTGGTGACGTGGCTGGGTATATCCGATGCGATTATGGCAGAAGGATCGTTTCGCTGCGATTGTAATGTGTCGATTAGAAGGCCTGGCGATGCGTTTGGCACCCGAACTGAACTGAAAAATTTAAACTCGTTTCGCAATATTGAAAATGCGATTGCCCGCGAGATTGAACGGCAGATTGATATTATCGAGGACGGTGGGCAGGTGATACAGGCAACGATGTTGTATGACGTGGAGTTGGATGAAACCCGCATCATGCGTACCAAAGAAGATGCCGACGATTATCGCTATTTTCCTGACCCCGACCTGCTGCCAGTACGCATTGAGCAGGCAACCATAGAGGCGATTCGAGCTGCCATGCCAGAGCTGCCAGGGTTACGCCGTGCCCGTTTTGAGCAGGATTTGGGCTTAAGTGAATATGATGCTCGGGTGTTGACCGATAGCCGCGAGCTGGCGGATTATTTTGAAGCCGTGGTGACAGAGGTGGGCAATGTTCATGCCAAATTGGCGGCAAACTGGTTGATGGGGAATTTGCTAGGTGCGCTCAACAATGAAGATAAAACGATTGCACAGTCGCCCATTGATGCGGTGCAGTTGGCTATGCTTATCAAACGCATTAATGATAACACCTTGTCCGGTAAGCTGGCCAAGCAGGTGTTTAGCGCCATGTATGCGGGCGAAGGCGGTGCAGGCGCTGATGCCGCTGATAAGATTATTGCCGCCAAAGGCTTAAAGCAAGAAACCGATACGGGCGCTATTAAGACGATGGTTGCAGAGGTGATTGCCAAAAATCAAGCGATGGTTGATGAGTATAAAGGCGGTAAAGAGAAGGCGTTTAATGGGCTGGTGGGTCAGGTGATGAAAGCAAGCCGTGGTAAGGCAAATCCGCAACAGGTGAATGAGATTTTGAAAGCGTTGTTGGGGTAGGATTGGGTGTCTTAAATAGCAGGAGTGATTAGCATGGCAAGCGAGTTAAGCGTTGATCAATGGCAAACCATTTTAGGCAATAGTAATATAACTAAACCATTGGACATCTCTATATTTCAAGCTTTGTATTCGTTTGAAGAGCATTGTGCCCCTGCTGGCGAGGTGGGTCGCTTATTGGGTTACGATGGTAGAAACACGTCTTCGCCGCTCAATTTTGAGGTAGCTCATTTTGCTAAACGCATCGCTAAACAGTTTGATGTTAAATTTAGCCAGCGTGATGATGGCAACTATCAGTATTGGGACTTTTTTTTTCACGGTTGGGCAGAGGGAAAATTTTTTGTATGGCAACTTAAAGACACCTTAGTGCAGGCTTTAGAGACGTTACATCTGGTTAACGATATGCAGTTTGCAGAAGAATTGCCCAATGCCAATATTTTACATGAAGGCTTACGAAAAACCATTACGGTCAATAGTTATGAACGCAATCCGCAAGCCCGAAAAATTTGTATTCAGCATTGGGGCACAAATTGCCAAGTTTGCGATTTTGACTTTGCTAAAGCGTATGGAGACATTGGACAAGGCTTCATTCATGTGCATCATTTGGTGCCCATTGCAGAGATAGCTGCAACCTATGAAATAAATCCCATAACCGATTTACGACCCGTTTGTCCAAACTGCCATGCGATGTTACATGTTAAAAATCCGCCTTTAACGATTGAGGCGCTAAAAAGTATCATGACGTCTTAGTGATTGCCTATAGCGAAAAGTTATCTATGCGTATTGTCCGAACTATTCACTCATCATTCACTGAGAGATAATGCTTGCAAAACTTGTAATAATGAGTAGAATAGTCAATCCATCGGGGCGTAGCGCAGTCTGGTAGCGCACTACACTGGGGGTGTAGGGGTCGCAGGTTCAAATCCTGCCGTTCCGACCAAATATATATTCAAGGCTTACCGCATCATTCGGTAAGCCTTTTTTTATGGGCGTTTTGGGGGTTTAGTGAATATCTAGGGGTATGGCGAGCGCTATAGAATGTTGGTATTATTGTTGGTATAGAGTTTTATCCCTTTAAAATATACCAACGCAGGAATGCGCTATCATGGCACTGACTCATACCGCTATTAATTGATGTATGCTGTCAATCCCGTAGACATGAACTTGGGAATGTTCCCAATATTGCCAAAAACGGTTTTTGATAGATTCTAAACAGGAAAGCACCTCTAAGCCTTATATTTAAAGGTCGTAGCCAAAGTTAGCAACGTTCCCAACAAAGTAAGCGTATAAAGCAATAAGTCACCCCAGCGGTGACTTTTTTAGTGCTCAAGATTAAGCGCATCCGAGCAGATGGCAAGTTGGCAGCGGTTACCGATACCAAATAACTCGCACCATATAACCGTATTGTTATATAATTATAAAACATTAGAGACTAGACTATGTATCACGTTATTTTTGCCCCAGAGTTTATAGACTGGTTTCAGGTATTAACCACTGCCGAGCAGGACGACGTTCTAGCAGCGTTACAAGTGCTAAAACAGTATGGACACCAATTAGGTAGACCCTATGCCGATACGCTCAATAACAGCAACCTGACCCACCTAAAAGAGCTACGCATCCAACACGCTGGCAAACCTTATCGGGCGTTTTACGTCTTTGACCCACTAAGACAAGCGGTGATGTTATGCGGCGGTGATAAGACAGGCAATAAGCGCTTTTACAAGCAAATGATACCCCGAGCAGAAGCCATCTATAGCCGCTACCTTGAGGCAATGAGCAAACAGGACAACGACCATGACTAAATTTGTGACCCTAGACAATTATATGGCAGACTTGCCAGCAGACCGCCAAGCACGCATCAATAACAAGGCTAAGATATTGTGTCAGTCTATTGAATTGGGTAAATTGCGCCAAAGCTGCCAGCTTAAGCAATCCGAGCTTGCCGAAAAGATGGGCGTATCACAAGCGAGCATATCAAAGGTAGAAAGCGGCAAAGATATTCAGCTATCCACCTTACAAAAGTATGTACACTCACTGGGCGGTGAGGTGTCTATTGTTGCCAAGATGCCTGATGGTAAGGTGATCTTGATGTAAAGCGATGGCATAAAGCTAGAAACGACATAGAGTGGCATTTATCATGCTGCCTCTTTTTATGGCTGAAATTAAGGTGGGTTAGTTGGCTTGATTGCATAACGTCCGTAAATGTTTTATTTAGCTGTAGTTTTTAGAAAAAATTTACCCTCATAAACAGAAATAAAATCAATTACCTAAGTAATTGAACAAAATTAAATACCTACGCTTTAAAAGTAGAATAATTTATCGACAGGGAATGACCGATATTTGCAAAAACCCGA
>JAGLBE010000035.1 GCA_018260445.1 Psychrobacter sp.
GATGTCGCCACATGGCAAAATGAGTGAGTTTCAGCGTGCGCAGATGTATAGTTTAACCGATGCCAATATTCATAATATTGCCATTAAAGGCATGTTTGATGATTGCCAAGATATTGTCAAAGCCCTGCAGCAAGATGCGGATTTTAAAGCCAAATACAGTCTAGGTACGGTCAACTCCATTAACTGGGGACGTATTTTGGCGCAAATCGTCTATTATTTTAAAGCGTACTTTGCGGTAACTAACCAGATTGATAAAAACATTAGCTTTTGTATCCCCTCGGGTAACTTCGGTAATATTTGTGCTGGTCATATTGCACGTGAAATGGGTCTGCCGATTGAGCGTTTAATCGTCGCAACTAATGAAAACGATGTGTTAAATGACTTCTTTAATCAAGGTGTCTACACGCCACGCGCTGCAGATAAAACCTATGTGACGTCAAGTCCTTCAATGGATATCTCAAAAGCGTCTAACTTTGAGCGCTTTGTGTATTTACTGCTTGAAAAAGACGGTAAGCGCGTACATGACTTATTTAATGGGGTCAAAATTGGGACAGGTTTTGACTTATCAGATGTGCTACAAGCTGTTAATAACCAATATGGTTTTGCCGCTGGCAAATCGACACATCAAGACAGATTAAACACCATTAAGGCGGTATATGACACTTACAATGACCTGATTGATCCACATACAGCGGATGGTATCAAAGTGGCACGTGAGCTACAGCGAGACGGTGAGGTTATCATCTGTGCAGAAACGGCATTACCTGTTAAGTTTTCTGAGACTATTTTTGAAGCAGTGGGTGAGATAGATATCGAACGTCCAGAGCATACCAAAGATATAGAGTCGCTAGCGCAACATGTGACCGTGTTGGACAATGATGCTAGCTTAGTGGCTGATGAGATTAGAGCAGTGGTGGCGCCTATCGCCGTATAGTTGGGTATAAGTACTTATCGATAAAGGCTAAACTGCTTATCTATAAGCGCTAAACTGCTAATATATTGTAGGTTATCTCGCTATTAAGTCGCCCCCAATTAAGACAGCAGCAAGGTGATAAATAAAAAACGGCCTACTTTACGATTTATTCGTTTATTTGTAAGCGCAACTGTCAGCAATTGTGCTATTCTTAATAAGATTGTAAACTGGGGTTATATTTAAGCGAGATTACTTAAATAGGTATATTGTTTATTTATGGGTTAGTGATGGATAAGTAAGCATAAAACGTAGTCAGTCGCTAGCCGGTAGGCATGCACCAATCTTCAGTATTCAGGATTCAGGATAGATAATGGATAATGGATAATGGATAATGTCACAAAGCCCTGACGCTACAGCCTTAGAGTAAGCTGATATTAGCAGTTAATTACAGACATAACGGACCTCACATGAAACAGACTTTTGCTTTTCGAACCTTACCCTCGATGCTAAAACAACTTTTGGTAGCTGGCATATTTGCGACCACGCTGGTCAGCGTCATGCCCGCGCAAGCCAATAATCCAGCACCCAGCCTAAAAGCAGATGCGCCCAATCGCTATGAAGTCAAAAAAGGCGATACGTTGTGGGATTTGTCAGGGCGCTATCTTAAAAGTCCAGAGCAATGGCGCAGGATATGGGCAGCAAATAAACAAGTCAAAAACCCGCATCTTATTTATCCTGGGGATATTTTGCTGCTATGTGTGATTCAGGGCGAAACCTTAGTGGGCATTGATACTGGAGCAGGGTGTGCGGGTATCGAGCGTGATATGCAGGCAAATAACACCAATAGCCCTACTGCTGCGCCGTCGCAGAACATAACCATCACCCCGCTTAACGATAGCATTCCGGCTATCCCACTATCGGCTATCGCTAGTTGGCTTGATAAAGTGTTAATTGTAAGTCCAGACGATTTTGACCATACGCCTTATGTCTTGGCTTCGAAAAAAAGCAACTTGGTGACCGGTGCTGGCGATACAGTGTATGCAACGGGCGTACCGCTTATCCCCGGTCAGCGCTACGGTATTTATCGTAAAGGCGAGCCGTATATTGATCCGGCGACTAAAAACACCGTAGGTATAGAGGTCACTCAGGTCGCCTCCGGTATTGTCAGCAAAGTGGCGGCCAATGGCGTATCAAGTATCGATTTGCTAGAGTCTTATGGGTCTGAAGTACGTGAGGGCGATAGGGTTTTTGTAGAGCTTGCCGATAATATTAGACCCGTTTTTTATCCCAAACCAGCCAATGTCAATCGGGGTGGTCAGATTATACGGGTGATGGATTCTATTAGTAGCGCCGCAGTCGGCGGTGTGATTGCGATTAATTTAGGCTATGAAAATGGCGCGGAAGCCGGCGATGTGTTAACGGTGTATAATGCAGGTGCCTTGGTTCGGGATATTTATGACAATGTCAAGCCTGTGCGGTTACCCAGTGAGCAAACAGGCCATGTGATGGTGTTTAAAACCTTTAATAAAATTAGCTATGCCTATGTGCTCGACTCAGAGTTGCCATTAAAAGTGGGCGATAAATTATTGCCAGCAACCGGTTTGTAGTATCCGGTATGCACGATGAGTCATCGGCAACAGACGAGCAACAGGCTACCTTGTTATTGTGGCAGCGAGTCAACGCATCGCTATCTGCCTTTTACAAGCTTAACAAAGCCTTTGGCTCATCTCGTCTTGCATTGCAGCACTCAAGTGCAGACTGGGCGAACCTAGGTATCCATGCCAGCCATAACATGCGTCATAACGAGGCGACAGCCGCTCAAGATGCGACGTTTATCGCCGCTATTGAGCAATCTATACAACAGGGTCAGTATAAGTTGGTGTTTAAAGACGATGCTACTTATCCCCCTCAACTCGCGCAATTGTTTGACCCTCCGCCGTTATTGTTTTACCGCGGCGAGTTAACCCGTCTGCAACAAGCGCAAATTGCTATAGTGGGTAGCCGCAGCCCCACCCAAAAAGCACAAAAATTTACCTTTGATATGGCCCAGTATTTAGCAGCAGCTGGCTATATCATTACCAGTGGCCTTGCGCAAGGGGTGGACGCCCAAGCCCATTTAGGTGCATTGGCGCAGCCGCCCGAGCAAAGCGGACATACCGTAGGCGTGATGGGCACGGGGATTGATGTGTGCTACCCTGCCCAGCACCAGCCATTGTTTACCAAGATTGTGGCCGAGGGCGGCTGTATTATTAGCGAGCTGTTGCCGGGCACGACGCCCCATAAACACACGTTTCCAAGGCGCAATCGTTTGGTGGCAGGGTTAAGCCTTGGCACTATAGTGACAGAGGCGGCGATAAAAAGTGGCTCGCTGATTACCGCACGCCTTGCCGCCGAACAAGGCAAACAGGTTTTTGCCTTACCCAGCAGCATCGATAACCCCAATGCAGAAGGGTGCCACCATCTGATTCGTGAAGGCGCTACTCTTATTTATCATCCTGACCAAGTCATTCAAGAATTAGCCAGTCAGTTGGTATCACCTGCTATCCATCAGGCTGCTACTAAACCCTCTTTTGAAGCTAAGACCTCGAGCCAAACGCAATTAGCGACGTTTGACTCAACACTCAAGACAAATAGTATAGGGGCAGTTAAGCCGTCAATTGCTATTCCTAAACATCTGCAACCCTTATGGGTGCACCTTAGTTTTGAGGCGCAAGATTTAGATGCTTTGGTGACCAAAACGGCTCTGGCGACATCCACCCTTTTGGCGCAACTGATGGAGCTTGAGTTACTAGGTGCCATATCGCAAGTGGCAGGGCGTTATATGCGGTTGTAGCTTTGTACCACTCTGTTTACCTAGCAATCTATTTATCCAATTTATAGAAGACGCCGCACCACCATGAACCTACCTGCCACAACATTAAACAACAGCGAGTCAAAAAACAGCGATTCAAACAATAGCAACCAGTCGAACCTGGCGACTAGCGCAGTAAACATTGGCCAAAACCCACTACAAGCCAGCACATGGCTACAGCAGGGCAGGGTCTTAGCCTATCCGACTGAAAGCGTTTGGGGCATTGGTTGTGACGCTTACAATGCAGCGGCAGTACAACAAATTTTGGCGATTAAACAGCGCCCTATTGAAAAAGGGTTAATTGTGATTACCGACAGTGCCCAAAGGATAGAGGCCTTACTGGTGAACCTAAGCCCTAGCAAACGCCGCATGGTGCTTGACAGCTGGAACAATCCGCCAGCAGAAAGCCATAAACAAGCGCAAACCTGGTTATTACCCCTTAAGGTACCTAACTCTCAAGCTGATATGGCTGGGCAGATACCCAAATGGATAACTGGCCAGTATGATTCGCTCGCGGTTCGAGTCATCAACCATCCTTTAATCCAAAACCTATGTCAGGCAATGGTCAGTGAGACCAACCCTTATGGGTTTATTGTCTCAACCAGTTGTAACCCTACTGGGCAACCGCCGGCGACTTCGCTTACTAAGGCAGTGGCTTATTTTGGTCAACAAGTGGACTATTTACAGGGCTCAACACTGGGTTATACGTTGCCAAGTCAGATAAAAGATGCCTTAACGGGTGGAATAATTCGCTAATAAGTTTATAAGACTAGGGCGTGTCCTCAATCTAAACGATAATATCTAAATGGGCTAAAAATGGCTAAATTTTGCCAAACATCGTCAAATAGTTGGTTAATATCTCGATATTATCTGCACTATTTTCCTTGTTTGACTGCAATTTAACTCATTTTTATCACCATTTTTACAATGAGGACACGCCCTAATCATTTTCTATAGGATTTGTTTATTTCACTATTGACAGAAATAAAAGAAGGGCGCATGATAACGGTCATATTCTAACTTAACAATTATCACCTAACTGTCATAACTGAACTGTCATAACTGAACTGTCATAACTGAACTGTCGCAACCCAAATGACTAACGTGAGACCCATTTAAATATGAAGCTAAATCCGACGACCGAAAAATTTGTTTTACATTGGGGCGAGATGGGCTCGCAGTGGGGGGTGAATCGCACCATGTCACAAATCCATGCCCTACTGTTTATTATCGGCAAACCCTTAAACGCCGAAGAAATTGTCGATACCCTAGGCGTTGCTCGCTCAAATGTATCGACCAGTATCAAAGAGCTACAAAACTGGGGCTTGGTGCAAAAGGTATCGATATTGGGCGATCGCCGTGACCACTTTACCACCAATACCGACGTGTGGGAGCTGGCGCGCATTATTGTGGTAGAGCGGCAAAAACGCGAGCTTGAGCCCACCGTGCGCTTTTTACAAGAGTTGCTAGATAGCCCCGAATTTACGCATGAAAATAAAGAGGTCCAAAAGCGTATTCAAGATACCCAAGAGTTTGTGGCGACTTTAACCAGCTGGTCAAGCGAGATGTTAAAACTACCGACCAGTACCCTAAAAAAGATTTTAAAACTGGGTGCCAGTATCAAAAAGGTATTACGTAGTTAGGCAAGGCAGGGTTTCGAGTAAAATTTTAAGTACGTATTTCAGTTTTGACAGAAACAAATAGAATTTATAAGTTATCGGTTTGGATGTCAACAGAATTTATTGCGTTTAGTGCATCATGAGGTTGCTAACCCGATATTCTGTTTGATTGGTGGCTTATCCGTTTTTATGAAAGTTAATCCCTGTTTCATGTGAAACATAGCGGTGCATGCGCAAAATTTTCGTATAAATAAGCTAAAAATAGCAACATAACCGGAGATAAGGATGAACATTTTAATCAGTGGTGGGTCAGGTTTTTTAGGTAGCGCGTTTAGTGAATTTCTGCACCATGAGGCAGTAAGTGAAGTCGCCATCACTTGGTTAAGTCGTCATAAAAGCCAAGCACATCCTGATTATGTCACGATGATGGGCTATGACGAACTGCCTGCGACTCAAACCAGTTTTGATGTTATCTTGAACTTGGCAGGCGCCGGTATTGCTGATAAACGCTGGAGCGATGCACGCAAAAGTCTGCTGTTTGCTAGCCGTCTTAAGCCAACTCAAGCTATCATTGACTATATCACTCGGGCGCAACATAAGCCCAAGCTTTTAGTCAGCGGCTCTGCTATTGGCTGGTACGGGGTGCAAGGCGATAAACCACTGGATGAAAATAGTGGTTTTATTGACGACTTTGCCCATCAGCTATGTGATAGATGGGAGGCGGAGGCGACAAGTGCATTAGGATTGGGTGTGCCTGTGGCTATTCTGCGCACTGGCGTGGTCATTCATCCCGATGGCGGTATGCTAGAACGGCTGTTACCCCCGTTTAAAATGGGCGCTGGTGGCAGGCTTGGTAACGGTCAGCAAATCATGAGTTGGATTGGCCTTGAGGACTGGGTACGGGCGACTTGGTTTATTATCCAAAAACATCTGGGTGAAAACGAGGCTGTTCATCAAGTTGCTCATCAAGTTGCTCTTCAAATTACTAGTCAAAAACCATCAATAACCCAAGCCACTATTTATAACCTTACGGCACCCAATCCCATTAGCAATGCCGAGTTTACCAAAGCCGTTGGCGACTGGTTAAACCGGCCTACCTTTATGACCCTGCCCGAGTGGTTGCTAAAAACGATGTTTGGCGAAATGGCAACCTTGCTGATTGATGGTCAAAAGGTATTGCCCAAAGCCTTATTGCAGTCAGGGTTTGAATTCCAGCAACCGACTATTAGGCAAGCTTTAGCTGAGCAAAAATAGACCAATACAATAGTTGCCACAATGTTTCATGTGAAACATTAACGTCTTTTGAATATTAATTATAGGACTTACGCAAAAACGATTCTAAATTGTCAAATAAGACTGGTCACTATTTTTGCGACGGCTTCGTTCTATCTTTAGACGCTTTAAAAATAATCACCAGTCGTCACATCTTCTTAAAATGCGTAAGTCCTAAATTAAAATGATAGGCAAGCTTAAATGATTTGCCGAAACAACCTTAAGCTTCAACAAGCCGAAAAATAAGGAATCACCCTATGGCATCTACAAACAGTATTTCTAACAATAGCGATTTAAACACTAGCGATGCTGATAATAGCCATCCAGACAATGGCAAAGCCCATAATAGCAAGCCCCAGCCCATCATCATGTATTACGATGATGCTTGTGTGATTTGCAGCAGTGAGGCGAGTAGTATGAAGGCGCGCAATCTAAGCGGCATCCAACTGACGCCTGTGGATAAAGGATTAGAGGTATTAAATGCAGCGGGGTTTAGCCGCGAGGATGCCATGACCTACTTGTGTGTGCAAGACAGCGATGGCAACTGGGTTACCCATATGGAAGCGGTCAGAACGCTGTATAAAGCAGCAGGTGTGCCTTGGGCAAACCTGTTATATTTTCCCATCGTCAAACAACTGGGCGATGCTGTTTATCCGTTCGTGGCACGCAACCGCTACCGCTTTCCGGATTGGTTAAGCAAGCTGCTGTATGGCAAAGAGGTGGTTGCCGCCTGTCAAGACGGGGTGTGTCAATTGCCTGCTACTAAACGGGTGCCTGCTACTAAAAGGGTGCCTTCGGCTAAGCGAGCGCCTGCGGCTAAGCCTTAGTTTTAGTCTTAGTGCGTTGAGGTAGTAGGTTGGCTGCTCTGTTTGCGAATCAACAAAACCAGACCACTAATTAGCCCGACCAATAGCGATAATAACGCCCCGGTGATTAAAGTATTTGCAAGGCTGAACCAAAAAGGGTCATGGTTTTCGCTCATATGTAGCCAGTCTTGCGTCATAGTCAGCGAGATTATACCAGCCACGACTTCAGGCACGATAAACGGGCTAATCATAAAAGCCGCATTTAATAGCTGCAAGCCCGCTTTGATATACACGCCCATTTTTAAACTTGCAAGCATGTCAAAATGATTGTGTTGAGCCAAATAGCCATCGACTAAGCTGTAAAACACAATAAAGAGGAGGATACCCACTACCATGCCAGCCACATTCGGTAAGGCGGTTGTGAGTAATATATTGCCCCATATCAAACTGGCTATGGCGTTTACAGATACCCAAAAAGCCCAAAATAATGTGTTATTTAACCAGTGCTTTGTCACAGAAACCTCTAATTTAATATGTCTAGGCATGATATCTTACGTTTCGAGCGCTAACAACCAATAACAATCGATAAAAATAGCTATCCATCCAACCCGGCACGTCTAATTTTTTGATCGGTTGTGTATTGGCTTAGTGCATACACTGCCCAAATGGCAGCGGGTAACCAGCCAATTAGGGTAAGCTGCAATACTAAGCAAACGATGCCCGCAATAGGGCGGCCAATGGTAAAAAATAATAAGAAAGGTAGCAAGATAGCAATAATGAGTCGCATAGTGTTTTCCTTTAATAGGTTGTATAACTATATGATTTTAAAATACATTTTTTGATAAAAGCATAGTTTCATAAAACTTATCCACAGGTCAGAAAATGATAACTATCGTTTTGACCAAAACAGTAGCTACTTAAAACGCCATGCCAAAATACGGGTCGCCTTTTGCCCGTGCTGCATGTTGATGGTTTTAATCTGTCTGGCCCCTACTCGGCGTAGCAAAGCATCCAGTGGCTTTAAGTTTTCGGCTTTAGACACCAAGGTGGTAAACCAATTCACTTGCTGCGCATGGTCCACACTCTCGTTTATCATTTGTCCAATAAAGGCATATTCGCCGCCCTTGGTCCAAAGCTCGGCATTTTGACCGCCAAAGTTTAAGTTATTGGCCGCATCGGCCTGTGTGTTGACGGCTTGCGAGTTAGGGTTGCGCCTAGCGCGATTTTTTTGTAGCTTGGTTTGCTTGCGGCTATTGGCATCTAGTACCTCGTCCATCGACGCATGAAACGGCGGGTTGCAGACGGTCAAATCAAAATAATCATGCTCGCCAATCACCCCTTTAAAAATATGCTTGGGGTTGGGCTGCTGTTTGACGGTCACTAGCTTTTTAAGGCTGGGATTCATCTCGCAAATGGTCTTGGCGGTATTAATCGCTACTGGGTCAATGTCGGTGGCGGTGAAATACCAACCATAGCTTTGACTGCCAATAATGGGATAAATACAACTGGCGCCTGTGCCGATATCCAGCACCTGCGGTTTTTTATTCTCGGAGCCGGTTGTCTCAGCAGCGAGCAAATCGGCGACTTGATGAATATAATCGGCACGGCCGGGAATCGGCGGGCATAAATAGCCCTGCGGTAAATCCCAATATTTAATCCCATAATGATAGGCCAGCAACGCTTTATTGAGTGTTACTACCGCATCGGCATCCGAGAAATTAATGGTCGGCTCGCCACTGGGATTAGTAATGGTATGCTTCGCCAAATCGGGTGAGGCTTGGGTGAGCTTAGCAAAGTCATAACGACCTTGATGCGGGTTGCGAGGATGCAGGCTACTGGGTTTCGCAGCTGGTTTATTTATGCTGCTGCTATTATTGATAGGACGCTTGCTAGGATGCTGGGTAGGCTGAGTCATAGTGGCTTAAAGCTTCTTTAAAGGAGGGTGATGGAACGATTCATAGTTAGTCTAGTTTAACAGGTATAACATAATAACATCTGGCTCAAAATTGACATTGATAGGCTAAACCTAGATTGCACTACCAATCATGTCGGGCTATAGTTAGGAGTAGATACATAATCTAAGAGCAGAGCATGCCCTAAAAACAGTCAATCAACAGTCAATTAAAGGAATAATAATGACAACTGTCGCCGCCGATTTACCTAACCGCATTACCTACGTCAGCGATGGTTATATCTGTCTAATTGGCCTTAACCGTAGCGACAAACGTAACGCTTTTGACAGCATTATGATTGCGCAGTTGTCAGCCGCTTTGACTCGCTATGACGCTGATAGCACGCTACGTTGCGCCCTGATATTTGCCCAGGGTGACCACTTTACCGCTGGCCTTGACCTAATGGAACTACAAGACAAACTCGATAAGGGTATATTTGCCTTTGACGACAACCAAATCGACCCATGGGGCATTAGTGGCAAGTTGCGCACCAAACCTGTCGTCCTCGCCGTACAAGGCACTTGCTTTACCGCTGGTATCGAGCTGATGCTTAATTGCGATGTGGTAATTGCCAGTAGCGACTGCAGTTTTGCACAGATGGAAGTACAGCGTGGCATCATGCCCTTTGGTGGAGCGACAGTTCGCTTTGTAGCGGCAGCAGGCTGGCAAAAAGCCATGCCGTATTTGCTAACGGGCAAACCTTTTGATGCGGCGACTGCTGAACGCCTAAACTTAGTCAGCGAAGTGGTTACCAAGGGTGTGCAGTATGATAGAGCGTTTGCGATAGCGCAGCAGATTAGCCAAGCTGCCCCCCTTGGCGTGCAAGGTGTGTTAGCCTCGGCGCAAGATGGTGTTCGCAATGGTGCGGCCAGTGCCTTAGCAAACGTGCATAGCTTCTTGCCGCCCTTGTTTGCGTCTGAGGATGCCACCGAGGGTAGGATGTCTATGGTCGAGCGACGCCCAGCGGTGTTTAAAGGACGTTAGGATTGAGTTGAGAATAAATAGTGACTGTTTTAATGGGAGTAGCCAATTTTGCCATTTGCTACTATTTTGGCTAATACAGCGACAGGTGCTAATGGCAAGTGTTGTTCCTGCGTTGCGATACCGCTTTTTGCCAAGCGCTTGCAATGCTAAGCGTCACAAAGTATATCCGCTATAATCGAGGCTAAACCGCTCTTACATCGGGCTAGGTGTTTTTACTAGTATATAACGTGAATATTCCTATAAAAATATTCTATCGAAGACAGGAAATTAACGATAGAGACCCACTAGTCAATCCTTTAATGATATAAATTAACTACAAACTAATAAAATTACTCATAAGTATTTTTAGCTTCTAATCTAATAGCAACGAGTTTCAATAGGCTATCGTAGATAGTATCTTGTAAGTGTGTGATACCATATGCCTCTAGAACAACTTTATCGAAGGCTATTCGATCCTTGGATTCTAGCTCTTCGTCAATGTTATAGACAGTTCTTGATTTAGATAATAAGGGGTCAAATGCTTCTTTGATAGCAATCTTGTTATCATTGTCTAATTCGCGTGAGTCAAGCATCGACATCATTTTAAAGTTATCTGCCTTTAAGTCTAAAACACCAAGCCCTCTACCAAATCCTGATGATTCAATCAAGAAGTACATTAAAGTAGTATTTAAAAGGGCATGAATTAAATCTATATCCTGTTTGCCCTTAACTTTGAGACAAATTAATCTCTGATTAATAACTGAAGGCTCTTGTATTTTGGCGATGAAGAATCGTTTTTCAGGATTCATAGTTATTACAAAATCGGCCTTAGTTTTCTTTCCAAAGTCGTACCAGTAAAGATCTTTCCCTTGTTTGAGAGCTTCTACCAGTGGTATTCCCTTAGTATTATTAATATGTTTGAATTTCTGAATCCAATTATAGGCTCCTAATTTATTCTTAACTAGTAATTCCTCTTCAGAATATGAACAACAAAATACTCTTCTCTCATATTCTGGAGATATAGTCAATTCAAGATAAAATCACCACACCCATATTTTTAAATAGATTCGGCAAATCATCCTCAAGCCATCCTTG
>JAGLBE010000036.1 GCA_018260445.1 Psychrobacter sp.
CTTAGCAACAGCACCAACGCCAGTTTGGCATGTAGCCAGCCTTGGGTTTTATACACATCCCAACCCAGCCATAGCATCCACAGCCCAAACACCCAAGTGGCTATCATTGCTGGGGTCATAATGCCCCGATATAGCTTACGCTCCATAATCACAAAGCGCTCTTGGCTTATGGTGTCATCACTCATCGCATGATACACAAACAGCCGTGGCAAATAAAAAATTGCCGCAAACCAACATACCATTGAAATAACATGCGCCGCTTTTATCCAATTAAAATAGTCCACTTAGTTATCCCTCGATGCTGTGCCACAGCCACTAGGCGCAGTGGGCGCGATGCTGGCAACCAGCCCCAACTCTTGCATTAAACGGTTATCATTGGATTGACTGGCATTGCCCGTGGTTAACAGTTTATCGCCATAAAAAAAGGAATTGGCACCAGCCATAAACGCCAAAGCTTGCTCGCTATCGGACAAGCTTTCACGTCCTGCGGATAAGCGCACATGGCTGCTCGGGCAGGCAAGGCGCGTCACTGCAATGGTGCGTATCCACTCCAAAACGGACAATGCGCCGTCGTTAAGCGCTTTATCGCCCAGTGGCGTGCCTTTAATAGGCACCAATAGGTTCACGGGGATAGATTCGGGCGGCGTTGCCATTTGGGTCAGCTCATAAATCCAATCAATGCGGTCATCTCGGCGCTCGCCCATACCCACAATACTGCCACTGCACACCTTAATACCTGACGCGCGCACATGAGCGATGGTTTGCAAACGCTCATCATAACTGCGGGTCGTCACCACTTGATCATAATAACGGCGGGAGGTGTCTAGGTTATGGTTGTAATAGTCAAGCCCTGCCTCGGCCAGCTGCGTTGCTTGATGGGGCGTTAAACTGCCTAAGGTCATACAGGTTTCAAGCCCCAGCGCTTTCACTGCGTTCACCAACTCTGCCACATACGGCATGTCTTTATCGCTAGGATGCTTCCAAGCCGCCCCCATGCAGAAACGGGATGACCCTGATGCTTTAGCCTGTTTGGCAGCGGCAATGACTTTGTCAACAGCAAGCCGTTTTTCCGCCTGTAGCCCTGTTTCTTTTCGATAATGCCCCGACTGCGAACAATAGCCGCAATCTTCTGGGCAATTGCCCGTTTTAATGGACAGCAAGGTGCTAATTTGCACCGTATTGGCAGCAAAATGTTGGCGATGGGTCAGCTGCGCTTGTAGTAATAAATCAAGTAGCGGCAGCTCAAACCAGGCGGTTATTTGGGCATGCATCGAGGACGGCACAGGCTGACGGTTTGCTAGGTTGGCCGGCGTGGTGGGCATAGTGGGCGTAGTAAGCATAGTAGGAATAGCGGGCATGATGTGTCAACCTATAGTAGGTGTTAGTGCCATTATTATCATTGCCATTGTTAGTGCCATTGTCGTTATGGCTTGGCAAAATGAGCGCATAAAAAAGGGCTGTATCTATTTTATACAACCCTAATAATTATACAACCTTCAATACACCATTGATGACCGTTAATGATATACAGCTGATATACAGCCACCTCTAGCAGGGTTAGATAACTACATATTTAACTTGTGTTTTACTACCCCAAAAAGATGGTTTGCCGCTGTTTGCGCCTTATACACATAAGGTTTGGCCTTTTGCACATACGGCTTATACTCTTCAGGTACCTCGGGCACAATATGTTTGGCCAGTTTATTAAACCACATCAGCAAGCTGTAATCGCCTTCCATCGACATCTCTTTGTCCTGAATAGCGGTCATAAATGCAGACACATCACCACCTGTTAACAGTTTAACTCCCGTCATAGAGTCTTTAAAGTCAATGCTTAGGCTTGGCTCATTGGCCGTACCCGCATATTGTTGAAAACTGCCGTTGTCAAACACATAATAGCGGGCAACACCATCGGCATCACTGCCTAACTGAATGCTTAACTTGCGCTCTTTTAATAGCTCCGCAACCTCTTCGTTGTCCGATTTGGCCAGCATGGATAAGCGATAACCCACAACCGCAAGTAGCGCATCTAAAGGATTGGCCTTGATATTTAATACAGGAATCGTAAACATAGTAAACTCCAAATTAGAGAAAAAAGGATAGGGATAGCACCAATATAGGACGTAATAGGACTTATTTTGAGCAATCGATAGTACGTAACAAGGGTAGTTTATATGAAATAGTGTTTACTTAGTATTGCGACTTACAAGTTTTTTTCAATCATTTAGCAAAAATTTGGTAATGATGTGTTACCAAAGGCGGGTAGATAAGGCGAAGTATGTAGCAATTCAAGGACTTATCTTTAAACAACAAAAAAAACAGCAAACAATAGCCAAAAAAGCAACTTGCTATATCTTGGTATGTTACCTTAAAGGGCCTTTTTCTGCTAAGCACCTTAACTCGCCTAGCGCTTTAGTTGGCAGCTGGTCAGTTAGCTAGTCAGGCAGATGGGTTGTCTAATGGATTGTTTAATGGGTTGTCTAATGGATTGTCTAATAGGATGTCTAATTGTCAAACCGCGGTTTATAGTTATTGTATATAGGGGTATGTTCGATATAGTTATCACGGTCAGCGGCGGATTTACGTTGCCAAACCGTAGACCAACGTGGTTTAGTAGGGGTATCTGCTGAAGGACGACGCATGCCATAGCGGTATACTAAGAATAAACTGGGGATAAACCAAGTGATGGCAAGCGCCGCTAAATAACTATGCCAACTGCTGATAGCGATAGCATGGCTAATGACAAATTGTAAACCCTCGACCAGTAGCCAATAGGCCATACCCGCCAGCAGATACACCAATAAATAACGATGACTCGATAACAGCGTGGCAATAAGCCCGACCGCGACTAGTATATAGCCTAAAGTAGACCACGACACTGCCTCTACAAGCATGGTGGTGCTAAACCAATCGGTTAAATCAGGAATCGGCGGCGGCGAAGTTGAAGCGATTGTCATAGTAAATACCTTATGAGCGACTAACACGAACGGTAATGATATCAAGATGGATAAGAGGAAACTTGATATCAGCTAGGCACTAGAGTTCTTCATTGTCTTCATATTTTCATATCGCTATTATGCGGGTATATTATGAAAATAAGAAGACAATTAGGGCTATTTTGCGACAACGATTGTCGTGTATCTTTCTTGCTTGCTAATAGCTCATAACCAGTTGCAAAGAGCTTGCAAAAACCTAGCCATGCGATAGCAACGCCTCTGGCAGATAACCCAACACATACAGAACGCCTTCAAGCCCAGTCGCATTGATAGCCGCATCGGCTCGTGCCCGTACGATAGGCTTAGCATGATAGGCGATACCAATATCCGCCACGGCCATCATCGCCAAATCATTAGCGCCATCGCCCACACATACCACTTGGGCTGGAGAAATGTTGAAACGTTTGGCAATTTTTTGTACCAAAACCGCCTTGCGCTCGCCATTAACAATGGGCAAATTCACCTGACCGGTGACCGTGCCAGTAGCGCTATCGATATCTAAAATATTGGCATGCACCTCGTCTATACCTAAGGTTTGGGCAATCCGGTCGGCAAAATAGGTAAAGCCGCCAGACACAAGGACGGTATGATAGCCAATGGCTTTGAGTTTGCGAATAAGCGGGCGTGCCCCAGCAGAGAGGGTTAGGGTGTGCTGAATGTCATCGAGTACAGTGGTAGACAACCCCTGCAATAACCCAACCCGTTGGCTAAATGAGGTGTCAAAATCAATCTCGCCACGCATGGCCGCCTCGGTAATCTTACTGACCTGTTCACCAATGCCCGCCTTGTTGGCCAACTCGTTAATCACCTCTTGCTCAATTAAGGTCGAATCCATATCAAAACAGATGACCCGATGCGGGCGCAGTACTTTTGCCAGTGGCACAATATGGCAGTCTATGGTGTCGTCGCCTCCCATATCTATGCTGATGGGTAGGCTAGCAATAAACTGATGCAGGTGCGCAGTCATACTATCATCGATTAAATGTGCTGCCGCTGCTTTTTTGCCGGCTTGCATATTCACAGCTTCTGTAGGCAAAAGAATATAATTATAGGTGATAACGGGTGTTATTGTAGGGTCTTGCGCCGATTCAGCAAGGGTTTGGGCAGCGTCTGCTTGCCGCGCCGAATGCGGTACGCTAATCATTTGCCAATGGTCATTTTGCTGCGCCCAGTTCTCAATATGCGCAGCAAATGCAGCAGCTTGAGTGCTATCGCTATCATTATTACTACTATCACTATTACTATTACTATCGCTATCAAGTTTGGCGGCCAACGCTTGCTTTTGCAGTACCACGGTGAGCGCAAATACGGGTAGGGCCTCTAATTGTTCGATAAGCGGTAACGAGATAGCGCCACTATTTTGGCTACTGACTTGTAAATGGGTCTCGGCAAATCGTAAAGCGGCAGGCAACACATCATTGGCCTGTTGTAAACCTGCTAACCAGTCTTGTAGGTGACTGCCCATCGAGGTCTTGACTGTGGCAATCTTGTTAAGGTCTTGCTCATCGCTCAGCGTTGATGCCGAGGCCGTCAACGCATGGTCTAGACCCGTATCAGCGAGTGTTGTATCACGGTTTGCCGCAGTGGTATTATAATTAGTTGTAGTATTTTTCGTCATGGTGAGCCAAGCCCCTTGTAAGCAACAGCAAGATTAGGAATAATAGGGCGTGTTTGTAAAATGCAACACCCCCTACCTTTTCATAAAAGTTTAGCATAACATGACCTATTTAGCGCCACGGCAAGGCCTGTTTGCCATAATAATTCTCATCAGTTTTTTGATTCATACGACTCTGCTGGTTATCAGTACCGGTCAACAGCTTGATGAGCTAAAAACGCAAACAGGAAATCAGATGTTAGCCCAACTCGTTGAAGAGGTGAAATTGCCTTTATTAAGCGATGACAAAGTCAGCTTAAGTGTGCTGACGGGCCGATATATTACCGAAAACAATGTCTCTAATCTCACTATTGAAAACGCTGAGCACAAGGTGGTATTGCAAACCGGTCAAGCGCAGTTATTAAGTGGCGAGGTTTTGCGTCAAAAAGTCATGTTTGAGGATAGCCTGATTGGCGAGGTGGCGCTAACCTTGCGCGATACCAGTAACGGTGAGATTATTGCCTCCCAGTGGGTGTTTATTTTGGGTGCGTTTATCGTGCATTTGCTCATCTGGCTGATTTATGGCTATATTGCGCGCCCAACCCGTTCGCAATTGTCCGCCTTAAGTCGAGATGTACAAGATTATGTTATGAATCAGCACCGCACTCAGGCGCAGCGTGGTCGCCGCGATGAACTGCCTACCAATTATAGTGATGGGCGCTGCGAAGAATTGATTCAGCCTACTCTGACCAATCCCTTAGCCCGCCAAGCGCCAAGCGCCCACGATACCAGTAGGCATCAAGCTCAAGACCCAGCCATTGAGGGCTTAAATAGACAACAAGCCCTAAACCAATATGTGCAGTCGCATCAACAAGAGGCGCTCGGTGAGCAACAGGACACGTTACAGCGAAATAGGTCTGCTACAGTAGCAACGCCAACGGGTTCTGATTTGCTAACAGATGCTCAAGCGTACAGCGACTTAAATTTAAATGATGGCGACTTGAGCGAGGATCACCCAAATCACAAGGATGGGCGCCAAACTGGTCAACCGCCGCGTGAATCACCTTGGCAAAATACAGCGTTACCCAACGATGTGCCAAAGCGCAAACCTTTGATGGCTAAGCGTCCGATGGATGTGGCTTGTGTACAAATTATGTTTCACGACCCTTATCATCTAATTGGCACCTTAGCACCAGACCAGTCGCTGCCTTATTTTGCGTTATGCACTCAACTGTTGCAGCGCACCCTAAGCGAGATGCTAAAACAGCCCTTATTACACGGTGTTGAGATTAAAAGTCAGACCAGCTTTAGCGATAACGGGGCGACTGTAGAATTTAACAGCACGTCGCCGCATAGCAAAATAGCGCTCGCTGCGGCGATGCTGGCCGAGGCTTATATGATGCTGCATGAGCTAACCTGTGCTAAGTTTCGGGAATTAAAATGGTTTTCGGCCAACATCTGTATTGGAGTGAGTGACCATGATGTTGCCGATAATTTACAACAAATATTGCAAAATAGAGCCAAAGCCAGTGATATCTACACCTTATTGCCGTTACTAGGCACCAAGCAACTAAGTGGGCATATCCAGCTAAATAGCTTGGATAACCCTACCAATGTTTACGAAAGAGATGCGGCGCTGCTAAAAGGTGTCAGCGACACAATGATGCAGCGGTTAGTAGATGTGCGTAATGCTGTGTTATTATCTGCCGAAACCAGCAAAGAGGCGCCTAATGATTAGGGCGTTTTAGCCATCGCTGACTAACTGCGCAAGGCACCACGTATTCTACATATTTTTTGCATAAAAATACAATAACCAGGTAAGCAAGGGGGTACGCCATGAGCGATGATGATATAGATGACTTTGACGATGACCATTTTGACGATGATGATGATGCTAAAAAAGTAGATGAGGTAGAGACCACCTCACGACTGACCAGTTTAGAGAAGCGGCGTTTAATTGATAACATTATGGAAGAAAAACGTCTCGCGCAGGTGTTAAAAGACGGTTTTGATGACGATTTTGACGATGACGACGATGACGACAATGATTTTGAAGACAGTGATGACGATGATGCGTGGGACGACAAAGACTTAGATGACGACGGCTATGATAATACAGAGGATTAGCCAAGAGGATTAATTTGCTTTGACGACGGGTTGTCAATAGGGGCATTATAGCAACCAGCATCGCCTAAACGCTCAAGTTACTGTAAACCGGCTAAAAGGTTACCCGACCCTAGACGACGGGTTAGCCATTTTGTAGCTCTTTTTAAATATGCACCATAGTTCTTTTTAAGCCACTTAAACGCCTTGATGGTAGTGACCCTCAGCAATAAACCCCCTTAACTAATGAGAACGCAATGACTTTAGACGATTTAAAAGACTATCTGGATTCTGATGCCAACGAACATGGCCTTGATAGCGTGGCAACGCACGGATTTTTAACTGCCACCGTGGTGGGCAAACCGCTCCCCAATTGGCTATCCTTACTTTTTGAGGGCGAAGAGAAAACCCTTAACGCCGATATCAAAAAGGCGGTGATAGACTGGCGTGATGCCTTGTTAGAGGCGTTAAAAAGTGAAGAGGGTATCGAGCTGCCCTTAGAGATTGACGACGAGTTGGACGAGATGGATTTTTCGCCTGAGTCTGAGTTAACCGCTTGGTCGATAGGTTTTGTGGATGCCATGTACGGCGATGATAACGTGGATTGGTTTTCTGATGACGAGCTTGCCGAAGATGTGGCGATGCTCACCTTGCCGATGATGGTGTTTAGCGGCATTGACACCATAGATGTTGACGGGGATGACACAGAAGATGAAGAGTTGGCGGCGATACGTGCCGACGAAGATGCCATGGCGCAAATGGCCAACAATATCGAAGGCAATTTAAGCGAGCTGTTTTTGCTGTTTAATACGGATGACTAGGATGTTACCCTAATTAGATTAAGGCAGTAGACAGTAGTCCCTAGCCATTTTTTGCCCATACCTTATTAAATTTGTAAATAGGGGTAAGCCTTGAGGTGACTGCTATAAATGTCATGAGCAGGATGGTTAAGGCGATTGCTTTAAGTATAGCCATTTATACCGTCAATAACTTTAAGATTATACGACCATTGCCAGTTTTATAAGGTTTTACTAGCTATCCAAGGTTGTAGTATAAAACCTAACTTTAGTTTAAAATATGTTTGGCAATATTTTTACATGACAGCTTTTGCAATCACCGGATAAACCTGTTTATTGCTTTGATAGGCGTACTTTTGCTTTAGAGTGATTGACGAATTAAAATAGGGATTAAATAATGAAGAAATTGGTAGTAATGGCTCTATTGACTAGCACTGTGCCAGCTTACGCGGGATTTTTTGATGAATTAACCAAAGTAATTAATGCGACCGACGCTATTTTAGGTACTCAATCAACTACTCCAACCAGTAGCACAACATCAATAGGCAAAAGCTCTACAATGTCGGGTCAACCTAGCTTAACGTCTGCTCAATATCAAACAATCTGAAAAAAATTAGCCACCGCTAATGTCAATGGTAATAGTGCCGTGGCATTAAGAGAAGCGGCACCTGTCCTACAGGAATTTTTAGCAACCGTCGCCTGTTCAGACGTTTATGGTATGAATAATATTGGCAGATATACTACGTTAGATGCTGCTGATAGAAAGTACTATTTCTCAGGCGCTATGGAAGGCACTAAATACCATCCAAAAAATCAATGCATGAGCTTAACTCAAGTAGGGAATGTTAGTATGCCTGCGTTAAATGCTTTAAAGCTCCAAGTTATGTTTGTATCCGATGCCTCGGGTGAGTCAAGTACCCATTATTATTTGCTGCTGAAACAGGCAGATGGTAGTTGGTTAGTAGATAAAGGTGGCAACCAAAGCTACCAAGTAGACTGATACTAACAGAATATAACGCAATCATTAAAAGACTTAATTTTATAATTAAGTCTTTTTTTGTGCTTAAAGCAAACTTTCGTCACAGCAAGTTAGACACCTAAACTGTTTAATCTAATAAACATTATGCCCTTAACTAACAAAATCCTTCAATCTGCGTTAAAATCTAACTACTCTTAATATTTAATACCTATACCTTTGAAATCAACCAGAACAATCGAAACTAACCAGATAAGACACTTTTACTATGAGCAACCCCAACGCAAACACAGATTTAACTGAACTAACCACCTCTATTCAATCCGCTTTAAAACAATTAGAGAATGCCTATAACCCAGGTGAGGTTGAAAAAGGCATGTATCAAAGTTGGGAAGACAATGGATACTTTCAGCCAACATTTGATAGCAAAGCGTCGTTCTCTATTGCCCTACCACCGCCCAACGTGACCGGTAGCTTGCACATGGGTCATGGTTTTAATAATGCCATTATGGATACGCTTACCCGATATCACCGTATGCTCGGTGACAATACGCTATGGCAGCCCGGTACCGACCATGCGGGTATCGCCACTCAAATGGTGGTTGAGCGTCGTTTGGAGGCGCAAGGTATCAAGCGTACCGATCTGACACGTGAAGAGTTTATCGATAAGGTTTGGGAGTGGAAAGAAGAGTCGGGCGGTAATATCACGACTCAAATTCGTCGTTTAGGCTCATCGGTAGATTGGTCGCGAGAGCGTTTTACCATGGATGAAGGCCTCTCTAATGCGGTAAAAGAAGTTTTTGTTCGTCTTCATGAAGACGGTTTAATTTACCGTGGTAAGCGTTTGGTTAACTGGGATCCTAAGTTCCAAACCGCATTGTCAGACTTAGAAGTTGAAAACCATGATGAAAAAGGCTCGTTATGGCATTTTCGATATTACTTCACGGATAAATCTGTCAAAACCAATGACGGAAAAGATTATGTTGTTGTTGCGACCACTCGTCCTGAGACTTTATTAGGCGATACAGCGGTTGCGGTTAATCCAAAAGATGAGCGTTATGCACATTTAGTGGGTAAAACCATTACTTTACCCATTACCGGTCGTGAAGTACCGATTGTCGCTGATGACTATGTGGATGTGGAATTTGGTACGGGTGTGGTAAAAATCACTCCAGCGCATGACTTTAATGATTATGAGCTGGGTCGTCGTCATGAAACGGCGCTAATCAATATCTTTGATAAATATGCGCATATCTTGCCAGCAATGGAGATTTATCCAAATCTGCAAACCCGTGACCCACAGCTTGAACCAACGCCAGAAGCTTATATAGGTTTAGAGCGTTTTGAGGCCCGTAAACAACTGGTTGCTCAAGCCAAAACTGAGGGCTGGTTAGAGCAAATCGAAGATTATCAATTAAAAGCCCCACGCGGTGATCGTAGTGGCGTGATTGTTGAACCCTGGTTGACGGATCAATGGTATGTAGCAATGGCGCAACTTGCCAAACCTGCGATTGATGCGGTGGAAAATGGTGATATTGAGTTTGTACCTGCCCAATACAAAAACATGTATATGGCGTGGATGACCGACATTCAAGACTGGTGTATCAGCCGTCAGCTATGGTGGGGTCATCGTATCCCTGCTTGGTACGACAATGATGATAACGTGTATGTTGCCCGTGATGAGTCAGAAGTCCGTAGTAAATACAATCTTGATGCCAGTATTAAGCTGCGTCAAGATGAAGATGTGTTAGATACTTGGTTTAGCTCAGGCTTATGGACGTTTAGCACCTTGGGTTGGGGTGATAGCAGTGATGACAAACGAGTGCTTGAGACGTTCCACCCGACCAGCGTGTTGGTAACAGGCTTTGACATTATATTCTTCTGGGTGGCTCGCATGATAATGCTGACCATGCACTTTATGAAGAATGAAGATGCTGATGGTAATATAAGCCCGCAAGTCCCATTCAAAACCGTTTATGTGCATGGACTAGTGCGAGATGGCAATGGGCAAAAAATGTCGAAATCTAAAGGCAACGTGCTTGACCCTATCGATTTGATTGACGGTATCGATCTTGAGTCATTGGTGGCAAAACGTACCAGCAATATGATGAACCCCAAAGATGCAGCTAAGATTGAGAAACAGACCCGTAAAGAGTTCCCAGAAGGTATTCCTGCCTTTGGCACTGATGCCCTGCGCTTTACGTTTACCTCTCTTGCCAGCACGGGTCGCGACATTAACTTTGATCTAAAACGAGTAGAGGGTTACCGTAATTTCTGTAATAAGATTTGGAATGCTAGCCGATTCGTGTTGATGAATTGCGTCAATAAAGAGGGTGATGCACTAGCCATCGACAATGCTGCAAACCCTGACGTATGGGAGCTACCAGAAAAGTGGATCATGAGTCGTCTAAATTCAACGATTGTCAATATCCATCAGCATTTTGAGAAATATCGCTTTGATATGGTTAGCCAAGATATCTATGAGTTTATTTGGAATGAATACTGCGATTG
>JAGLBE010000037.1 GCA_018260445.1 Psychrobacter sp.
GGATGGCTTGAGGATGATTTGCCGAATCTATTTAAAAATATGGGGTGTGGTGATTTTATCTTGAATTGACTATATCTTTTAGCGTTGTACCCGGCAACTTGCGAAATCCGGCTATATTTTTTTCTAATTCCTCCTGAATGGCTAAGATATCACTTATACGAATGACCTTATTCTTTCGCACGGTTTGGAAACTAGACTTTAGTGCTTGATTATAGTTTTGAACTTCTTTTGTTGCAAGGTTATTGTTTAATAAAGACAGTTCTGCTTTAAATAACTCATCATGAGTAGTGACAATATTTTCGATTTCGGAACTGGTTTTGGCTTCTTGTAACACTAAGGTGTTAATCAGTATTGCTTCGTTAGGAATGAAGGATACAACGCCTTTAATCTCGGCTAAATAACGGTGTGCTGATGATAGCTTTTTAAGGACAGCTCTAGTTTCTAATCCTTCCATATCATCGAATGGTAGCTTATTGACTTTATAAGTTTGCATGAACACCTTATTTCATTTTTAGATAAATATATGTAGTTTTTACTCACGAAATTATAATATGTATCATTAAATGCAAATTTTACGCATATATCAAGTATATAGGTAAATTTCAGAGTTTTTTACTCATTAAGCCATCGTAGCCTATGTTAAAGATATCAGCAAGCTATACAGACTCGCCAAATCCAATCTATGTTCCAAAACCAAACATCCTAAATCAATCGGTAGGTTACGTTTTTTCCTGCACCACTTTGAGGCTTGAAAAATCTAACTCACCTCACACCGCCTTAATGTTATCTGATAATGATACTGGTTATAGCTTTTTAACATGGCTGATAACTCATGATTAAGACGTATCAACCACGAAACCGTGGGTTAGTAACCAAACCTATTTATTTCTCAAAAATAACCGAGCTATCAACACTCGCAACCGTATCCTGCCCTGTCAAAATCATCGCCATCTCAAACTCATGCTGTAAAATCTCTAACGCCTTGGTCACCCCCTCTGCACCGGCACTGCCCAAAGCCTGCGCAATGGGTTTACCCAGTAGCACCGCATCAGCCCCCAATGCGAGCGCCTTTAACACATCGGTGCCACGGCGAATGCCCCCATCAATGAGCACAGGAATGCGCTTGTTTACCTGCTTGACCACACGAGGCAGGGCAACAATCGTTGGCGGTGCGGTGTCCAATTTGCGCCCGCCATGATTGGACACAATAATGCCCGCTGCGCCAATCGCAATCGCCCGCTCGGCATCCTCGCCACTCACCACGCCTTTAATCAAAACCGGCAAGGTGGTGTAAGCAATTAAATCTTCAATACCTTGCCAAGACATCGGGGCAGGTCTGCCGATTTTATACGGTGTGCTAACGTCTTTAGGCAGCTTAAACCCTACCTTATCTTCCTTATTGCGTATCGCCGCAGCATTGCCATCCAAGGTAATACAAATCGCCTTACAGCCATTGGCCTCGGCTTGCTTAATCACTTTTTTGGCAAAATCGATATCATCTTGCAAATACAACTGAAACCAAATGGGCGTGGTGGCAATTTGTTGGATGTCCTCTAACGACGTTGTGGTAAAGGAGCTAATCACACAAGCAGTTTTCGCCTTGCCAGCCCCACGCACCGTCGCAAGCTCGCCATCCGGGTGAATCGCCCGCTGAAAAGCAAAGGGGTCTACTAAGATAGGATAAGCCAGCTCGTCACCAAATAGGGTAATTGTCGTGTTGAGCGCGTTTGCCTCATTCAATACCCGTGGGTTTAACAGGATGTCATCATAGGCACTGTGGTTGCGATTAAAGGTTGTCTCATCGCCTGCACCGGATGAAACGTAAGCAAAAGCGCCTGAGTCCATCTTGTGTCTCGCCAGCGCTTGAAAATCAAACAAGTTGGTAACTTTTTCTAGGTCATCGACCACATAATCTTTATCAATATCGACGCTTTCAAGTTTGTGGGTTGTGTTAGGAAGGTTTTGCATTGTCTACCTCTGTTTCAAGTTAGTTAGCATAGTCTAGGCATTGTGCTCAGCAACAACAATTGTCAATCCTTATGCATTGAGCACATTGAGCATATCGCACGTATCATTTAAAAACAACCGCCAGCTTACAAGCTTGGAATTATGGCTTAAGGCTGGCATAACAACTTTGTAGCGATTTGGCCACCACTTTCACCACCAACTGCTTGCGATAATTGGGGTCGATAGCGGCATTGGTCATATCCACCACCGTGATTTGCTGCGGGGCTTGCTCACTCACGCAGCCACAAATTTTGGTTTTGGCGGTTTCTTCTTGCTGCGGTGTCATCGCCACCCGTACCAAGCGCCAAGCATTTTGTTGTTCAAGCTCACTGCGGCACCGGGCATCAATCGATGCTTTAAAGATATTCATACCCATACTGGTGGCGGTGCCAACCGCATTGCCAGTGCCGATGCTAGGGGACACGCCAGTGCCGGTAGAGGTGCAAGCAGCTAGCGCAAGGGTGGCCATAACCGCAGCGGCAGTCAATAATTTTGTCATGTTTTTCTCTAAAATGAGTAGGGCGTGTGGAACATTCGACCATGGCACTGGCGGCGGCTATTTTTTAGGCAATATGCAGTGAAATTTTTGACGCTTAGTCATTCTAAGTTAGAACAGCTTTTAAAATGTCGGGCAATATATTGGCAAAAAAGAGCCCCGCCCCGCAGGGCTGATGCTAAAATTGCCCCAGACGGTGTTGCAAACCTTGTCAAGGTCTAGACATTAACTACGGTTTGCGCCTAGTCTGGAACAATTTTAGCTATCAGCAGTGCTAATCTGCGAATGTTCCACACGCCCTAGATAGATGATAAATTAAGGTGAAAAATAACCCTGATTAGCAGTACCCAGATAGCCAATTAGGATACGGGTCTGCTAAGCGCTTACTGTAGCAGAATATCCGCTATAAATTGTTAAAATATTGAAAGCTTTATGATGCGTTAGGGGTTTATCATCTTGGGCAAATAACGATGGGGGTTATGCGTTATGATTACTCAACGTTTTCAGCTTGGGTTTTAGAGCGAATCGAACCAAACAGAGATTTGGTCGAGGTGTCACCGCTCTCATGCAAAGCATGGGTTAACTGAGGCGTGGCCGACCCCGATTGCAGCGCTCTGATTTGCGCATTGTCGCGGGTATTTTTTTGAATGGTAATGGCGGCAAACAAACTCATGGTGAACGCCATCATATAAAAACCTTTTTCGCTTAACGATAAGCCAGTGGCGTTCAATAGCCCAACGATAATCAAAGCCACAGCAGTGCCCAGCGCCGCCCAACTAATCCAATAATACAACATGGATGTGGGTATGCCCTCGGTTTTATCACGAATTGTTTTTTGCAGGCTAATGGCGGAATAGAGCCCTAAGGCCATAACCGCCCCATAAAACCCTTTTTCACTCAAGGCCAAGCCTGTAGCATTTATTAGGCCAAAGAAAAAGGCAATAACGCCCACACTTAACACCGCCCATGTAGCGCCAACGTAGGCAGTCGTAGGCTTATAATGGCTTAGACTTTGAGTCGTTATGGGATTGTTTTGCATACTAGATCCTTATCTTAAGCTATCACTTGAATCACACTGAAATTAATTTATTAACGTCCTATGCTATAGTATTATGAAGAAACACGATACACAAAGATATTCATAAAGTATCAAATAACTGAACTTTAGTAAATTTTAAGGGTTGTATAAGAAAATGATGTCCTTTCCGTTGCTCCTTTTACTCTTAAGTTTGGTGGTGGTCATACCAGTAGCCTTTGTGATCAAAGACAAGTCGCGCCAGCAACAGTTAACCCACAATAATCAGCATCAACGTTATATTACCCATAAAGCGCAAGGTGAGCTGCATAAAGCTCGCCCAGATTTAAAGATTAGCGACACCATTCAGGATTACCGCAATCACCCGAAATTGCCCATCAGTTTTCGCCAGTTACTGGGCAAAATTCATGAGCAGTACATTGAGTTAGCGGCAGTACAGCTAGCGCCTGATCAACGCTTTACGGTGGATAAATTGCTAGGTACCCGTCTGCCTGAGGTTTTGGACGACTACTTGGCGTTAGAGGCACAGTATGCCGAAGAGACAATTATCGATACGGTACACAGTTTAACCAGTAAAGATGTGACCTATGGACAATTAAGCAATATGTTGGCGTTTATGCAGCGGGTGGCGGCTGATGGACAGGACCAAGTGGCGAGTAATATATTAGCAAATCGCAATTATTTACAATCGGTTTATGGCGAGTTTTACCAAGAGGATGGCGGCGGCGTGGAAGGTGGAAACCCTGCTACCAAAGCGCCAAAAGAGGACAAACATCAAGAGGACTTGGCAAGCGATCTAACCCTGTATGCCCGAGGTGAGTCTTACCTGCAAGATTGTGATGACTTAGTGTCTATTGCTAAGACAGCACACGAACCATTAAGAGAAACTGTCAGCGAAACTATCAACAAATCTGCGTCTGAAAAGCGCCAGCAAGCGCCTATAGAGGCCAGTCAAGTGTCCTTTATAGCGGCCAGTCAAGTGTCCTTAAAAGCGCATCAACAGGTGTTAGGAGCCTCTATTGTCAGTGAGCTTGGGCAATTGGTGGGGGTTGCCGAGCGCACCTTAATGTATACCGATGCGTTATTGCCGAGCACCTTATCGCTGCAAGCGTTTGACCGTATCATTAGCCATGCGATACCCAACCTGCTACGCCAAACGATTGCGGCACAAATCAATCAAAGCATCAATTCTGCCACTTCTGCCAATCCTGCCAATCCTGTAAAAAACGACGTCACAACGGCTGTTGGCCAACTTAAACTGTCAACCAGTCAACAGGCACTGGTTGAACAAAAAATCATCCGGTTTGGGCAGTTGCTAGAAGAATGCTTGAGCAGTTTAGAGCGAGTGGCAAGCCAGCAAAACAAGTCAGCGGCCATCCCCACAGATATCTTGCAACAGTTACAAAACACCATCAGCAGTAAACAGGCGCAAGCGCAATATTTATTAGACAGTGGCTTTTTTGAGGCCGCTTAATATGAGCAATATGGATAAACAGCACATTCAGATAAGGCACAATGCTATGCCCCACACGCAACACACACAGCACACCCAAAACGGCGTAGAACACCGACCCGTCTTTATGCCAAGGGTTAACAGTGACAATTTGGTTAAAACTGATATGGTACGGTTTGAGCGCCACGTAGGTTTTGCAAGCCGGCAAAAGAAAAAAACCATCAATGACTTGCATCAAGTCATACGCAAAAAGTATGGGTTTAAAAATGTGTTAGAAATGTCGAGTAAATCGGGCAATAAGTTAAGTTTTTTGCTTAATCCATCCAGCTTAATGCTAAGGCATGACGTGGATGGCAAGTCATACAGTGTCGAAAATGCCTTTTATGCCAGTCAGGTGTTTGAAAGTGGGGGCCCCTATACAGATTTGCTAACAGCACCGCCAAGGCAGGCCAAAAAAGACGCGCGCATCACAACCTCGGGCAACCTGATGTACTATGATTATTGTGGCATGGAGTGGAGCGTGGCGCCATTGACAACGTTTTACGATTGGCTCTATATCACAGCACTCACGCAAAATCCGCAGCTATACGACGAGGTTATGCAGTATCAAGCATTTACCGATATTGAGTTTAACCCCAAAAAGTCCAGTCATTGTGCCGCTTATGCGGTAGCAATGTTTGTGGCGCTGAATAAACGGGGGCTGGTAGAAAAAGCTGCAGACCCGATGGCCTTTTTTAATTTGTATCTTGATTTTAAAGTTAGCAATACGGAGCAGCATTTGGCGCAAAATGCGTTGTTATAAACTGGATATCGACATCTGCTTTAAACGTGTTGAACATCTAAAGCTTTTGTCAAAAACTTATGCCAACAAACGATATTGCAATGTCGAGTGGCGCGGCAATACATAGGACGCGATACACAGGAGGCAATTAACATAAGGTAAGCTCTGCCTCTATTATGATGACAGTGTCCAGAAATACAGGACACTCGCCACCCATTTCAAGATTACGCCTGACGAGAGATATGTTTATAAAACTTACCTAAACTGATTCAATGGCACTTTAAGGTATCGAATGCCATTATCTTCTGGCTCGGGCAGCTCGCCGGCTCGAATATTGACCTGAACCGAGGGCAGTATCAAGCGTGGCATTTCAAGCATGGCGTCGCGCTCGTGACGCATTTTAATAAACGCCGCTCGGGTTATCCCGTCATGCACATGGATATTACTTGCCTTTTGCGCCGCCACTGTGGTGACGGGGCTATAGTCCCGCATCTGTGTTGATGGCGGCGGCGATTTAGGGGGATAGTCGTGGCATAAATATATTTCGGTAGCATCCGGCAGCGCAAGAATTTTTTGGATAGAGTCGTATAGCATGCCCGCATCCCCACCCGGAAAATCGCAACGAGCTGTACCCACATCGGGTGCAAACAGAGTATCGCCCACAAAAACGGCAATTTTTGCAGTATTTTCTGCATGGTCATCATGGTCATCATTGTCATCGTGGTTATTGTGGTCATCATTGTCATTAGTATCAATACGCGCCACATAAGCCATATCCGCAGGCGTGTGCCCGGGGACGTGCATGGCGGTAATCCGTATATTTCCAAGCCTAAGCTCGCTTGCGTCCTCGGTTAACACATCAAATTGACTGGCATCGGTTTTAAAGCGCATATCCAGATTAAACAAATCTTTAAAAAGACGCTGCACCGCAATGATGCCTTTGCCAATCACAAGTTTGCCGCCAAGCTGGCGTTTCACATGCGCGGCTGCCGAGAGATGGTCAGCATGAACATGGGTGTCAATAATGTATTGTAGTACCAAACGGTTGGTTTGAATAAACTTAATAATCTTATCACTAAAAGCGCTATGGGTCTGGCTGGATTTGGCGTAATAATCGAGCACTGGGTCTATCACAGCACATAGGTTTGTCGTCGTATCAACCAACACATGGGTGTAGGTTTTGGTATCTGCATGCAAAAATGAATGAATTTTCATAAGGTATTCTTATTTTTAACAGCTAAGCTTGAGAACACCTAACCTTGAGAACAGCTAGGCTCGAGCGCATTTATTAACTATTTAAAATAAACGATAACGATTTAGGCCATGCTACTCATTTTTGGTTCTAATAAAGCCTGTATCGCAAAACCTACCAACATCGCTAACACAAACAACATCGCTTGCCAGTAGCCGGCAAATGCAGCGACCAAAGCAGGGGCAGGGCAGAAGCCGAGCAGCCCCCAACCCAGTCCAAATAGGGCGCTACCAATCAGCAACTGAGGTGTGATTGCTGTTTTGGTTGGCAAGGCGATTGAGGAGCCATCCCAAGCAGCATGATGCCGGATTGTGTTGTATTGAGCAATCTTGAAAGCTGGCATGGCGACTACGATAGCCGCACCCATCACCAACGCCAAAGACGGATCCCACTGGTGAAACACCCTTAAAAAGGCAACTACCTTATTAGGGTCAACCATTTGCGCCATAATTAAACCGATAGCAAAAACAAAGCCACCTAAAAAGCTGATTAAAAGCGTTTTGTAAGAAAGTGTCATATCCGTATTCCAGCAGTGGGTGTCAATAAACGTAGGTAAGTATCAAAACGAAATAATCTTATAATATGAAATCTTATAGTGTGGTTTAGCACAACATACCCCACAAAAATCAGATTATATTTTAAATTTGTTCTGTTACTTAACTATAAATAGGTAACTATAAGTAGGTATCAATAAGTCAGTATCACGTAGGTATCTATAAATAGTCGTTGTCGCGATGTTAAATCAAGCCATTTAAGGTTGTATTAAAATTGTATTAAGATTTTACTAATTATTAAGCCAGTAAATGAAATAAGGTAGCAGTCGCAATACCGCTCGCCATAAAAGTGAGTGTGGCGACTAGCGAGCGTTTTGATAAGCGGGATATACCACAAACCCCATGTCCGCTAGTGCAACCTGAACCTAAGCGGGTACCAAAGCCAACCAACACACCGGCGATAATAATATGCAGAGGTGACGCCTCGAGCGTCAACGTCGGAAAACCTGGCACCAAAGCATAGCCCCACGTAGCCACTGCCATGCCGGCCACAAACACCAATTGCCAACTTAGGCGAGGTAACTGGCTTAGCATAGCGGTGGTGATACCGCTCATGCCCAATATTCGCCCACTGCCCAAAATAAGTAGGACTGCTGCCAAGCCAATTAAAGCACCGCCGCCAAGTGCGGATAATGGCGTGAATACCGTCCAATCAATCATTATGTTGTCCTTGTTGGGTCGCTGTGGTGGTGAGAGCTTCAGATAAGCGTGGCTCGCAAAACCTTACATATAGCGTCTGCATAACCGCCAAAGCATCCTCGTTGGCAATGGTGTAAAAAATCTGCCGACCTTGACGGGTAGTGGTGACGAGATGGTAGTCTTTTAATACCCCCAATTGCTGCGATAAACTTGGCTGGGAAATACCGGTTAGCTTTGCAAGCTCGCTGACACACGCCGTCCCCTTGACCAATTGACACATCAGCAGCAAGCGATCGGGATGCGATATAGA
>JAGLBE010000038.1 GCA_018260445.1 Psychrobacter sp.
GATTTTTGTGGGGTATGTTGTGCTAAACCACACTATAAGATTTCATATTATAAGATAATTTCGTTTTGATACTTATGTTTATTAATGATGGCGATGCGGTGAAGACCGCTTATGAGGACATGAGCGATATTTTAACTGCAACATAGCAAGATAGATTGGGTGAATCGTTAAGTGTCACTGATGATATTTATTTTTATATGTATGACAACAAAATAGCGCAATTAACCCAAGCGGATATTTTGGCCTTAAAAAACGATGAAACTTTTAAAGAGTATACATACGGAAATATTCTTGTCCCCAGTAGTGATTTTATTGCCAAAATGAGTGCCGATAATAAGTTTTCATTAGAGGGAGGCTTAGACATTACGTCTCAAAATATTGACTATATTTACAATAGCACGACTAAGAGATCTGATAAAGTTGTGACTACTGTTGATACGTTTGGGGTGATTTACAAAGGCTTTATAAATACCTTATATACCAACACCCCTATGACTAACCCAGCCGGTAACTTAGGGTTTGATAACCTAACCATAGGCTCGGGCGCTGAGCGCATGGTGCTGTCGTCTGCAACTAAGGGTATTAAAATGCAGGGTCAGTTTAGTGAAGCTGTCGTTTATAATGACGATTTTGATTTCTCTGACGCTCAGGCTAAGGGTATTAGGCTGCAAAAAGCGACGCTAGGTTTTCAAGATTTAAAGCTGGTGGCAAATGACAGTGTGATTGACGCCCAAGACTTTGAATTTGTTGTGATGGATATCAGCAATAAACTTGCCGATGGCACCACGGTGGTACAAACCGTACCTTATAAACTAGCATTAACCGGTAAGCTGAATAAAAAAATGCCCATCACTGATGTTAGCATTACCCTAAATATGAACGCCAATGAGGCAGACATCAAAAACCATGTTCGTATTGATGAAAATGGTGATTTGAAAGAGGCAGACGGTACATATGTGGGGATGACAGCATTGCTGGCTGCGAAG
This sequence comes from Psychrobacter sp., assembly GCA_018260445.1. GTDB lineage: Bacteria > Pseudomonadota > Gammaproteobacteria > Pseudomonadales > Moraxellaceae > Psychrobacter. The sequence continues at coordinate 987 of JAGLBE010000038.1, forward strand.
GGTCAGTTAACCAAGGATAATGCAGTGGTAATTCCACTGGATTTTCAAGCCAATTTAACACGCACCGGGCGTGACCAGATTACCCTTGAAAGTTTAAACGCCAGCGTTGAAGGCAAAACGCTACTCATAGAGGGTGTCAGCGATTTAAAAGCGGCCGATAAGGCGACTAAAACCACGCTAACTTTTAAACAAGGCAATGCGCATCTGACCCTAAACATGAATAGTGATAACGACTTTATCGAAAAATCTGCTGGTAAGCTTGGCGATATCATGGTCGGCAACAACGATTACGGCGACTTGTATGACAACAATGGCCAAATCACCGCTAGATTTACGGACAATAGCTTAATTGTTTTATAGCAGATGTTTTTAATTTAAGCGACCCTTAAACAATTTAGGCTTATCACCAATAAAAAAAGACCGTAATTCACCCAAGTTACGGTCTTTTTTATGTGGTCAGTCATGTAAAATAAGAGAGGTTTATGAGCGTCTATCAAAAGTTGCCGTGGTCACTGGTGTTGCCGATACCGTGTACCCTATTATTATCCTTGTTAGCCTATATGCCAGCGCAAGCGGCGAATGATTTATGGCCTATCGGGTCAAATGATATTGCCTTACAGGCTGATACGTCAGCAGCGGCAGAGTCGGGGGACAACTGGTTTTCTGGTGCAGAGTCTCAATTTGAGGTAAAACCTAGAATTGAAGCGGAGTTAATGATGAGCGCCCACAGCCCAGCGCAGCCTATCAGGGAGTTTCTTCACGATTGGCAAGCCCCCCTTGATGCAGGCGATTATGCTTATGCACAGGGCAGGTCGTCTATTAGTGTCATGCCAAAAGCAAATAGCCGCCTCAGTTATGGCATCGGCTGGCGCTATGACTATTTGATGCAATTTAGTGAAGAGACCGCCGAAACGTATTGGCGCTATGCCAACCAACAGCCGCCGTCGACAAGCGAGCGTTATCCGCTGTTTTTAGAAGCCAAACACAACGAGCGAGTGGGGGCAAACATCGGCTTTACCCAAGTGCTTACGCCAAACTGGCAACTGACAACTAAGGCCAATATCTGGCAAGGTTTGCATATCGTCGATGGCGTCATAGAGGGCACCTTAGTGACGCAGCCGCAGTTAATGACTGAGCAACAGCCGCTGCGTGACAGTATCGCCACGCTTGATGCGACCATAGACTACGCCTATGACAAGCCGCAATTGGGGGAAGAAAACTTAGGCTGGCAGCCGGATAAACCCAATGGCTATGGGTATTCTATGGACGTTGGCCTAAGCGGTCAATGGGGTGATCACACCCAATTTAGGGTGCAAGCGTATGACGTATTGGGGCGGATGCATTGGCAAGATGTTGCCAGTACCCAATATCGGTTAGGGTATGATGTTAACGGGCGTCCGCTGTATAATCTTGAGGGGCAACTGGACCGTCAAGACAGCCGCCAAACTCTACCTTGGCGGGTTGAGACTAGCTTGAAACATAGCTTAGGTGACTTAGGTGACAATGATAACTGGGTGTTTGGGGTTGATGCGCAGGCCAATCAGATTCAAGCCTTATATCAGTTATCCGCCACCTATAACCTGCACAATAACGCCGTACCCGTCGCCCTAACCGGCCTGTTTGAACCACAAACCCAGGCACTTGGGGTGGCGCTTAACAGTCAATATGGCGGCATCAAGCTGCTCACCGATGCAATAGCGCCCAACAAGGCCAAACGGGGCGAAATCAGCTTGTATGGGCAGTATGTTTGGTAAATGGCTAACAGCCATGCCTTGCAAAATCGCAATAGCAATAAAGGCAGCCAGCAACTAGAAGCACACTTATCCCGTTACCCCGCGGCTAAACACCTGACGCAACTCAAAGCTGGTATGCACTTGCGACACCCCTTCAATACGATTGAGCCTGTGCAATAAAAATTCTTCATAATGCGCCATATTGCGCACCACCACCTTTAACAAGTAGTCCTCGGTGCGGCCAGTCACAATGCTACAACTGATAACCTCCTCAAAGCTCTGTATTTTGTTCTCAAATTCGGCAAAGCGTTCGGCGGTATGCTTGTCCATACTCACTGCAATAAATAGCGCCAAGCGATAACCCAGTTTTTGTGGGTCGATATGGGTATGGTAGCCGGTGATAATGCCCCCATCTTCAAGGCGTTTGATGCGCCTAGCACAGGGAGTTGCCGACAAGTTAACCTTATCGGCAATGTCGGTCACGCTCATACGCGCATTGTGTTCAAGTAGGGCTAAAATGTGCTGATCCGTTCTATCGAGCGGGTAACTGTCCACGCGGTTATGAGTTGTATTAGCAGATGAGTTGTCAGATGGATTGTCAGATAAGTTGTCAGATAAGTTGTCAGATGGATTGCCGGATGTAGGATTCGATGCTGTATTTAATGCATGATCAGTTATTCGTCGTGGTGGTGAGTGAGTCATAAAACCAATCCTTAAGTTATTAGCATTTTTCACTAAAAATATAGCGATTATGGGTGATATATAGCCATTATAGTCTAACATTGAGGGTATTTTGCAGTTTTAATCTAATTAGGCTTTGTTATGATAATACACTGCAATAAGCAGTTATTGTCCTAAGTTATTGTCGAGTCAAGCCAAAGCTCTCTAAACAAAACTAAATCCAATCTAAACCAATCTAAACCAATCTAAACCAATCTATAAATAGAGGTCACCTATGCATATTGTCAATCCATCTCCCGAAGCTAGCGAGCCGAAAATTCGCCCCAAACACGCCGCATTCGACTATCGCAAATATCAAGCCTTTGCTTTTACGCCAAGCTTGCCGGATCGCACTTGGCCGAGCAAAACGCTCACCCGTGCGCCTATTTGGGCAAGCGTGGATTTGCGTGATGGCAATCAGGCGTTGATTGACCCCATGACGATTGAGCAAAAAATGCAGTTTTTTAAACTGCTGGTGGCGGTGGGTTTTAAAGAGATTGAAATTGGCTTTCCGTCAGCGGCGCAAGTGGAGTTTGATTTTGCCCGAAAGTTGATTGAAGAGGGGCATATTCCCGAGGACGTGACCATTCAAGTGTTGGTGCAAGCGCGTGAGCATTTGATAGAAAGGACTTTTGCAGCGCTACAAGGGGTGCGCCGAGCCATCGTCCATGTGTATAATTCGACCAGCCGCGTACAACGTGACAAAGTGTATGGCAAAAGCCAAGACGAGATTAAGCAGATTGCGGTGAATGGGGCAAAAATGCTCAATGACCATGCCGCCAAGCATCCAGAGAGCGAGTGGGTATTTCAATATTCCCCCGAAAGCTTTAGTCAAACTGAGACCGACTATGCTATTGAAGTATGCGATGCGGTCATCGCCGAGTGGCAACCTGAAAACGGGCGTGAGGTGATTATCAACTTGCCGGCCACCGTCGAATCCGCCATGCCAAACATATTTGCCGACCAAGTCGAGTATTTTTGTCGCCATTTAAAACAGCGTAGCGCGGTGACGATCAGTTTGCACACCCACAATGATAGAGGCACTGCCATTGCTGCTGCCGAACTTGGCATGCTAGCCGGGGCAGACCGTATTGAAGGCACGTTATTGGGCAATGGGGAGCGCACCGGCAACATGGACATCATGGTGATGGCGATGAACTTGTTTAGTCAAGGCATCGACCCCGAGCTCGATTTTAGTGACATGAGCCATATTGTGCAGGTGGTGAGCGACTGTAATAACTTGCCGGTGCATCCCCGCCATCCCTATATTGGCGAGCTGGTGTTTACCGCCTTTAGTGGCTCGCATCAAGACGCCATCAAAAAATCGTTGGATTATAACCAAAAGAACCCCGAGGCCACGCAACATATTTGGGATGTGGCGTATTTGCCCATTGATCCAGCCCACATAGGGCGTAGCTATCAAGATGTGGTGCGCATCAACAGCCAATCGGGTAAAGGCGGTGTTGCTTATATTTTGCAGCGTGATTACGGTTTTAATTTGCCACGCTGGATGCAAATTGACTTTAGTCAAGTGGTGCAGCAAAACGCTGAGCATGCGGCGCGTGAGCTGAAAAACGACGAGATATTGCAAGCCTTTGAACACACCTATATGCAGCCAGAAGGGTTTGAGTTACTCGATTATAGCGTCAACAATAAAGGTGGTGCAGTCCTGTTTGATGGTCAAGCCGTGATACAGGGCAATGTGGTGGATATCACGGGCAGCGGCAATGGGCCTCTATCGTCCTTTATTGATGGCGTGGCGCGTCATCTTGATAAAAAATTGCATATTATCAACTACGCCGAGCACGCTTTGGCTCAATCACGTGTCGATGAGGCACAAAGCAGTAGTGACGCCCAAAGTGATAAGACCAATGCCAATGCCGTGGCTTATATTCAGCTCAATGTCGATGGTAAGGTATATTCTGGCATTGGCACTTGCAGTAGCACCGTATCCGCCATGTTAAAAGGGGCGTTGTCGGCACTGTCTCAAGCAATGTCGCCGCAGCGCAATAGGTTTTTGGGTTAGTTTTGACCAAAACGACATCTGATGACGTGCGATAGGGGTGGGTAGTGATTTGCACCTTGAATAATGCGCTAAAATTGCTTACTCTGAGTATTTAACGTCAGTTAAACCGAGTCAGTTAAACCTTGTTCATCGCATATTAGTCAGCATGCGCAGTCCAGCAATTGTCATAAAATGAACCTCATTTATCTTATACACCATAAGGACCCTGCACCGCTATGGAAACCTTTGCACTAATACCCGTCACCATAGCTTCCATTTTAGGCGCGTTTACGGGCGGCGGCAGTACAGTGGAAGAAGCCGTCATCAATACGCATATTAGTCCCGAAATTGCTGGGCTATGGGAAATAGACCTGTCACAAGCTCAAACGATTCATCCTGTGCCAGCGATAGCAAATCGTGCCGGCAATAGCGAGGTAGATAGCAGCGACTCTCGCAAGCTTACGGCTAATTATGAGTTAGATTTAGCGAAAGCGACAACGCCAGCTGCTATCAACGTCGACCCTGTTACTATTCATACCACCAGAACGATCCAATTGACCAAGCAAAAGGCGACTAACGTGTGTTATGAGCGTTATAACTTTGGGGCAGACAACAAAGTGGTCACCAGTAGTGGCGCCGAATGGACGGTGGGGGAGTACATCTATCAACATGCGGACGAGGGCTTGCCTGTCTTGGCGATTAACACCCTTTATGACAACAATGAGGTGGATTGTTCTGGGCAACGTATCGATCAAACTGGCGAGGCGATGCTCGCCTATGTGGATTATCAGGCCGACACCAATAAAATGCGCTGGTGTGCCGATGAGGCGGGGCGACAATGTTTTATAACCTTACATCGATTACTGCCTTAATCGCTTGTTGTTGTAACGGGTCTGGCAAGTGACCCATCTACAAGCGGGTTAAAAAATGTTAAACTTATCTAAACTATCGCCACAATAGCTGTTGTGGCGTTTTTATATCACTGTGCTTAGCCAATCGCATCCATCTAATAAATAAGCGGTTAAGTCCGTTAAAAGCACCCAGCTAAAAACACATCACATATTACTCATTAATTAAGAACTTTGATACATGAAACAGACCACTGCTCTGAATATCCTAAAATCGGGTGATAATGTCTTTTTAACGGGGTCGGCAGGCTCGGGCAAAACCTACACCCTCAATCAGTATATTCATTATTTGCGGGCGCGCAAAGTGCCGGTTGCCACCACCGCCAGTACCGGCATTGCTGCCACCCACATGAATGGCACCACGATTCACAGTTGGTCGGGCATTGGCATCAAAGATGAGTTAAGCGATAGAGATTTGGCCAACCTATCCCGCAAGCAAGTCCTAAAAGACCGCCTCAAAGACACCGCTGTGTTAATCATCGATGAAATTTCGATGTTGCATGCCAAACAGTTAACCTTAGTGGATCAGGTGCTCAAACACGTGCGCCATAGTGATGCGCCCTTTGGTGGCATTCAATTGGTGGTGGCGGGTGATTTTTTTCAGTTGCCGCCGGTGGGCAACCGCAGTGAAAGCAATCGCGATAAGTTTGCGTTTATGTCGCCGGCATGGCTTGAGGCCAACTTGAAAATTTGTTATTTAAGCGAGCAGCACCGCCAACAAACCGATGGTGAGGCGCAAAATGCTATCACCCTCGATGCTATTTTGAATCAGATACGTGGTGAAAATGGGGTGAGTGTCGAGGCGGTAGCGGCATTGACCAACACCTTTCATCAGGATGTGGATATCAACCGCACCCGACTGTATACCCATAATGTCAATGTGAATAAAATTAATGAAAAAGAGTTGGCGCAATTAAGCGGTGAGACGGTCATTTATAACGCCATTGCCCATGGGGACAATAAACTGGTGGATTCGCTAAAAAAAACAGTGCGCACCAATGACGAGCTGACGTTAAAGGTAGGCGCAAAAGTCATGTTTATCAAAAACAATACTGAGCTTGGCGTGTCTAATGGCACCATGGGCGAGCTCATTGGCTTTAAATCGCTTCAATCAGTGACCAGCAAACGCAGCGATGGCGAAAAGCCTAGTATTATTGTAAATACGATTAATAAAGCTGATGCGGACAGCAGCAAAGACAAAGACAATGACAATGATGGCAAGGGCAATGACAATGACCATAACCATAAGAGTGCGTCGCATACGGCGCAGTCAGCCGATACCGCTAAGTCAGATACTCAGGTTAACGCCTCTGTTGCCGCTCGATATCCTCTGGTCAAGCTAAACTCCGGCAGGCAAGTTATAGCCGAACCAGAAGAGTGGATTATTGAGGGCGAAACGGGTGATTTATTGGCCAGTTATAGCCAAATTCCGCTAGGGCTGGCGTGGGCCATCACCATTCATAAATCGCAAGGCATGACCTTAGATGCCGCCGAAATTGATTTATCACAAACGTTTGAGCTTGGGCAAGGCTATGTGGCCTTGTCGCGGCTTAAGTCGCTAGAGGGTTTAAAGCTGCTGGGCATGAATGACATGAGCCTGCGCTTAGATCCGTTGGCACGTGGCGCCGATGCTAGGTTTCAAGCGCTATCTGACGAGGCCTAACAGACTTATCAAGCCTT
>JAGLBE010000039.1 GCA_018260445.1 Psychrobacter sp.
ATGGGTGCGACCACTAACATCAATTTTGACATTAAATTTGACTGCGTTTCAATCCACGCACCCGTGATGGGTGCGACATCTTTAGGTTTGATACCTAGATACTGGCAGCAGTTTCAATCCACGCACCCGTGATGGGTGCGACACCTGCGATATCTACAATGTACTAAGAGAGCAAAAGTTTCAATCCACGCACCCGTGATGGGTGCGACCGCTTAGCTACTAGCTCAATTGTGTCAAGGCTGCTCGTTTCAATCCACGCACCCGTGATGGGTGCGACAACTGGTATGGTGTCAGGTAACCCGTCGTACTCGTTTCAATCCACGCACCCGTGATGGGTGCGACTGTATTTTCTAAAGATTGACCGCTTAACGCGAGCGTTTCAATCCACGCACCCGTGATGGGTGCGACACTATCTCTTACTAACTAACTAACGAACTAACTGGAGTTTCAATCCACGCACCCGTGATGGGTGCGACCGTTTGATGCTGGATATTATAACGACTTGAACGAGTTTCAATCCACGCACCCGTGATGGGTGCGACTTGGATAAAAATATGAGTATTAAAAATCAACTGTTTCAATCCACGCACCCGTGATGGGTGCGACTTGAAAAAGATTGGTTGTTGTGCTGGATTGATGAGTTTCAATCCACGCACCCGTGATGGGTGCGACTGTCATGTTTGTACAAAACAGGGGCTCAAATTGTAGTTTCAATCCACGCACCCGTGATGGGTGCGACGATGCAAGTAAGGTAACGAAAGCCGCAGATAGGATGTTTCAATCCACGCACCCGTGATGGGTGCGACTTTAAGTCACTGACCAAAAACACGGAGCGTATCACGTTTCAATCCACGCACCCGTGATGGGTGCGACGATTTTGGTAGCGTTTGGAACTATATCAATAAGTTTCAATCCACGCACCCGTGATGGGTGCGACAACTGCCCGATATTTGCGCTATCACAGCTTAACCGTTTCAATCCACGCACCCGTGATGGGTGCGACGAATTTAACATAGCTTTACCCAACATATAATCGTTTCAATCCACGCACCCGTGATGGGTGCGACCTTAGATTGTCAAACAGATAAAGTTTTAACAGACGTTTCAATCCACGCACCCGTGATGGGTGCGACGACTGCTCATTAAGTAAATATGTGAGTGATGATGGTTTCAATCCACGCACCCGTGATGGGTGCGACAAGACAAACTCTATAAACTAAACTAAACAACTGGAGTTTCAATCCACGCACCCGTGATGGGTGCGACATCATTTGCTAGGCTGGCATGTTGAACTATTAGTTTCAATCCACGCACCCGTGATGGGTGCGACCGGTCGAATAACACGCCTAAAACATAGTCGATAGTTTCAATCCACGCACCCGTGATGGGTGCGACCAGTGACATGACCAGATTTGATGATGCAATGGGTCGTTTCAATCCACGCACCCGTGATGGGTGCGACGCCATCACCAGCCAGCGTGCGCGCCATTTTGGTGTTTCAATCCACGCACCCGTGATGGGTGCGACGCTTTTTGGCAAAGATGTTCGACAAATTACTGACGTTTCAATCCACGCACCCGTGATGGGTGCGACTGATAGACCACGGCTTAGCGTGTTCACCAACCCGGTTTCAATCCACGCACCCGTGATGGGTGCGACCTAGCGTCATTAACGACAAAATAAGTGTTAGTCGTTTCAATCCACGCACCCGTGATGGGTGCGACATAACCAATTACGTGTTGCCACCCATTCAACTGTTTCAATCCACGCACCCGTGATGGGTGCGACTGCTCGTAGCTGCGCTTAAAGTTATCCAAAAAATGTTTCAATCCACGCACCCGTGATGGGTGCGACCTTAATCTGATAATCATACAGATTACCAGCGACTGTTTCAATCCACGCACCCGTGATGGGTGCGACAATGGTGGTTGTAAAGTCTATGGCAAAGGGCATGTTTCAATCCACGCACCCGTGATGGGTGCGACTTTTATATAATATTAATTCCATAATCATTCCTTAGTTTCAATCCACGCACCCGTGATGGGTGCGACCTAAAACCAAGGGTTCATAGTTTAAATGGTTTTGCTGTTTCAATCCACGCACCCGTGATGGGTGCGACTGATTCGTTTTAGCCTGACGTGCTTGCGTTGTTTGTTTCAATCCACGCACCCGTGATGGGTGCGACGTCATGTTTGTTCAAAACAGGGGCTCAAATTTTAGTTTCAATCCACGCACCCGTGATGGGTGCGACATGCCCATCATCTGCTTGAAAGAGGCTTCAATATCGTTTCAATCCACGCACCCGTGATGGGTGCGACGCGCTTGACGTCGTGATAAACGCAGCCGACAAAGTTTCAATCCACGCACCCGTGATGGGTGCGACGATAGCAGTCATCAACTGCTATCGACTAAAGATGTTTCAATCCACGCACCCGTGATGGGTGCGACTCGTTCACAATCAATATTTTGAATGCTGGCTAAAAGTTTCAATCCACGCACCCGTGATGGGTGCGACCCCAGTCATTTGTTTCCCAATGTCTAGCATCCTCTAGTTTCAATCCACGCACCCGTGATGGGTGCGACAAACCCTGCCAAAACATCGGCGGGGTTTTAGCATGTTTCAATCCACGCACCCGTGATGGGTGCGACACCCGCTCTATAAAAACCAACTAACACGACTGGAGTTTCAATCCACGCACCCGTGATGGGTGCGACTCAAAATTCCTATCTTTTATTTTCTTATTGCTACGTTTCAATCCACGCACCCGTGATGGGTGCGACAAGTGAAAGAAAGTTTTTCAAGTAAAGAACAATTGTTTCAATCCACGCACCCGTGATGGGTGCGACCTAGGCGGCAAAAAATATGTGCTACTCGAAGACGTTTCAATCCACGCACCCGTGATGGGTGCGACTTTACAAGTGGGCGTTTACGGTAGGCAATGAAGTTTCAATCCACGCACCCGTGATGGGTGCGACAAATTCTCTATATTTTTGCACTATATTTTCCGGTTTCAATCCACGCACCCGTGATGGGTGCGACGGCTGTGCTGATCTGATAACCGACAGCATGATGGTTTCAATCCACGCACCCGTGATGGGTGCGACTGTTTGCACGGCCAAGTGAGGTGAGGTTATTAGTTTCAATCCACGCACCCGTGATGGGTGCGACTGATGGTGGGTTTTTATGTGAACAGGTTTCATGTGTTTCAATCCACGCACCCGTGATGGGTGCGACGCTGGCACCACGCCTGAGCCTCGGCTAGTGTGTCGTTTCAATCCACGCACCCGTGATGGGTGCGACTGCTACTTACACAATCAGCGTATATAGTGACAGTTTCAATCCACGCACCCGTGATGGGTGCGACTTGCCATGCGGATTGCCGTTATCATCTACCAATGGTTTCAATCCACGCACCCGTGATGGGTGCGACCAGACGCAAGCATTTTGCTATTTGCATACGCTTGGTTTCAATCCACGCACCCGTGATGGGTGCGACGTCCCTAATTAATGATTTAACCGACGCTGGATGGTTTCAATCCACGCACCCGTGATGGGTGCGACGAAATTCCGATATCTTTCACTGAAATGCAAGTGTTTCAATCCACGCACCCGTGATGGGTGCGACCTAGATGGCAAAAAATATGTGCTGCTCGAGGATGTTTCAATCCACGCACCCGTGATGGGTGCGACTGAGGTGCAACATGATTACAGTAACAATAGCAGGTTTCAATCCACGCACCCGTGATGGGTGCGACAATCTAAGTCGCTATAAGCGATATCATCATCATGTTTCAATCCACGCACCCGTGATGGGTGCGACGTGTCTATCGCGTTGTCTTGTGCCGGTGTAGCTGTTTCAATCCACGCACCCGTGATGGGTGCGACACAATATCGCCTGTTTCTTCATCAAAACGCTTAGTTTCAATCCACGCACCCGTGATGGGTGCGACTTAATCAGATATAAAAACCGGATATCTAATCCATCGTTTCAATCCACGCACCCGTGATGGGTGCGACGCCTGCTTGCTCGTATGAGCGTTTAAAGTTATCAAGTTTCAATCCACGCACCCGTGATGGGTGCGACCACGATAGCAGATACGCGCATAGCATCATCATCTGTTTCAATCCACGCACCCGTGATGGGTGCGACGAGATGATGATACTGACGAACAAGGCGACCTTGGCGTTTCAATCCACGCACCCGTGATGGGTGCGACGTTGTAAGCATCGACCGTAGGTGTGTTATAAAAAGTTTCAATCCACGCACCCGTGATGGGTGCGACTGAGTGATGACGGCAAAGTCGTGGTGGTTGCTGTTTCAATCCACGCACCCGTGATGGGTGCGACGCGCTGGATACTCTATTGGGGTTAAATAATATTTGCGTTTCAATCCACGCACCCGTGATGGGTGCGACGTCAGGCGATGCTGCTAAAATCGCTAAACTTGATGTTTCAATCCACGCACCCGTGATGGGTGCGACTGCAGGTGACGCTGATGCTATCGAGTTTTATAAGTTTCAATCCACGCACCCGTGATGGGTGCGACGACTTTAGCAAGTTAACCCATCGTCTAATTGACTGTTTCAATCCACGCACCCGTGATGGGTGCGACACGATAACGGGGCAAGTGCCAAATTGGTCTGATGTTTCAATCCACGCACCCGTGATGGGTGCGACAATAATAGAGAGATAAGATATGCCAAATTATTCAGTTTCAATCCACGCACCCGTGATGGGTGCGACTTTGCACAGACGCCCTAAAAATCAATCTGTCAAAGTTTCAATCCACGCACCCGTGATGGGTGCGACGCAGACTAGCCAAGGATTTAGGGCTATCGCCAGTTTCAATCCACGCACCCGTGATGGGTGCGACTAATATTAGCGGAATTACTGACCTTGTTATATGTTTCAATCCACGCACCCGTGATGGGTGCGACAGCAGCAACGGCTTAATGATTTTAGATTGTGACGTTTCAATCCACGCACCCGTGATGGGTGCGACCAAAGACAGCAAATAGAGCTATCGCCATATTAGAGGTTTCAATCCACGCACCCGTGATGGGTGCGACACCCTTGATTGCCTCCGCCATGGCCGGCGTATCTCGTTTCAATCCACGCACCCGTGATGGGTGCGACGCACTTGTTCTCTGCTAGCCATGCCTCAACCTCGTTTCAATCCACGCACCCGTGATGGGTGCGACACTCGACTTGCTCGCGGTTCATAGCGTCCAGATGTTTCAATCCACGCACCCGTGATGGGTGCGACCGAGGGTAGTGTGTTTAGCGACAACGATGCGAACGTTTCAATCCACGCACCCGTGATGGGTGCGACCACGCGCTTCCTCGCGCTGTGTGTTGTAGTCAGTTTCAATCCACGCACCCGTGATGGGTGCGACAATGGCTACTTTAATTAAAAACTTTACAACAAAAGTTTCAATCCACGCACCCGTGATGGGTGCGACACGCAAGGTCGCTGAAACCAGACTTGCTGAAATCGTTTCAATCCACGCACCCGTGATGGGTGCGACTAATTGCACAAGTACAATTTACCCGCATAATAGTGTTTCAATCCACGCACCCGTGATGGGTGCGACAAAACCTAGTTTTGCTCATGTAGTCCTTTGGGTGTTTCAATCCACGCACCCGTGATGGGTGCGACCTGCAAAAATATAGACAGTTTGACAGTGATGACGTTTCAATCCACGCACCCGTGATGGGTGCGACCACATCTCTTTTTGACCAGTTGATGATTGGCATACGTTTCAATCCACGCACCCGTGATGGGTGCGACTAGCGGGTTCTAAAAGTTCAGAGTTGATATTGTGTTTCAATCCACGCACCCGTGATGGGTGCGACCAAATTTGTTGTAGTCGCTGAAGATAGCAGTGAGTTTCAATCCACGCACCCGTGATGGGTGCGACGCATTAATTGCAGATATAATGCCAGAGTTATTTGGTTTCAATCCACGCACCCGTGATGGGTGCGACACTATGTGCAACCAGTTAAGGTAGTTATCCAAGTAGTTTCAATCCACGCACCCGTGATGGGTGCGACATAACAAAAATTTTGAAATCAATTTTGACGAAGTTTCAATCCACGCACCCGTGATGGGTGCGACAACAAATCCTTTTTTTTCCAGTCCCAAATCGGATGGTTTCAATCCACGCACCCGTGATGGGTGCGACCATGACAATTCGACTTGATAGTCTAATTATGAGTTTCAATCCACGCACCCGTGATGGGTGCGACGAGTTAGGCGAC
>JAGLBE010000003.1:0-168862 GCA_018260445.1 Psychrobacter sp.
TGTTCGTCAAGGATTTTGGGTCGCCCTTGACCCGCTTTTGTTTGTAGCCCTTGTATACCTTCGGCGTCATAACGGTTAAGCCAGTTGTATACGCTTTGAATGTTGGTATGAGTTATTTGTGCGATGTCTTTGGCTATTCTGCCATCACTTTTTAGCAGTATGATGTGACAACGTTTTCGATAACTGGCTGTTTTTCCGTGTTTATAACCGTGTTCTAGTTCTTGACGCTCGGAATCGTTTAGTTTTATTAGTCTAGTCTTCATGCTGGCTTTTTATGAATGTTATGGAAAGTTGCTATTATAATATATTTCTGTTCGATTACTTATCAATATTGGCACCAGTATTACCAGTAGTTATGATGACCATACCCAACATGCGCAAAAATACCTGATTCGTAGCGCCACCCAAATGCTAAAGCTTAGCGATATTTTGCAGCAAGCAGGGGCAACGGTGATTCATAACTTGCCAGATGAGAGCTTGGCAACTGCTGGCTTACGCACCAATGACGATAGCAGCGGTTTATCAAAACAAAATGACTCTAAAAAACCCAGCTTATTGAGCAGGTTGAAAGCCCTTTTAACCTCTAAAACCGCCAATGACGCTGCCTCTAGCAAAGCGCTGTCACTACCTAAAGAGTCTATAACCCAAGGGCTGACCAAACCTGATACAACAAACCTTGAACCTGCTGCTGGTTTGGATGCTACAACTCAAATAATTAATTTAGCCCCTGAACATATCAGCAAACATACCTTTATTGGTTTGTTAACCGTAGAGGATACTGAAACATCCTGACATGACATTGTCAAAACACCATTTATAAAGACACTATCCAATAAAAAGCCCAACCTGTATAACAACAGCTTGGGCTTGGTTTTAACACCACCTTTATTATTGTTGTCAGCAACACCTAGCCTGCTTTTAGCAAACTTTGCAAACTCTCTTGGGTGTTTTTTGAGGTTATCGACTCACGCAACTGCTGTAACTGGGTTTTGGCGATACTGCGTACTGGCTCGGCCAAGGTATACCAGCGCGACAACGCCTGTAACAGGCGTGAGGCCAGTACCGGATTGGTATTATCCAGCTTGGCGACCACGGCGGTATACATCGCCAACCCCTCTTGGGTCCACAGTTTGGTGGGTTGAGCAGCAAAATTGCCCACCACCGCCCGTATCCTATTGGGTGTGCCCCAATCAAAGTCTTGATGCTCAAGTAAGGCGCTGACATCCGCCACGGTGGTATGACGGTCGCCCGCTTGTACCCCAAACCATAGGTCAATCACTAACGCCTCATCCTTAAAGCGTTGATAAAAATCTGCTAACACAGTGGCTTTATCCGAGTGATTGTAATGCACCATGGCCTGTAGTGCACCCAAACGCTCGGTCATACAGCTGGCATTATCATATTGCGCTTTTGCCCAATCCTGCGCCTCAGCAATATCCGCCGCCATTGCCATATCAAGTACCACATTGCGTAGCGCCCGTTGCCCCCGGGCCGCTGGGGTATCCTCATAGGCAACAATGGGCAACTGCTGGTACAATCCTTGCCACTGTTGCGCCATGGCTTGCGCCAATTTTTGTTTTAACGCTTGGCGCTTTTGCCGCATCGCTTCGGGCTGATAATCGTGGTTGATGGCCGTTGCCAATTCGCGCTCGGCAGGAATATCCAACAATCTTGAGGCGAGCATGGCATCGTAACTGGCAGACTCGTTTGAAGCCACCGCTAAAAACGCAGTTTTAACCGCCGTTAAATAGACGTCCGGATTGTGGTCTTGCAATAAGATTTGATTTACCAACGCTTGCGCATTTTGCCACTGGTTAAAACCACTGGTTTCATGCGCCAATAAAAACGCCAAGTCGGCTTCGCTATAATGGTACTTAAGCTGCACTGGGGCGCTAAAATCACGCAATAACGACAGCACAGGCTCAAGATTGTCCACAGTGCGTACGTCTGCAAATTCAAAGGTTTGGGTTTTTTCGCTCAACATCAATAACTGCTCGGTTAGTATCTCGCCGCTGCTTTTATCAAATACCGCCGCCGCAATGGGAATAGGCAGCGGTTTTGGGGCGGCAAAGCCGTCAACATGACGTACCGATTGCGATAGGGTGACTGTCAAACGGCTGGTTGTCGCATCAAAGTCTTGCTTGCCCGTTACCTCAGGCGTACCCGGCTGGGTGTACCAGTCGATAAAGTGCTCAACCGACACATCACCGGCACTCAACGCCGACAACCAATCTTCAACCGTCACCGCTTGCCCGTCATAGCGCTCAAAATAGGTATCGGTGCCTTGACGATAGCCTGCGTCCCCTAAGGTATTGGCAAGCATGCGCACAATTTCAGCGCCCTTTTCATACACAGTGGTGGTATAAAAGTTGTTAATCTCCACAAAGCTATCGGGGCGTGGTGGATGCGCCAAAGGCCCTGCATCTTCGCTAAATTGATGCGCCCGCAATGTTGCCACATCATCAATACGCTGCACCGCTGGCGACTGTTGGTCTGCCGAAAAAGACTGGTCACGATACACCGTTAACCCCTCTTTTAGGCACAACTGAAACCAATCGCGGCAAGTGATGCGATTGCCCGTCCAATTGTGAAAATATTCGTGGGCAATAATCGCTTTGACACTAAAGCTTCTGGCGTCCGTCGTGGTTTCAGGGCTTGCCAACACACAAGCGGTGTTAAAGATATTCAACCCCTTATTTTCCATCGCCCCCATATTAAACTGGCTGACCGCCACAATCATATATCGGTCTAAATCATAGGCGCGTCCATAATGCACCTCATCCCACTGCATGGCGTCTTTCAACGCTTGCATCGCCAAATCGCATTTATCAATGTCGTGCGCTTTGGCATAAATTTCAAGCGTCACCTTACGCCCCTCGATGGTGGTATAGCTGTCCTCGAGCACGCTTAAATCGGCAAACACGCAGGCAAACAGGTAGCTGGGTTTTTTAATGGGGTCTCGCCAAATCGTATAGTGGCGATGACTATCTTCTGTCACCTCGCCTGCCTCGATTAAATCGCCATTGGCCAATAAGGTCGGAAACTTTTTGTCTGCCTCTAAACGGGTGGTAAAGGTGGCCAAAACATCCGGTCGATCGGGATAAAAGGTGATTTTACGAAACCCCTCCGGCTCACATTGGGTGACAAACATCGCCTCTGCCCCCTCGCCCGCAATGTACAAGCCCTCAAGAGCGGTGTTTTTTTGCGGTTGATGGCGCACCTTGATGTTTAAGGTGACGGTATCAGGTGCGTTGGGGATAATAAGTTGCTCGCTATTTAAACGATAATCAGCAGCGTCTAGTACGGTATCATTCATCGTCAGCGAGAGTAATTCAATATCCGCGCCTAGCAACACCAAATCGCCAAGCTTTGCCGCACTCGCCTGGCGCTGCATCTTTAAGACGCTGTCGACCTCGGCATACGCATCGAATAAGCGGATATCCAAATAAATATCCTCCACGCTATAAGCGGGCGCTAAATAATCCTTTAGATGGATTTTTTGTACTGCAGCCGTGTCTTTGTCATGAACACTCACACCGCCAAGCTCGGTAGGATTATGCGCAGGCACATCGGGCATTTGCTGGTCGACAACTACGGCTTCTAGATTTTTGGCATTGGTCATATATTATCTCGTTCTGGTTAGCAATGGTGATTAAAAAACAACTTGTTAGCGTACCCATGATTAGGTGCTATCGCAATTGTCGTATCGTCTTAATGGATACCTGTTTATACCTGTTTATACCTGTTTATACCAAAGGAAATCTAAGGATACCCATTGATATTTATCTCCATAGTTATACTGACAGCACTATGTTTACGACCATAGTTTGCTGCTATCTCTGGTTGCGATACTCACTAGACTTCACTTCGTCACTATCTATCTTAATATCAATATTGTAACATTACCGATATGGTTAAGCATGCTAGCCTTCACTTTAAGTTAAGAGACACCCTTTTATGTCGCTAAGTTCTCAAGCCTCGCTAGAGTCTCAATCTAACCCCCTAGACGCGCCTATAATCAACGACGCCATACAAACCCATTTAACGTCTCATATCTTGGCTATCGTATGTCATTTGCTAAACCCGTCTTTGGAGGACAACGCTTTCACCCATAGCAATACCCATAGCGAGAATAAGCGGTTAGCAGCCCCTGGTGATGAAAAGCGCCCTTTTTTGCTGCTTTTAGTTGGCGAGATAACCAGTCTGCAAAAGCTAGCAACGGCGTTACAGTCTTGTATAGGCTTCAGTCAGGCATTATTGGCTCAAGAAATAATTATTACCACGTTTTCCATACAGGATTTTACGCAAGCAAGTTTTTTGCAACGTTATGATTTAGGCTGTTTTATCCATCCTTGGCTCACGGCTGACCCAGCAACTGCGACCATAACCACTGCGCAGCTTAATGGGATTGCTATGCGGCTACGTGATTTATTTGCGCAGCAAAGCTTATTGTTTATGCCGGTTATACCAGTCAATTCAGCGTCTCCCGAGCATCTAGACGCCTGTCCAGCCATAGTTACCGCCACCGTCACCGCCACGCCAATCGTAGTCGATGAGGCACAAAAAGCACGGGTAAGCGATATAAGCGGCGTACGTTTTGATAACTTAGGCTATACGCTCACTACTGCCAATACAAATAGGGCAAATACAGCCGTTGCCTGCTGGCAATTTAACCTTTATGACTATAAACCACAGCCCGCTTGGTTAAATTCACGATACTGGGCCAATCCAGAAAACTTTGATAAATTTCGTTGGTAATCAGTGGATAACTTAAAGACGCTGCTATATTGAGTCAATCCTTGGCGGGAGTGTAACGTACGGACGTGATACTAACGGACGAAGCAAAAGCTGAACAATAGCAAATAAGATACTTAGGACTTACGCATTTTAAGAAAATGTGACGACTGGCAATTATGTTTGAATTGTCTAAAGCATATTTAAACCTAATCAAAGCCGCTCCAAAAATAATGACCAGTCATTTTATAACACCGTTCAATCCTATTTTGTGTAAGTCCTAATACTAAAAAATATAGTAAGTAACACGACTTAGGGCTAATTTGCGGCATGCTTACTACTAAGCTGGTGGCAACAACAATGGCTTATTGTTGTGTGCAATTGTCAAACCGTCTGAATGCTTGCACAAAAAGCTTGTGAAGCGCTGCATTTTTTGCCATTATGCATAGTTAGGGTTACAGTAAGACTACTTACACAAAATAACATCTTAGCGTATCTATGCTATATTCGTGTAAGATGGTACAAATCAACAAAAGTGAAGTATAATAATAGTGAACTGTCCTATTACTGGTCAAATAAACGGCTAATAAATGGTATAGATATATGGTATATGGTATATGGACAGTTACTTTTGATAGTAACTCTTGATAATCACTTTTGATAATTACTTTTGATAGTCACTTTTGATAGTTACTTTTGATAGTAAATTTCAATAGTATCTCTTGATAATCACTTTTGATAGTTACTCTTGATAATTACTCTTGATAGTCACTGTTAAAGTACTGACCTTTATGGGTATTTAAAACAGCTATTTCAAAACTTGAGGCAAATAAGGAAACATTATGAATTCAATTATCAAGCTGACCGCATTATCGTTAGTTTCGGCGGCATTAGCCGTTTCTACCGGCTGTGCTACCAAGCGTGGTAACACCTCTGAAGTTGTGGTTGCGCCAATGGGTATTCCTGGAAACGCGGCATATGGTGGCAATGATGCTAACGGCGGGCTAGTCAATAACTCAGCGGCCATTCAAGCGGCGGCCGAAAATGTGCGTGGCGTGGTGCATTTTGCTTTTGATAGCAGTGAGATTAATGGGGAAGCATCGACTATTCTTGATCAACAAGTTTCGTTTTTATCCAATAATCCAACCGCCAAAGTTTTAATCGCCGGTCATACCGATGAGCGTGGTAGCCGTGAGTATAACCATGCGCTAGGCGAGCGCCGTTCGCAAGCGGTGAAAAGCTATCTTGCAGCAAAAGGGGTTTCGGTAGGCAGTATCGAGACGGTCAGTTACGGTGAAGAGCGTCCCGTTGCTGCCGGCAGTGATGAGGCCGCTTATGCGCAAAACCGCCGCGCTGAGTTGTCTTACTAAATCACTCTTCCCCAAGGTCTTGCTTCTTGAAAGCTAGCAGCTCTACTAAGCCCAGGCCTTGCTAGCTATCATTAGCCATAAGTGAGAATGGCTAAGCTAATCTATAAACCCAGCTTTAAGCTGGGTTTTACGTTTGTCATTTTTAACGCTAAACTTTTTACGCTATAGATTTTTTATACTATAGATAATTGTAGTCACCATGTTAATTAGTCTGCATAAGCAAACGCGCATCGCCTTTTATGATTATGGAAACACAGAGGTGCGCTCGTTAGACAGTCCGCTTACCATTCAAGAGCAGTCAAGCGAGGTTTGGTTGGCCCAAGCCGAATGGTTTTTTTCTGATAGCCTTGCGATTGGTGAAGTGTACAGCTTTAACACCCCTAGTTCCCTTCATAACCACTTACAACCCCAACAGCAGGCCGTTCGCTTACTGTTAACACAGCTACTCAATACCATTGGCGTTATAAATTTGCACACAGACACTGGCATAACGTCAACTGTAGTATTGGATGACATATTGGATGAAACCGGTTATCCCTACCGCCTAACGCCTTCAAATCACTATGTTAGCTTTAGTCACAGTCAGCATAGCGTTGCCTGTGCACTGAGTCACTCTCCCATCGGCATTGACCTTGAAGCACGCCCTATTCCCTTTGCAGTAGCACAGCGCTTTTTTCATCCTATAGAGCGACAATGGCTGCAAACTTTACCACCATCTGAGCAACCTATAGCTAGTCAAATACTGTGGAGCAGCAAAGAGGCGTTTATTAAAAAAAATAATGTTGATAATTTGGTGGTGGGGCTACAAGTCAATCATGTTGCCGTTGCCCAAGGGTTTATACAGCAGTTATACCAACAGCGGGTGGCAAAAACACAGCAAACGGCATTTATCGAAAGTGCTAACAGTAGCATGGCTTTGAACACTGCCTACCCGCTTACCGCCTTTATTGAGCAGTCAGCGCAACATTGGTATCTATCTCTAGACTGTAATGACAACTTTTTAGTTATGGTAAAAGACACTGATTAAACCAATCAACATAAAAAAAGCGACCCTAAGGCCGCTTTTCTTATTACTGTACTGACTACTGTATTGACTAGTTATCTTTTGACTAGTTATCTTCGACGCAGTCTATATAACCACTCAATAACACCGAGTAAAAGTAGTCATTAAGACTTAGAAGCGGTAAGTCACGCCTGCTTTAACAATAGGATACCAAATGCTGTCGTTATCATTTAGCTCTTTTTTGGCTTCTTCAATAAATTTTTTATTAGCATTTAGTTGAGTAGGGGTCGATACAATACCATTTACTACTTTAACATCAGATTCAATCTTACCCATATAAGCTGCACCCGCTTCAACAAAAGCGCCCCACTTGTTATTGATGTTAGGACGCAAACCTAATGTGGCATAAGGGGCAAGCTTGTTTTTGTTTTCAATTGACATATCCAACGAGGTACCAACCGGTACTTTATAGGTCTCGCCATTAATAGAGACCTCTGAACTACCACCCGCTTTTGGCGTTAATTTTGCTTTAAACTGATTGTCAGGTACCATCACACCCGCACCAACCGTCAACCAGTTGTTCATAGGGCGCATTTGCACACCTAAGTATGGGTTGCTAAAGTCCGCTTCATAGGCAAAATCGCCTTTAAAGTTTTCGTAACCATCACCCAATGCTTTCTCGTAATTAATCCATGAGTCATTAGCGTTTAGCTCGGTTTTGTCATCAAAGTTCATGCCCGACCAACCGGCTTGCAACTCGGTAGACTCATTAACGCCCCAAGCAATATTAGCGCCATAGCCCATAGTACCAATCTCTGCACTAATAGCCGCAGGATGGGTAGCTGTATCAAATAGTGTTTTAGCCGTTCCGGTTACGGCGCCGGCCGTATTGCTAAGAACGCCTGCATTTGAATTGTACTGATAAGGCTGGGCTGTGGTTGCTGCCATTGCCATTGATGAACCTAGTAACGCAGCAGTGACGATGGGTAATTTAGCACTAACGATAGATAATTTCATAATATCTCCAAAATTTGATTAAATGAATGATGATTAATAACATATCACTGTAGAACAAGAAAAATCAATTAAATCGGTTATGCTCTTACTACTACCTTATAATGCGTAATATCAAAAACCTACCAATATAAACAATATCTCACCCTAACGTCCATGCTTGCCCAATTAATCATAAAATTGACGGTTGTTTAAAATGGCGAGGTTGATAAAGCTATTAAACCGTATTTTAAAGGCAAAGTCACTCTGTTAAGTGCGTATTATACCGGATTATCTGTAACTTTTGCTTACATTTTGTAAGTTTTCTTGCTAATTGCAGACATTAAGCGTAACCGCTTTGCTCTATCTAGCTTAAGCCCTATTTTTTTATAGCTTGGTGCCGCTTTTTGTTTATTGTGCTTCGCAGGTTTGAGGGTTGATTTTTTCAAGCTCAGTTGCTTTGCTAGCGCCATGCCTCACGTATTAGTTATATACCTGCTAATGACTTTAAAGGGTAGTTCTATTACAATACGCTTTAACCGAGAGGTGTTGCAACACGATGGGAGCGATTTTTGGTAACGTGACAGGTTAAAAGATGGTTTATTATTAGTCTGGTGTTTGCATCTTTTTTCTCCTAAGTGTCAGGCTCGGTGTATTGCCCACTAGATTTGGGTGATGTAGGTTTAAATTTAGCTGTTTTGTTAATAAGGTCGCTTATAGCGGCGAGAGCCGTGGTAATTAGCCCTTTTTAATCATTTTTAATCTGTTTTTGCTGCGCTATTTTTACAGTTTTGACTATTTGCAGTAGTTAATTTGCAGTAGTTAAGTAGTATAGTGAATGGCGTCAAAAACGGCTTTAAAAGCAGATAGCTTTATTGATTATTGATTTGTTAACGACACCTGCGCCTTCTGTTTACCTTACTTTAACCACACCAAGGAGCTCGAGATGGACGCAGTGTCTAACATCGATTCAAATAGCCATGCAACAAACCATGCAACAAACCATGCAAGCCATTCAACCCATGCGGTAGATTATAAAGTGGCCGATATCAGCCTTGCCGACTATGGCCGCCGTGAAATATCACTTGCTGAAGCTGAAATGCCCGCTTTAATGGGGCTACGCGAACGCTACCAAAGCGAACAACCGCTTAAAGACGCCAAAATTCTTGGCTGTATTCACATGACCATTCAGACCGCTGTACTTATTGAAACTTTAGTGGCACTTGGCGCCGAAGTGCGCTGGACGTCTTGCAACATTTTTTCGACCCAAGACCATGCTGCCGCCGCTATTGCCGCTAGTGGCGTGCCTGTGTTTGCTTGGAAAGGCGAAACCGAAGCGGAATATGAATGGTGTTTGCGCCAGCAGCTATTTGTTGGCGGCGAAGACAACGGCCAGCTGTGGGATGCTAACCTAATTTTGGATGATGGCGGCGATTTAACGGCCCTTATCCATAACGATTATCCACAAATGCTGGCCAGTATCAATGGTATCTCCGAAGAGACCACAACCGGTGTGCATCGTCTGATTGAGATGCTCAATAAAGGCACCTTAAAAGTACCAGCGATTAACGTGAATGATGCCGTCACCAAATCAAAAAATGACAACAAATACGGCTGTCGTCATAGCCTAAACGATGCCATCAAACGTGGCACTGATATGCTCTTGGCAGGTCGCCGGGCGCTGGTGGTGGGCTATGGCGATGTGGGCAAAGGCTCAGCGCAAAGCTTGCGCCAAGAGGGCATGATTGTACGTGTCTCTGAGGTGGATCCTATTTGTGCGATGCAGGCGTGCATGGATGGTTTTGAGCTGGTGTCGCCTTACATTGATGGCAACAATACCAACTCGGCAGCAGGGGTTAATCAGCGCTTGATGCAAGATACCGATTTGATTGTCACTACCACGGGTAATTATCACGTTTGTGACAAACATATGCTTGCGGCGTTAAAATCAGGCGCAGTGGTGTGTAATATCGGTCACTTTGATACCGAAATTGACACCCAATTTATGCGCGACAACTGGCGCTGGGAGGAGATTAAGCCGCAAGTACACCAAGTATATCGCTCCGAGGATACAGCAGATTACTTAATTTTATTGTCAGAGGGTCGTCTGGTGAACTTGGGTAATGCAACCGGGCATCCCTCACGCATTATGGATGGCTCCTTTGCCAACCAAGTATTGGCACAAATGTATCTGCACGAGCGTAAATTCTCACAGTTGCCGCTCGATGAGCAAGCGGATAATTTGTATGTACGCGTGCTGCCCAAAAAACTTGACGAAGAGGTGGCAGCTGCCATGGTAGCGGGCTTTAATGGGGTAATGACCAAGCTGACGGCTCAGCAAGCAGAATACTTGGGCGTACCAGTTATAGGACCGTTTAAACCTGATAACTATAAGTATTAGTCAATATTAATCAGTATCCGGTATTCGGTTTAGTTGATATTCCTTAGCTGTTTGCTGCGCAGGGCGCACTTTATATGCCTATAAGGACTAGTATCAATCATAATGCTAAGCAGGACTGGCTATTGCTAGTCAGTCTGTACGCTGCCCTTCCTATCTTGGCTGCTCAATACATCGCATTGGGCGTACCTAGCCTAGGGGGCGCATTTCATTAAAACATAGATTTTATTTTAGGATTACCCTCTTTTTTTTGGATAACCATATACTATGACCCTGCCCACTATCACCCTGCCAAAATTCTCCTTTGAATTTTTTCCGACCAAAACGGAAGACAGTGTCGAAAAACTTTACCAAACCTTTGATACCCTAAATCAATTAGCACCCAGTTATTTTTCAGTTACTTATGGCGCCGGCGGTACCACCACCGAGCGCACCTTGGGCATTGTTGCCGCCCTCCAAAATCGTGCCAACACCCCTATCGCCCCGCACATCTCTTGTATTGGCGACGATAAAGCAAAGATTGCCGGCTTACTCGATACTTATAAATCGCTTGGCATTAACCGTATCGTTGCCTTGCGTGGCGATTTACCCTCCGGTCAAGTGGGTATGGGTGAGCTGCCCTTTGCCGTTGACTTGGTGCACTTTATTCGCGAGCACAGTGGCGACCATTTTCGTATCGAAGTTGCCGCCTATCCCGAAATGCACCCACAGGCCAAAAGCTTTGATTTAGATATCAACAATTTGGTTAACAAGTTTGCAGCGGGTGCCGACTCTGCCATTACCCAATTTTTTTATAATCCAGATAGCTATTTGTATTTGCGTGATGCGCTAGAAAAACGGGGCGTCGACACGGTTAAAAAACCGCTGGTGGCCGGTATTATGCCCATTATCAACGCCACCAATCTCGTGCGTTTTGCCGACAGCTGCGGCGCTGACATCCCCCGTTATATCCGTAAGCAATTGGCAGACTATGGCGATGACCGCAAAGCCATTCGAGAATTTGGTTTTCAAGTGGTGGCGCGGTTGTGCGAGGATTTGATGAAAGAGGGCGTGCCGGCATTGCACTTTTATAGTATGAACCGAGTAGAGCCCAATAAAAGCCTTGTCGAAGCCTTGGGCTTAAATAGTGCTCAAACGCCGCCCCCTAGTTTAGCGACGGATAAGGCCTAAGCATGCGCCGTTTTTTCTTTGCCCCCAAGGTAGACACTAAGGCACTCGGAAGTCTTACGCTACAGCAGCAGGCTATCGGCGAGATTTTAACCTTACCCGATTCGGTGTATCATCATTGGTGCCGAGTGCTGCGTGCTAAGGTTGGCGAGCATAGTGTCTTTTTTGATGGACTTGGGGGCGAGGCCATCGTGATGCTCGACGCCGTGGATAACAAATCTGCCACTGCCAAGATACTCTCTTTTAATACGGCAGATAACACAGCGCCAAATTTTACCACGATTGCTATTGTCATGAGCCGCGGCGATAGAATGGACTATGCTATCCAAAAAGCGACAGAGCTTGGCGCGACGGCCATTCAGCTGCTCACCAGTCAGCATAGTGAGGTGCGCTTAAAGCCGCCACAAGTGCCTAAAAAATTAGCCCATTGGCAGCAAATAGCCCTCTCTGCCTGCGAACAGTGTGGCCTGAATCGCCCACCGCTGATGTTGTCGCCGCTTAGTGTCGAGACTTATCTAGCAGGTGCAGTAGGTCAAGTGGATAAGGTCATGCAGCCATTGCAAGATAGCCCGTTTTATCAAGCGTATCAAAAAGCAGATGCCTTAAAATTGGTCTTGGCAGTGCCTGAGCTTAGCGCTCAAGATAGCTTTCAACAGGGCTTTCAAGCCAGTTCTCAAGCCAGTTCTCAAGTCAGTTCTCAAGTCAGTTCTCAAGTCAGTTCTCAAGCCAATTCTCAAAATAGCTCTCAAGATGAGCAACAACGTAAGACAACCCAAACCAGCATCGTTGCGCAACACGTTGAGCGTCATCGTCAGTCGGCTGTCAATATGGGAGGTCTGCCTCGCTTTGATATTCTCATTGGTGCAGAAGGTGGCTTATCTACTTTAGAATATACCCAAGCTTACCAATTTGGTTTTATGGCATGGCCAATAGGTGAGCGTATATTGCGTACCGAAACCGCTCCAGTCGTCGCTTTGACCCTGCTTAATCTTAGGCAGTTTTAACCACAACAGTGCTAATCATTGCAATAAAACAGTAGGTGGTACTAATAATCTAGATTAATTAGCAAACATTTATTGATTATTACTCGAGTAAGGTTTATGGTTAGACAATCTTTGTCGTTTATAATGCTTTATCTATAATGCTTTATCTATAATGCTTTATCGTCATATGCTTAGGCGGCGCAGGGATTGTATAGGCTATTTTAAAATACTGCTCTAGGTTGTGAAATACGACTACTCACTTTAAAACGGGTGCTAATAGCGCTCATGTCTTCTACTAGAAGGTCAATTTTCTCTATGATTTCAGCAGAGCTTAAGTCTTTGATTCTCAGCAAAATTTGTGAAAACTCGCAAGAGGGTATTTTTATACTTGATGAAAATCTAAAGTATGTGTGGGTCAATGAAAGCTTTAGCATGATTATTGGGTATCCTGAAGAGATGGTATTGAACAAACCTTTGACCATTGAAGAGTATAACCTTCTCAATAGTAGCGAGCAGGCCATGGCTCGGCAAGTTACCAAGGCATTGGCAACGGATGGTTATTTTCATGATAATTTAACCCTTTTAACCCGCTATGATGTGGATATCGATGCCAACGTCACTATTTGGAGAATTGAGGACGTTAATTGCCGTTTTTATGTCGGTCAATTGCGTGATATCAGTGTTGCCACGGCGACACAGCGCACCTTAGCGCACTTAATGAATTACGATCAAGTTACCGGCTTGCCAAATCGCAACTTCTTTATGAGCAAGCTTAGTGAATACATTATTGATACTTATCAAGAGCTCGCTGTCGTGCGCCTTAGTATTGACCGCTATCAAGCCATTACCCATGCTTTTTCTGTTAAAGAGGCACACAGTTTATTAAGCCAGTTTATCAAACGTATTAATCGCTTAGAGCTGCCTAACCTTGAAGTATTTGCCCATTTTGGTGACAATGATTTTGCCCTACTTTTTGAAACCCCGCATGCCGATGACATTCGTCCTAGTTTAGATTTGGTGATGCAGCAGTTTGAGCTGCCCTTTGCCGTGGGTGACGAACAGATATACCTGCATATTTCTGTCGGCATCAGTGCGTATCCTGTGCACGGCAATCAAATGGACCAACTGACGCGCTATGGCGAAAGGGCCATGAACCTAGTGCAGCACAATGGCGGCGATGATATTATTTGGTACCATCAAGGTATCGGCGGTGACTCTTTGCTTGACATTCAGTTAGAAAGCCAACTGCGTCAAGCATTGGCACAAAATGAGTTTGTGCCGCATTATCAGCCAAAATTTAATTTAACCACCCATAAAATTTGCGGTTTTGAAGCCTTAGTACGCTGGCAACACCCTACCCGTGGTTTGCTTGGGCCGATGCATTTTTTACCCACCATCATCGAATCACGCTTATCTTACGAGTTGTTTTGTACGATGACCGTGATGGTGGCCAAGCAATTACAACAATGGGCTGCAAAAGGGCTGCACACCCAAATGTGTGTCAATACCGATGCCGCCGAATTTAGGCACCCTGATTTTTTAACTTTTATTCATCAAACGTTAGAGCAGTACAGTATCAAACCGGGCAGTTTTCATATTGAAATGACCGAATCGTCGCTCATGGTGAATGATGAGCATAGCATAGCAACAGTAAAAGCACTCAAAGAGGCCGGCATCCTTGTAGCATTAGATGATTTTGGCACCGGGTATGCGTCCCTTAGTTACTTGCATCATTACCCCTTCGACTTTGTCAAAATTGATAAAAGCTTTATTGACAATATCACAACCGATGCGCGACACAAAAATATTGTAAAAGCCATCATTACCATGGCGCACAATTTGAGTATGAAAGTCGTGGCTGAGGGCATTGAAGATGCTGACCAAGCCCATCTGCTGCAAGAGCTTGGGAGTGAGTATGGGCAGGGCTACTATTTTGGCCGCCCTGTTGCTAGTGACATCGCCACTGCCATGCTGGTGGATGATGCCAATAATAAATAGCTTACTGGTTTGCTATCTTGATTGAAATTTTTTTGTGACCCATAAGTCTGCGGCGAAGCTTGTAAAGATACGGCTTTGCGGCTATCTTTTATATCGTAAATAACTCGTTGATATTCTTTCCACATCTCGTTCTAAATTGCTTAGTTTTACCTAACAGACTTCGCTTACTCTTAAACGCTTACCCACTAATACCGAGTTGAATCTTGATTTTAAGTGCTTTAGAAGTGCCTTAGTTTGTCTAGATGCCAGTTTATCGGTTGAGTGACGTTTTTGAGCTTTGTCGGTCGAGTGATAAACGACTTTCTTCATAACAGTTCTGAGCAACACGACCACCTTCTTTTTACTTTTTAGCCATTTATATCTTATTATTTTATTTTTACTGATTTGCTAAGGACATCATTATGCAATATAAAGCACCTATTCGTGATATTCAGTTTGTGATGCATGACTTACTGAACAGTGTTGAGCATTACCAAACCCTTCCTGTTTATCAAGACGTCGAAGCAGATGTGATAAACAGTTATATCGAAGCTGCCGCAAGCTTTGCCGAAAACGAACTCGCCCCTTTAAACCGCACAGGGGACATTGAGGGCTGTCAATTTAATGACGGCGTTGTCACCACGCCTAAAGGTTTTAAAGAAGCCTACAAGCAATACTGCGAGTTAGGCTTTGTCTCATTGGCCGCCGATGAAGAGTTTGGTGGTCAGGGCATGCCGTTTTCATTATCGACGGTGACCAATGAAATTATGGGGACGGCCAACTGGTCTTTTTCGATGTACCCCGGCTTATCGCATGGGGCGATAGCCACTTTAGAGCATCATGGTAGCGATGCGCAAAAAGAGATTTACTTAGAAAAAATGGTCACGGGTGAGTGGTCAGGCACCATGTGTTTGACCGAAGCACATGCCGGTTCAGACCTTGGGCTTATTCGTACTAAAGCGGAACCAAGTGACGACGGCAGCTACCGCATCACTGGGCAAAAGATATTTATCTCAGCCGGCGAGCACGATATGACGGATAATATTATCCATATCGTTTTGGCCCGTTTGCCCAATGCGCCTGCTGGCACCAAAGGCATCTCGCTATTTATCGTGCCCAAAGTCAATATCAATGCCGAGGGCAGCTTAGGCGACCGCAACCAAGTCACTTGCGGCGCTATTGAACACAAAATGGGGATTAAAGCTTCTGCCACCTGTGTGATGAACTTTGATGGGGCTAAAGGCTTCCTGATCGGACCCGAAAACCGCGGCCTTAACTGCATGTTTACTTTTATGAATGTGGCCCGTATTGGCACCGCTGTACAAGGGCTGACTGCCGCAGAATATGCGTTCCAAGGCTCGCTAACGTATGCCAAAGACCGCCTAGCCATGCGCTCGCTCTCTGGGGTCAAAGCGCCAGATAAAGTGGCGGATCCTATTATTGTGCATCCGGCTGTGCGCAATATGCTGTTAACCTCAAAAGCCTTTGCTGAGGGTGGTCGTGCTTTGGTCTATTACCTGTCATTATTTGCCGATACCGTTGATAAGGGTGAAGGCGATGCGCAAAAGCTTGCCGACCAAATGTTGTCACTATTGACCCCCATTGCCAAAGCCTTTTTGACCGAAACCGGTTACGAAGCGGCCAACCACGGCGTACAAGTTTATGGCGGTCATGGTTATATCTCGGAATGGGGGATGGAGCAAAACGTCCGTGATACTCGTATTGCTTGCCTGTACGAAGGCACCACTGAAATTCAGGCCTTAGATTTATTAGGGCGCAAGGTTTTGGGCTCGCAAGGTAAAATGCTGGCTATCTTTACCAAAGAGATTCATACATTTTGCAAACAACATGCAGACGACGATTCTTTAGGTGAGTTTATTCGTCCGCTGACCAAGCTCAATAGCGAATGGGCAGATGTCACCGCCCGTATTGGCATGCAAGCCACCCAAGACCCAGATGCGGTTGGCGCAGCTGCTGTTGATTATATGTACTTTAGTGGCTATATCACTTTGGCTTATTTGTGGGCGAAAATGGCGGTCGTGGCCAAAGAAAAATTAGCAGCTGGCACCACAGAGGACGATTTTTATGAGGCGAAAGTGAAAACGGCGCAGTTTTATTTTAGTAAGCTGTTGCCACGTACCCGCACCTATCTTGCCCGTATCGACTCTGGCGCAGCGCCTTATATGAGCATGAGCGTCGACCAGTTTGCTTTTTAAATGACCAAATTTTTAGCTAAAAACCAGTGACTTCATTTAAGAGCGTGTTAGTCACCAAGTGCCTAACACGCCAAAACATATTAAATGTAGCCTGTTATTTAATTCCCCTATAGCATCATCAATAATTAAGGAAGATATATGGCTGTTTATAATCCCCCATTAGATGACATGCGTTTTATGTTAAACGATGTATTTAACGTCGAGACGTTTTGGCAATCTAACGAAAAACTAGCCCATGTCGATATGGACACGGTCAATATGATTTTAGAAGAGATGGCTAAGCTGGCTAAAAACGTGTTGCTACCGCTCAATCGCTCTGGTGATGAAGAAGGCGCTCAGTATCACGGCGATGGCGTGGTCACTACCCCATCTGGCTTTAAAGAAGCCTTTGAGCAATATGCCGAGTCGGGTTGGATTGGTTTGGGCGGCGACCCTGAGTATGGCGGTCAAGGCTTTCCTAAAATGGTGACCATGCTGGCTGAAGAAATGGTGTTTACCGCCAATCAATCTTTTGCTTTGTATCCTAATTTATCAGTGGGCGCAACCTTATGCTTGCTCGCCTCTGCCAGTGAGGAACAAAAACAAACTTACCTTGAAAAAATGTATGCGGGAGAGTGGGCAGGCACGATGTGCTTAACCGAGCCGCATGCCGGTACTGACCTTGGTATTATTAAAACCAAAGCGGTGCCAAACGGGGATGATAGCTATGCGATTTCGGGTACCAAAATCTTTATCACCGGTGGTGAGCACGATTTAACCGACAATATTATCCATCTGGTACTGGCAAAAACGCCAGATGCCCCTGCGGGCTCCAAAGGTATTTCGCTGTTTTTAGTGCCTAAGTTTTTGGTCAATGCTGACGGCAGTTTAGGGGCGCGTAACACGCTAGCGGCAGGTTCCATTGAGCATAAAATGGGTATCAAAGGGTCTGCGACCTGTGTGATGAACTTTGATGGCGCCAAAGGCTGGTTGGTGGGCGCCGAAAATACCGGGCTTGCCTCCATGTTTGTGATGATGAATTACGAACGGGTCACCATGGGTTTGCAAGGTCTAGGCGGTACCGAGCTTGCCTATCAAAATGCAGCTGCGTATGCGCTTGATCGGGGTCAAGGCCGTAGCGATACTCAAATTCAAAGCCCAGAAAAGCCAGCAGATAGCATCATTCATCATGCCGATGTGCGCCGGATGCTGCTTAATGCGCGCGTTAATGCCGAAGCATCACGCTGTTTTGCCATGTATGTGGCCAAGCAACTCGATGAGTCCAAGTTTAGTGTCGATGCCGATAACGCGCAAGCAGCGGAAGCTCGTGTTGCCTTGCTGACACCTATTGCCAAGGCTTTTTTAACGGATAAAGCGTTAGAAGCCACGATTGATTGTCAGCAAGTATTTGGTGGTCATGGCTATGTGCGGGAATGGGGCATGGAGCAAATTGTACGGGATACGCGTATTGCTCAAATTTACGAGGGTGCCAACGGTATTCAAGCACTCGACTTGCTCGGGCGTAAAATTGCTCGCAATCAAGGCAAATATCTACAAAACTTTTTGGCTGAAATCCGTGATTTTGTGGCCAATATGTTGGCCAATCATGAGATAAAGCAAGCGACCTTAGACGCTGCGGCTACCATAGAAGAATTAACCACCACGGTACTGGCGAATATTAGCACCCGCAAAAGTGAAATCAATGGCTGTGCGGTCGATTATTTACATGCCATGGGCTATTTATGCTACGCCTTTATGTTTGCGATGATGGTGGAGGCAGCCCACGACAAGGAAGGGGCGTTTTATAGCAATAAGTTAAAGTTGGCCACGTATTTTGTCGGTCGTATTTTACCCCGACTCCATGCCCATGCGGACATGGTCAAAACCGGTAGCGACCCCATTATGGACTTTGATTTAAGCTATTTTTCCGAAAACGTCAGTTAATAGCAGACTGCCTAACGGCAATTAATGAACTAACTGGTTAACGATGTTAAAAGAGATGGCTCTATGAGCTGTCTTTTTTTATGCTAGTTGAGGAATACCAACTCTAAAATCCAAGATATTGAGGAAAATGAGTACAAACACTCCAGGTAGTAAGTTTGGCGAGCGTGACCTGATATTAACGTAGGAGAGGTTGGTTTTTACGAGAGGTATAAACGTTGTCAGTGTGTACCCTGTTTAGTACCCCATTGTTTTTATTTTGAAAAAATGCTACAAACACGGTTCGCAATAATCCAATTGTGTTTTTTTTAAAGTTAGTATAAATTTAGCCGTTAATATGCACTGCAATTTGCCGCTCATCTACGGGCTTAGCCCCCTATAAAAAAGGACATCTGTGTGCAAGAGCTCCAACAGGTTTTGACTAAAATTACGGCGCTACAGCAGGTTCCTGAGCCGTATGTTCTCAAACAACTGATTGCTTTATTACGGGACACGCAACATGACCTTAAGTCACAACGGGCGGCTAATGACAAAATTCGCACTTTAATAGATTTGCTCAAAGCCAACCCTGAGTATGCCGATGGTCTAACGACGTTTGTGTTAACGTTACTAAACACCCATTATCGTATGTCGTTATTTACGGATACGGGCATCTCAGACTATGGACTTGTCAGTAACTTTTTTCGCTTGGTGGGCCACCGTTTTATCCCGTTATTGCCGGACGATGACAACATTATTGAGATGGTCGATTATCTGCTTGACAATCGCCACGATCAGCAGTGGCTGGCCAAAATCGACATCAAACTTTTACAAGAACTGGTGGGTCTACTTAGTAGCAGTCGCAAACCGAGGGAATTGGTCGCCACCGCCAAAAATAATGTGTTAAATGCTATGGTGATACTGTCTTATCGCATCAACGGCTTGGGACTACATCAAGACTTAATGACCGCTTATCCGGAGATGCTAGATTATGCCGCCGCTTTTGTGGCGCAAAATCAAGAGACGGTGCTATTTGCCAATCAATATCGCAGTAAATATAACCTTGGCGAATATCACGATACCACAGCCGAGTTGCAAGTATCGACAGGCCCCTTATTGGTGATGCTCGAGCAGTGCGACAATATCGTTAGCACCATTCGTAAACGCATCTACAAAACCGGAATTACGATACGTTTAACCAATATGCTGCTGCGTTTAGAGCAAAGTATTCGGCGCTTACGTCATTTAAGCGAGCTGTTATCCAATGAGAATAACAATCGCGATAAAGCCATTATCGAGCTGACCCATGCGATTATTGTCAATACCAAACGCCGCTATAGTATTGGCCATTTAATCAGTACCAACACCGAGTTATTGTCACGTAAGGTCACCGAGAATTCGGGGCGGGTGGGAGAGCATTACATTAGTACCGATAAAGCCGGTTATCAGAAGATGTTTAAGATGGCGGCCATCGGTGGTTTGGTCATCTCCTTTATGGCGACCACGAAGATATTGTCTTATGATTTAGAGTTAGCGCCAATGGGGCGTGCGTTTGTCAACAGTATGATTTATGGGCTCGGCTTTGTGTTTATTCACATTATCCATGGCACGGTTGCCACCAAGCAGCCGGCGATGACGGCAGCAGCCATTGCTTCTACGATTTCAACCAGCTCGGGCAAAAAATCACACCAACTTGCTAAATTATCCGAACTGATGGTCGATATTATACGTACCCAGTTTATTGCTATTGTCGGCAACGTGATGGTGGCCATGCCTTTAGCCTTTATCATCTCATTTATATGGCTACTGGTGAAAGGTGCGCCAATGATAGGCTATGACCAAGCTGAGCATCTTATCGCCGATTTAAACCCGATTACCTCGTTGGCCCTATTGCATGCGGCGATTGCTGGGGTGTACCTGTTTATTTCGGGTTTAATCGCCGGCTTTTATGACAATTTTGCGGTGTTTAACCATATCGGCGAGCGCATCTCACGGCACAAACTATTGCTTAAAGTCATGCCGGTCAGACTAGCGGAACGTTTTGGTCGCTTTGTCGAGGCCAATCTTGGTGCCATTATGGGTAACTTTATTTTTGGCGTATTTTTAGGCAGTACGGCGACTGTTGGGTTTATTTTTGGTTTACCCCTAGATATTCGCCATATTGCCTTCGCCTCTGCCAATTTTGCGCATGGCTTTTTTAACTTACCTGCCGACCAGCTGAGCCTTGGTCTCGTGCTTATCTCTGTACTAGGCGTTGCCTTAATAGGCTGTATCAACCTATTCGTCAGCTTTTCTTTGGCTTTGATTGTGGCACTGCGGGCCAAAGGGGTTGCCTTTAATGAATGGAAGACGTTGGCCAAACTGGTGTTTAATCATTTAGTGACCCATACTCGAGACTTCTTTTGGCCGCGCCCCGCCCCGATGCAATATACCTATATTGACAGCAGTGGGCAGATGATTTATAAAGAAGGCGATAAAAAATCTGCTCCTTATCCGCCCAGCAACAGTCAGCTTAAACATAAACTGGCAGTTCGGCGCTTATCTGACATTAAAGTGATGCCCAATGGTGTCGGCATTGATAGCGAAAAAATTGCCAAAGCCAAAGAAAAAAGGGCATTGATTGAAAAATTACGTGATCCCACTGTAACCGAAGTGAATCCTACACCAGTGCGACAGGTGGTGTTATCAGATAACTCGGCGTTAGCTGAAGACACCGATATTGCGGCCCAAGATGCCAGTAGCGCCAACAATAGTATCAATTTCGCGGCGCCCACGACGCAGCGAATCGAAGCTTATCCTGTTAATGAGGAGGCTGAGACTAATGAAGAGGCAGCGACGTCGCTTACCAACCCTAAAAAAGAGTCGCTACCCAAGCCAAAAAAACCGCCCAATCTGCCACATTAAACCCAATTTACCTTAGGATATTAGGATATTAGGATATTAGGATATTAGCAGCCTAGCGCAGAGGTGATGACTTTGCCATCGCTTAATCGATAGGCCACTAAACAATTACCCCACACACAGCCGCCATCTAGCGCCCTAGCATTGGGCAAGTCCACTTCAGCCTTGAGTGCTGCCCAGTGACCAAACAGCACTTTTCGCACTCGCGGAACGTGCCATTCAAACCAAGGTCGATAAGCTTCGGGCATTGCATCGCTTAGACTTGATTTAAAACTAAATTCGAGCGTTCCATCCTCTTTACACAGCCGCATCCGGGTTAAGTAATTGGTAATCGCTCTGATACGGGTGTGCCCATGCAAATCCTCAGACCAAATATCCGGTTGTTTGCTGTATAGATGCGGCAAAACTCTATCTAGCTGTGCCAAACTACTCGATAACTGCACCTCGACTTCTTTGGCATAGCGTTTGGCCTGCCTAACTCGCCAATGCGGAGGAATGCCCGCGTGCACCAGTACCGTATTTTTACTGGGATACAATAGCAGCGGTTGCCGACGCAGCCAGTTTAGTAATTCCTCGCAATCTGGCGCCTCAAATATAGGCGCCGTTCTATCTTTCTTCTTTAATTCTGCCACCCCGCGCCACACGGCAATTAAAGTGATGTCATGATTGCCCAACACCGTTTCAGCCGCCCCCTGCTCGCAAAGCATCTTGACATGGCGCAATGTCGATAACGAATCCTCACCGCGGGCTACCAAATCACCAGTAAACCAGAGCTTATCTTGCTTAGGGTCAAAATCAAGCACCTCTAATAAGTGAATATAAGCGGCAAAACACCCTTGTAAATCTCCGATAACATATTCGGCTCGATAACTCATACACATACTCAACTGACTTGTGGAATTTGGGTTTCTTGTTTTTAGGTTTATGGTTTTTAGATTGAAAATTTTTAACTTTATGGTTTTTAGGTTTATGGTTTTTAGATTGTTGGTTTTTAGATTGATGGTTTATTATATGGGACATAAACGGTATCGTTGATGACAAACTATACACCCTACAACAGGGACGCCACTATTCTTTGGGCGCAGATTGTATGGAAGTCGAAGATAAGGCGGGTGCTGCATCGGCATCTATGGCGACTGTGGCATCTACGGCGACTGTAGCGACTGTGGCATCTATGGCATCTACGGCGACTGGCATTGCAGCGTTTTGATGCAAGCTGACCAAGTTACTCAAGGCCACAAAATCTGCCACGCTTAACGTTTCGGGACGGGCGTCGCCGTCTATGCCAATGCTCATGAAATCGGCATCGGTTAACGTAGGCATGGTGGCCGATTTTTTAAAAATGGCACGCAACGTTTTGCGGCGATGGTTGAAGGTTTCCCGCACCACAATAAAAAAAAGTGCCTCATCGTCAGCTTGTACAGGTTTTACGACATGCGGTCGCAAACGAAACACTGCACTGGTTACTTTTGGCGGGGGGTTAAACGCTCCTTTGGGCACGGTAAGCAAATACTCGGTTTCACAGTGATATTGCATCACCACCGACAGCCGGCCATATATCTTACTGCCCACCTCAGCGGTAATACGCTCGACCACCTCCTTTTGCAGCATGAAATGCATGTCCTCGATAAGGTCTGCATAATCGAGCAGTTTAAAGAGTAACGGAGTGGAGATGTTATAAGGTAAATTGCCCACAATGCGCATTTTTTTAGCAGTGGCGCCATTGTGGTTGTCATTGTCATTGTCATTGTCATCGTTAGGATTAAGATGGTTATTAAAGCTGGCATACAAGGTCGCATAATCAAACTGCATGGCATTGGCAGTAATAATATGAAAATTGGGATGACTGTTGGCACCAATGCGTATTTTTAGGCTACTGGCGAGGTCACGGTCCAGCTCAATCACCGTCATGGCGTCCACTTGTTGTAGCATGGGCTCTGTCAATGCGCCCATTCCAGGGCCAATTTCAATCAGGTTATCGTCTTTGTTTAAATCAATCGCATCCACGATTTGCTCAATAACAAAGTTATCGTGCAAAAAGTTTTGGCCAAAGCGTTTTCTTGGTTGATGTTTGCCCATTTTACTGGCGTTAATTTTTGCAAGCGTCGAGTGTGTCATAAGTATTGGGTTTCAAGATAGTGAGAATAGATGATGGTAAAAAAAGTGATTAAAAATTAGTGTAGCACAGTTAGCGGCATGGCGACGCTACTGGCCATCGCATTTGCCATCGTTAACGCTTGCCATAGACTGCTAGCACTGGCTTCACCGCCTCCCAAACAATGACCGGCTAAATCCAGCGCCGTTCCATGATCTACTGAGGTGCGAATATACGGCAAGCCTAAGGTGAGATTCACCGTATCACCAAACCCATGCGACTTGAGAACCGGTAATCCTTGGTCATGAAACATAGCGACAACCGCATCACAGTTGGCCAAATGACGCTTGGTGAACAAGGTATCTGCCGGCATGGCATCGGGCACGTCAATGCCGCGCAGACGAAACTCTTGTAGTACGGGATTGATAATGTCAATCTCCTCCAACCCTAAATGCCCCCCTTCGCCTGCATGCGGATTAAGGCCGCACACCAAAATCTTGGGCTGGGGTATGCTAAATTTTTGCTTTAGAGCGTCCAAAACAATGTGCACTGTTTGGCGCACATTGTCCGCAGTAATGGCGTCTGCCACCTCGCGTAGCGGCAAATGAGTGGTCACCAACGCCACGCGCATAGCCGAATTTGCCAGCATCATCACCACTTTAGCACAGCCAGTTTGCTGCATAAAAAACTCGGTATGGCCGGTAAACAGCGTGCCATCTTTCAAAGTGAGACCAGCATCAATTAACACAGATTTCTGCAATGGCCCTGTTACGATGGCAGCAATGCACCCTGCGCTGGCCAAATCGTGCGCCAGTTGTAACTGAGTCATCACCATAGGCGCATTATGGGTAGTTAACTGGCCTGCCCTAACCTGCATTGCAACCGGCGTATGAATCACTAAAAAATCAGCACCTCGACAATCCGCGTCGCCTGCGAGCATTCGCGTAAACTGTGTTGCTATATTATGGCCGGTGTGGGCAGTATTAGCGTTGCAACTACTATATAGCGTAGCGACCTCCCCAATAACCTGCCAAGTTGGCAGTTTATGCTTGCCATGCGCCAATGGGTTAAACATCATCTGGCAGCGCTGCTGCAAGGCCTCGTTATCTGCCAGCACAATGATAGGGCGATTTAGGGTGGCCAATTTGCCTTGGCTTGCCAGTTGTAAGACGATATCCATACCAATACCAGCAGGCTCGCCAGTGGTCATCAATAAGGGTAATTGTTTAGTGGGGTGAACCGTTGTAGGTTGGTCGTTTGCCATGTTTGGTCGCCTTGTTTAGCACTTTTTTATCAAAATCGATAGTATCATTAATGATACCGATTAAATTATGATGAAATACTGCTTACAGTTTGGGCAGTATGATAAACTTATTTGCGGATGATTAGTATGGTTTGGCTCTAGAGTTTACCACTAAACCTGCCCAGTGCTGTATCGGAGTGTCTCATTAACCAGCCTACTGCACGCTATATAGGGCTTTAAGCGCATACCCTCTACCTACCCATCTCTATATGACCTTACAATCGCTATAATAACATCACGTCAATGACATCAATTTTTAGCTTCTACGCCTTTAGTTAGCCAGCTGGCCACTCGTTAGTCGCTAGCTGGCCAGTTATCCACATGACGCATCACAACCTGTCTGCACGTACCTAGTAGGTATAGCGACGGACTTTTTTGACCCTTGAACTGACAGGCCCATATCCTTGGTAGCTATTTAGCCACTTTACCAATACCAATAAGATTATATTATTTATGAGCGATTTAGTTGCAAAAACAGCTGGCACTGACAATGCCGGATTAAGCGATTTATTAAGCCAGCAGCCCCCGCACAATATCGACATTGAAAAGGCATTATTGGCGTCTTTGATGAGTATTGAAGAGTCGTTTGATAAAATATCTGATATTGTCACCAAAGGGGATTTTTACGCCGGTCGCCATCAGCTTATTTTTACCGCCATCTCGCATTTGGCGCTGGTAGGCGAGCCTTACGATACGGTTATGGTTTACGACTGGCTAAATTCGCAAAAACTGCTCAAAACGGCGGGCGGCGAAAGCTATTTGGCCGATATCTTAACCCAAAGCCCGGGTACTTTATTTAACCTGACCGCTTATGCGCAGCGGGTGCGAGAGCTGGCAACCCTGCGGCAACTGATTGCCACCGGCAATGAAATATTGGGGTTAGCCTACGACCCCAAAGACAATAGTGTCAGTGATATATTAGACAGCGTCGAGGCGAAGATTTTTTCGATTAATGAGCAGCACAATAACCGCGCCGAACAACGCGGGCCGGTCGAGGTGGATTCGGTACTGGCCAATGTGGTTAAAAAAATCGACGAGCTGAAAAACAATCCTGATGGCATGATTGGCCTAAGAACCCCGTTTACCGAGCTGAACAATAAGACCCAAGGCTTACAAGCAGGCGATTTGGTGATTGTGGCAGCCCGGCCATCAATGGGTAAAACCACCTTTGCGATGAATTTGGCCGAAGGGGTGCTGTTTCACGAAGATTTGCCCGTTGTCGTATTTTCGATGGAGATGCCAGCGGAGTCTATTGTGATGCGGTTGTTGTCCTCTTGGGGGCAAATTAACCAAACCAATTTACGTTCGGGGCAGATGAGCGAGGATGAGTGGGTAAAAATGATGGGCGCTATTGCCCATTTGCAGGAAAAAAAGCTGTTTATTGATGACAGTACTGCCCTGCCCCCCTCCGAGCTACGTTCACGCTGCCGGCGTATTGCCAAAAATAATGGTGGCAAGATGGGGCTGATTATTGTTGATTATTTGCAACTGATGAAGGTGCCTAGTCTTGATGGTAACCGCGTGGCCGAAATATCAGAGATTTCACGCAGTCTAAAAGCGTTGGCACGGGAGCTTAACTGCCCAGTGGTCGCCTTATCGCAATTGAACAGAAGCTTAGAGAACCGCCCCAATAAGCGTCCTATTATGTCCGACTTGCGCGAATCAGGGGCGATTGAGCAAGATGCCGATTTGATTACCTTTATTTATCGCGATGAGGTGTATAACGAAAACTCTGACCATAAAGGCATTGCCGAGGTGATTATTGGCAAACAACGTAACGGCCCCATTGGCACCATACGGTTGGCGTTTGAGGGGCAATACACTCGCTTTACCAATTTAACCCCAGAGCATTATATGGCCAGTGAAGAGGCGTTTGACGAGTAGCCTAGATGCTTATAGTCTAAACACTTTATTAAGTTTATTTAGCGGGAGCGCCCCATTTATTGCGTTCGAACTTAGTTTCCGTCGCCAAAAATACTATGAGTGCAATTGAGCCTAGCAGTGGCACCAATACTATTAAAAACCACCATGCAGAGCGGCCGGTATCATGTAGGCGCCGGGAAAGAACGGCTAATCCTGGTATCAATAGACCCAATACAGCAACTGCGTAAAACAACCCAGTTGGAGTATCAAATATTATTGCATCTACTATCATCGCAATAACACCGATAAGCCAATTGGCAAGAGCGAAATACCAATATTCTTTACGTCGAGCTCTTCCTGAAAAATTCGTATAGTTGCGTAAACATTTTTTAAACCAATCAATCATGTTGTAGTTTTCTTCAACTGCATGCTCATTGCTGACTACTGTTGGGTCACTATTAGGGGAGCGATAGACATCGTCAATTGTATTTTGTTTCTCTAAAGAAGGAGGCATGATTAATCTCTAAGTTTGAATAATAAGCTAAATAATAGATACTTTTAAAACCTTAGTTAAAAAAGACTATTCATAAGTCTGCTAATTATATATATTTTGTAAACTTTTGCAAACTCTTATAATTATGTAGTAAGCATTGCTTCTATGGTACCTATGTTTGTAATTTAAATACTGTTTTTTGTTAAGCGGTTTTCATCTTCTTATCTTAATTAAAGTTCATCCCCTATTCTAAGGCGATAAAGTCAAAATCACTACGCTGCAAAGCCCACACTCCTATTACTTAGCTAGATTTTAGAAAATTTAAACTCAAAAGACCCAATTTGAAATACCCATATTTTTCACATAAAAAAACCCTGCATCCGAAGATACAGGGTTTTGTGTAAGAACCATGTAGCGTTTAGCGTTTTAAAAGCCGCGCTAACACTTAAGTCAACTTAAGCCAACTGCGCCACACTAATTTTATCGGCTTCATCAGAATACGTTTCCATGCGGTCAAAGTTCATATAACGATACACTTCAGAGCCCATGCTATCAAGCTTGCCCGCATATTCTTGATACTCTGCATTGGTTGGCAAACGCCCTAGTACGGCAGCCACCGAGGCCAATTCAGCAGAGGCCAAATACACATCAGCACCTTGACCCAAACGGTTCGGGAAGTTACGCGTAGAGGTCGAAACGGCAGTAGATTTGGGTGCAATACGCGCTTGGTTACCCATACACAAGGAACAACCGGGCATTTCGGTACGAGCGCCAGCTTGGGCGTAGATGTTATAATAGCCCTCTTCCATTAACTCACGCGCATCCATTTTGGTCGGCGGTGCAATCCACAAACGTGTTTTAAGACTGCCAGCAGGTACTTCTTGCAATAGTTTACCGGCGGCACGGAAATGGCCAATATTGGTCATACAAGACCCAATAAAGACTTCGTCGATTTTGGCGCCGGCAACATCTGACAATGTTTTGGCATCATCTGGGTCATTGGGGCAGCAAAGTACGGGCTCCTTGATATCGGACATATTGATGGTCATATCAATTGCATATTCAGCATCCGCATCTGCACGCATCAAGGTTGGGTTTGCCAACCACTCTTGCATGGCTTCAATACGGCGGCTTAACGTACGCGCATCGCCATAGCCTTCAGCAATCATCCATTTAAGTAGGGTAATATTCGAGTTTAAATACTCGGTGACCGACGCCTCTGACAACGTAATGGTACAGCCTGCGGCACTGCGCTCAGCAGACGCATCCGACAACTCAAATGCCTGCTCAACCGTTAGATCTGGAAGACCTTCAATTTCTAAGATGCGCCCGTTAAACTCATTGATTTTACCTTTTTTCTCAACGGTCAAATAACCTTCTTTTATCGCTTGCATCGGAATGGCATGCACTAGGTCACGCAAGGTGATACCCGGTTGCATCTCACCGACAAAGCGCACCCGAACTGATTCCGGCATATCTAGCGGCATCACACCAGTGGCAGCGGCAAACGCCACCAAACCAGAACCGGCTGGAAATGAGATGCCCATTGGGAAACGGGTATGCGAATCACCGCCAGTACCCACCGTATCTGGCAGTAACATACGGTTAAGCCAGCTATGGATGATACCATCGCCTGGGCGTAAGCTTACGCCGCCACGGTTCATAATAAAATCAGGCAGGGTGTGCTGGGTTTCCACATCAACCGGCTTTGGATACGCCGCGGTATGACAAAAAGATTGCATCACCAAATCGGCTTGGAAACCTAAACAGGCCAAATCTTTAAGCTCATCACGGGTCATTGGGCCTGTTGTATCTTGCGAGCCAACGGTGGTCATTTTCGGCTCACAATACATCCCGGGGCGCACGCCATCCATGCCGCAAGCTTTACCGACCATTTTTTGCGCTAAAGTAAAACCTTTATCAGAGCCTTCGGGTTGATCCGGCTTAGCAAAAACGTCTGAATGTGGTAGGCCCAAATAATCACGGGCACGGTTGGTTAACGCACGGCCAACAATTAACGGAATACGACCACCGGCACGCACTTCGTCCAGCAAGGTGGCTGAGTTTAACTTAAACGTAGACAATACCTCATCCGAGTCATGCTTGGTAATTTTGCCATCATGCGGATAAATATCAAACACATCACCCATCGCAATGTTATCGACTTTCACTTTTTCAATGGGTAGGGCACCTGAGTCTTCCATGGTATTAAAAAAGATGGGGGCAATGTTATTACCCAGTACCAAGCCGCCGCCCCGTTTGTTGGGCACATTAGGAATATCGTTGCCCATCAACCAGAGCACCGAGTTGGTGGCAGATTTACGGCTAGAGCCTGTGCCCACCACATCGCCCACGTAGGCCAATGGAAAGCCTTTTAGTTTAAGGGCTTCAATCTGTTTCATAGGGCCAACTACGCCCTCTTCATCGGCAACAATGCCATCACGAGAGTTTTTGTGCATGGCTAAGGCATGCAATGGAATATCGGGGCGACTCCACGCATCCTGCGCGGGGGATAAATCATCGGTATTGGTCTCGCCCGTCACTTTAAACGCAGTATAGGTCATCTTTTGCGGCACAGCATCGCGGTTTAAAAACCACTCAGCATTCGCCCACGATTGAATGACTTCAGCCGCTTTTTCATTGCCCGCTTCTGCTTTTTCAGTCACATCGTTAAACGCATCAAACACCAGCAAGGTTCTTTTTAAAGCAGTCGCCGCAGTTGCTGCCACTTCAGCGTTATCTAAGGCCTCAACCAGAGGCATGACATTATAACCCCCTTGCATTGTGCCCAAAATTTCAACCGCTTTATTTTTAG
The DNA here is from genome assembly GCA_018260445.1 of Psychrobacter sp. Lineage (GTDB taxonomy): Bacteria > Pseudomonadota > Gammaproteobacteria > Pseudomonadales > Moraxellaceae > Psychrobacter. The sequence continues at coordinate 30,211 of JAGLBE010000003.1, forward strand.
TAATCAGCGGTGAGGTCGTTTCACCTTTAACGATAGCCGCCAAAAATGCGGCTTTCACATAGGCAGCTTGGTCAACGCCAGAGGGCACACGATTTACTAGCATATCCATCACAAAGGCTTCTTCACCTGCCGGCGGGTTTTTTAACAGTTCTACCAAGTCGGCAGTTTGTTGCTCCGACAACGGCAGGGGTACAATCCCCATTTGGGCACGTTCTGCGATATGTTTGCGATAGACGTCTAACATAGTGGATATCCTAGTATAAGGTGATATGAAGGTAGTATGGCAAATCTGGGTGGCTGTCACATAGGCTGCTGTCATTGCACTTGGGTATGCGCTAATAGGGGTAACAATAAGGCCCTATAGCAAGTTTATTGACGGTCTGTGGCAACAACAGAGGTGATGGCGACCTAAATATTGCAGGTGGGTTAAATCTCTGCGTTAATATACCGCAAAACCCCAAAAAAGTTAATCGAAAAACCGTTAAAGCTTTATAATAAAGGCGATATCCACCATTTATTTATTAAATGCAGGTATTTAGATATACCGTAAGCCCAATCGATATGTTTCTGTAGCGCCCATCCATACCGCTAGGTTTTTTTTGGCTATGATTGTATTCTTGTTTACCCAGCATGACTGCTAACTCAGCTTGCAAACATCTTTGTAATACTCTATTTATGCACACCTAATGATACCTATTCACAACTAATCACACCTATTGATACCTATTGATACCTATCGATAAGCTGTAAACCTGTTATAATTTGGCGTATACATTTGATGGTTATCACTTTCTTCCAAGACGTACTAAACCCTGATTATGACACTAAAGACCCAAGGAAAACTAAGGGTTAGGATATAACTATGCGTGAGATTGCAACTTCCCAAAACTGTACCCAAGCAGCGGTGCAAACCCATACTCCTGCTGCCAAGCCTAAACCAAAAAAGGCCATTCAGGGCGAAAAGCTACGGGGCTACGACAAAGTGGCTCGCATCCCTATTAAAATCATCCCCACCACCACAGCGCTTAAAAAGCCGGATTGGATACGGGTCAAAATGTCGTCGCCAAGCGAAGTGGCACGCATCAAGTCGACACTGCGTGAACAGCGCCTGTATACGGTGTGTGAAGAGGCGGCCTGCCCTAATCTACCTCAATGCTTTGGTGATGGTACGGCCACCTTTATGATTATGGGCGATATCTGTACTCGGCGTTGCCCCTTTTGTGATGTGGCCCATGGTCGCCCTAATAATTTGGATGCCGATGAGCCCCGTCATACGGCGGAAACTATTTTGGGCCTTGGGCTTAAATACGCGGTGATTACCTCGGTGGATCGTGATGACTTAAAGGACGGCGGTGCCCAGCATTTTGTCGATGTGATTAACGAATCCAAAGCACTTAGCCCAAACTGCTTGATTGAGATTTTAGTCCCTGATTTTAGAGGCCGCATGGAGGTGGCGCTTGATTTATTGACCCAAACAGCCCCCGATGTGTTTAACCATAACATTGAAACCGTGCCCCGTTTGTATAAGGCGTTTCGTCCCGGTTCTGACTATCAGCATTCGCTAGACTTATTAAAAAAATATAAAGCACGTCGCCCAGATATCGCCACCAAATGTGGCCTGATGGTGGGTTTGGGCGAAACCGAAGACGAGGTATATGCGCTACTCGATGATTTAAGAGCCCATGATGTCGATATGATAACCATTGGTCAATATTTGCAGCCTAGTAAAAACCATGCGCCCGTTGCGCGCTATGTGCATCCCGATGAGTTTCAACGCTATATGGATTATGGCAAAAAGATTGGCTTTTTCAATATTTGGGCCAACCCGATGGTACGCTCGAGCTACTTTGCAGACCGCCAATATTACGGCGAGGATTGCCCAGCGCCGATACGTAGTCAAAAGGCGCTAGCGGCTGAGGCCAAGCTTGGCTGTTAGGGTAATATAGTTAGGGTAATACTGATTGAAACACACACTAAACAGTTGGTAAAAAGAACAATCTTGTATTTATAGTTGTATGATTACTAGATTTAGACCCTGATGTGATTTATTGTATTAGGGTCTATGCCATATTGAAACAGGCTATACTTTTTATAAATATTACCCTATAAGACAGTCTATAAAAACAAACGAAAAAAGGATTTTTTATGCGTAAAAGTATACAGTCATCCGACCAAACCCACAGCCTGTACCATACTTTGTATCGCCCAAAACAGACGGCTAAAGCGGCGCTGTTGGTGGTGCATGGCATGGCCGAGCACAGTGGCCGTTATGATAAATTTGCCCAATATTTGGCCGACAACGATATTGCCGTATTAACCTATGATCTGCTGGGACATGGTCGTAGCATCCGTAACGCCGAAGAATTGGGCTATTTTAACAAACACTATCCGATGCAAACGCTGCTCAAAGACGTGATTGTAATGACCGACACGCTAAAAAAACACTATCCTGACGTGCCACAATTTATCATGGGCCATTCTATGGGGTCGTTTATTGTGCGTAATGTGCTGCAAACGCACAGTAGTGAGTTTGCGGGGGCTATTTTGATGGGTACCAGCGACTATGACCCATTGACCAAAGTACTGTTACCCACAGTCAAGCTACTCAATAAGCTGCAATCAACAAGACGTAACCATGTGTTTGCCCAACTGACGAATAAGCTACTCAACCTGAAACTCAATGATAAAACATCGTCCGCAAAATTTGCTTGGGTAGTTAAAGATGAAAATGCTCGTCAAGCGTACGAGGACGACCCGCTAACGGGTTTTGATTTTACCAACAATGGGTTTTTGGGCTTATTTGAATTGATGAATAACGGGCTGGCAAAAGACTGGGCGCAAACTATAGAGCCCGACTTTGCGATGTTGTTTGTGAGCGGCAAGGATGACCCCGTTGGCAATATGGGCAAGGGTATCAATAAACTCACTAAACGCTTGACCAAACAGGGCTTCACCCAAATCGATAAGCAGTTGTATGCAGGTATGCGCCATGAGCCTTTGCATGAGCAAGATAACAAGAAGGTATATCAAAATATTTTAGTTTGGATTAATAATTTAGCTAGTGCTGAAGCCCTTAAATGATATCAATCTTAGCTATTGTTAAATCATTATGTTTAAACCATTCAGTTAAATGTTCAATTTGCTAAAAGCATTTCAATTAGCGACAATATTACACTTAAGCTGAGTTACTTCGAGTATGTTTACTTAGAAACAATTTGACCTTTATTAAGCGACTATTTAGCCTAGCTTACACCTAATTACCATGAGTTTAAACCACTTTCACCCCTTTGATTATCTTGGATAACCTTATGTCACTAGAACAAACCATCACGTCATTAGAACAAACCATCGAACAAGCCTTTGAAAAACGTAGCGAGTATAGCCCGAGCACGATGCCGCAAGAGGTTAAGGACGCGGTGAATAGCGTGCTAACCCACCTTGATAACGGTAGCTTGCGCGTGGCTGAAAAAAAAGATGGTGAATGGGTAGTCAATCAATGGGCTAAAAAGGCGGTATTATTATCGTTTCGCCTTAATGATAATGTTGCCATGCCAGCAGGTGCTAACGTGCAGTTTTATGACAAGGTGCCCACCAAGTTTGCCGATTGGACAGCCGAGCAATTTAGTGCAGCTGGTATACGCGTGGTACCGCCCGCTGTGGCACGCCGTGGCTCGTACATTGCTAAAGGCGTGGTGTTAATGCCTAGCTACACCAATATCGGTGCTTATGTGGACGAGGGAGCGATGGTCGATACTTGGGCGACCGTCGGTTCGTGTGCCCAAATTGGTAAAAACGTGCATTTATCCGGCGGTGTGGGCATTGGCGGTGTGTTAGAACCCTTGCAAGCCAACCCAACGATTATCGAAGACAACTGTTTTATTGGCGCCCGCTCCGAAATTGTTGAAGGGGTGATTGTGGAAGAAGGCTCAGTTATTTCCATGGGTGTCTATATTGGTCAATCGACCAAAATACTGGACCGTGAAACGGGAGAAGTGAGCTATGGCCGTGTGCCTGCCGGCTCTGTTGTGGTATCAGGTAGCATCCCCGCAAAAGACGGTAGCCACAGTTTATACTGTGCGGTGATTGTTAAAAAAGTAGACGCCCAAACCCGCTCCAAAACCAGTATCAACGACTTGTTACGGTTGGCTTAAGTCACAATACTGCTTGATTCTATGTATAGAAACAAAAGACGCTTAGAGTTATTCTAAGTGTCTTTTTTATTATTGTGTTGAGCTTGCACTTAGCGGCTATAAACCATATCCGTCTATGATTATCTGAGCACTGTTGGTTATTTCGACGTGGCAACCCTTTTCAACATTGGTAACCCTTTACAATAAGACGTCTGTTTATGATTCCATCCTCCCCCCTACGCAGTCAATATATTCCCGTTAATGACCCCGAATCGGGTTTGCGTCTGACGGAGATTTTCTACTCCTTGCAGGGTGAAGCCTTGACAGCTGGCATGCCCACTATTTTTGTGCGCTTAACCGGTTGCCCCCTACGCTGTGTCTATTGTGATACGGCTTATGCGTTTACAGGGGGCACTCGGCAGTCGCTAGATAACATACTATCTGACATAGCCCAGTATCATTGCAAACGAGTGTGCGTTACCGGTGGTGAGCCATTGGCCCAGCCCAATTGCGTTGCTTTAATCAACCGCTTGCTGGCAGCAGGCTACGAGGTATCGCTAGAAACGGCAGGTGCCTTGAGTGTTGCAAAAGTGCCGGCAGCTGTTAGTAAAGTGATGGATTTAAAAACGCCCAGCAGCGGCGAGCAAGACAAAAACTTATGGTCAAACCTTGAGTATTTAACCCAGCACGACCAAATCAAATTTGTGATTATGAATCGCTTAGATTATGAATGGGCTAAGCAAACATTGTTTGCGCATGCGCTGCATACCAAGGTCAGTGCCGTCTGGTTTTCGCCTATGTTTAATATTAACAATAGCCTAGATAGCTTAGATAGCCTAAATAGTTTGGATAACGCTGATGAACCTGCTTCAAGCGGTAATCAACCTGTTGATAACGCTATAAATAGCTCGGCTGTACCCAGTCTCGCCCGAGAGCTTGCTGACTGGATAATCGTAGATGCCCTACCCGTGCGCTTTCAATTGCAACTGCATAAAATCATTTGGGCAGATGCCAAAGGTAAATAAACGCTTGCTTAGGATTAAGCCTGTTCTTAACTACCGCCTGTGCTAGACGCTAGAGTGTTTAAAGCAAAAAAACCAAGCCGCGGCTTGGTTTCTTGTTGCTAAAATTGTTTCGGCAGTTACTGATTAATCACATCTACCCCTTTTGGCGGAGTAAATTTAAACTCGCTATCGGCCACTGCGGGATTCATTTTGACGTTGTTAAATTTAATCGAAGTCACTTGACCTAATGAGTCATTTAACACCATCATTATCGGTTTGCCGCCATTAAAGCTAATCCCCAAACTTTTAAAGTTACTGTCCTTAGTTTTTGGGTATAGCACATAATAATTTTTATGGCTATGCGGCTGGGTAATTTTGAAATTGTTGGCGATTTGACTGGGGTCGCCGGATAACAGTAAAGCCGGCGTATTGCCTAATTGTTTTTCGGTACTTTGATGGGTCACCTGTTCTAAATCTTTATCATAGACCCAAATCGAGCTGCCATCGGTCACAATCAGCTGCTCAAATGGCTTGGTGATATTCCAGCGAAAGTTGTTGGGCCGCTTTAGGCTCATGGTGCCAGAAAACGTACCGTTTTTGGCACTCAACCCACTTTTTGAGCCATCGGTGCCTTTGGTAGTTTGGGTAAAGTTAGCCGTCATACTTTTGGTATTGGTCAATATCGCATTTAAGCGTTTCGCCGCTGTTAGGTTATCGCTGGCGGTTGCTGCCTGTGAGACTTGGGTAATTGCCGTTACGGGTATTGCAACGACAAGTGCAGCGGCCAAAGTCGACCCCATTAGTTTTTTCATCATACTTTTAGAGGGAGTTGGTAGCGTTGTTTGGTTTGACATAAAGATGATATCCTCAAAAATGAATAAATTTTACAAGCAAAATAGCACTCTAGGATTAGATTTTAAATGTAACCTATAGCAGTAGAAGCAAAGAGTGACTCGACTTAGCTCACTACCTACTTGCTCCTTTTGTTTCTCCTTGCAAGATGACAACCATAGTGCCAGTTTTTTTATTACGTGACTAGATAGCGATTGCAAAGAAAACTGCTGGCTTGTTACAGTGGTATGACAGCATTCTACACGCACTTTATCTCAATGACCTTATCTTTGTCTAAGAATTGTTTTTAGCCATTCTAAGCAGTACCATTTATCGCCTTATTTTACAATCTCCTGCATTTAACTCTATCACTGCATGCTTACCCTATATAAGGCACTCTATATAAGCTGTCCTATATAAGCTACTCTATAAAAGCTACTCTATAAAATTGACCATATAAAAAGCCCTGCTATCTCATTAAGATAGCAGGGCTATAATACGACGACAAACTTTATCAGTCCTAAGTCTGTAGAGCTGATTATGCGTCTTGAACCGACACATAACGGCGATTAAACTTGCCTTTGGTTGCAAACTTAACCACACCTTCGGTTAATGCAAATAATGTATGGTCACGACCCATACCTACGCCTGGCCCAGCATGAAACTCAGTACCACGTTGACGAACAATAATATTACCCGGAATAACATCTTGACCACCAAACACTTTGACACCAAGCATTTTTGGGTTAGAGTCACGACCGTTACGGGTTGAGCCAGCGGCTTTTTTATGTGCCATGGATAAATCTCCTTAGTGAGACGAATTTAAAAACAGGATATCGACAAGCCAATAATAACGCATACCTTATCTATTGTTTCATACCTTATCTATTGTTTATTGTCGCTATGGCATTAAGCGTTAATCGCTTTGATTTTCAATAGCGTATACCATTGGCGATGGCCTTGTTCTTTATGATAATGCTTACGACGCTTATGCTTAACGATACGAACTTTTTTACCACGTCCGTGCTCGACGACTTCAGCTTCAACGCTAGCCCCTGCAACAACCGGTTGACCGATTTTAATATCATTGCCATCCACGACCATTAAGACATCATCAAACTTAATGGTTTCGCCAGCTTCAGTTTTTAGAAGCTCTACTTTGAGTAATTCATCAACATTGACACGATGCTGCTTGCCGCCACACTTAATCACTGCGTACATTTTATGACTCCGTTTAACCCGTGTGCCGTGGTTATCTGCCTGCGTCGTATTGCTCGACAGGCTTCATAACACTTCAGCTATCTACTTGACTTACGAACACCACAGGGAAAAATTGACAGAAAAAACCTTTAATTAGCTAAGTTAAGCCGTATAATTTAACCTAACCTTGGGTTTGATAAAGGCTTTAAATATGAAGGCGAAATTTTACGGGTTTATTGACCAAAATGCAACACTCAATTGTTAAATAAACAAAAACAGACCCCTAATGTGTCACGCAAACCCTGTTTATCAACAATTTTAATAAAACTAGCACTAGCAACCCGCTTATAAGGCGTTATAATCTAGGGCAGTGTGTTGTACTATCCTGTAATTTGCAAAGATTGCTTAAACCTGTACGCTAACAATGGCAGCACCAGCACCCTCATATTATAAAACTGGAGCGGTTTTGCCTGCGGTTTTGCTTATAGCGCCGACTCCAAAATGACCTCACTTTACCTTCACTTGTTGACCAGTTGAAAATTTATGATAACGCCCGCAAATGACTCTATAGCTACCGCTGCTACATCCTTAGATACCGCATTCCATACGCCGTCAAACGATGAGGCACCTGATGTTACTGCCGTTACGACGACGATTGACCCGATAACCGCAGCGCCGCCATCACCAAACCCGATGCGTACTGAACCACAAGTGACGGCTATTAGCCGCACTCATCTTGCTAATCCTGCCAGCTATGAGCAGATTCAAAACATTGTGGCTGATGATTTTTATATTATGGACAAGCAGGTTTTTGGCAGCTTAAACTCCAAAGTACAATTGGTGATGAGCGTGTCACAGCATGTGATTAATGCCGGCGGCAAACGGATGCGCCCGTTAATCACGCTGTTATGCTCGCGCTTGTGTGCGGATGAACAATCTACCGATGCCATGCATTTAGCTGCTATTACCGAAATGCTGCATACTGCAACATTGGTGCATGACGATGTCATTGATGCGTCCGGCCTACGCCGTGGCAAACCCACCGCCAATGCCACTTGGGACAATGCCACTGCGGTTTTGGTAGGAGATTACCTGATTGCACGCGCTTTTAACCTTTTAGTTGGGTTTAATAGCTTGCCTTTATTAAAGCTTTTTTCTGATGGCACCTGTGATATTGCCGAAGGAGAAGTGTTGCAATTGCAGCACCAGCATAATCCTGAAGCCACCGAAGCGGACTATATGCGCATTATTGACGGTAAAACCTCGCGGCTATTTATGATGGCCACCAGCGGCGTGGCGTTGCTCCAAGATAAACCTGAATTTATGCAGGCGCTTAGCGACTTTGGTCAACATTTTGGCAATGCGTTTCAAATTATTGACGATGTGCTGGATTATAGTGGCAATAGCGACGTGATGGGTAAAAACCTAGGCGACGATTTGGCCGAAGGTAAACCCACCTTGCCCACGATTGTGGCGCTGCGTTTGCTCAAAGAGCAAGATAAAACCCAGTACGATAAACTGCGCATTGCCGTACAGACCGGTAAAACCGAGAACGCCGAGTATTTAATCGGTTTGGTCAAAGCCTCAGGGGCGCTTGAATATTGCCGCAAGCGGGCGCTAGATGAAACCCAATTGGCGCAGCAGGCTTTGCTGCAGTTGCCGGATAACCATTATCGCCTTGGCCTATGGCAATTAACCGAGCTTGCCAGCTCACGCTTGGTTTAATCCAGCCATGTTTTAGTTTTATAGGCTAAGGTCTGGTAAGGCGGTTGGTTCGCTGTATACGATAGCCCTTGCGCACCTAGCTTTTAGCCCCATCCCTTTTGGAGACCCTGCTTCATGACCACACCAGCACCCGTTAATCCCTATAAAAAAGGTCGAGCCATGCGTTCTACCGCCCCCCACTACTTGGTATTTTGCCAACCAACCTCCTCTGTTCTAAAATCATCTGCTTATTGGTCACGTCTGGCGGTGTTAGGGGCGCTAACCCTAATGGCGAGTGCGTGCCAAAGCATCCCTGCCGTGCAAACTGCACCGATAGTCGCCAAGCCCAATATTCCTTTAGTGGCAGGCGAGGGCTACGCCGCTTATCGCAATCAACAGGTGCCATCAAGCGTGGCAGCTATGCGCTGGCAGACGTTTTATACCGACCCAAAACTTAAAGCATTAATTCAACTTGGGCTTGATAATAATAAAGATGTGCGCCAAACGGTGCTGGCGATTCGCAAAGCGCAGGCTCAATACCGCATCACCGACAACGAAGATTTGCCTACCCTAAATGGAAGTAGCGGGTATTCGCGCATCTCGCAAGGGGGCTATGACAATGCTGCCAATCGCTATAGAGCCGATTTAGCATTGGCCAACTATGAAATCGACTTTTGGGGCAAGGTATCGAGCCTTAAAGATCAGGCCTTGCAAAACTATCTGGCAACGACGGTGGCGAGTGATACCGCTCAGGTGAGCCTGATTGCCAACATTGCTAAAAGTTACGTCAATTTAAGCTATCAGCTCAAGCAATTGGAGCTGGCGAGCAAAACCTTGGACAGCCGTAAAGAATCTTTAAAAATAACCCAAGCAAGATTACAAGCCGGTATTGATTCCAAAGAGCCGTTTTTGCGCGCACAAACTTCAGTCGAATCCGCTTATATTGCGCTACTTGACGCTCAAACTGGCGTGTTAAAGGCGCAAAACGCCTTACAGTATTTGGTAGGCGCCCCAATTTCTGAAGACATGATGCCCGCCCCTGCGGTCAGCAATATCGTCACCCCACAAGTATTGAGTGCCGGTTTGCCAAGCGAATTACTGCGCTATCGTCCGGATGTTTTACAAGCTGAATATCAGTTAAAAAGTGCAGGCGCCAACATTAACGTGGCGCGTAGTGCCTATTTTCCAACGATTAGCTTGACCGGTAGCCTCGGTTATTCAAGTGGTGATTTGACTGATTTGTTTAAAAGTAGCGCTGCGGGTTGGTCGTTTGGCCCTTCAATCAGCGTGCCTATATTTGATGCTGGTCGGCTTGATGCCAACTACGAGGTGGCGCAAATTGAACGTGACCAAGCATTGGCGAATTATGAGAGCACGATTGAAACCGCTTTTCGCGAGGTAAACGATGTGTTAGCCGAGCGTGCTACTTTGCAAGCAAAAACCGAGGCGCAGTACCGCCTGCAACAAAGCTATAACGACATCTTTGAGATCGCTGATGCCAGATGGCGGGCGCAGGTTGATGATTATTTAGGCGTGCTCGATGCCGAGCGCTCTTTGTTTGCCACTCAGCAGAGTATTTTAAACTTAGAGCTGGCTCGACTGAGCAGCCAAATTGAGTTATATCAAGCCTTGGGCGGCGGGGCCAACTTGGTCGAGCCCGTCGCTATCCCGACGCCGCAGCATCGCAATTTAGCCACCATACTTGACTGGCAAACCCCGCAAGATGATAAAGCCGTGGCAATGGCGGCTATTGACGCCGCTAGCGCCCCTATCATTATTGACCCTGCTCAAGCACAGGCGATTGAGTCTAAGCAGCCTGTTGTGCTCACGGAGCACACCGCTATAGCGCCGGTAGATATCAATGAGGATAATCAGGTCGATGCGCTGATTGTGGATAGCAAAACCACCACCCTGCCCGCTGGTAGCCAAATCCGGCAAGCGCCAGACGGTGACGTGGTGATTGTGACGCCCCCAGTCGATACGCCTTAAACGCAACGTTTGTCATTAGGCCAACTGCTTTCTTGATAGCTATTGATATGAGCAAATCACACTGTTTGGCTGACTAAAATAGCAGCCCAACCTATTTAGCTATAACTATGGACACGGGAGCTAGGGACACGGGTCTGCCGACCGGGTTACGACATCGGCACATCAAGCTTCTTATGATCCGGGCATAACCCAAAGGAGAATACAAACGTCGTCACCAAGCTGTTGACTATCATAAAGAGGATATCGACACCATCATGCCCCAATATAAACCGCACAATGACAGCAGATACCAGCAGCATGGCAACAAAAAACAGTGCCAAATAGCGTAAAATAAGCGGATGCTTGAGGGTATAGGGCGCGGCCGGTTTCTCTGCCGGCTCTAGTTTATAGCGGCGTAGCGTCAAACCTATCGCATACGCCATGCCACCTAACAACACATAACTTAAAAAACCCATTTAGCGCTCCTTATTGCATTGCGTACTATTTTTAATCAGCACAACTTTCTTTAGTTAGGGTTAAAGGCTAAGAGCCCATCGATACGTCGCACGCTACTTTATAGATAGTATTATTACCTTTTAAAATAAATCCTAAATAATCGCTATCTAACAACGGGTTAATATTCACATACGCACTTTTGACGTGCGCAACCGCAAAGATGTTGTCTGGTCGAGCAATTAAACCATCAATATTTTGCGCCTCTTCAGAAAAATAATGCGTCACTTGGTCAAGGGGCAGTATGTGCATCGGCTCAGGGGTATTCCACACACCTTTTGTGGTGTCGCTCTCTCTAGTTTGCATGACTATTTGCCCTGCTTGTTGGCTTATTTTAATCTGTGGCACTTTATCCTCATCCACGCTATAACAGCCCGAAAATAGCTCAGCTGTGGCCGCTACCCTGTTGTTATCAGGTATAGTTTCGCCTGCAGATTCTCTATCTGCTACATTGGGGTCTGCTGCTTTGGGCTTGCTACTTTGATTACAGCCTACCAATCCGCCGGCCAATATAAGCGTTGTCATTACCGTCAGGATAAACGGTGGTTTTGAGCCTTTTTTTACTGGCTGCTGCTTCAATAGACTCGGTAAAAACTTGTGCGTCATGCTGACCTCAATGGCTAGGTTTTGCCAATATGGCAAAGGCAAATTAAACCGCCTATGGTACCTTATTTTGCTGGGCTTAAGATGGCTGTTAGCGTTCTTTGTGTGACAGCTTGGTATAGCGCCGCATATGCTAAACGTGTTGCGCTCAATCACTTTGTTGCGCATCTCAACGATGGCCTATGCCCTGATTGGGGCTAATCCTAGTAATTACGGTGCATGAATGGCAAATTTTACCAACTGTCTACGGAATATCAGGTTATTTGCGCAAGGCATTTGTTATACTAAGCAGCTGCCTTGCCCTCTTTAATACCTTTATTGTTGTGAGCTGTTATGTCTGTCCTCAATCCCAAAGCCAATACCACCATTGCGTTTACCGATGGCGCCTGCAAAGGCAACCCTGGTCCCGGTGGATGGGGCACATTGTTGATATTTAGCGATGGCAGCCATGGCGAATTTTATGGCGGTGAAGACCCAACCACCAATAATAAAATGGAGCTGATGGGCGCTATTATGGCACTTAAGCACAGCCCCATTGAGCTGATGCTAGAAATCTGGACGGATTCCAGCTACGTGAAAAATGGCATCACGACTTGGGTCAACAGCTGGAAAAAAAATGGCTGGAAAACGGCGTCAAAAAAACCGGTTAAAAATCAAGAGCTTTGGCAACAGCTTGATGCGCTGCAAAATGGCCGCAACGTAAGCTGGCACTGGGTAAAAGGGCATGCCGGCCATGCTGGTAATGAAAAAGCGGACGAATTGGCCAACCTTGGCATTACGGCATCGAGTGATGATAGCGATGGCTTAAAAAAAAACTAAATAATGTGGTAATGACTCACCATCATAATCCCATTCATAATAAGGCTACGGCTTCGGATTGGTTGCTGCATGACCCCCTTGGCTGGGACGTGTACGACGCTATTGACCCCATTGATGACAATGTGTCCACCTACCCGAGCGTTGCCGTAACAGCGAACCCTGTTAACTTTAATGACCCTGATAACTTTAATGACGCTAATAACTTTAATGACCCTAATAACACTGATACTACCATGACGCCACACTTAAACATCGCTCAACAAAACCCACAACCCGTTATCGCTTTTGATGGGGATACCAGCCGCGCCAACCCTCATTTTATACCACTGTTGCCTACGCCCATCCATCGGGGGGAAACCGGTCGCCAGCTGATTATGGATACCGAAACCACAGGGCTAGATGCGCTAAAAGGCGACCGTATTGTTGAAGTCGGCATTGTCGAGATGATTAACCGCAAGCTTACTGGCGAAAAGCTGCACGTCTATATCAACCCGCAGCGCCCCATGGATGACGAGGTTATCCGCATTCATGGCATTACCGAGGCTTTTTTGGCCGACAAGCCCACCTTTGATAAAGTTGCCCAGCCGTTATACGACTTTATGCTAGGGGCCGAAATTATTGCCCACAACGCCTCGTTTGATATGAACTTTTTGAACATGGAGTTTGCCAAGGTTGGTCTATCTGACTTTGCGCAGCGGGTGCAGGTTACCGACTCGTTTGCCATGGCAAAACAACAATATCCCGGTCAAAAAAACTCGCTCGATGCCCTAGTGCGCCGCCTAAATGTTGGCAAAATGGAGCGAACGTTTCACGGTGCGTTGCTCGATGCCGAAATTTTAGCGGAAGTCTACTTAGCCATGACCGGCGGTCAGGTTTCTTTAGCCATTGATGAGGATAATCAACGCAAAGACGGCGGCGCTCACCTTGATTTTAGCGCCCTTGCTAGCCAGCTTGTATTGGCCCAAACGTACGACAGCGAGCACTTAAGCTGGGTGACGCAACAACTCAAAACCTATCCCAATGTGCTGCAAACACAAGGCATTGAGCGCTTGCACCATCTGCAAGACCATCTGCAAGACACGCCAATATTCGCCGTGCTACAACGGCATGCTGCCAACTTAAACACCCAAGCCTTACCCAATTTTGCCAGCCATCTTTTTATTGGTCGCCCTTAAATGAATCAGTTGAAACCTTAAGCGCAACATGGTGTAATGGCGCTAGGGCGTCAAATGTCATTTACCGTTGTAAGCGCCTACTATAAGCGCCTATTATTAGCTTTTAGCGTTGCCAAAATCACCCTAAGCACGTATCTAGGCAATCTAGTTAGCGCCTAACTAACGACTATCGCATCGTCTGTCGGCTCGAGTTTGGTTCGAGTAAGAAGGCTTAGCAAGATGACCCCCATACGCGCAAGTTAGGTTTTTAGGATTGATATCATCATTATATGAAATAGGGAAGCCATATTATGTCACTAGTTCAAAATCAAACTCAGCACGCCTCATTAAGCGTTACCAATTTTGATTTGCCCTCGTTATTTTTGTTGCGTCGTGAAATTGACGTCGCGTTAGAGGATGCCGAAACCCATCTGAGTGAGTTTAACGATGATGAAGAGCAAGCCCCATTGATGCTCGACTCTATCGAAGTCCTTAAGCAATTAGCAGCGGTTTTAAATTTAATCCGCCTAACCGGTGGTAGCGATTTAGCGCAGGTGCTTGCCAACAGTTTGCAAGCTTTATATGATGCCGGTGATAACAGCAATGATGACTTGATACTCAACATCTCTGAGGGCATCATGACCTTAGATCGCTATATCGAATTTGTGTTGTTAAAAGAAACCTTAGAGCCATCTTTGTTAATCGATGTGATTAACCGTCTTAACACCTGTATTGGTCATCCCACTATTGATGAGTCCAGCTTTACTAAATCCGATACCATCAATATCTCTATTGCCAATCCGGAGCAAAACTATGTACCCATCGCCAAGCTTAATTTGGATGAAGCCCTGTTATCGTCCGCTTATCGGGCGGGCTTAAGCGTTGCATTGACCAATGTTAACGGTCAGACCTCAGAGGATGACCAGCGCAAACTTGAGGCGATGTATAGCGCCTGTGCACTGGCGGCAAAGCATTCTGACACCTTATTTTGGCGCGCCGCTCAAGCGGTCACCCAAGATATCAAAAATATACTACCGCTATCGACTGCCAAAAAACGCACCCTGATTTTTCTTGAACAGCAATTTCACAACTATTTGCCTACCAACGACAATCGCTTTGCCGATTTGGTCAGTTTTGCTTGTCTGCGTGAGCATAGCTTTGCCGAGCAAATTAAGCAAGAATACGCAGTCAACTGTTTAGATGACGAGCAGCGAGCGCAAATGAAACGCTTTTTGTTTGGCCCCAATCGTGAAGTTGCGAGCAAGCTTAACCAGCTGATTCAAGATGAGATTAGTACGATTAAAGATAAGGTAGATGCTTTTGTACGCGGGGATCAAGCTAATCCATCCGTCGATGATACAGCTGACATCTCCGAAAAACTAAGTGCCCTATCCTCGGTTATGAGCCTTTTAAACTTGGATAAGGCCTCGGCGGCGTTAAAGCAATCGGCGGCTAACATTAAGAGCTGGAAAGTACCGACCCCCGAAGATTTTGATACCTTATTAAGCTCGTTAATCGTGGCTGAAAACTCGGCGATATATTTGGCCAAAACCCATACGCCAGGCGCTATCATTCAGCCCTCGCACAACAATTTGATTTCAGTGTATCAACTTGATACCGCCTATGACACAGTGGTCAAAGAAAGCCGGACAATGGTGGCGACCATCGAGCAAGCCCTTAACCAATATATGGAAGATAGCCAAAAAGATATCTTAAATATCAGCAACACCCCGGAGATGATTCGACAAATTGCAGGTGCGGCGCGCTTTTTGGGCCTCAACGATGGTGCCAATATGCTCAGCCGTTTGGCGCGCTTCATTGATGAGGATATCCTTGCGACCGGTAGCAATGTCAGCGATGACGCATTAGCGCGCATTGCCGATGTGCTGATGGTGGTCGATTACCAATTAGAGGGGTTAGAGAATAACCATCCTGTCAGTAACCATGCATTACATATTGGCAACCACAGTCTAAAAGAGCTGTTAGCCGCTTAGTAACAAGCCATGCCGACGACCTTAAATACCAGCAAACGCTGCATTGACTCCTAACGACAAACGGCAATCTCTAGGTTGCCGTTTGTCGTTATGGCATTGATATGGCCTTGTTATGGCATTGATAGGGCAATGATATGGCACTGATATAGCATTGATATGGCACTGTTATTACATTGTTATGACCATAGCACACCCGAATATAAGGTAACCATGACCCCAGAACGACTCGACAATTTACCGATTTTATTTAAGCGCTTGGCATTAGACACCTTAAGTGATGCTAAGCGGCAATTAATAGCAGCGGTGGATGCCAGCTTACCGCAAACGCAGTGCGGGCTATGTGACCATGCCGATGGCTGCTTGCCTTATGCCGCTGCCATCGTGCTGCATCAAGAGCCTCATAACAAGTGCGTACCCGGCGGTCAACCTGTGAGTGACACCATTGCTGCCCTATTACAGCGTCCTACTTTGCCAGCCCGCAGCTCGCCATGGCCTATAAGCAATCAGACACAGCGGCCAACTGCAGTGCGGGCTGTGATTCGAGAAGACGATTGTATTGGCTGTACAAAATGTATCCCTGCCTGCCCGGTCGATGCGATTATTGGCACTGGCAAGCATATGCACACCATTTTTACGGACCTCTGTACCGGCTGTGAATTATGTTTGGCTCCTTGCCCGGTTGATTGCATTGATTTGGTGGTGATACCGACGCCATTAAGCGTTCAGTCGCTTGAACAACGCACCCAAGAGCAGGCGCATCTACGCCAGCGTTATCATACCCATTTAAACCGAGTGGCCACACAGATGCTAGACACTTCAAATGCTAAGCCCGTTACCAGCATGGTAGAGACCAAATTAGGCAATGCGGTACATCAAAGCCTTGATATTAGCGAAGTACAAGCAAAGAGGACTATCGAGGCGGCCAAACTGCGCACCTCCATTAAAAAGCTTGAAAAGCAGCTTAGCGTGCGCGTCAACCCTAAAAAGCAGGCTGAATTGATGGCGTTTCAGCAGCAACTTGATGCACTACAGCAGGCAGAATCACCATTGATTGAGCAGCCGATAGAGCAGCCGCAAAATGAGTCGCTATGAGTAAAACCGTTAAACACAAAACAGCACAAACGCCACCCTCACGGCGCATGCCCAATAAACAGGTGCGGCCCTTTTTTGAAAAGCTGGCGGCAACCATTGATGAACCCGTGACCGAGCTTGAGTATCAAAGTGATTTTGAGCTCCTAATAGCGGTTATTTTATCGGCACAAGCCACGGATGTCAGCGTTAATATCGCCACCAAAAAACTGTTTGCCGTAGCCAATACCCCCGACGCCATATTGCAACTGGGCGAGGCGGGTTTAAAAGACTATATTAAGTCGATAGGCCTGTACAATGCAAAAGCCAAAAATATTATCCAAACGTGCACCGCTTTAATCCAAAACCATAACAGCCAAGTGCCTGATAACCGCAAAGACTTAGAAACACTGGCTGGCGTGGGTCGTAAAACCGCCAATGTGGTATTAAATACAGCATTTGGTCAGCCGACCATGGCAGTGGACACCCATATATTTCGGGTTAGCAATCGCACTGGATTGGCAACGGGTAAAACGGTGCTTATTGTTGAGAAAAAGCTGATTGAGCGTATTCCCGAGGATTTTCTCATCGATGCCCATCATTATCTTATCTTGCACGGCCGCTATACCTGTCAGGCGCGTACCCCAAAATGCGGCAATTGTCCTGTATTTGAGGAATGTATGTTTAAAGACAAAGAGGCATTTGCCACCCTATGAAAAATCTACTTTTTGTCTGTAGCAAAGCCCAACAATACTACTAACCTCCTGCTGCACAACCTTGCTAGAGTTTTAGCTACAATCACGGTAAAATAACCCCTGTTGTCTATCTCTCCTGATTTTTTTAATCTTTAATAATTGCCAAGCCCTAGAGATAGATAGGGCAATAGCAAATAAGCGACCCCCCCATTATGAGCGAATACAATATTTTTACCTCAGAATCCGTGAGCGAAGGCCATCCCGATAAAATGGCCGATCAGATATCAGATGCTTTACTTGACGCTATTATGAAAGAAGATTTAAATGCCCGAGTGGCCTGTGAGACACTGGTAAAAACGGGGGCAGTGATTCTAGCAGGCGAGGTATCAACCTCTGCCAATGTGGATATCGAGCGTATCGTGCGTGACACGGTGAACGGTATTGGCTACCATCATTCTGACTTAGGCTTTGATGGCGATACCTGCGCCGTTATCAATATGATTGGCAAGCAGTCACCCGAAATCGCCCAAGGTGTCGACCGTGATGAGCTTGAAAATCAAGGCGCTGGCGACCAAGGCTTGATGTTTGGCTATGCCAGTAACGAGACCGATGTGCTGATGCCAGCACCCATCCAATTTGCCCACCGTCTCATGGAGCGGCAAGCCGAATTGCGCCGTTTGGGCACCCTGCCTTGGTTGCGTCCAGACGCCAAGGCCCAAGTTACGCTAAAATATGAAAACGGCATGCCCGCTGCCATTGATGCGGTAGTGCTCTCAACCCAGCATGACCCGAGCATCTCGCAAGCAGATTTACAAAAATTGGTGATGGAAAATATCATCAGACACGTCATTCCAGCCCATTTATTACACAATGACACCCGCTATCATATTAACCCCACGGGTAAGTTTGTGATTGGTGGGCCGGTGGGTGATGCCGGCTTAACCGGGCGTAAAATTATTGTTGATACGTATGGCGGTATGGCGCGTCATGGTGGCGGCGCCTTTAGTGGTAAAGACCCCTCAAAAGTAGACCGCAGTGCCGCTTATGCTGGGCGTTATGTGGCCAAAAACCTGGTGGCAGCGGGATTGGCCGAACGCTGTGAGGTGCAGATAAGCTACGCTATTGGTGTGGCAGAGCCTACCTCTATTGCCGTAAACACTTTTGGCACCTCAAAAATTAGCCATCAAGACATTATAGAGCTGATTCGTACTCATTTTGATTTGCGTCCTTACGGGATTACCCGTATGCTAAACTTGTTGCAACCGATGTATCAGCAAACCGCCTCCTACGGACACTTTGGCCGGGTTGGTAGCGAGACCGCTTTTACGTGGGAGAAAACAGATAAAGCGCCGCTATTAAGAGCCGATGCGAATCTATAATTGGTTTGCTAGCCCTGTTGGCTGGCTTAGCGTTTACAATACTTGATATTAAAACTTTTAAAGTTAACCTATTAGCGGTTAAAATCTCCACTGTTAAACCCTAACCTATTCGCAGCCGTGAATGGTCTGCCAATCTTTTCTAAAAACTCTAACTATAAATGGATAATTATGACAGATAACCTAACAAATAAAGCCGACCTAGCGGATGCGGCAAATGGCACTGAGAATAGTGCTACAAAAGCCGGCAATGAACCGCCCAGTGACGTTGAAATCAGTCAAGATATCGAAGCGTTTTATAAACGTGCTGATGCAATCATTGAGCTGGCCAACAGCCAACTTGGACCGCAGTCGCATTCAGGTCAGGTAGGAGCGTCGTTGTTGTATGCCGCAGCTCGCTATAGTGCCTCTGTGGCATCGATTGGTTTTGTCAAAGGCGAGGATTTGGCGCATGAAAAAGACGATATTGTCGAATTTTATACCGCTCAATACCGCAAAATGTTAGGCGATAACCTTGATGATTATGCCCAAAATTTTGATAAATATGCCAATATTGAGGCTAAATAGTTAAGTATAAAGCTTTTAGCATCTAATCTTAAATTAACGACGATAAAAAACCCCCATCATTTTTGACGGGGGTTTTTAACGATGACATTGTAGCCTATTTAAGCACTTTGCTTAAATCAACTAAACTCTAGGTTTACTCACACGATTCCAAGCATCTTGAGTAGCGGGTTTAGCATCTGCCCAAGTTAATTCTGAATCGCCTTTAACGTCGTTCCATGAACGCTCTAAATCGGCTTCATGGTCTTCAAAACGAGCGTCTGCTGGATAACGAGCACGATTGGCATAACCGACTGCATAGGCAGGATGGTAATCGCGGTCATAGTCACTACCTTCTTTATAGTAGGAGACATTAGTATGCTCGGCACGCCAATATTCTTCTTCAAGCGTCGGATCTATCGCCTCTCCTGCGGCATGACCAGCGCCGCCGCCAACGATAGCGCCAATTGCACCACCGATAAGCGTGCCTAGCGGACCAGCGATAGACCCAATTGCAGCACCTGCTGCTGCGCCGCCAGCACTACCCAATGCCGTGCCTACAGGATGCGAGCCTGGCTCACCAGTAATCGGGTCAGCATTTAAGTCTGATTTTGTCTCATCTGTCATCTGTTTAACTACTTTACCGTCAATATCGTTATTCATTATATTATCCTTAATTAATTATTGGTCATTGTATGGGTTATCGTTGTTATCATCTTGTTGAGTCGCTGCTAGTTTAACAAACTACCAACAACTTGCCCTTATTTTAGTGGATATTTTTATAAAATAGGACACACTGTCTTTGAACTTTTAAACAACAAGTATTGACAGTATAAGGTTGTCATGGCAATTTTTAGTATAGTTAATATGTAAGCTGTGTTTTCCTAGAGATTTGGTTAAGTTACAATTTGTAGTAACATAAAAATAACCCAACAAATATTAAATACTTAAACATCTGCTAACTGTGCTCTTTTACTATGTTTAACTCGCATTAACGCATTAACGTCTTATCAACAGCCTTACGCCATATCATGAGGCGCTCTTGGCGCTCGTCATCACGCATCGTCGGCTCAAATGCACGGTCTAAATGCCAAGAGGCGTCAATCGTGCTGTCGTCATACAAACCGCTTTTGATACCTGCCAGCAGTGCCACGCCTTTAGCCGTAATTTCGGTATCTTTGGGCCGTAACACGGGCACGCCCAATAAATCGGCTTGAAACTGCATCAACAAATTATTGTTAGAAGCACCCCCATCTACCCTAAGCTCAGTCAATGGCTCATGGCTGTCTTTTTGCATGGCAGTCAATAAATCGTAGGTTTGATAAGCAATTGCCTCAAGGGCAGCACGGGCGATATGCGCCTTGGTGGTGCCTCGGGTCATGCCGGTAATATTAGCCGTTGCATCCGAGCGCCAGTAAGGGGCACCAAGCCCAGTAAACGCTGGCACCAATACCACATTGTCGCTACTACTAACCGTACAGGCTAAGGCTTCGATGTCCTGCGCATGCGCCAATAAACCCAAATTATCGGTCAGCCACTGCACAATAGCGCCCGCCATAAATACGCTGCCCTCAAGCGCATACACCGCTTCACGTTTGGGCGGCGTTAAGATGCGTTTGCCCGATTCTACCAAGCGGCTAATTGAGTGACTATCTGGCGGCGGCGCACTTTGTTTACGTAGCCATGCCACTGTGGTTAACAATTGCTGCTGGCTTAACGTCGGCTGGTGACCGATGTTCATTAGCATGAAACAGCCCGTGCCATAGGTATTTTTTGCCATGCCAGCGCTCACACACCCTTGACCAAACAAGGCGGCATGTTGATCGCCCAGCACCGCATGAATCGCTATTTGTTTGGCAAACAGCCCTTTTTTAGTTTTGCCAAAATCGCCATCCGAGGCCAACACTTTTGGCAAGATGCGCTCTGGTATCGCAAACAGCTGTAGCAATTCCTCTGACCACGCCAACTTATTCATATCATACAATAAGGTGCGAGAAGCATTGGTGGCCTCAATCACATGCTCGCCGCCGGTTAAGTTATAAATGAGCCAGCTATCAATGGTGCCAATCGCAATATTGCCTTGCTCAATTTGTGCTCTAATTTTTGGATGGTGCTCTAGTAGCCACACTATTTTGCCAGCGCTAAAATAGGGGTCGATGCGTAGTCCCGTAATCGACTGGATACGCTGCTGCATGCTTAGATCGGCGTTGTTAGGGATATGGGCATTGTTAGTGATATGGGCATTGTGCGTATTGTTAGTGGTATGGGCATTGTGCGTATTGTTAGTGGTATGGGCATTGTGCGTATTGTTAGCAACGCTAGGCGGCGTTTTTTGCAAATTTTGGCACCATGCGTCCGTTCGTCTATCTTGCCAGACAATAGCGGGGGCTAGCGGCTTGCCCGTGTTTTTATCCCAAACCACAATGGTTTCACGCTGATTAGTGATGGCAATGCTGGATATATCGGTTGCCAACAGCCCTGCTTGGTTAATAGCGTCGTGGGCACAGCTAATCTGGGTGTACCAAATTTGCATGGCATCTTGTTCTACATAACCCGCCTTGGGGGTTAGCAGCAGAGTGGGTTTTTGTGATATCTGAATGGGTTTTGCATTATCGTCATAAATGATTGCCCGACTTGACGTGGTGCCTTGATCTAGTGCTAAAACATACCCTGCCATACCCTACTCCTCAATCATCCGTGACTATAATCTGTGCCTTTATCATTTATCATTTATCATTGCTCATTTACTATTGATACTGCTATTTCGAAAATCTAGCGATTTCGAAATCTGGTGACGAAACCCTGCTATATAAAAGCTTGCAGCACGCTGTTTAAATAGCGGTTGCCCAAAATGGTCGCACAAATGACCTCTTCTTTATCAACCAACAAGCCCTGTTTTTGCAGTTGCTGCACAATGGGTTTTATCGTCGCAAAATCGTGACCTGTTCGCATCGAATACAACTCGGTTGAGACCCCTTGGGTCAAACGCAGGGCATTTAACATAAACTCTGATGCCATCTCATCAGTGGCAATGGGCTGAAAAGTCGCCATCTTTGGATATTTCTCGTTTGTTGCGTTGCTAGCATTTTGCGATGCCATATAATCTTTGGGCAATCGAGACTTGCTAAAACGGTAAATTGGGTTGGTCACTGCTTCAGGTAAGGATGGTGCTAATGTTACCTTACCATGCGCACCAGCACCAATGGCCAAATAATCGCCAAATTGCCAGTAGTTCAAATTATGTTGGCAAGGCGTATCATCACCCCCTACCCATGCCGATATTTCATAATTGCGATAGCCCAATTGCTGTAACAAATCCCGACCCTGCTGCTCGATAGCGGCAAGATTATCCTCGTCTGGCAAAATAGGGGTGCTCCGATAAAACACCGTATTGGGCTCAATGGTGAGCTGATACCATGAGATATGGGTGGCGCCAGCATTGTGGGCTTTGTGGATATCGTCTAAGGCAGCGGCCACATTTTGCTTGGGTAAGCCGTGCATTAAATCCACGTTAAGGCGCTTAAAACCTGCCTGCCGTGCCGAGGCTATGGCATTGAGCGCTTGTTTGGCATCATGAATACGCCCTAACCCCTTTAACTGCGCATCAGCAAAGCTTTGCACCCCAATCGACAGACGGTTAATGCCGACCGATAAATACTCCGCAAAGGGTGCATGCTCTAAGGTGCCCGGATTGGCTTCCATGGTAATTTCGATATCTGGGGCAAAGCTTAATACTTGCCTTAAATGCTTAAACAGGCGTTGATACTGGGCAATCGGCAACAACGACGGCGTACCCCCGCCAATGAAAATAGAGGCAATGTCTCGATGTTGCACAAAGCGCAATTGTGAATCGATATCCTCTATTAAAGCGGTAACGTAATCGGCAAACAGGGCATCGGTAGCAGAAGTCAAAGGGTTTAGTGGCGGCAACGTGTGCGAGTTAAAATCGCAATAGGGACATTTTTTGACGCACCAAGGAATATGAATATACAGCGCTAAAGGGATGGTAGACACAGTAAGATTAGAAACGGCAATAGCAGACACAGGACTGCTGGAAATATTGAATAAAGAACTAGGCGGTAAGTTTAATAGCGATGACATGACAATAAAATCTTGTAATAAAGGCGAATGAATGGGCTGCTATGCTATAGTGACATCATTGCTGATGATTAAAGATGCCAACTGACTGTAGACTGATGCAAAAATACCCTATTATACTGTGGGCGTCGCTGATTGACAGATATATTCAGTTATTGCCCCTATTCTATTATTTCTATAATTCTATACTTACTAGACAACCAGTGACTAGACAACCACTGTCTGACCTGTACGTTGCTATCCTGTTTGCAAGCGACCTAAGTTTTAAGGCGCCTTTTCTCTATTTTATATACGTTAAGGATGATTGACTGATGCTACCCCCTAAGCACGCCCCGACCTTTAATACTGCCAAGCTTTGCACCTTGAGTGCGGTCGTATTCACCACCACGCTTGGCCTAAGCGGTTGCGGCGGTGGGGACAAGATTGAGGAAGAATATAAACGGGTTGAAGGTCAAGTATCGAATGAATACGACCGTCTATCGGACAAAGTGGTCAACGAATACAAACGCGTTGAAGATAAACTGACCGATGATGAAAAAGACATGGCGGATATTTTAGAGTCGGTTTTTTTGCCCGATAAACTTAATGAAGACTTGGACGATTTTTTAGATAAAATTACCCCTGAGGGCGGCACTGGCGGCTTGTATGTGGGTCACTTTGTCGAAATTGACGATGGCAACACTAGCGACATTGATATCGGCGCTATGTATTTTGACATTCCTAAAGCCTATGGCAGTGTGACGTCACGTATCAGCTATCAGCAACAGCCTTGTCAAAATGCGGACAATACCCTATCGGCAAAAACTGCTATTAAAGTGGATGATTATGTGACAGGCACCTTATCGGGACGTTTAGACAGCCCAGAGGGGTTAGATATTAAATATGTGCGTGATTTGGATATCACCAAGCCTATTGAGCTAAGCACCCTTGCTGGCAAGTTTGATACTGCGGGTGCCAATGCTAATAATCGGGCAAAAGCGTGGGTTGGCAGCTTTGAATATCGTGAGGCACTCAATATTTATGGGCAAACCTTGTCATCGGGCGTGGCGGGCTGCAATGTCGTGTATACCATAGCGCCGCGCTCTAACTTTAAAACCTACCCGCTCGATTACCAGTTGGGTGATTTAGGGTTAAGCTTACAACAAGCAGCAAATACAGGTACTAGCCCTTATCTAAGCTGGTCTGTGCCCAAAAACACTACCTTAACTTTGGTAAGTCAAATCAATGTCAATAAGGCAAAATCGGGGGCTAACGGCTATGCGCTCAATCAAGTTATCCGCAGTACGCCCTTAAATGACAAAGCTATTTTCACCCCAAAAATGACGGACATGCCCACCAACTATGCGTTTGTGGTACAGGCCTTTGATGCCAATAATCAATTAATTGGCTTTCAATCGCTAGTGGCAGATTTACCAAGTGTTAAGGCAGTAACGCCCTAATGCTGCTCTAGGACTGTACAACACACCCTGTCGATAGTGTTGTAATTAGCCTGCCTTATTCTATTCTGCTTATTGTATTCTGCTTACTGCGTCTTCCCTAACCTGCCCTAGTTGGCAGGTTATTTGGTTTTACCGTTTTTTTAGGTAGAGCTATCTTTTTTATAGAGAAACCTTTGTATTTTTAATTTGTATTTCCAAAAGGTTGTCAATTTACTTACCTCTTACACCTTACACCTCACAGATCTTAATTTATGCTAGCAAACCTTACTTTTAAAGATTTTAAGCACCATAGCCAACGTTTGGGGGTACTGGTACTGCCCATTTTGATAACCCAATTTTGTCAAGCGGCGCTGGGGATGGTGGATGCGATTATGGCTGGCAAAGTATCGGCGCTCGATTTAGCAGCGGTATCCATTGGCTCGGGAATTTGGTTGCCACTGTTTTTATTGGCAACGGGCATTTTGATTGCCACTACCCCTCTCATTGGTGAGCAAATGGGTCAAAAAAACCATCACCTTGTGCCGCACATCACCCAACAATCGCTATGGGCGGCCATCGCCATTGGTGTTATTGGTTTTATTGTTGTTACTCTAAGCCCACATGTCTTAGCACCAATGGGCGTGCCTGCTACTATTCGACCCAAAGCGACTCAGTATTTGACGGGGGTGGCATGGGGGTTTCCTGCCATGGCGTGCTATGCGGTGCTACGCAGTTATTGCGAGGCGTTAGGTCGCCCCGTACCCGTCACCATTATCAGTGTGGTTGGACTGCTGGCCGACATTCCGCTCAATTATATATTTATTCATGGTCTGTTTGGCTTGCCAGCGCTGGGCGGTGCCGGCTGCGGCCTCGCCACCGCGTGCGTGTTATGGATTAACGTTGTGCTCTTAGCACTGTTTTTATACGGCTCCAAGCATCCCACGTTTTTAGCCACCCGTTTTTTCCATAATTTCGCCCGTCCCAACAAACAGCAGCTTACTAAGCTGCTGCGCCTTGGCCTACCCATCGGTATCGCCATATTTTTTGAAGCCAGCTTATTTAGCCTGGCAGCTTTGGTGATTAGCCCCTTGGGTGAGATTGCGGTGGCGTCGCATCAGGTGGCATTGGCCGTTACCTCGCAGCTCTTTATGATACCTATATCAATGGCGATGGGGCTTACCATCATGGTCTCCACTCGCTATGGGGAGAAAAATTGGTTGGCGTTACAACAGGTGCAGCGAACGGGGCTCATTTGGACTATTGTTATTGCGCTGCTATGTATGCTTGGGGTGTGGCGGTTTCGGGCCGAACTGGCAGGGGCATTTACCGACAACCTTGCGGTGCAGCGCCAAGCCATGTTATTGCTATGGTTTGCCATTGCCTATCAATTGGTGGATGGTTGGCAAGTCAACATTGCCGGTATTTTACGGGGCATGCAAGACACCCAAGTGCCTATGTGGATTACCTTATTTTGTTACTGGGTCGTGGCCATGCCCTTAGGTACCTATTTGGTGCGCTATACCGATACCGGCGCCAAAGGTTTTTGGATAGCTTTGGTAACAGGGCTGACCTTATCTGCAATCTTGCTCACCTTGCGGCTTAACTACCGACAACGGCAAGTCTTAGGCTTTAAAGCTTAGTCAATCGGGCCAAATAGTCGCTTTTAAAAGTTATTTTGCGACCACGCGCAACATGGCATCAAATCATGGCGGAATAAGCCGTTAAAAAAGTGATTTTGGCCGTCATGCATTACGACAAAATTTGTTACAATATGCGCACTAGACAAGAATTTCGGCATAGGCAACCGTATGGACATTGATAAAATTCGTGAGCTCATCGAGCTAATGGAAGAAAAAGAACTGGTTACCTTAGAGATTAAAAAGGGTGAGGACAGTGTTCGCTTGACTCGGCACTATGAGACGCCTATGCCGACTATGATGGCGGCGAGCCAAATTGTCAGCAGTGAGCTTGAGCCAGATGCTGCCGCCCATCAAGGCAGTGTGGAAACTTCGCCAATGGTCGGTGTTTACTATG
This sequence comes from Psychrobacter sp., assembly GCA_018260445.1. Lineage (GTDB taxonomy): Bacteria > Pseudomonadota > Gammaproteobacteria > Pseudomonadales > Moraxellaceae > Psychrobacter. Next base: position 57,363 of record JAGLBE010000003.1, read on the forward strand.
CCGCGCCCACCCCCAATGACCCACCCTTTATCACCCCGGGGCAGAAGGTTAAAGCCGGTGATACACTAGGGATTATCGAAGCCATGAAGATTATGAACCCTTTAGAGGCGACCCAAAGTGGCATTATTGATGCCATTTTAGTCGATAACGGCGATGTGGTGCAGTTTGGACAACCATTGGTGCGTTATAGAAGCTAATCGATATGTCAGTAGTCTTTAGAGAATAGGCGCATTTATGATTAAAAAACTGCTCATTGCCAATCGTGGCGAAATTGCCTTACGCATCGTGCGAGCTTGCAAGCAGTTGGGCATTCAAACCGTGGGCGTCTACTCCACTGCCGATGACAACCTCATGCACCTACGTTTTGTGGATGAGGCCATCTGTATTGGTGGCCCCAATGCCAACCAAAGCTATTTAAATACGCAGGCTATTTTAACAGCCGCTGAAATTACGGGTAGCGATGCCATTCATCCCGGTTACGGTTTTTTATCAGAAAATGCCGAATTTGCCGAAAAAATTGAAGAGGCGGGCATCACCTTTATTGGCCCCCATCCCGATCATATTCGCCTAATGGGCAATAAAGTCTCCGCTATTCATGCCATGAAGCAAGCGGGCGTGCCCACCGTGCCGGGCTCTATTGGCACGGTTAATTTAGACAATGCCCACCAGCAGGCACAAAACACAGGGTTTCCGCTACTGATAAAAGCAGCGGCGGGCGGCGGTGGCCGTGGGATGCGTATTGTTGAGCGCTACGAGCAGTTGGACAAACAAGTACAAGCGGCCAAACAAGAAGCTGAGCTGTGGTTTGGCGATGACAGCGTTTATATGGAGCGTTATTTGCAAAACCCTCGCCACATTGAGGTGCAGGTATTGGGCGATGGCAACGGCAATGCCATTCATCTGTACGATAGAGATTGCTCTATCCAGCGCCGGCACCAAAAAGTATTGGAAGAAGCCCCTGCTGCTGATATTCCGGATGACATCCGTGAGCCGATTTTACAAGCCTGCGTCAGTGCTTGCGAGCGCATCGGTTACCGCGGCGCCGGAACGTTTGAATTTTTGTTTGAAGATGGACAATTTTACTTTATTGAGATGAACACCCGGGTGCAGGTTGAGCATCCGGTGACCGAAATGGTGACCGGCATCAATGTGGTGGTGGAGCAGCTCAAAATTGCTGCCGGTTATGGGTTGTCCTATCGCCAAAATGAGATTAGCGTGCATGGGCATGCGCTTGAGTGCCGTATCAATGCCGAAGACCCGCACACCTTTATGCCCTCCCCCGGCACGGTGACCCAATATTTTATCCCTAGCGGTGCCGGGGTACGGTTTGACTCGCACTTGTATGCAGGGTATACCATTCCCAGTTATTATGACTCACTCATTGGCAAGCTTATTTGCCACGGACAAACCCGCGAGCAAGCCATTGCCAAAACTCTACAGGCTTTAGATGAGCTGATTATTACGGGGGTTAAAACCAATGTCTCCTTGCATCGTGATGTTATCTTAACCGACCAAAGCTTTGTGATGCAGGCGCAAAATATTCATTATTTAGAACAACATTTACTGTCCTCTACCATCCCATAAGGCTATTGCCTGTTTGCGTCCTAAACCTTACCCTTAAACCTTACCCTACACCTTATATAGTCGCATTAGTCGCATTAAAAAAGCAGAAACTGATTTTTAGCAGTTTCTGCTTTTTAGCGACAGCAATCTTTTCTACGTCATAAAAAACAAGATAAAAAACAAGACGTCATAAACAATAAGGCTACTCGCTACTTCGATAAATCACGGCCACGGCTGGCTGCAATCGCCAAACGCAGACCATTTAAACGGATAAATCCTGCGGCATCTTTTTGATCATAAGCACCGGCGTCATCTTCAAAAGTGGCAATTTTTTCGTCAAATAATGAGTTTGCAGATTTACGCCCCACCACACTCACATTACCTTTATACAGCTTTAAGCGCACCGTACCGCTGACATACTCCTGCGACTTATCAATCATCGCTTGCAGCATTTCGCGCTCTGGGCTAAACCAGTAGCCATTATAAATAATTTTGGCATAACGGGGCATGAGCTCATCTTTTAAATGCGCCGCTTCTCTATCTAGGGTCAATGACTCAATGCCACGGTGCGCTTTTAGCATAATCGTGCCGGCTGGGGTTTCATAACAGCCGCGTGACTTCATGCCAACATAACGGTTTTCGACAATATCTAAGCGGCCGATACCATGCTGACCGCCTAGTTCATTGAGCTTAATCATTACCTCAAATGGCTCTAAAGCCTCGCCGTCAATGGCAATAATATCGCCTTTTTCATACTCAAGCTCAATATACTGCGCTTTGTCGGGTGCATGTTCTGGGCTAACCGTCCAGCGCCACATATCCTCTTCTGCCTCGGCATATGGGTCTTCTAACATATCGCCCTCATAAGAGATGTGCAATAAATTGGCATCCATCGAATACGGCGATTTTTTCTTATTGCTGGCAAAATCAATCGGAATATTGCGCTCTTTGGCGTATTGCATCAAGCTTTCACGGCTGGATAAATCCCACTCACGCCATGGGGCAATGGTTTTAATATTCGGTGCTAACGCTACGGCACCCAGCTCAAAGCGCACCTGATCATTGCCCTTGCCCGTCGCACCGTGGCTAATAGCATCTGCATTGTGCTCTTTAGCAATCTCTACCAAACGTTTGGCAATGAGTGGCCGAGCAATCGACGTGCCCAGCAAATACTCCCCTTCATAAATGGCATTGGCTCGAAACATTGGAAACACATAGTCACGGGCAAATTCTGCACGCAAATCTTCAATATGGATGTGTTTAATGCCCATAGCTTGCGCTTTTTGGCGGGCAGGCTCTACCTCTTCACCCTGACCAATATCGGCAGTAAAGGTGATAACCTCGGCCTCATAGGTGTCTTGCAACCACTGAGCAATAATCGAGGTGTCAAGACCCCCTGAATACGCCAAAACAATTTTATCAACGTTTGCTTTGTCAATTTTATTACGGGTTGTCATAGTGTGTCCTAGTTATTAAATCTTATATCAGCGAAATCAACGTTTGAGTTTACACCATTTGGGCGAGCAACAAAAGTAACGTTCATAGCATCGCTGTATTAAAGAGTATCGCTGCACTCATCCCTCGCCCTTTTGAACCCACTGACCGGGTACACGCCCTAGTAAAGGCTTAAATTTTCCCTAAAACCTGTTATCATAAAACCGAATAATGCTGTACCCTTTTACCCTGTCTCTATAACCCACAATGACCCTTTACCCTTAACACAGACAATCACCACCTTGACCATCACCATCTTCAATTAAATGGCTGGCTATTATGACCGAAACCTCTAGCGATGCTATGGCGACTATGGCAACTATGACAACTATGGCTGCGACGACTCAAGAGCAAGCGGCTGCGAACCACCCAGCACCGCAACAACTCACGCTAACCCGCCCCGATGATTGGCATATTCATCTGCGTGATGGTGAGGCGCTGCTCACCACAGTGGCGCATGCGGCACAAAGTTTTAATCGGGTGATGTGCATGCCTAACTTAGTGCCGCCCGTCAAAACGGCGCAAGCGGCTATGCAATATCGGCAACGCATTATGGAGGCTTTGCACAGTGCGGATGATGCTGCTATTGACCCTGCTATCAAGGCCAGTTTTGACCCGCGGATGACGCTGTATTTAACCGACCACACCACAGTAGAGGATATCAAAGACGCGGCACAATCTGGTATTGTGCAAGCAGTGAAACTCTACCCGGCTGGAGCGACCACCAATTCAGCGGACGGCGTGACCAATCTTGCCAGCCGCCATGCGGTGTTTGCGGCAATGCAGACCTATGGCATGCCGCTGTTGATTCATGGCGAGGTTACAGATGCGCATGTGGATATTTTTGACCGTGAACAGCGTTTTGTCGACGATATTTTAACCCAATTGGTGCAGGATTTTCCGGCGCTTAACATCGTGGTCGAGCATATTACCACCCGCGAGGCGGCGCAGTTTGTACTGGCGCAAGGCGACAACGTGGCCGCCACCATTACGCCGCAGCATTTGCTATTAAACCGCAACCATTTATTAGTAGGCGGCATCAAACCGCATTTTTACTGTTTGCCGATTTTAAAACGCCAAATACACCAGCAGGCCTTACTTAAAGTGGCGACCAGTGGCAACCCTAAGTTCTTTTTGGGTACCGACTCTGCACCGCACGCAACCGCAGCCAAAGAGAACGCTTGCGGCTGCGCCGGTTGTTACTCTGCTGCCATGGCATTGCCATTGTATGCCACAGCGTTTGCTAGCGTAGGCTGCATCGATAAGCTTGAGGGCTTTGCCAGTCACTTTGGGGCGCAATTTTATGGCCTGCCTATCAATACACAGACCGTAACCCTGATTAACCGCCCTATGCTGATTCCCAGCAGCTATCCCTATATGAACGGCGGCGATTTAACCCCATTAATGGCAGGTGAAACCTTACCCTGGTCGATTATATAACCACGATAATGATGACAGTAGCGATAGCGATAGCGATAGCATCACAGCTAAGCATCTTAACGACTAGACTGGCAAGCCCAAACAGCAAAAAAGCCACTAAGCAGTGATCGTCAACAAACCCAGTCAACTGAACAAAACATGCAACCAGCATTTAAAATACAGACAAGGCTTCTTTTTCGATGACCCACACCCCTAGTAATATGGCACTTAATCCCAATACCGTTCAGTCAGATACTAAAGACAGCCCTTTAGACACTGCGGACGCGGTAAGCACCCAAACCGCGGCGCACATTAATAGCATGGCGGAACGGTTTCGTAAGTTTTTACCTGTGGTGGTGGACGTGGAAACCGCCGGGTTTAATGCGGCCACCGATGCGCTGCTCGAGATTGCCTGTATCCCGATATTGATGGATGCCAACGGCACCTTTATTCAGGGCGAGCCGCTAAATGCGCACCTAGCCCCGTTTCAGGGTGCCAATTTAGACCCCCGTGCCCTACAATTTACGGGCATTGACCCCAATAATCCGATGCGTAAGGCCATTGCCGAAGACGAAAAACCAGCGTTACGGCGTATTTTCAAAGAACTTAAAGACATCCGTAAACAACAAGGCTGCCGCCAATGTGTGCTGGTTGGTCATAATGCGCATTTTGATTTGGCCTTCTTAAATGCCGCTATCGAGCGCACAAACAATAAAAACCATAGCCCCTTTCATCAATTTTCGGTATTTGACACCGTCAGCCTATCCGGTTTAGCCTTTGGTCAAACCGTATTGGCACGGGCGTGCAAAGCGGCTGGCATTGATTTTAATGGGGAAGAAGCGCACTCTGCCCTATATGACACCCAAAAAACCGCCGAGCTATTTTGTCATATTTTAAATAGCTATCCGATGCTGGCCAATGCCATGCATGATGCCGACGCTAGCGCAGTAGCCGACGCAGTAGCCGAGCCAGCGCAGACCAGCTCTCAGCCACAGGTACAGCAACAGTCATCAGAATAGCCATCAGAATAGCCATCAGAATAGTCATTAGAATAGTCAGCGTCTCCACCCTAAACTGGACGATAGGACAACATGCTAGGCGTAGCGTCGCTTATCGCCCTATGTGGGGTGTGCGGCGGGGATGGTGATTGACTAGGATTGACTTTGATTGACGGTGGTTGACTTTGATTGACTAGGCGTCAATAACCACGTAGCCAAAACAACGTAGCCAAAAAGTTGATAAAAACAGTTGACACAGGCGCCGTACCTCATTAGAATACGCACCACTTCGACGTTAACGGTGAAAGCGGTCGAAGCTACCTGTGTCCCGTTCGTCTAGAGGCCTAGGACACTGCCCTTTCACGGCGGTAACAGGGGTTCGAATCCCCTACGGGATACCACTTATTTTAAAGTGCGTTATCAAGCAGTTGAGCAACTTAGCATCAATGTTTATGAGCACTTGCAAAAAAGCCAAATCTTAATCGGATTTGGCTTTTTTGTGTCTGTTGTTGGGTAATATTCGTTTTGTACCTTTTGTATCCGTCGTTTGTCCTATCGACAATAGCGATAAACCCCGCTCAAAACTTGATGTAGGCTTAGACTTAGACGTTAATATAATTAGACGTTAATATAATTAGGACTTACGCCAAAAAGATTTTATCCTGTTGAAAAAGACTGGTTACTATTTTTGGAACGGCTTCGCTTTATCTCTAGTCGATCCAAAAATAGTTACCAGTCGTTACACTTTCTTAAAATGCGTAAGCCCTAATAATATAGCCAAAACAAATAGAGCTACTGCAATATCTTCTCGATTAGCGCCAAATCTTCGGCATAGGTCAATTTGATATTTTGCTGACTGCCCTTAACCATACGTATGGGATAGCCGAGCCGCTCAAAAGCACTGGCCTCATCGGTCACCGTTAACTTATCCTTGCTAATGTGCGCCAATACGTGCTGTAAAGCCGCCAACCTAAACACTTGCGGTGTTTGCGCCAACCACAAATCACGTCTATCCAACGTGTCTACAATGGTAGCGCCAAGCCCTGTTTCTACTCGCTTTACCGTATCCGCAATCGGCACCCCCAAAATAGCGCCATATGGCTCGGTTTTCGCCACGTTGATAACCGCGTCGATATGCTTGGCGAGCACACATGGCCTCGCCGCATCGTGAATCAACACCAAATCAGCAGCGGCCGCACCCGCCCTGGCAATGGCTTCAACGCCATTTTGTACCGACTGCCAACGCTCGCTACCGCCTAAGCTAATATACACGGGCACTGCAAACGTAAGCGACCGAGCTTGGCTATCGTCCGGCGCAACCACCAAATGTAGCGCATTAATAAAACGACTGGCACTTAATGCCGCCACGCTGTGCTCAAGCACCGTGCGCCCTGCCAGCGGCGTATACTGCTTAGGCAAGCTGGCACCAAAACGGCTGCCTTTACCCGCGGCCACAATTAACGCATGAATAGCAGGTTTGTTTTTTAACGTTTGGGTCATAGGCGTTTTTTTGCAACGTTTTATTTAGTGTAGTCTATTCGTTAAGGGCGGTCTATTTGCTAAGCACTATAAAGGCCCATTGACCAAAATCTATTAAAGCGGATCCGGTACTTCTTCGACCACATCATCAGGATTGCTTGGCGCTGCTTGTTGTACGCTGTGCGTAATGGGCGCTGTCGATAGCTGCACAAAGGTTTCATGGGGTTTAATCAAGCCTAAATCCAGACGTGCATGCTCCTCGACCGCCTCTAGAGCGGTTTTTAGGTCATGCACATCGGCACGCAAAATCTTGTTTTCCGTGAGCTGCTGGTTGTTTGCCGCTTGCTGGGCATCAATTTCTGTCTGCAAGAGGGCCATGCCGGCCCGCCCATTATCGCCCTGCCAATATTGATATTGCAGACTAAATAGCACCGACACCGCAATCAAAAACAGCATAAATTGGCTAAAATATTTCATAAATTATGCGCAGACCTTTTCAATAATACCTGCCCTGATACCGCTATTGCCAGTAACAAAGCACCGCTAAACACAACCAAGCTCAAATAGCCAACAACCTAGCCCTAGCCACGTAGCCCAATAAACTCTTGACGGCCACGGTAGCTAGCATCCACTTGCTGCTCAATGCGCAGCAACTGATTGTATTTTGCCACCCGATCCGAGCGACATAGCGAGCCGGTCTTAATCTGCCCCGCCGCCGTGCCCACTGCCAAATCGGCAATGGTACTATCTTCGGTTTCGCCCGAGCGGTGCGAGATAACGGTGGCATAGCCATTTTTCTTGGCCAAATAAATCGCATCTAACGTTTCAGATAAGGTACCAATTTGGTTAAACTTAATCAAGATAGCATTAGCGATATGCTTATCAATGCCCTCTTGTAAAATAGCGGGATTGGTCACAAACAAATCATCGCCCACCAACTGTACTTTATTGCCAAGCTGACGGGTTAAATACGCCCACCCTTCCCAGTCGGACTCATCCAAACCATCTTCTATCGAGATGATAGGGTATTGCTCGGTCAATTTTACCAAATAGTCCGAAAATCCTTGGCTATCAAACGCCTTATTACCCTCGCCTGCCAACACATACTGTCCATTCTTATAAAACTCAGTCGCTGCACAATCCAGGGCTAAATGAATATCCTTACCCGCTTTATACCCCGTTTGCTCAATCGCTTGCATAATCACCGTGATAGCCTCTTCGTTGCTACGCAGGTTAGGCGCAAAGCCGCCCTCGTCACCCACGGCGGTGTTATGCCCCTGCGCTTTTAATACCGACTTTAAACTATGAAAAATCTCGACCCCAGCTTGCAACGCTTCCGAAAAACTATTAAAACCCGTCGGCTCAATCATAAACTCTTGAATATCAACGTTATTATCCGCATGCTCGCCGCCATTAATAATATTCATCATCGGCACTGGCATCGTGAGCGAGGTTTGCCCCCGCAAATTAGCAATGTATTGATGCAGTGGCAAGTCTTGCGAAATCGCCGCCGCCTTTGCCGTCGCCAGCGACACTGCCAACATCGCATTAGCGCCCAAATGGTCTTTGTTCTCGGTGCCATCAAGGGCAATTAACTTATCATCAATCGCTTGCTGATTGGTACTATCGCTATCTATTAAGGCCGAGCGAATCTGGCTGTTCACATTAGCGACCGCTTTTTTAACGCCTTTGCCCATATAGCGTGCTGTATCGCCGTCGCGCAGCTCCAAGGCCTCGCGCGAGCCTGTAGACGCCCCGCTTGGCGCAGCGGCACGCCCCATCGACCCATCTGCCAAAGTAACATCGGCCTCAATCGTCGGATTGCCACGTGAGTCTAAAATTTCACGGGCACGGATGTCTTTAATTTCAGTTGCGTTGTTGGTATCTTCTGCGTACATGCGTTGGGTTGCCTCTTATAGCGAAAGTTGGGAGTCAAATAACAAGGAATAAGTAATAAAATAAAAGGGTAAACGGCTATTTTTGTGGTTACTGCCACACAGCTAGGATACTGGTGCACAATAATAGCATAAAATGTAAAATGCAGGGTTTGGCGAAATGATATAGCCAGTAATTAATCGCTCGTCGGTTGAGCTTTGACAGTGTATGCATCCCGTTTTACATACGCTAACCTTAAGCACTCTCAACAAGTACTCTCAAATTAAACATTAGCAGCTAATCCCGCTTTGCGCTACTATCTTAGCTTGCACGGCGGCAGGCACTAATGGCAAGTGTCGTTCCTGTTGCCTCGATAACGCCCCTTGCCAAGTGCCTGCAACGCCGTGCTGTGCTAAGTATATCCGCTACAATCGGGGCTAAACAGCACCTTCGAGGCGACGGTTGCTTTAAAGTTTAGAGTTCACCTAGATTGTAGTTGTAGAGTGCATTCCATGCACCGATTGAATAACAAAATTAAAAACGTAAACTTCAAACTCATTTAATAATGTGTTTAAATATAATTTAGCTCATAGATATGGTGCGTGGGACGCACCCTACGTCCTGGCTGCATGATTTTGATTTTGCCTACGCTAACCCACCCTAAGCCTTCGAAGCAACCATCTGCACAAAAGCATCCACCTTAACCCTTATAACGGGTCAACCGTAGCGCATTCATCAATACCGATATCGAGCTTAACGCCATTGCCGCTGCTGCCAGCATCGGGCTTAAAAAACCAAATGCCGCCAATGGAATACCTAAACAGTTATAAATAAAAGCGAAAAATAAATTCTGTTTAATATTACGTAGTGTCGCTTTGGCGATGTCGATGCCTGAATGCACTTGCAACAACGACTCCCCCATTAGTCGAGCGGAGGCACTATGCTTGGCAATCTCGGTGCCGTGTAGCATCGAGAAACTGGCATAAGCCGTCGCCATAGCTGGCGCATCATTGACCCCATCGCCCACCATTGCCACCTTATGACCAGTAGCTTGATGCGCCTCAATCCACTGCGCTTTATCACGAGGGCTCATCTGTCCTGTTGCCGTGGCTAACTGTAGCGTATCGGCCACTTGCGCCACCACAGACGCCTTATCGCCGCTCAATAGCACCACGTCCAGCCCATCCGCCTTTAAAGTCTTGACCACCATGCCGCTCTCGTCTTTGAGCTCGTCGGCCAGCGCAAACATACCGAGTGGCACCCCATCAATACCCACCGCTACACTACTAGCAACGTTCCAGACTTTGGGTAGATTTTTGGGCAATTTAAGCCCCACAAACTCTGGCGTACCCACTTGCACCAAACCATAGCCTGTCACCATTGCCTCAACCCCACGCCCCGATATAACATTAATATCTGTGGCGGATAACAGTGGCAAATTTTTGGCAGTAGCAGCAGTAACCACCGCTGTGGCGAGGGGATGACTGGCATGCGCCTCCACGCTGGCAGCTAATTGCAACACATCAGCACTATTGACGCTGTTGTCCACCATCATGCTCGCCACCAGCTGCGGCCGCCCCTTGGTGAGCGTGCCTGTTTTATCAAACACCACCGTGTCTACGCTGCCTGCCGCCTCTAAACTTTGCGCATCTTTAAACCAAACTCCGTGCCGTGCTGCCACGCCCATGCCCGCCATAATGGCCGCAGGCGTCGCCAAGCCTAAGGCGCAAGGGCAAGCAATTACCAGTACCGATACCGCATGCAATACGGCTTTGTCTTGCGCCCCGGTTATCCACCAAGTTAGCGCAAAAGTTAGCAATGCTATGACCACCACCACTGGTACAAAAACGGCCGCTACTTTATCGGCCAAACGGGCTAAATCCGCTTTGCTGCCTTGGGCTTCACTTAAGGCCTTGACCATATCGCTTAACTGGGTATCGCCGCCTATGGCCGTCACCCGATAGTTGACACTGCCGTTATCAATCATTGCACCCGCCAGCACCTTGTCGCCCACCTGCTTATCCAGCGGTACCGACTCACCGGTGAGATGGCTTTCATCCAACCATGCTGCCCCAGATACCACAATACCATCTGTCGCAATCCGCGCCCCTTGTTTGGCACGCAAAATATCGCCTACTGCCACCTCGGATAATGCCACGGTTTCGACGGTTGCATCCAATACCTCGGGATTTGTCGCTTTGGCCGCCGCCGCCATCGTTGCATCAGGTTTAGTGTCGCTAGGCTGATGCTGAAAGCTGACGTTGCTGACACGCTCCACTTGGGTTGGGGTAAGCTCCAACAACAAATTGATACTATTGAGACTGTGCCTTTTGGTACGGTGCTCAAGATATTTACCCAAGCGTACAAAGGCAATCACCATCACTGCGGCTTCAAAATAGACAGGCACATGCCCGCCCTGTTGGGTCATCAAGTCCGTCGCATTTAAAGCCGCTATATCCGCCACAACACTGGCAGGATGCAACATACTTATCCCCAAACTTTGCAGCCATACAAAGGTTGAATACACCCAAATGGTGAGCGTCCCCAATACCACCAGCACATCCATGTTAGCAAGGCGTCCTTTAATAGACGCCCAAGCACTGTGATAAAAAGGCGTCGCCAAGCCAAATTGCACCACAGTCGCTAACACAAACTGTAGCCACAGCGGCGGCATCCAGTGCATGCCTTGCCCCACCAACATACCGACCATACCGACCAAAAACGGCGCTAAACACAGCCAAATCAATATCAGCCGCCAATCCTTGCTTTGCGCTTGCAACATCGGCACTGCATTATCCACCAAGGGACGCGCCACAAAGCCAGTTTTATTAATCCAGTCGGTAAGTTGTTCGACGTTAGTTTGCCTATCATCATACTGCACATTCACCGTCTCGCCAGCAAAGCTGACACTGGCCGCTGCTACCCCGGGTTTTTTATGTAGCACTTTTTCGATACGGGTGGCACAGGCTTGACACGACATCCCATCGACCTGAAACTGCGCTTTGGCATAGTGATTTGTATGGTTAGTGGCACGAGCACTGTCACTCATATTGACATCAGCCTTTGGTGTATTATTGGCAAGCGCTTGTTTTGGCGGCGGTGGACTGGTTGGATGGGTTTGGTCAAGCGGATGATTTGCGGGCATAAAATTACCGATAGTTATAGGGTCTGACATAAAAAAAGCACAAAGTATCAACAAGATTTAAATAACAAAAACCAGCATAACAGCTGGTTTAGGGCAATAACAAGTAAGCTGACAGATGCAATGAGTTAGCTATTGGCAACGCTGGCCTCAAACCCTGCATCATCAATGGCTTCGGCAATTTTAGTGACTGCAACCGTATCAGCATCAAAAGTCACCGTGGCTAGGTTGTTTTCAAGATCTACCGAAACCGTTTGCACGCCGGCTAAGTCGCTCACCGCATTGTGCACGCCCTTGACGCAGCCGCCGCAGGTCATCCCTTGGATATTGATAATACGGGTTTCTAACGTCATGATATTCTCCGATTGATTAAGTTCACTTAAATATTTTTCATGCACTCTATTTATTTATCGTCTTCACAAGCTGGATTTACAAACAGTCTTTATAAACTGTCTTTATAAACTGTCTTTATAAACAATCTTTATAGACAGTCTTTATAAAAAGGCTTTGCAAACAGCTACCCGATGTGCCAATAACTCGTACTGTCTATGTGTCGTACTTTGGATTTTGCGGCGCATCAATCGGAAACGGCTGGGTCACATAATCCACCATACTAATGGCCGCCGTAAACGCATGAATCGAGGTTTCGGTATCGTCATAACGTACCAATGCCGTGTCCTTTTCGGGATGTAACTCGATAGCCGTAACCCCATGGATATTTTTTAACGCGGTCATCACACTGTCAAGACCTTCTGCATTGTCGATATTGGCAATGCTCACTTGCACGGTTTGGGTTGCCATAACGTAAAATTCCTATTAATTCTTAAGTCATTAAGCACGTTATCAATGTAACTTATGATACCCGACTCTCAACGTATTAAAACTCATTGTAGGCTGGTGCTTTTAGCCCAGCAAAACGTGTACTTTTATTAAAAATGCTGGGCTAAAGCCACAGCCTACGTTAGGAATTGAGAGTCGGGTCTTATGATGTCAATGAGTATCGAGCTCGGCAAACCCTTTCACCAAATCATCAAGTTGCTTTAACTGGCTTAAAAAAGGTTCCAATTGGCTCATCCGCAGCGCACAAGGGCCATCGCATTTGGCGTGCTCGGGCTCCGGATGCGCCTCTAAAAATAACCCTGCCAAGCCTGTTGCCATACCCGCACGCGCCAAGGTGGTGATTTGTTCACGCCGGCCACCTGCACTGTCGCTGCGGCCACCCGGTTGTTGTAAACTGTGGGTGACATCAAAGATAACGGGTACCTCCATCTTTTTCATCGTATCAAACCCTAGCATATCTACCACTAGATTATTGTAACCAAAGGCAGCACCTCGTTCGCACAAAATCACCTTATCATTACCAGCCTCTAAGCATTTATTGATAATATGGCGCATCTCATGCGGCGCTAAAAACTGGGCTTTTTTAATGTTGATAATTGCCCCTGTCTTTGCCATGGCTTGCACCAAATCGGTTTGGCGACTCAAAAAAGCAGGCAGTTGAATGATATCGGCAACCTCGGCGGCTGGCTTTGCTTGATACGGCTCATGCACATCGGTAATAATCGGCACGTTATATTTTTCTTTAATCTGCCCGAGCCAATCTAGCCCCTGCGTTAAACCCGGACCTCGATACGAGTGTAAACTAGAGCGATTCGCCTTATCAAAGCTCGCTTTAAACACATAGGGAATATCCAGACGCTGGCAAATATCTATATAACGCTCGGCAATATCAAACGCTAAGTCTTTAGACTCCAAAATGTTCATACCGCCAAACAACACAAAAGGTTTATCGTTACCAATGACCATATCATTTAGTTGTAGATGAGATTGGGCGGTCAAAATTTTCTTTTCTTCGCCACTATTGTTTGGCATAAGGCTCTCTTTTTGGCTAAATTTAGGTAAATAAGGTCAATCGTCAATCATTACTTTTAATGCTGGCAATGGCTTTGGGCGTTAACGCTGCTTAACTGTTTTCTATCGCCGCTTGCACAAAGCTGGCAAATAGCGGATGGCCGTCACGCGGTGAGCTGGTAAACTCGGGATGAAACTGCACGGCTACAAACCAAGGGTGGTCATTAAGCTCAATCGACTCGACCAAATGCTGTTTAGCGGAATATCCCGAAATGGTCATACCTGCTAGCTCTAAACGCTCAATATAGCGGCTATTGACCTCATAGCGGTGGCGATGACGCTCGGCAATCACTTTGCTGCCATATATTTGCTGCAGTTTAGTGCCCTCTATCAAATCTGCCTTTTGACTACCAAGGCGCATGGTACCACCCAAGTCCGAGGCATCACTACGGGTTTGTAGCTCACCTCGCTCATCCATCCACTCGGTAATCAGCCCGATAATAGGCTCGCTGATTTTGCGATTAAACTCGGTAGAATCGGCCTCTAAACCCACTACATTTTGCGCATATTCGATAACCGCAAGCTGCATCCCCAAACAAATACCCAAATAAGGCACGTTGTTTTCGCGAGCATAGGTGATGGCGCGCATTTTACCCACTTTACCCCGTTCGCCAAAGCCGCCCGGTACTAAAATACCATCTGCTTTTTTAATCACTTGCAATAAACTGTCATCATTTTCTAACTGTTCGGCGTCCACATAGTCGATATTGACCTGTGTTTTATGAGTAATACCCGCATGTAATAAAGCCTCATTAATGGATTTATAAGCATCGGGTAGCTCCACATATTTACCCACCATCGCAATATTCACTGCCCCTTGCGCACTTAACAAGCCATCGACCACCGCATCCCAATCGGATAAATCGGCCTCTGGGGCTTTGATACCAAAACGCTCACAAATGAGGTCGTCCAAATTTTGCTCATACAATTTACGTGGTATTTGATAAATCGTATCGGCATCCTCACACATAATCACCGCCCGCTCCTCCACATTGGTAAACAAGGCAATTTTGCGCCGGTTGTCTTCGCTAATGGTGTGGTCGGAGCGGCAAATCAACACATCGGGCTGCAACCCAATCGAGCGCAGCTCTTTGACCGAGTGCTGGGTCGGTTTGGTTTTGGTTTCGCCCGCACTGGCAATATACGGCACTAGGGTAAGATGCATCAGCATGGCTTTGTTACGCCCTAGCTCCACTTGCATTTGGCGCACCGCTTCCATAAACGGTAGCGATTCGATATCGCCTACCGTGCCGCCAATTTCGATAATCGCAATGTCGTAGCCTTCACCACTGGCATGAATGCGATGTTTGATTTCGTCGGTGATATGCGGAATCACCTGCACCGTACCGCCAAGATAGTCGCCACGCCGCTCTTTATTGAGCACGGTTTGATAAATGCGGCCGCTGGTAAAGTTGTTGGTCTTGCTCATTTTTGAGTGGCGTAAAAAACGCTCATAATAGCCCAAGTCCAAATCGGTTTCGGCGCCATCATCGGTGACAAACACTTCGCCATGCTGAAATGGGCTCATGGTGCCGGGGTCGACATTGATATAAGGGTCCATTTTGGTCATGGTGACTTTAATGCCCCGTGCCTCCAATACCGCAGCAAGCGAGGCCGCCGTAATGCCTTTTCCAAGTGAGGAGACCACCCCACCGGTTACAAATATAAATTTCGTCATAGTGTTTTATCTTCAATGGGCAAGTGGCAATACGTAAATACGGATTTTACTTGATTTGCGGCTAAAGATATAGGGTTGACTTTTGACTGGGTTAGCGGGAACTCAGGCCTGGATTCAGGCTGGATGTGGATTAAGCCTGTCTTTGGCAGTATTTATGAGTTGAGCATTCTTTGCACCCAAAAAAAAACCCACCCCCGAGGGGATGAGTCTTTGTGTGCTTAAATCTACAGCCTAATTTAACTTCAATTAGAATTTGTATTCGATACCAGCGCCAACGCCATAACCACTTTTTTCAACTTCTTTAGCTGCGGTTTTAGAATCGTTCTTGATATAAGCACCATAGACATGACCAATGGTGGCTTTATTAAAGTTATAAGTGCTACCCACTACAGCACGCATTTTGTCAGCATCTGAAGCACCTTCAGCATTAGATACCATGTCATACTGCGCATAGGGCGTCCAAGGTGTCGCAGTTTTCATTTTGCCACTGATGGTAAATGCACTTTCGTTATCATCTGAGTTATAATCGCCATTTTGATACAATGCGCCCAACGTGATGGCATCATTTACCGCATAGTCACCACTGATACGTGCAAACTTACCTTTAGCATCACCCGCATAAATGTATGAGGCACCCACGTTCATTTGGCCCATGGCATATTTAGCCGCCAAGCCAAAAGCATCACGATTTAAAGAATCTTGAACAGTATCATTTTCATCCAACACATACATCGCCATCACTTGCATGCCATTATAGTCTGGAGACATATAAGCAAGGGCATTGTTAGCACGTGGCGCATCCCAAGTGGCTAACACATTATCACCACCTAACACACCACCTTGAGCGACGTTAGCAAAATCAACTTGGCCATCAATAGCCTTCATACGACCAACAAGCACGGTACCATACTGCTTATTGCTTAAACCCAAGTAAGTATCACGTGAACGAAATTGTGGTTTAGCTTTAACAGCACTAACTTCTCCATCAACATCAATCTGATACTCAAGTTTATAAACCACATCGGTACCTGCCATTAACGGCTCAGAGCCTTTAAGACCGATACGCGAGCCAATCGAGTTTAATTTAGCACGGTCTTCAGTGCTAGTCGTTGTTGGTTTGCCAGTTAGAGTTGTATCGGTATCAACACTTTGATAATCCATAGTCAAAAATGCTTTACCATAGACAGTAGGTGCGGCGTTAGCAGCAGATACAGATAGAGCAGCGATGGCTGATGCTAAAAGTAGTTTTTTCATGGGTGGTTCTCCACTTTACAATTTTAGTTACGGGCTGCTCTTAAAGCTAACGCCCAATTTAGGTAATCTGCAACTTAGCTGTATGCCTAGACAAACAGCAGGATGTAAGCCGCAGACCGGATTTAGTATAAGTATGGCAACATAATGTGACAGATTTATTAAATAGACAATCTTTACACACAATTTTCGCCATTTAACCCTATTAAACTTTAAATAGACGCCACATGAATTACCAAACCTATACATCGCATACAATCATAACAACTTTGAAATAATTTGCAACATCTTTCTAATCAATTTATTCAGTCGTTTACCAAAATAACACCTTAAAAAGAGTATTGCACAAAAAAACCCCTGCTAAACCAATAATTTAGCATGGGTTAATGGCGTGATTTTAACAAGCGCTCATCGTATTTTGTAGCCAGCAATAGCGCAGATGACACAGCTTATAAGCTTACTATCACCTCAAACCGCTCAAAAAATAGACTCTTTAGTCGTCCTATGACGCTCGCAACAATATAAGTTATACGTTACTTTTAAGCTTTAAGCGCGCTTGATGCAATAAGGGCTCGGTATAACCACTGGGCTGCTCGCGTCCTTTAAACACCAAATCGCAAGCCGCTTGAAACGCTATCGAATGCTCAAAATCGGCTGCCATAGGATAATAGCTTGGGTCACCTTGGTTTTGCTCATCCACCACTTTTGCCATCCGTTTTAATGCCTCAAGCACCTCTGCTTCGCTGACAATACCATGATGCAACCAATTGGCAATATGCTGGCTCGAGATGCGCAAGGTGGCTCTATCTTCCATAAGCCCCACATTATTGATATCCGGCACTTTTGAGCAACCCACACCTTGATCCACCCAGCGCACCACGTAACCCAAAATACCTTGGGCATTGTTGTCAAGCTCTTGGCGTTTTTCGTCGTCGCTCCATTCGATATCTTTGGCTAGCGGAATGGTTAAAATATCATCAAGGCTTGCACGCTCGCGCGTTTTAAAGCTCTCTTGCACCTCTTTGACATTCACTTGATGATAGTGGATGCTGTGCAAGGTGGCGCCCGTTGGTGAGGGCACCCATGCGGTAGTAGCGCCCGCTTTGGGATGCTCGGCTTTAGTGGCAACCATCTCTTTCATCTCATCAGGTTTTGCCCACATACCTTTGCCAATTTGGGCACGCCCAATCAGCCCCGTCTCGATACCAATATCAACGTTCCACTGCTCATAGGCCGGCTGCCACGCTTGCGACTTCATCTCGCCTTTACGCACAAAGGGGCCAGCGTTCATGCTGGTGTGCATCTCATCACCAGTACGGTCTAAAAAGCCGGTGTTAATAAAGATAACCCGCTCTTTGGCTTGGCGAATACACTCTTTTAGGTTCACCGTGGTGCGCCGCTCTTCGTCCATAATGCCCATTTTTAGGCAGTTGCGCGGCAAGCTTAAGGCGTCTTCGACTGCCGCAAACATATCATTGGCAAACTTCACCTCTTCTGGGCCATGCATTTTTGGTTTTACAATATACATCGAGCCGGTGCGTGAGTTGGATAGCTCGTTATTGCCTTTGATGTCATTGATGGTCAATAACGGGGTGACAAGCGCATCCATCATGCCCTCAAATATTTCCTCTGGCCCATCACCTAAATCGACCAATACGGCTGGGTTTTGCATCAAATGACCGACGTTACGAATCAATAATAACGAGCGCCCGGGCAAGACCAAAGTCTCCCCTGTTGGCGTGGTGTATTCGCGATCTGGATTGAGCTTACGGGTTAAGGTTTTACCGCCTTTGCTAAAGGTTTCGGTTAAATCGCCATTCATAAGGCCAAACCAATTGCGATACGCCTCAACTTTCTCTTCGGCATCCACTGCGGCAACCGAGTCTTCACAATCTTGAATGGCGGTAATGGCCGACTCTAACAACACATCGGTAATATGCGCCGGGTCAGTTTTGCCCACTGGGGTGCTGGCGTCAATTTGGATTTCGGCATGTAGGTTATTATTTTTTAATAAAATGGCCGTCGGGCTACTCGCCTCGCCTTTATAGCCTACAAACTTACTGCCGTCTTTTAAGCTGGTTGCAGCGTCGCCTTGGGCAACTTGTAACTTGCCATTAACCACGCTAAATCCGGTCACATCGCTATAATTGCCTTGCTCAAGCGCAAAATGTTCATCTAAAAAGCCTTTGGCATACGCCACTACCGCATCGCCACGCTTGGGGTTATAGCTGCTGCCTTTATCTTTGCCATCGGCGCTGTCAATCATATCGGTGCCATAAAGGGCGTCGTAGAAACTTCCCCAGCGGGCATTGGTCGCATTGAGGGCATAACGGGCATTACGCACCGGTACCACCAACTGCGGGCCGGGAATAGAGGCGATTTCGGCATCGACATTGTCGGTTGATACGCTAAAGTCATCGCCCTCTGGCAATAAATAGCCAATATCTTTTAAAAATTGCTTATACTTGGCGTAATCTACCGCACCATTAATCGTGGGGTTATCCAAATGCCATTGGTTGATTTGTTGTTGAATCTCGTCACGCTTGGCCAGCAGTTGTTTATTGATGGGGGTAAATTGTTTGACAATGTCTGCAAACCCTGTCCAATACGTCTCAGAGCTTACCCCAACCCGAGGCAAAACCTCATTTTCGATAAAATGATACAAGGTGCTATCAATGGCAAGGATGCCTTTTTGCACCCGATTAGGCGTTAAAGTTGTCATACATTATTGTCCTATTTTGGAAATTGCTGAGTAACTGCGATCTAAATTAAGCCTAATATTTTATAACCTAATATTTTATAACATAGTGGTTAGATATTCCCCTATGCCGCTATGCTATATCGTACTGGTTTAGGCATCGTTGTCATACTACTATCAAAGAGATAAATAAACAAGAAACGGCCATTTCATAAAAAAATGCTGGTACTTTAGCAACTTGATGCTAGGGTTTGTCTGCATGACCTTTATCCTTGGAATTATTAAGCGCCAACAAGCCACCCATCTTATCTCTATATTATTAAGCGTAACTATATGATGACCCCTATGAACCCTATGACGCCTACAAACAAGCTACCCAAACCTTCCGCCATTCCTAATTCTGCCCAGCTTAACCAAGCAGCTATTCAAACCTCTAAGCCATCCGCTAAACCATCCGCAACGGACAAGCCGCAACATAGGGATTTAACAGACATTAAAGATTTAAAAACGGACATCTCACATATCCATGAATTTTTAGGGACGCCCACCTCGGCTGCTTGGTTAGAGGCTGCCAAGCAGGACTTGCCCACTCTTTTACAAGACCATGCCAATTGCGAAAAAAAGGCGGCAGGCACAGCGATGAATCTTATCTTTCGCTATGAGTTCCATAGCGACTTACAAGTCAAATTAGCCCAGCTCATCCGTGAAGAGATGCTGCATTACGAACAGGTTTTAGCATTAATGCGAGAGCGTGGTCAAGCTTGGCAACATCTACCCGCTGGCCGTTACGCCAAAGGTATGCTAAAGCATAAACGCACTTTTGAGCCCGCAGCGATGATGGATATTTTGATTATTGGCGCTTTTATCGAGGCCCGCTCTTGCGAGCGCTTTGCGGCATTAAGCGAAGTTATCGACACCAAAGACGCCAAACTGGCCAAGTACTATCGCTACCTGCTAAAATCCGAAAGCCGCCACTATGAAGATTATTTAATGCTGGCAAAATCGCTAGAACCGCATAACACGACTCATGGTGGTGATATTTTGGATGGTGATACTGTGAATGCTGCTGGTAGCAGCGTTGATAGCTTTAGTAGCACTGTCAGCAAAACGCCAACCGATGCCGATAGTTTAAATGTGGCGAAACGGGTGGCGTTTTTTAGACAAATAGAGGCTGATTTAATCAATAGCCCCGATGCTGAGCTACGCTTTCATAGCGGTACACCTGAGTAACCATACTCACGGAATCCGACACTGTCGCTATTACTATCAATTTTCCTGTCATTGTACCAGCCATACCGCATGACGACCTACAGGCTTAAAGAATTAAAAACCTAAAGGCTTGAGAACTTGCTGCTTAATACATTGATAACATAAGCCACATTAGCAATCAGGAAGAGTGTTGGTCTTGGGCTGGCAATGCTCTTTTTTGCGCATTGTCGAGAGAGGCATAACGATTTTGCTCATTAATCTCGTCACTTTTTGGCCTATCATTCAAAACCGCCATCACTTCAGGGTTGTTTTCGTTAATATTATCATCAAACCATTGCCCGGGTTGGTCACGAAAATCCGGCTGGCGTGCCGGATTATCACCGGGGTTGACATGCTCCGTTTCGAAATACTCACTTTTTAACGTTTCGGCACCGTTATGGGTATGGGTAGCATCTTCTAGCGAATCGGTTATATTCGTTGTCGTTCTGCCGAGCATCGCATCCCCTTGCGGCTGAGCAATCGACGTTTTTGACAAATACGGATCTTTATCAGTCATGGTGATACCTCATTGCGTTATACAAATAAAAAAGTTTATTACTGCTTTCTAATTAACTCATTATTGCTTACAAAACACACTTGCCAGTTGCCCATAAGCAATGACAAGCGGGCTTTTCAGTCTTTATACGGTCTTTATTACATTGAATCTCTGCTGGGTGTTGACTCGGTGTTAATCTCGGCCTAAAGTGTCGATAGTCAGCTCACCCACATTTTTGCCAGCAGGCGGTAAACCAGCGGTATCACGCGGGTCTGCATACACTTCATCGGTTTCTTGCGACGCTTGCTGTATGCCACTAATATTGGGCTGATTTTTACGACCTTCATAATCGCCTATTTCTTGCTCGTCAATCTTTGCTTCTCCCGCCCCATGCGTCATATTACCGCTTTTATCAATCGCTGGCAGTTGGTTATCATCTTGTATTTCTAAGGTATTAGTCTCTTCCATCGTTAGCTTGTGCGCTTCAATCGCCGCATTGGGGTCTTTAACAACAATTTCTTGATTAATAGACATGTCATATCTCCTAAATAATTGATTGAGCAGCTAGGTTTATATTCTAGGTTGCTGATGATTCTGTTATTTCCTTACGCCTTATTTATCCGTACGCAGATCATCATCAATAAATGGGGTCTTCTCGTCCTCACTTAAGTCTTTTGGCTGCACAGATGCGCTATTTTCGTCTAAATTTTTCTGCATAACACTAGGTTTTAGGTTGTCAATAGCTTGCTTCACTTCTGAATCATGCGCATCTGCATCTACATTCACATTGGCATTAGAACTGGGATTGGCGTTAGAACTGGCAACATTGGCACTGCTTGCCTCGCTTATTACGTCTGTTGTTGTATTGGTTGCTGCATTGGTCATTGGATTGGTTATTATCTTAGTTGTTACATCAGCAGTCTGTGTCGCATTACTCATAATATTATTTTCCTTATAAACTATAAACTGAATGCCTATCTTATAGCCATCCAGCCATCTGTCACTATAGCGCTGACGTTGTATTGTGTTTAAATTTGTTGTAAAAAAAGCAACTTTGTTACAAGTTGCTTTTTTCAGGGTGCCAGTGCAGTTTTTTACAGCAACCTTTGACAGTGAGGTCGCCTAAAAAACTAAGCGCCTAACCTGCTAGCCTTAATCGCTAATCCCATTCATCTTTTCTAACAGATAGTTTTGGGCGATAAATGGCGCTTCGCCCTCAGCAGGTTTGACCCGCTGCCAAGCGCCGTTACCTGCTAAAGTCCATGCTTGAACGTTGTCTTTTAGGTAGCTAATCAGCCCATCGTCAAACACACGCTTAAATAGCTTTTTATCCTCAACCGGAAACGCCACCTCAACCCGATGCAGCAAGTTGCGGCTCATCCAATCGGCACTGCCACAATAGAGGCGTTCATCACCATTGTTATAAAAATAATACACCCGAGTATGTTCTAAAAAGCGCCCGATGATAGAGCGCACAGTGATATTTTCGGACAAGCCTTTTACTTGCGGGCGCAAACAGCACATAGAACGTAAAATGAGTTCAATTTTGACCCCCGCTTGCGAGGCATCATAGAGGCTATCAATGAGGCGCCGCTCGGTTAAGGCATTACATTTGACAATGATGTGCGCTTTTTTACCCGCCTTAGCGTGCTCGGTTTCTGCTTCAATAAAATGCAATAGCTGCTCTTGCATGGTAAACGGTGCATGCAGCAATTTATTGACCTTAGCCGGCTTGCCCATGCCTGTAAGCTCTTGAAATATTTTATGCACATCTTCTGACATATCAGGGTCGGCGGTAAACAGACCATAATCGGTATAGGCCTTGGCATTGCCCTCGTGGTAGTTGCCGGTACCTAGGTGCACGTAGCGACAAATTTTATTGTTTTCACGGCGCACAATCAGCATTAATTTGGCATGGGTTTTATAGCCCACAATGCCATACACCACTACTGCCCCTGCCTCTTGCAACACGTTGGCGACTTCAATGTTCGAGGCTTCGTCAAAACGGGCACGCAGCTCAATAATGGCGGTAACTTCTTTGCCATTACGGGCGGCGGCGGCTAAGGCCTGCACGATTTCAGATTTTTTACCAGAGCGGTATAAGGTTTGCTTAATGGCCAATACTTTGGGGTCAATCGCCGCTTGCCATATCAAGTTAACAACGGGGTTAAACGATTCAAAGGGATGGTGCAACAGCACGTCACCGCGGCGAATGGCGGTAAACATACTTTCGCCTTTTTCTATTGATTCGCGCCTAAAGGCTTTGGGAATAGCGTGCGAAAAAGGGGTGAAGCGCAGTTTAGGGATGTCAAAATCAAACAGTAAGCGGGTTAAGTTAACAGGGCCATCTACCCGATATAGCTGATTTTCGGTTAACTCAAATTCCTCTAACAGGTAATTGCAGATATCCTCCGGGCAATTTGTGGTAACCTCTAGGCGCACCTCCTCCCCAAAACGGCGATTGTCTAGCTCGCCCTCTAACGCTTTGGCAATGTCTTCAACATCGTCCGACAGCTCAAGATCCGCATTGCGGGTCAATCTAAATTGATGACAACCGGTTACTTTAACGCCAGGAAACAATTTGTCCACATGCTCATGAATTACCGCCGATAGCATAATATGATGCTCTTTGCCGCCAGTTAACTCATTGGGCAGACGTATCACCCGTGGCAAACTGCGCGGAGCGGGCACCACCGCCAGACGAATATCACGGCCAAAGGCGTCTTTGCCGTCCAAACTGACCATAAAATTGAGGCTTTTATTGACGAGGCGAGGAAACGGATGCGCTGGGTCAATGCTGATGGGGGTCAATATCGGCATCACTTGTTCCAGAAAATAACTTTTCATCCACGCCGCTTGCTCAGAGTTTAATTCATCTCGCTTTAAATAGCGGATATCCTCTTTGGCCAATGCCGGTAAAATATCTTCATTTAAAATACGATACTGCTCGTCGATGGCGGTATGCACAACCGCAGTGATTTCTTGCAACACCTCGCTTGGGCGCATCCCGTCTAAACTGGTGGACATATTGCCACGGCTTAGCTGCTGCTTTAGACCCGCTACCCGAATCTCAAAAAACTCATCGAGGTTGGATGAAAAGATAATTAAAAAAAACAGCCGCTCAAGTAAAGGGTATGCTGGATTGGTCGCTTGCGCCAATACTCGCAAATGAAACTGTAGCCAAGACAATTCGCGATTGATATAACAGTTATCGGAATAATTACCCTCGCTAAAGCGCTGCCAGTCTATCGTGGTCAGTTGCGCCGTTTGCGGGGGCTGCTCGCCACTGTTAATCACTTGCATCGTCGAGTTTTTGTTCGAGTTGGCTGATTTGGTTTTATTGGTTGTTTGAGTCATGGGGTTTTATTATCCTTATTATATTATGCATGATAGTGATAAATAACAGTTGGGAATGACAGTTGTGAATGACAATTGTGATAAATATTGATAACTACGGGCGACGCTTAAAAATGCTCAATACAGGCTAACGGTGTTTGCGATGTCGATGACCTATCAGAAAAAATAGATATTAATAAAAATTTGGTTTAAGGATTGGCTAATATCTTAGCATGCAAATATGACGGTTTAAAAACCTTGCCCAAACCCTTAGCGCTTTTGTAGATTTTAGGGCAATGCCACATGTTGCATTCGGCGCATGATGATGCGCTGTTTGTTGCGCAGCCGTTTGGTGTTTCTATGTGTTTCATAATATTTGGGGTTGGTTAGCGTACTAATCAGCAAAGCAGCTTCGTTGCGGTTAAGCTTACTGGCGGGTTTATGATAATAATGTTGGGCGGCGGCCTCAATACCATAAATCCCCTCGCCAAATTCTGCCACATTGAGATACGCGGTTAATATGCGTTTTTTGTCCCACATTTGCTCTATCATGAGCGTAATGCTGGCCTCTAAGCCCTTACGAATATACGAGCGATGCGAGGTCAAAAACAAATTTTTAGCCAATTGCTGGGTAATGGTCGAGCCGCCAGCGGACAATTTGCCAGCGTTCTCATTTTTTTCGATAGCGGCTTCAATACCTTGCATATCAAACCCATGATGGTTGACAAAGCCGCCATCTTCGCTTGCAATTGCTGCCTGTTTCGCCGTATTGGCAATATCCTCGTAATCGACCCAAACTTGGGTGACGGAGCCGCCGGTTAGACGGTGGGTTATCATAAACATACTGTTGTTAATTGGCTGCGTTTTCCACACCATTAATAAAGCAGCCACCATAATATAAAAGGCGACGGCCAATAAAAAAATTGACCAAAATAGGCGTTTTAGGAGTTTGACGATTGCCATCATGATTTGTAGACCTAATGAGCGGTTAAATCCCTCAATAATAAACTAACCTAGCAGCCACTAACAGTCCGTTATAAGATGTTTTTATTACAGGATTATGATGATAGAAGCATAACAGGCGCATAAACAGGCCATGAGTGAGCCAATATAAACCAGATAGCCTATTAACCGCCAACCGTCTTGAAGTTGGTTGACTATACCAATTTAAGGGAGTAAACCTTATGGTTACTAATCAGCATATGTTTATTAATTTGCCTAATCTAGATGACCTTGACGATAAATTTAAGAATAAAAAGAATAAAGAGGATATAGCCTATATTGGCCATTTACGCCAGCAGATACGTCAAGAATTGGGGGTAGCGCAACAGACTATTGACAAGGTTGCAGGCCCTAAGCTTAGCCAGTCTGACTTAAATAACCTAACGGCACCCTTACTATTGCCCAACACCTGGTGGTTATTGGGGACGCAAGGCTGTCACTTATGTGATAATGCAGAGGACATACTTAGGCTATTTTGTAACGTGGTGCCTATTAGGTATGAGACAATCGATATCATTTATCTTAATGAAGCATTAATGCGCAACTTTGCGCCGCTGATTCCCGTTATCCTAACGCCTACTAGACAATTTAACTATCCTTTTTCGGTGATAGAATTACAGCAAAGGGACTTTTGAGCACCTAAAATCGACAACGCCCTTAATACAATCCATTTGATAGACAAACCTTGATAAACAAACCCTGATAAACAAACCTTGATAAACAAGCTTATGCGGTGCCGATTTTGCCTATTGCTCTAGCTTAGCTATGTTAAACTACGGCTTTATTTTGACACCACTATCTGACAACCCCTAACTGCTTATGAGCTTACAAGATTTATATACCCGTGCGCCGATGACCACGTTGCTACTCGCGAGCTTTGTGGGGTTATTTGTCCTGCAAATTGCTATGGGGGTAGATATCGACCAACCTGATCGCCAATCTTTGCTACATTGGGGAGCAAACTTCCTACCGCTGACTATGAGCACCCAACCATGGCGGCTGGTCAGTAGTGCCTTTTTACATATTGGCCTTATGCACCTGATGTTTAATGCGTTTGCGATGTATTATCTAGGGCAAGTTGCCGAAAGGATGATGGGCTCGGTCAAGTTTTTACTGCTATTTCTGCTTAGCGCCATTGGTGGCAACTTACTTAATGTCTATGACAGCGTTTACTGGCAGTTATTAACTGGCGGTATTGGACTTTCTGCTGGGGCATCTGGCGGCATTATGGGTATTGGTGGGGCACTGCTGATGTTTGCGCTGTTTAAAGTCAGTGTGGCGGGCATGGCGTTAAACTTACGCAGTTTACTGCTGATTATGGGTATTAATCTCATGTATGGTTTTGTGGTACCCGGTATTGATAATGCGGGGCATATTGGCGGTGCGCTTACAGGAGCCGTTTTGGCGCTGGGAATAGTTTATGGCTTACGCTATTCAAACAATCGCTCTTTTATGAACGATTCGCCGCTCAATGCTCAAGCCGCTGCCACCAAAACTAGCGCAATGCATTTGGTTCCTTGGGTACTCTTTTGTGCAATTACCCTACTTTTTTGCGGTCTATGGCTGTACTTACAGCAACAATTAATGCCATACTTTGCTTAGACCCTATTTTAAACCCGACCTAACCTCTTTTTATTGCCTTCTTTTTCCTCTTAAATTAACGAGTACACTATGATAACATTTATGCCATTTTCTCAAAGTTACCTCAAAGCCCTTGCTACAACTACCGGCATCGCCTTGCTGGCGTTGAGTAGTAGCATCACCCATGCCCAGTCGGCTATATTGGTAGGCGGCGCCCCTATTGACAGCAATAAATATGGGGTGAGCGTCGGTTTGAATGTTTTAGCGGGTGGTAGCCCGTATGAGATGGACAGCAACTTTTCGATATTGCCAAGCTTATTTTATGACAACAATAAGTTTTATGTGCGCGGTAGTGAGCTTGGTGCCTATCTTACCAACAGTCAAGATACCGAAGTGGCAGCGTTTTTTCAGCCTGCCGGTTACGCTTTTAAGCCAGAAGATGCTAAGGAATCACTCCGAGGCTTGGACGAGCGTGAATGGTCGGGCATGATGGGGGTGAGTTATTTAAAACGCACCGCAATCGGCGGCTTTCGTGGCAAGTTGTCTACTGATGTACTTGGCAATAGCAAAGGGACTTTAGCCCAGCTTGCCTACTTAGCCAAATGGCAAAAAGGCGACTGGACGGTATATCCTAGCGTGGGTGTGGAATGGGCCGATGATAAGTTCAATGACCATTATTATGGCGTCAGTGCCAAAGAGGCGGCGGCCACTGGGGTTGCAACTTATAACCCCGACTCGAGCATTAGCCCCTATGTCAACATTAACGCCAATTACGATATCAATGACGATTGGGCAGTATTTTTGGGTCAAAACGTGGGTTTTCTAGCCTCTGAGCAAGCCGATAGCCCTATGGTCGATAACAGTACCACCTATCGCACCACTTTGGGACTGCTATATAAATTCTAAGCGTTTTGAATGTTGAATGTTGGATGTTGAATGATAGCTGCGGTTTCTATATATATCCTATATCCTATATCCTATATCTAAATCCATAAAAATCTAAACCAATAAAAAAAGGAGTGATGCTTTAATCTCTCCTTTTTTTATAGGCTCTTTGTTTTGATAAGGTTTGGGTTGGGTTTTATAAGGTTAGGTTCAGCCAGGCATACGCCAATATAACCCATTCACAAGGGCTACTTTGCGGCTAAGCCAGTACGCCAATGTTGTCAAGCGTTAAGGCGTTCATACCCCGACACAAGCTAATAATTAACCGACACCGAGTCGCCATACTGCCAAGTGCGGATAATGCGCAGCTCCAAAATATCCTGCATATCTTGACTAAATGGACCAAAGGGTGCCGCCTGACGTACTGATTGTTTGGCCGCTTCGTCCAGTATTTTTGAGCCGGAGGATTCTAATAAACGAATCCCCTTGATATTGCCATTATTTTCGATAATGACCATGAGCATCACGTTGCCCTGTATGCCTTGCAATCTTGCCTGCTGCGGATAACTGGCATTACCCACCGCTTCAACATGTTGCCGAAATTGCTCTAAGTATTCTGATGCCTTGCCATGGGTGGTCGAATTACTGTTGACCGTCTCAACCTTGGTCTTTTGCGCCAAAGATTGTTGCCGCTGCGACAGTTGTGCCTCAAGCGTCGCTATTTGTTTGCGCAATCGCTCTTCTTGCTCAATCAGCTCGTCCTCTTTATTCACCTCTTCGTTTTCATTGGCTTTGTTCACCTCACGCCAGCTTAGCGTGGTGCGTAAGTAGCTTTCTTGATACTGCTTTTGGCGCACCTTGCTTTTTTGATTGATAATATCTTGCGTCTTTGTCATACTCTCGGCATTCATAGGGCTAACTTGCGTGGTCTCTAACCGTAGCTGCTGCGTGGATTGGCCGCCTCCTTGCTGCGAGGCATTGGCAATAAAATGCGCCTCCGCGTTCTCTTGTAGGTTTTGGGTCAGGGCGACGGCCACATCCTGAGCTTTATCGGCCGGATTAAACCCACTGCCAAAGGTAATACCAAATATTAAAAAGCCATGTAGGGCTAATGCGATAATCGTCGCCGCAGACAAACCACGCTCTTTTTTTGGGGCAGTGGCCGAGAAGTGATAGCTTTGGGAATCTTTAATGTGGCTGGTTTTCACCGATGTCCTTATCTTGCATCTACTAGTAAAGGGTTTGCTGGTTATTATTGGTTGTCTAATGGTAGTTGTTTAATAATAGTGGTTAGTAATGATAGTGGTTAGTAATGGTAGTTAGTAATGAAAGTGGTTCGTGGGCGCTTGTAAACGGCAAAGGATAGTGAGCAAAGGATAGTGAGCAGCTGTTAGCTAGGGTGATGCCCGTTACGCCTAGTGAGGCAAGCGATTTAACCCATTTAACACCATGCGCTCAAAAATCAGTACTTTGAACATAAGCTTTGGTAAACTATGATTTTTGGTAAACTATGAGCTTTGATAATTATAGGCGACTGGCATCACTTTATAAAGCCTCTGCCCACCCATTTATCAAATATTATCCGCTTGTAGTGAGACGATTTTGCTTTGCCACTACGCCATCTGTTTACTTAAATAAGCCTTAAGTCGGCACCGCTTATTATATACTGGATGCCAATTGACTACACTGAGCGATAGCGGATAGCGGCTTGTGCTACCTTGCTGGTTGTCTACTTTGCTGTGCCCTATTTATTGATATGAAAGGAAAGAAAACAACGTGTCAAATACTCAATATGCTATGCCCGATAGCGACCATCAAACGTATCAAGATTTTGAAGGATTTCAAGATTGTCAAGATTTTCAAGACGATGAAGACACTGCAGATGCCGATGACTTTAAGTTTAACTTTGGGGGTGTTTGGACGAGTGTGACCCATAGGCTGCGGGGTCTATATACCAAGGCTAGTGAGTCAATAGGTGATGAATTTTCCTTGCCGGTCAGTCAAGAGCAACTCAATGCAGCGCTTGAAAAGTTTGTGACCGAAAACGTTGATCAGATTTTAGAGATTAGAATGGAGCTCCATGACGGCTGGTTTAGGCTCTTTTGCACCATCGAGGCGGCTGGTATTTACGTTGAAGTCGCCAGTAACTTTAGACTCGTGCATGCGCAATTAGACCGCAATGTCCAACGGTTTGTATTCGCTCAACTGACCAATACCGATGTCCTAAAACTACGCTGCGAATCGGTACTAAAAAGAACGGGGATTAACCTTGCTATCTGGTTTTATCATAAAATTTTGCACAAAGACCCATTAGGGGTTATTTTAAGCTATATCAATATTGCCAAACCCAAAGACAACGTTATCTATTTAGACATCCACCGCTGGCTTAAAAAAAACCAAAAGATAATGACGGCACTGCATAAAGCACAAGTTAACTATGGCGTGGTAGAAGAGGAGCAACTTATCTTAAAAACCAAGGTCAACATTCGTGATTTATTTAGCAACAGCAACAATCAGGACATTATTACCCCAGATGACGAGCCCGAACTTATGGACGGCCCTATCAACCCTATTAGCGATGCGACTAGCCCTAGCCAAGAATAAGCTTTGTTGGCAGGTAATAACATTGGCCTACACCAGTCTATACCGATCAACCAACAACGGTCAGCCTCTATGTTTTATATGGCTGATATGTCAATGACCAATACTAGCCGTCGTTGCCACGCTTAGAGATACCTAATGACACCTACCAGTAGTTTTCCACCGCTATATTACCCACGCCGCTTCGGTTCATGGTCAGCCCCAATGTCTTGAGTGTCTCTTTGGTGTCGTCCACCATTTGCGGATTGCCACACAACATGATGTGGGTGCTATCCACGGTTAAGCGCTGGTTGGCCGCGGTCTCAAGCTCGCCTGACGTGAGTAATGCGGGCAAGCGTTTGTTTAAAGCACCATCCATCGATTCTCGGGTAACAATCGGTAAAAAAGTAAATTTGGCAGGATGCTGGACAAGACTGGCAAAATCAGCACTTAAGCTATGGATTTTATCAACATAGGCAAGTTCACTTTGCGAGCGGGCACTGTACGCCAAAATAATGTGCTCATAACGCTCCCACGTCTGCATATCTTGCAACATCGATAAAAAGGGTGCCACGCCGGTACCGGTAGCCAACAACCATAAGTCTTTGGGCATAGGCGCTTGATAGCGAGCCAAGGTTAAAAAACCAAAGGGGGTCATGGTTAGGAGTAACTCGTCGCCACGTTGCAAGTGTTGCAACTGCGAGGTAAAGGCGCCATCGGCAATGACAATAGAGAAAAATTCGATACTGTCGTCATACGGGGAGGAGACAATCGAGTAGGCGCGAAAGATATCTTCATCAGGCACTGGTTGCTGCGCTAAGTCTTGATTGCCTTGATTGACCTGATGGTCCCTATTGTTTCGATGATAAGCTAGCCGACTCGGATTCACTCCCAAGCGCACAAATTGGCCCGCACTAAAGCGAAAAGCGGCGGGTCGACTCACTGTAAAGCTAAACAATGTGGGTGTCCACGTTGTGACAGTAAGCACCTTAACCCGTTGGACAGCATCCCCACTGCTGTTAATACTGCTGCCAATACTGCTGCCAACGTCGCTAGGGTTATTATTACCGCCATAGCTGGTATTGCCGCCATTTCCCCCATTGCTGTCTTGATTTTGAGTGCTGGCTGCCTGGCTTGGCGCATCCGCTTGTTGCGTGCTTTGCTGATTGCTCTTTGGGCTGACACTCATAAGTTACTCGTTATTGCTGATTACTGTCACGCAATCAAAGTCTGGTTTACCACATTTTAGCTTGGGTCGACCATTCGATAAAGTCATTCGGCAGTACACCAAAGTAGATAATGGCACACGTCGCCAATAGCACCATCAGCCCGCCAACTTGTAAGCCCCAATGCCATGACGCATCAAACTCCATGGCCTCTTCACGTGGGCGCTTAAATAAGGTGAGCATGACGCGCAAATAATAAAATAGACCAATGGCGCTACCCAAAACAATCATAATCGCTAAAAACCACTGCATGCCTTGAACGGCGGACACAATAGCAAAAAACTTGGTGATAAATCCAGCCGTTAGCGGTATGCCTGCCAGTGACAACAGCATGACCGTCATCACGCCGGTTAATACCGGACGACGCCAAAATAGACCACGGTAATGCGCCAATTCTGCGGCATCGCCGGCATCACGATAGGTGCTAGACATCAGGGTAATGACCCCAAATAGGCCAATAGAGGTAAGCGCATAAACGGCCATATACATATTGCTGATAGAATACGCCGTAGGGCCGACGCTCACGGCCACCACCAACATATACCCCATATGGGCAATCGACGAATAGCCCAAAAGGCGTTTAAGGTTGGTTTGACGCAGTGCCAGTAGGTTACCAACAATGATGGATAAAGTAGCGATAACCATCAATAGCATCGAAGTACTGGGCAGCGCCAATAATGCCGTCCCAATCAAAAAGCGCATGGCCAACGCCATCATTGCCACTTTACTCACTGAAGCTAAAAAAGTCGCTACAGGGGCAGGTGCGCCTTGATACACATCGGGTGTCCAAGTATGAAAGGGAGCAGCCGAGAGTTTAAAGGCGATGGCAAACACCATCATTGCCGTGCCGACTAGCAACAGGGGCGAGTCATACACTTGTGGCAAGGCGGCGGCAATTTCTGTGAACGCTAAGGTACCGGTGACGGCATAAATAAACGCCATACCCATTAATAACGTGGCAGACGCCGTAGCCGATAGCACTAAATATTTTAACCCCGCCTCAAGCGAGCGGCTACGCATAAAGGCGTAGGCAAGCATCCCATATAACGGCACCGACAACAGTTCAAGGCTGATAAAAAAGGAGGCCAAATTATGGGCACAAACCATCAATAACGCACCGATGGTCGATAGCAGCATTAATAGATACAGCTCTTCTTTTTGATCTTTTAGGGTGCGAAAATAAGGATAAGCTAAGGTACAACATGCCAACGCCGAAACGAATATGACCACCATATTAAACTGGGCAAAGGGGTCGACGCGATACATCGCATCGTTACCGATGACCTCTGGAAAGGCAAACCGACCTAAAATTTGCCCCAATAGCACTAATAAGCCAGCATTAAGACCAATAACGCTAACCGTGCCTACCATAAAATGCGAGCGTTTCACCGCAATCAATACCATGGCCACTAAGGATGTCAGCGACACAATGATAATCGGCAGAAAAGGGAGCAAAACTTGCCAAGCCGTGTCTATAAAATGATTCATATCTAGCGAACCTCCCCTACTGCTGCGGCAACAGGTACGGACAATGTGTCAAAGTTGACGACCTCAGAGTAGGTATAGGCATTGTTAATCCACTGCATGGCATGACTCGATATGTCTAAAATAGTTTGTGGAAATAAGCCCAACCAAACCAGCCCTATGGCTAAAATCATTAATAATGCCAGCTCACGTTTGTTTAAATCTTTTAGCGTTACTGTGGCTGTATCCTGCGCTTGAGACGATAAAGGCTGAGGATTTTGATGATGCTCAAGGTCATGATAAACACCAGCATCCAGGCTGGTGCTAGGCTTAGCATAACTGGCGCTCGCAGCCTTTGCGACCATAACCGTGTTGGGTTTGGGCATATCCCGTTGTCTATCCGCTTTCAGATTGCCTGCTACGGTCTGAGCCGCTGCTGCAAGTACACCCGGACGAGGTAAAGCGGGTGCTGGGATAGCGATAGATGGCAGCTTTTTTTCGCCAAACAAAGCACGGTGAATCAGGATTAAAGAATACAGCCCTGCCCATACCAAACTAAAGGTCGCCACAATAACAAATAGCGGATATTTCTCAAAGGCACCTAATAATATCAAGAACTCACCAATAAAGTTGCCTGTGCCCGGAATGCCTAACAAGGCGGCACAAAAAAACATCAATAGCGGCGGATAGTACCGCAATTGACCCCATAAACCGCCCATTTCGGGTAGCTCACGGGTGTGCAAACGCTCGTACAGCTGGCCTGCCATAATAAACAGGGCAGCTGACGATAAACCATGCGCTATCATTTGTACCATAAGCCCTTGCAAGCTAATTAGCGTTCCGGCATAAATCGCCAAGACCACAAAGCCCATGTGCGAGATACTTGTATAAGCCAATAGCCGCTTAATATCGGTTTGTGCAAATGCCAACCAAGCGCCATAGAATATGCCGATAGCGCCCAAGGTCATCGCAATGGGGGCAAACTCTTGTGACGCATGCGGAAACAGGGGCAATACAAACCGAATCAGGCCATAAGCCGCTGTTTTAATTAAGATACCGGCTAAATCCACCGAGCCAGCCGTTGGGGCTTGGGCATGGGCATCCGGCAACCAGCCATGAAACGGCATAACGGGCAGTTTGACCGCAAAGCCAATAAAGAAACACAGCATGATGGGGTATTCCCAGCCGCCCAGCTCTGTGCCCAATAAATCGTTATAGTTAAAGCTTAAAACACCCGAATTGACATAGTTGATAATCACTAAAATCAAGATGCCAATTAGCATGATTAAGCCTGAGGCTTGGGTATAAATAAAAAACTTGGTTGCCGCGTACTCTTTGGTTTTACCACCAATGGCATTGTGACCCCAGATAGCGATTAGGAAATAAATCGGTACCAGCATCATCTCCCAAAAGAAGAAAAAGAGGAATAAATCGATGGCCAAAAAGACCCCAATAACGCCGCCTAAGCTCCATAATAAATTTAGATGAAAGAAGCCAACGCGGCGCTGAATTTCGCCCCACGAACAACCCACTGCCATAATACCGAGCAACGCAGTTAGTGACACCATCAATAATGATAAGCCATCAAGCGCCAAATGAAAGCTGATGCCAAAAGAATCAATCCATGGGCGCCTAAATTCGGCAAACCAAGGCAATTGTGCGGTGGGTGCCAGTACTTGCTGGCTCATGCCATGAAAGCCACCTTGTTGCCACAACATCAACGTCATGCCAAAGGTGATAATCATGCCAATTAAAGCGACCCAGCGGGGCAAACGGTTATTAACCTTTTCAACCAACCAACACAGCGTGCCCGCGATAAACGGGGTTGCAATGAGCGCTGGCAATATCCATGCATCTTGAAATTCTGTCATCTTAAACCACCGTCATCATAACAAGTATCAATAATACTGCCATACCCAGTCCAAAGCTTGTGGCATAGCCTCGTAGCGAGCCGGTTTGGGTCATGGTTAATACCTTGTTACCAGCCATCGCAATGGCCGGCAAGATATTCCATGTTTTATCCACAGGATCTGCTTTGAGTAATTTACCAATCAATAAAAAGGGTTTCACAAACACCCAGTCATACAGGGCATCAAAGCCTAAGCCATGGTAGCACCAATAATACAGGGCGCCGCCAAGCTTAGTGGCTTTAAATTTACTTAATAGTCTGCCTTTATCGACGGCATATAACAAACCGCCCAGTATCAGCCCCGCCAAGGTGGCACCCATCGCAATGAATTCTGCCGTATGTTTGCCGGCCTCTAACGTCTGGCCAACACTTTGCGGCAATACCCCCTCGAGCGGCAATGAGAATAGCTTAGCGCCAATTACAGTAGATAGAACTAACAACACCACTAACGGTATTTGATAAGACAAGCCCGTCAGTTTGTGTGCAGGGGTTTTTTCAGCACCAAAAAAGGTCAACCAAATCAAGCGAAACGTATACAGTGCGGTTAAAAAGGCACCAAAGACGCCGGCATAAAATAGCATTTGATGACCAGTGGCATACGTCTCCCAAAGAATAGCTTCTTTAGAGTAAAAACCAGCCGTCACAAATGGAATAGCCACTAAGGCACTGCCGCCGACCACAAACGAGGCAAACACCAGCGGAATCTTATGGCGTAGACCGCCCATTTTGAAGATATTTTGCTCGTGATGCACCGATAAAATCACCGCACCCGAGGCTAGGAATAAGAGCGCTTTGAAAAAGGCATGAATCATCAAATGAAAGATAGCCGCTTGCCAAGCGCCAACGCCCAAAGCTAAAAACATATAGCCAATTTGGCTCATCGTCGAATAGGCCAATATGCGCTTGATATCGGTTTGCGCTAGGGCACAAAATCCCGCCACTAGCAAGGTTAAAGCGCCCACTGCGCCCACCCAATATAATAAGATATTAGGCGTGAGCTCAAATAATGGATGCAGGCGGGCAATCAGATAAACGCCAGCCGTGACCATCGTCGCTGCGTGAATTAGGGCAGATACGGGAGTTGGCCCCGCCATGGCATCGGCAAGCCACGTGTGGAGCGGAATCTGTGCTGATTTACCCATAGCGCCGCCAACCAGCATCGTGGTAATCAACACCATGGTCGAATGGTTAAGCGCAAACATCTCTGGCGCACGGGTAATAATCTCGTGAATATTTAACGTGCCAAACTCACGGAACAATAAAAATAGGCCAAATGCCAAAAACACATCGCCCACACGGGTTACTGTAAAGGCTTTGATAGCGGCCTTACCATTGTTGCGGTCTTCAAAATAATAGCCAATAAGTAGGTAGGAGCAAATCCCCACCCCCTCCCAGCCTAAGTACAATAACAACAAATTATCAGCGAGCACCAACAACAGCATGCTGGCAACAAATAGATTCA
Source organism: Psychrobacter sp. (assembly GCA_018260445.1). Taxonomy (GTDB): domain Bacteria; phylum Pseudomonadota; class Gammaproteobacteria; order Pseudomonadales; family Moraxellaceae; genus Psychrobacter. Next base: position 94,060 of record JAGLBE010000003.1, read on the forward strand.
TATAGCTAAAAAAGCGGGCAAAACCAATGTCCCCTTTCATATACCATGAGGCAAATAGGTGAATCAAAAAGCCGACGCCAGTAATCACGCCAAGCATGGTTAATGCCAGCCCATCAAAGCTCAGCCCAAAGTTTGGCGCAAAATCGCCCACTTGCAGCCACGTCCATAATGGCACCGCAACCACAGTAGCTGCGTCATACTGGGTTAAATAGGTGATTGAGGCGACAAGGGCGCATAAGGCCGATAGACCCATACTGCCTACCCCTAACCAAGTGGCGGACTGCTCAGACAATTTGTCGCGCATCAACGCCAGTATCAAAAAGCTTAGGGCAGGAAAGATGAAGGTTAATGGTAATACACTCATGTCATTACCCTCTCATTTCGTTGGCAGAATCGACATCTAAATGCCCACGGCGGTGATAAAACTGCAATAAAATGGCTAGGCCAATAGAGGCTTCAGCAGCGGCTAGGGTTAAGATAAAAATAAACATCACCTGCCCATCCGCACTCACCCAATGACTACCCGCAACAATAAAAGCAAGGCCTGCAGCACTCATCATAATCTCAAGACTCATTAACATAAACAGAAAATTGCGCCGCACCATCACGCCGCACAAACCGATTGCAAAAATAATAGCGGCCAGTATCAGGCCATGCTGCATCGGGATTGCGCCCATTTGATTCATCGAAGTTGCCGAGGTTGCATGGATATCAGTATTATAGGGTGTCACCAGTTCGCTTGTGGTCATTGCATTAACGTGAGGGTCAAGCTGCGACGATGGCTGCGGTTGTATGGGCTCTATTTGGCTAGGCTGCATTTGGCTAGGCTCGGCTTGAACAGGCTCGGCTTGAACAGGCTCGGCTTGAATGGACATAGGCAAGTGAACTTGAGCTTGTTCAGCCGGTGCCTGTATTAAGTGCTCAAAAGGCAGTGGCGCATCGTGAGTGGTTACGGTACTAACATCTTGCTGCGCAGAGTTTGCCTGACTTGAAGCAGTATCTATTGCACTATCAGCTATAGTAGTAGCCGTTATGTCAGGCGTCACTACACCGCTTTGGGCGTTGTCCGATGTTGGCACAGCTGGTAAGTTTGGCGTTGTCATCAGCGACCCTCCTTGTTAGGCTTATTAGGTTTAGAGGCTGATAAGTGCATCGCTGGGGTTACTGGCGCTTGGGTTAAAAAATCTTGTGCATTAACCGGGTCATACTCATAGGCAGCAACAGGATGAGCACTCTCTAAAATGCCGCCCTTATGAGCACCTTCATTGCTATGGCTGCTATGGCTGACATTTTCGTCATCCAAGGCCTTTTTGCCTAGATGATAAGCGGCAACTAAGGCGCCTAACAATAACATGGCGGCAACTTCTACCAGCATCAGATACTCGCTAAACAACGCTATACCGACCTGCTTAGCCGACACGGTTTCTGTGCCCATCATTGGCAGACTTGTGCTGGCTACTGGCAGGCTTGTACCGGCTACCCCAGCTATATGAGCGGCGGCGCTACTGTTACTGCTATCGCCATGCCCCATAGCAATCATGGCATATAACACCACAGCGATAATCAACGTCAGCCCTGTGGGCACTGCCCAAACTTCTCCTGATAACCAGCGGCTTTCACGCTCATCATTTTTGATGCCGATGTTGAGCATCATAATGACAAAGACGAATAACACCAAGATAGCGCCAGCATAGACAATCACTTGTAAGGCACCGGCAAACGGCGCGCCCACAATAAAAAAGATGCCTGCCAGTGCCAGCAAAGAGACAATCATGGATAATATAGCATGCACGGGGTTGGCTAACATTATCACCCGTAAACTTGCGATAATAGCGACTAAACCAAGCGCATAGAACCCGACCAAGGGTGCATTATCAAACCAGTGTAACCAACTCATGGCAATAAACTCCTTAAATCCACAGGTGCGGCTTCGTTTTGCGCCGCGCCCTTGGGTTTGTCTGCAATCGCCATACCGGACACTCGGTAATAATTATAATCAGGATATTTTCCAGGCCCGGATATCAGTAGATGCTCTTTTTCGTACACCAAATTTTGCCGCACATACTCACCCATTTCAAAGTCTGGCGTTAGCTGAATCGCTGTGGTGGGGCAAGCCTCTTCACACATGCCACAAAAAATGCAGCGTGAAAAGTTAATCCGAAAAAATTCTGGGTACCAGCGCCCATCCTCACGCTCTGCTTTTTGTAGCGAGATGCAAGCCACGGGGCACGCCACCGCACATAGGTTACACGCAACGCAGCGTTCATCGCCATCAGGGTCTCGGGTGAGGACAATGCGACCGCGAAAACGCGGCGGCACCGGCACCGGTTGCTCGGGATACAAAATGGTATCACGCGGCCTAAAAGCATGGCTATTCACCATCCACATCGAGCGAACAATGGTAAAGATACCCACGACCGTATTTTTCAATGTTTTAAACATGCGACAGTCTCTACAGGCTAATCAGTTAATATATGACTTATTATGATTGGGCAACTTCTTTACAACTTGCGTCAAAGGCTACACATACTGTTATTAGAATTATCTGCTTCATTGTGACAGCGACCTTGACTTATGACATCCTTGGTTTCAAACCTTATTATTTTAGGAGGTACTCGACATCAAAATCATTGCCGCCGTCATCAATAAGTTCACCAAAGCCACGGGTAAGCAGACTTTCCAACCAAAATTCATCACCTGATCATAGCGGGGGCGCATTAATGACCCACGTGCCAAAACAAACATGGTCATAAAGAATAACGTTTTTATAATAAACCAAAATGCCGGTGGTAAGAAGGCAAAACCTAAATGCAGCGGCGCATCCCAGCCACCAAAAAACAAACAGGTCATCAGTGCCGAGATGAGTACCACATTGACGTATTCACCGATGAAGAACATACCAAATTTCATCCCTGAATACTCGACATGATAGCCCTCGGCAAGCTCTTGCTCAGCTTCAGGCTGATCAAAGGGATGTCGATGCGTGACCGCAACACCTGCCACGATGAAGGTTAAAAACCCTAAAAACTGCGGAAACACATTCCAGTGCCAAAAGCCGCCGGTTTGCATCACCACAATATCGCGCAGGTTAAACGAGCCGGTCAATGCGACCACGCCCATAAGCGATAGGCCCAAAAACACCTCATAGCTGATGGTTTGCGCTGCCGAACGTAATCCGCCTAATAAGGAATATTTGTTCTCAGATGCCCAGCCCCCAAACATCACGGCATATACTGCCATACCTGCCATCGCAAAAAAGAACAAAATACCAATGTTCCAATCGGCCACACCTAAGGTGGGTGAAATAGGAATGATGGCAAACGAGGCAATGGCAGTAAACATCGCAATGGCTGGCGCTAAGATAAACATAAATTTATCAGCAAACTTTGGTGTCCAATCTTCTTTAAAAAAGATTTTTAACATGTCGGCGACCAGTTGCAACGAGCCAAAGGGGCCAACTCGATTTGGGCCATAGCGGTCTTGCCAAAGCGCTAACATTCGCCGCTCATAGATAATCATGGCCGCTGCCACCATCACCACCACTAAAAAAATAACTAACGCTTGACCGACTAAAAAAAGTACCGTCCAAGCCTCATAAGACAGAGATTGACTTAAAAAACTGGGTACATTAGGAATAATACGAATGCTTTGCATACTAACCTCCCTGCCCCTCTAAATATGGGTTTGCTGGTACTGTCACCGCTATGCCGTCCCCTAATAGGCTTGGGGGGTCTATTTTGGCAACCGAAGCGGGAAGATTACCATGCACAATTGGCACTTGACCGACCGGATAACCAATACAACCTGCGGCTAGATACGCCACGATGTTGACAGGCAGTTCAATACGCAAACCATCAATGGTAATTGCCAACCAGTCATTTTTGCTAAGTTGCCAATGTTCAGCATCCTCAGCACCGACATGAAATGCGGCTGTTGGTAATTGCTTGGCGACTAAGGGACTACGATGCGACATGGGCGAGCTGGCAAATAAATGATACACGGGCACCAGTTTGGCCTGACCCTGAAAAAGACTGGTTTTAATAGGTGCTGTTAAGGTAGGTGCAATGTACTCACGTTTATCATGCCTGCTAGTGTCATCCAATAAATCAAACAAGCGGATGCCAGAGTCGCCTTGTTTTAGATGACCACCAACTTCGTCTTGGTATTTGTTCCAAGCTTGCGGCGAATTCCAACCCGCTGCTTGTGCAAAGGGAATCATGGCACTCGGGGTTTTATCGCCTGCGTACCCTTCCATCGAAAAAGTCAAGGCGGTGTCCAAATCTTTAGGCTGCATCGGCTCATGCACCGATAAAGGCGCGCGCATCGCGGTTCGTCCCGAATAACGCCTCGGTTCACGGGCAATTTTCAGCCCAGTAATACGAAAATCAGCGCTGGGTGCGGCCTGTTTAATGCCCGCTAAATGAGGATGGGTTTTAATTAGCTCGTTAATGACATCATCAAGCTGCGTCCAATCAAGTGGTAGTTGATGCAAACTGGTTTCAAGCGCGTGCAACCAGCGCCACCCCTCTTTAATTGTATTCATCGGGTTATAATAGTTGGGGTCATACACTTGAAAAAAGCGCTGTGCACGGCCTTCTGCAGAAACCAGCGTGCCATCTGCTTCGGCAAAGCTAGCAGCAGGCAATACCACGTCCACAAATTTATGCCAATCTAATAGCTGATGGTCGAGGGCAATAACCGTTTTCTCGTTTAGCAAATCTGCTAATTTGTCGATATCAATGGCGTCAGTTAATTGATTTTCTGCCACAATAACCGCATCAAAATCTGCTGCAAGCAGGGCTTCAACTGGTTGTCCGCCCAACAAACACACCCCAATACTGTTGGCATCTGGTACTGTTAGATACAACCCTGCAGGCGCAAACGCCTCTTTGGGGTCTTTTAAGCTCAACACCGCTTCGGACTGTGCTGATGCTGGCGGCTGATAGTCTTTAGCATCGCGATTCAACTTATCCTGAGCCGTCTCGTTTGTGTTAACGATTAGGTTTTCAGGCTTTGCCGCAAGCTCTTGATCATGGTTGGGCTGATTGGCAACTTGTTGCGCCCTAAGCTTGGCATCTTGCACTTGGGCATTGTGCCGCTCGATTTGCGCATTGCTATAAGCGTCAATGCTGGCACGCTTGTCAGTCAGGGCTTGAGCGATTTGCGCTGCCGCTTCTATAATCGCCACGCTAAATAAACTAGTGCCTGACACCACTAAAGGCTTATCTGCCATGACCAAATCATAGGCAATCGCCTGTGCCAAATCTTGCATCGGGTTTGCGGCGCTGGGTTGAATCGCCGCTGTCGCCGCTGTGTGGTTAGTATGATTAGTGTGGTTAGTATCATGGCTATCAGCAGGCCCTGTTTCTTGATGTTGTGAGCGTTCAATTTGCTCTAAATCGTCAGTAAAATTCGCAATACACCGGGCAACACTAAAGCCAAGAGTGGCAATATCTTCAGGGGTGGCCACACAGCTTACTTTACTGATATCATCCAATTTTGTCTGTACCACATCAGCAATGTACACAGGGCTAAGCGCATTTTGACCAATGCGCTGCACCGGCTCAGCAAGCCAAGCTTCAGTTTTTAGCGCTGCTGCCATTTTCAAGGCTTTGTTTTTTGCTGACTGGCGAATCGACAAAGCAACTCTGGCACTGGTTTGGGTCACATCTTCGCCCAAAATAAACACAGCATCATAACTTTCTATATCACTGATACTTGGGTTATTGATACCTTGGGTGGTCAAAATCTCAATACATTTTTCGACCAACAATTGTTGATGATGATTTAGCCCTGTCGAAAAATTATCAAAGCCGACCAGTTTTTTTAGGGCAAAGTTGGTCTCTAAACTGGCTCTTGGCGAGCCAATACCAATCACTTTTTTGCCTGCTAAGCGCTTAACGGTTTCATCTAGCGCATAATCAACATTAATTTTAACCGGTTTGTCATTAATGCGCTCAATGGCTTGTACCGGTCGGTCATCACGATTGACATAGCCGTAACCAAAACGGCCTAAGTCGCATAAAAAATAGCGATTGACCGTACCGTGATAGCGGTTTTCGATGCGGCGCAACTCGCCATAGCGTTCGCCGGGCGAAATGTTGCAACCCGACGAACAGCCATGACAAACGCTGGGGGCGTATTGCATATCCCATTTACGGTTATAGCGCTCAGAATGGGTTTTATCAGTAAACACGCCAGTCGGGCATACTTCGGTCAAATTGCCAGAAAACTCACTTTCAAACTGACCGTCTTGTTCACGGCCAAAATATACCCGATTGCTAGAGGCAAACACGCCCAAATCTGTGCCACCCGCGTAGTCTTTATAATAGCGAACACAGCGGTAACAAGCGATACAGCGGTTCATCTCGTGGGCGATAAAAGGACCAAGCTCTTGGTTGTGATGGGTGCGTTTGGTAAACCGATAACGGCGTTTGTGATGACCGGACATATAGGTCATGTCCTGCAAATGGCAATGCCCACCCTCTTCACAGGTGGGGCAATCGTGCGGATGATTGGTCATTAAAAATTCGACAATAGACTGTCTAAACGCTTTAGCCTCGCTATCATCAACCGATATATACATATTATCAGTAGGCGCAACCATACACGACATCACTAAACGGCCGCGTCCTGCTTTGGCATCGTCGGCATTTTGAAACTGCTTGACCGCACACTGACGGCAGGAACCTACCGAGCCTAGCGCAGGATGATAGCAAAAATAAGGCACATCGATACCAAGCGACAAACACGCTGCTAAAAGGTTGTCTGCACCATTGACTTCAACTTGTTTACCATCAACATTTATAATCGCCATGCCTGTTTATACTCCTCTACATCACATCATTGGCCGCTATTCACCGTTTAACAGTCTAAAATCTGAAACGGCTTTCACACCTATTTTTTTGCAATCTGCTATCAGTAACCGGTTAATTAGATGCATGACCCGTTGTGTTGACTACAGCAGCACTGTTTGGGCTATGTTTGGCCACGCCAGATATAACTTTTTTGATGCCTGATTCGTCCCATTGCGACGTGTCAATATCCGCTGTTGGCACATGGGGGATAATTTTGTCATCGAATTCATGGCGAAAGTATTTTAGGGCACTCATTAAAGGCTCCATGGCGCCGGGCGCATGGGCACAAAAGGTTTTGCCAAGCCATAAATCTTTGGTCAACCCTTCTAACTTTTCAACATCGCCAGGCTGTCCCTCACCATCGTCAATGGCAGTTAGCAGTTTAACCCCCCACGGCAAGCCATCTCGGCAGGGTGTACAAAAACCGCAAGACTCACGTTGAAAAAATATCTCCAGATTTTTAAGCAGTGGCACCATATCTTGTGATTCATCCACCACCATAATCAGCCCCGTCCCCAGACGGCTACCGGCATTTTGGATACTGGTAAAGTCCATCGCCAAATCAAGATGGTCTGGGGTTAAAAAGTCGGTTGATGCGCCGCCTGGTAACCACGCTTTAAGGCGTTTGCCGCCTATCATACCGCCGGCGAAACCTTCAATGATTTCACGAGCGCTATAACCAAAAGGCAACTCCCATAGACCAGGGTCATTCACTAAGCCTGAGCAGCCAAATAGTTTAGTGCCCGGGGTGTCGGTATTGCCTTTTATCTTGCTAAGCGACTGATACCATTCAAAGCCATTCACCAGAATGGCCGGCATATTGCATAAGGTTTCGACGTTATTGACCACGGTCGGACGCCCCCAAGCCCCAGAAATTTGCGGAAATGGTGGTTTAGTACGGGGATTGGCACGGCGACCCTCTAAACAGTTGATTAACGCTGTCTCCTCGCCGCAAATATAACGCCCTACCCCAGTATGCACATGCAGATTAAAACTAAAGGTGGAACCTAAAATGTTGTTGCCCAATAAATTATTGGCTAGACACTCGCTAATCGCCGCCATCAAACGCTGTGCGGCAATGATGTATTCGCCACGAATAAAGATATAGCCATCGGTCGCCCCAATGGCATGAGCAGTAATCAGCATTCCCTCAATCAATAAAAAAGGCAAACGCTCCATCAACAGCCTATCTTTAAAGGTGCCCGGCTCCATCTCGTCAGCATTACAAATAAGATAACGTGGCCCACCATCTGGCGGCGACATAAAGGTCCATTTTAGCCCCGCGTTAAAGCCAGCACCGCCACGCCCCCGCACATTGGCCGCTTTAATCATATCGCCCACGTCTTTAGGGCTTTTATTGAGCGCATTTTTTAAGCCATCAAACCCTTGTAAGCTTTGATAAGTGGCCAAATCGAGCACCGTATCATGGTGCGCCAAACGCCAAGTTAATGGCTTGGTCTGCATGGTGGCGGTGGCTTTATCACCATAAATAGGCACCCGTTGCTGGTTAAGCTGGCTTGGGGCAAGCCCTGCCTTACGCGTGGCAAATTGCTCACGGATGCTCAGACGCTGCGTTGGCTGACTGTGCTCATTATACTGACTGGGCTGACTGGCCGTGTTGTTCAGGGCGCTTGTTGTGATACCGTTATTGTTGACATCGGTCATACATAATACTCCAGTAGCTCGGCGACCTCAGTTACTGCCACAGGGCCAAAAGTATCTTCATCAATCAATACCGCAGGCCCTTTGTCGCAGTTGCCTAGGCAACAAATTGGCAATAGGGTAAAACGTCCATCGGGCGTGGTTTGACCATAGTCAATGCCCAATTGTGACTTAAGTTCAGTGACGAGCACTTCGTAACCAGTCAGATAACAGGCCACCGAATCACAGACCAAAATAACATGACGTCCTACAGGCGAGCGATAAATGCGATTATAAAACGTGGCAACGCCTTCTATATCCGTAACAGGCACATCCAATAGGTTGGCAATGGCATTGACTTGGGCCGCGTCTACCCAGCCGTTGCGTTTTTGCACCAGCTTCAGCGCATCGAGCGAGGCCGCGCGTGCTTGCGGATAATGATGGGTATATTCATGGATGCTATTAATTTCATCACGGGTTAAGATACTGGCCACATCAACGGTTGGGGCTTTATCGGTCACAATTTTCACAGTGCCAATCCTTTACGATTAGGGTGTTATATTAGGGTGTTATGTTGATAACAGGGTCAATTTATTAAAAATCTGGTTAACCTAGCACGGTATTCACTATCTCTACCTATCTGTATCAGCCTCTATCTGTCGGTATCGGCCATCACAATATCAATGGACGCAAGATAGATAATTAAATCGGATACCAGGCTGCCATTAATCACCGACGGCATTTGTTGTAAATGCGCAAAGGTTGGGGTGCGGATACGGGTGCGATAGCTCATGGTCGATTTATCCGAGGTTAGATAATAACTGTTAATCCCTTTGGTCGCCTCTACCATCATTGAGGATTCACCCGCTGGCATTACCGGCCCCCAAGATACCGAAATAAAGTGGTTAATTAAGGTTTCGATATCATTTAAGGTGCGGTCTTTGGGCGGCGGCACTGACAGCGGATGGTCCGCTTTATAAGGGCCTGCGGGCATATTGTCCATACATTGACGAATAATACGCAGCGATTGGCGAATTTCTTCGATTTTTACCATGCAGCGGTCATAAGCGTCGCCATTATAGCCAATGGGCACCTCAAAGTCATAATTTTCGTAGCCCATATAGGGGCGTGCCTTACGCAAATCAAACGCAACGCCCGTCGCCCTTAGCCCCGCGCCTGTCACTCCCCATGCTAGAGCATGCTTGGCATCATATTGCGCCACGCTTTGGGTACGCCCTTTTAGTACCGAGTTTTGCATCGCTGCTTTGACATACTCATCTAAACGCTTTGGCATCCAGTCTAAAAATTCTCGCACCAAACGTTGCCAGCCGTGCGGCAGGTCTGCTGCGGTGCCACCGATGCGAAACCAAGCGGGGTGCATCCGAAATCCGGTGACCGCTTCGATAACGTCGTAAGCTTTTTGCCGATCGGTAAACATATAAAACACAGGGGTCATGCCGCCTGCATCTTGAATAAAGGTACCAAAATACAGCAGGTTGTTGGTAATTCGAAAAAACTCACTCATCATCACACGTATGGTTTGGGCGCGCTCAGGTACGGTAATGCCTGCCAATTGCTCTACCGCCATCACATAGGGCAACTCATTCATCACCCCACCTAAATAATCGATGCGGTCGGTATAGGGAATATACGAGTGCCAAGTCTGGCGCTCGGCCATTTTTTCGGCGCCGCGGTGATGATAGCCAATATCAGGAATACAATCGATGACCTCTTCGCCATCTAGCTGCAATACTAAGCGAAAGGCACCATGCGCCGAGGGGTGATTGGGACCAAGGTTTAAAAACATGAAATCTTCATCACGTCCCGAACGCTTCATGCCCCATTCTTCGGGCACAAAGCGCAGGTTTTCTTGCTCAAACTGCTGCTTGGCAGCGTTTAAAAAATAGGGACTAAACTCCGTAGCACGGGCATGATACTCTTTACGTAGCGGATGTCCTTCCCAATATTTGGGCAATAAAATTCGGGTTAAATGCGGATGCCCGTCAAACACGATGCCAAACATGTCCCATACTTCGCGCTCATACCAATTGGCATTGGGCCAAATTTTGGTCGCCGTGGGTAGGCTTAAATCATCTTCGGATAACGCGACTTTAACCCGAATGTCATGGTTACGCTCAAGCGACATCAGATGATAAAACACGGTAAAGTCGCTATCTGGCAAGCCATCACGGTGCTGGCGCAGCCGCTCATCGATGGCCGATAAATCGAGCAGCATGACATATGGCTTGGGCAAGGTACGCAAAAACAGTAAGATATCGAGCACATCTTGACGCGCTACCCATATCGTTGGCATCGCATCAAAGGTCTTTTGCTCGACAAACTTACCGGCAAAACGATGCCCCAGCTCACGCAATACCGCATGCTGCGGGTTAGGCTGTTGACCGCCTGCATTGGCAGCTTGACTATCTTGCGTCGCTTTTTTATTGTCCACTACTGTCACCATGTTTAGCGATTACCTTAAAGTCATTGATAGTTATAACACATAGCCTATACGTCAAGTTATCAAATACTGTCCGGGCTACGTAAGTTTTTAACGGCAATGCGATCCGCCTGCTTGCGGTCACGCTCCGGTAACATTTGCGGTTGATAAATGCCTTGATCATTGACATACGCGCCAAGCGGTCTACGCTCTTTAGAAATCGATTCTTGCAGTAACATTAATCCTTGAATCAAAGCCTCAGGACGTGGCGGACAACCAGGCACATAGACATCGACAGGGATAATTTTATCCACGCCTTGCACCACCGAATAAATGTCATACATCCCGCCAGAATTGGCGCAAGCCCCCATCGAAATGACCCATTTTGGCTCTAGCATTTGTTCATACAAACGCTGAATAACCGGTGCCATTTTAATAAAACAGGTACCTGCCACAATCATCACGTCCGCCTGACGTGGCGAGGCCCGAATCACTTCTGCGCCAAAGCGCGATAAATCGTGCACTGCGGTGAGCGTCGTGGCATATTCTACATAACAACAGGAAGTACCAAAATTAAACGGCCAAAGCGAATGTTTGCGGCCCCAATTGGCCGACGCATGCACCATATCTTCTAGCTTGCCCATAAACACATTGCGGTTAACCTCATCGTCAATCGGGTTGTTAACGGTCTGTCTGGTTTGAGCAGGATAGGCCTCTGCATCAGGATTGGCACGGGTTAGCGTATATTTCATGATTGACCCTTATGAAGACGATTTGGCAGAGGAGGACCTAGAGGGCGTTGCTGCTTTGGCAAGTAAGGCGGGTTGCGACGGCGTTGTCGGCATTGTCGGTATTGTCTTGGCAGATGTTGATACACTGCCAACAGGCGCTGCAAAATCGACAGAGGTGATTTGACCGGTGCTATTGATATGGTCAACGTTAGCAAGGTGGCGTTTATTGGCCGCAATATCATTTGATACGTTCACTTGACCGGACGACTGTGCCGGTACCTTGCCTGTGGGGTCGGTATGTAACTCATCTACGCCAGCAAATTTAGTAATGCTAGCAAGGTTAAAACCTGCTGGTGCTGCTGTCAAACGGGGTTTTTTACGCCGCTTATCCGCCGGTGACCAATCAATAGCACCCACGCTTAAGGCATATACCAGGCCAATTAATAAGTCGACCACAAAAATAACCACGGTGATATAACCCACCCAGCCGGCCTCTTTTACCGAGACTGCGTAGGCGTATAAATACAGCGCTTCTAAATCAAAAATAACAAAAAAGATAGCCACCAAATAAAATTTCGCCGACATACGAATACGGGCGTTGCCTGCTCCAACAACGCCCGATTCAAATACCTCTTCTTTTTCTAGACCTTGCGAGCGCCCGCCTAATAAGCGTGGCACCACCAGCATAAACACGACCAGAGCAATGGCCGCTAAAATAAAGGCTAATGCTGACCAATTAAAGGCAGACGTCATGCGTGAATCTCCTCACCCGCTAGTCTCAAATCAAGATGCTAGCGACTTATTTAAGTTATCTTTTTTTATGCTTGCTAAACTTATGGTCTAATTGTTGCTACTTGGCAAAAACTGCCACTTAACTACTAAGTAAGTGTCAGTAAGCGATTCACTATACTGCTATTGCCAGCATCTTGGCCAGTATCTTGACAAAGCTTGACTATGAACAAGGCTATTATAAGCCAAAAGCCAAGGTAAAGCTAAATTTTAAGCAGGCAGTTTATGTACGTTGACCACAAACCCGCTATTGACAGCCTCGTTAATGTCGCTAATCTCTAAAAAGCCTTAAAAAAGGGCACTGCCATTATAGTTTTGCCAGTAAAAAACAACTAGAGTATTTTTTGTCTAGCGAATATTACCTTGGCTGGTATAAGCGCACTAGATTGCCTATTGCCTATCAGGCTTTGGGTAACGTCACCCCTTGTTGACCTTGATATTTACCGCCACGGTCTTTATAACTGGTTTCGCACACGTCATCGGCATCGCTTTGAAAAAACAGCATTTGCGCCACCCCTTCACCTGCATAAATACGGGCAGGCAAGGTGGTGGTGTTGCTGAACTCTAAGGTCACATGGCCTTCCCATTCGGGTTCTAGCGGGGTAACATTAACGATAATGCCACAGCGTGCATAGGTTGACTTGCCCAAGCAAATCGTCAACACATCACGAGGGATGCGAAAATACTCGACCGTACGCGCTAAGGCAAACGAGTTAGGCGGAATGATACACTCATCGCCCACAATGTCAATAAAGCTATTTTCATCAAAGTTTTTGGGGTCGACAATCGCCGAATGCACGTTGGTAAACACTTTAAATTCACGCGCGCAGCGCACATCATAGCCGTAACTTGAGGTACCATAACTGACCAGTTTGTCACCTGCGTCATTAAAACGTACTTGGCCGGCTTCAAATGGCGCAATCATGGCATGCTCTACAGCCATCTTGCGAATCCAGCGGTCTGATTTAATTGACATAGTCTATCCTAATAGTTAAAAAAATGGCACATTATAGAGTATATTAGCGTTAAACCGCTATTCCAAATGATAGACCATAACGTGTATTGCTTAACACTTGAGTCACTTCATGACTGTATTTGTCTGGTCGAAAGAGCTTGATACGCGGTAAATTAAATAAAATAGTATTTATCATTTTTCCCTTAGGGACGAGTTTTGCATTAGCCAATAAATCCCCTACCACTTGGCAAAATGGTCTTCTGCCAGCCCCAGTACCTTATCCAGCCTAATCATCGCATCGCCCATGTCTATAACGCCTGAATATTCCCCTATCCATTGCTCAAAGATACTGGCAATCACCCCAAAGTTATCGGTTTTTTTGTACACCTTAATGGGCTTAAAGGTTAAGTCAATAGTCACGGTGCTCCAGCCTAGGTTTTGATGTTGGATAGTCCATAGTTTGTTGTCACGCTCATTGCTTAGATGCTTAGGTTTACGGCTTTCATCTCGGCAAAAGAATACTGGCGGTAAATAGAAAATCTGCCCCTCAAGCCAGCATGCATTCTCGCTCACGCCTGTCTCGTTAACCCCCATCGATAAATTAAGCATAAAATGGCGATTGTCGGCCAATGTGGTATTAATACATGCCCAAAACCAATTGGTGATATGGCGCATAAAACCCAGTGTCCAGTCTAGGTTAGCCAGTGTATTGGGATTAAACATAATACGCTGCTGAGTTTGCTGATTAAAACCATTCGCGTTATTTGCCGTCTGTTTAAGATGCAGTGTGCCAATAACCTGTAACGGCTCTTTTTGGGTAAACGTCCAGCCGCGCCGCCCTGACGGGGTGCATACGGCTAATGGGGCCTTGCCTCGGCTTAGGGTCGCCTCAATACGCACGATGTCGCTATTCAAGGTTAAACCGACGCTGAGCGGCGTAAACGTCAGTTTTAGGGTCAGCATGGGGTGGCTAAAGCGGATGGTGCCGTGTTGATGGTCACCCGTAAATTTGGAGCCATACGATAACGGTCTTATAGCCTCAACCACCTCTAAATGCCCGCTATCGTCGTTATAACTATAGACAAACGCACTACTGGCAAGCTTAATTGTTGCGACTGCAATACACACCCGATAAGGCGGATGTATCAATTGAATAAAGGCAAATTGATTGGCCTTAATGCGTTTGCGCCATGTGGCAACTGGTTTTTGTGATAATAAATGACTGTGATAATCCAAGTAATTTATGGTATTTACCTGGGCAAAGATACCAAATTGGGGCTGTCCGTCTTTGATAAGTTTATCTATGCTCGATAGCCTGATATCTGCCCGCGCCATGACAACATCCTCGTGAATACCGTTAAACAGATGACAGCTAAACTGTTCAAATGATTAGTAAACAGACTCTACAAATAGACCGATTGCTTAAAAGATACGCCCATCATCACGCACCTTCGCAAACTTTGCGATATTCGCGGCTATATTTTTGGCAATATCAAGGTAAAACTTGGCATAGTCATCGCCTGCGCCTCCATTGGCTATCACACTCGGCTCGCCCTTATCAACTTGGGCGCGAATGGCGCTGGCTAACGGCAATTGACCTAATAGGGGCACTTGGTATCTTTGTGCAATCGTGTCGCCGCCGCCTGCGCCAAATATCGCCTCACTATGACCACAATTTGAGCAGGTATGCAGCGCCATATTTTCAACCACCCCTATCACCGGAATATGGGTTTTGTTAAACATCTCAATACCTTTTTGAGCATCCATTAAGGCGATGTGCTGCGGCGTGGTGACGATAATCGCCCCAGTGACTGGGATACGCTGTGCCAAGGTCAGCTGGATATCGCCAGTACCCGGCGGCATATCAATCACCAAATAATCCAGCGTTGGCCAATTGGTATGACCAAACAGTTGCATTAAGGCGCCCGTCGCTTTGGGGCCACGCCACGCTACAGGGGTATTATCGCCATCAAGCAAGTTGCCAATCGATAGCATTGCCAAACCGTGCGCCGCAATGGGCACAAATTGTTGGTTTTCAAGCTCAGGTTTAACGCCCGCCACGCCCAACATGGTCGGTATAGAAGGGCCATAAATATCGGCATCCAAGATGCCCACTTTGTTGCCCAGCTTTTGCAGCGCAAGGGCGATATTCACCGTGGTGGTCGATTTACCCACCCCGCCTTTACCCGATGCCACCACAATAATATGCCGAATACGCGGATGTGGCTGTAGACTGGCTTGGGTGGGCGCAGGTTTAGCAATGGGCGGTTCGTTGTTAGTATTAGGGTTATTTATAGCAGTCGCCTTATTGCTATCCCCTTGACCTAATTGAAGAGATTGCTTTGCTGCTGGCAGCGCAGTGGGTAACACGGTAGCATCGGTTACTTTAGGCAACTGCTTGGGTAGCGTTTGGGTGTTTTTGGCGCCAGTATTTTTTTTAGAAGCAGCGCCTTGAGGCGCCGTTGCAGCGGATGTTTTAGACGGCAAACTGACATTTAAATTCACTTCTTTAATACCATGCAAGTGCAATTGCTGACTTAACTCTCGGTGGATTTTTTCGGGGTTAGCATCTGCTGGTAACCGCAAATCCAGCGTCACGGATGTGCCTTGACGTTGCAGACTCGTCACCATAGGGGCAATGCTTTTATTATCAATATGATAGCCCAATAACACTTTGTCTAAAGCGGTGTCCATTTGCGCACTGTCGTTTGCAGTTTGTCTGTCATTACTGGTATTTTTGGTCGATTTTTTAATAAAACTAAACATGGTTGCCTCGTCGCCTTGCTGTCGCACTTACCATTTGTCATGATGTCATGCATTCAACCGGCTAGTGTAGCTGATTTTGGGTGACAACAAAACCAAGAACGTGTTGCATATTCGCAGTTTAGCCCAATCTCAATAAAGCACAGATACTCACAATCCTTCACCAAAGCCGTCAGCCAATCCGTCAGCCAATCTATGTTAGTGAATCGCATTTTAATCAGCACCCGCTTTAGTTTTTAAAGCATCTCATTCATCAACTGGTTAATTCATAAACCAGCCATGACTTGCGACAATAGACTGCCCAGTGAACACATTGGTGGGAAAAGCGGCCAAAAACAGTGCCAGTTGCGCAATATCTTCGGTGCTGGTAAATTCTTTATCAACGGTATTCACCAACATAATGTCGTTAACCACCTCTTCTTCGCTGATGCCTTTTTCTTTGGCTTGTTCAGGAATTTGCTTTTCGACCAAAGGCGTTTTTACAAACCCGGGGCAAATAACATGCGCGCGCACATTGTATTCTGCGCCCTCTTTTGCTAAGACTCGGCACAACCCTAACAAGCCATGTTTGGCCGTGACATACGGCGCTTTGTATAACGATGCCTCGTGCGAGTGCACTGAGCCCATATAAATGACGGTGCCGGTATTGTCGTTAGTGTACATATATTGCAATGCCGCTTTGGTGGTTAAAAAAGCGCCATCTAGATGAATGGCCTGCATTTTTTTCCAATCGGCAAACTCTAGCTTATGAATAGGGTTAATAATCTGGATGCCCGCATTGGACACTAAAATATCAATGCTGCCAAACTCGTCCACCAACGCCTTGACCCCGTCATTCACCGCCGATTCTGAGGTGACGTCCATCGCAATCGCCAGTGCTTTGCCGCCTTTGTCTTTAATAGCATCAACGGTTTTTTGTGCCGCCTCCAAATTAATATCGGCAATGCCTACCGCTGCCCCAGCTTGGGCAAAGGTTACGGCGATATCCTTGCCGATGCCACTTGCCGACCCGGTAACCAACGCAACTTTTCCGCTTAAATCTTGGTTTAATGACGTCATGATGAATGATACCTTATGTATTGTTTAATGATTAGGGTTTATGATTTAAGGTTTTAGGTCTTTAATTTAGTCGTTCATATGGGTTTTATATTGGGTTTAATAAATAAAACAATCACCAGTCTATATAAGATGGATTCAGCCGATGCGGGCATCTATCTCACTTGTCATCTTAATGAGCATTAGTAAGCATTAGTAAGCATTAGTGAGCAATTGCCACTGGGGTTTTTTGCTGCAACTCTTCAAAGCTTACCCCCTCTGCCAGCTCTACCAGCTTTAGCCCTCTTTTGCCCGGGCTAACGTCGGTCACATCGAGCACGGCCAGCTCGGTAATAATACGGTCAACCACTTTTTGTCCGGTTAACGGCAATTGACACTCGGCCAATATTTTGGGCTCACCATGTTTATTAACTTGCTCCATCAGCACAATCACCCGTTGCACGCCGGCCACTAAGTCCATAGCGCCGCCCATGCCTTTGACCATCTTGCCAGGAATCATCCAATTGGCTAAATCGCCTTGCTCTGACACTTCCATAGCCCCAAGAATCGCCAGATTAACGTGTCCGCCTCGAATCATGGCAAACGACGTTGAGCTGGCAAAAAAACTGGCGCCGGGTTCTGCGGTCACCGTTTGTTTGCCTGCGTTGATTAAGTCTGGGTCGACGTTGTCTTGTGTGGGAAACTCACCAATGCCCAACAAGCCATTTTCAGATTGTAGCCAAACGTCCACACCTTCGGGAATATAATTGGCCACCAGCGTGGGTAGTCCAATGCCTAGGTTGACATAAAATCCATCTTGTAACTCTTTGGCAGCCCGTTGTGCCATTTGCTCTCTTGACCATGCCATAGTCCTGTTCCTTATTGATAGTAATAGTCTGTTTTTTAACTGTTATCTGCTAATATCTACTAAATTTTATTTATCAGCGCATGACTTCTAACCGCAGCTTTGTCACCGTCAATAGCAAATAGCTACTGCTTCACCGTCACTTTTTCAATGCGTTTTTCTGGATTGCGGTTAAGGATGATGCGCTGCACAAAAATGCCTGGCAAATGGATGGCGTCCGCATCTAGCTCGCCAATTTCCACGATTTCTTCCACTTCTGCCACGGTTATTTTGCCAGCCATGGCACAATCGGGATTAAAGTTACGCGCGGTTTTATTAAACATTAAATTGCCTGCTTTATCCGCCTTTTGCGCTTTTACTAAGGCAATATCGGCGGTGAGGGCATGCTCCAAAATATAGGTGCGCCCATTAAATTCACGGCTCTCTTTACCCTCTGCCACTTGCGTGCCCACCCCAGTGGCAGTATAAAACGCCGGAATACCAGCGCCGCCCGCCCGTAGTTTTTCGGCCAAAGTGCCTTGCGGTGTGAGCTCCACATCCAGCTCGCCGCCTAAAAACTGGCGTTCAAACTCTTTGTTTTCGCCCACATACGAGGCAATCATTTTTTTGATTTGCCGAGTGTTTAATAATAAGCCTAGGCCAAAATCATCCACGCCAGCGTTGTTACTGATGCAGGTTAGCTCTTTAACCCCACTGTCTCTTAGCGCTACAATTAAGGCCTCAGGAATACCGCACAGCCCAAAGCCGCCAATGGCTAACGTTTGCCCGTCTTTTATGATGTCTTGTAAAGCCTGTTCGGCGCTGTCATAAATTTTTGATTGACTCATTATTCTCTCCTTGATGGCATCTGCCTAAAAAAATAAAAATAAAAATAAAAATAAAAATGAACAGCAACTATTTTATTGGCGATGTATTGTCTGTTTACTGTCTGTTTACTGTCTGTTTACTGTCTGTTTACTGTCTGTTTACTGTCTATGCATGGCCTACTCTAGTGATGATTCAATCACCAAGCGTGGCTAGTTGATTAGCAATAGTCTAGCTTAAAAACAGCATAAATTTATGACAAGGTACAATTGTTAACCAAATTTTACCACCGACTTTACAGGATGGTTTCGCGCTTATTTCGCGCTTATCTCGTGATGCCCAACCCACTATGAGACGCTCAGTCTCTAGGTAAATTCCCATTTTCAAATGATTTACGGTATCATAGGCGGATATTTTAAATCCAACTTAGCCACTCCAAATTTATAAACCTAATAGGTGATTTTGTGCGTCATATTTTAGTAACCAGTGCCCTGCCCTATGCCAATGGCAACATTCATTTAGGTCACCTCTTAGAGCATATCCAAACCGATATTTGGGTGCGTGCCATGAAAGCGCAGGGGCATCATGTGACTTATGTGTGTGCCGATGATGCCCACGGAACCAGTATTATGCTAAAAGCGCAAGAAACCAACGTCACACCCGAGGCGCTGATTGCCAGTGTCAAAGCGTCGCATGAGGCCGATTTTGCCAAATTTTTGATTGATTACGACAACTACTATACGACGCACTCTGATGAAAACCGAGAATTTGCCGAGCTGATATATCGCCGCCTTAATGCTGAGGGGCATATCTCAACCAAGGATGTAGAACAACTGTTTGACCCTGAGAAAAACTTATTTTTGGCAGATAGGTTTGTCAAAGGCGAATGCCCTAAATGTGGGGCAAAAGACCAATATGGCGACAATTGCGAAGTATGCGGCACTACTTATAACGCCACAGAGCTGAAAAATCCTTACTCGACCTTATCGGGTGCCACTCCTATTCTTAAAACTTCAAAGCATTACTTTTTTGATTTGCCCGAATTTAGCGAGTTTTTACAGCAGTGGACAACCGATGCTGGCCGCCTGCAACCTGCGGTGGCGAATAAACTACAAGAGTGGTTTGAGTCTGGGCTTGCCAGCTGGGATATCTCTCGTGATGGGCCTTATTTTGGCTTTAAAATTCCGGACACGCCTGCGAATGAGCCCGACAAATATTTTTATGTGTGGCTTGATGCGCCTGTCGGCTATATGGCAAGCTTTCAAAACTTGTGCACGCAGCGGCAAGAGTCAACAGGGACAACCGACCCACAACGCCCCGCACTCAACTTTGATGACTATTGGCTCAGTGAGAACCAGCATAAAACCGAGCTGTATCATTTTATTGGTAAAGATATTGTGTACTTTCATGCCCTGTTTTGGCCAGCGATGTTGAGCGGTGCCGAGTTTCGCACCCCAACTGGCGTGTTTGCGCATGGCTTTTTGATGGTCAATGGCGAAAAAATGAGCAAATCGCGCGGCACCTTTATTCAGGCAGCAACCTTTGCCGAGCACTTGCACCCTGAGTATCTGCGTTATTATTTTGCCACCAAGCTATCGGACAAAGTTGAGGACATGAACCTTGATTTTGAGAACTTTATGCAAAAGGTCAACTCGGACATGGTTGGCAAAGTGGTCAATATTGCCAGTCGCTGTGCGGGGTTTATTGTCCAACAACATGATGGGGTATTGTCGTCAAATTGTAGCGAGCCCGATTTATTAGCTGACATCATGCGCACGGGCGACGAGATTGCCATTGCTTATGAAAACCGTGAGTTTAGCCGAGCCATGCGCTTGATTATGCAATGTGCCGACAAAGCCAACGAGTACATTGATGCGAAAAAACCGTGGGCAATGGCAAAACAACAGGGATTAGAGCAGGATGTGCAAGACGTTTGCTCGGTGGCGATTAATATTTTCCGTCAGTTAATGGTGTATCTGGCGCCGGTATTGCCCGAGTTGACCGATAACGCCAAAGCTTTTTTAAATCTTGATGACTTAAGCTTTGCCAGTCGCAATACGTTGCTATTAGACCATAAAATCAACCCTTTTAAACCCTTAATGCAGCGTATTGAACAAACCCAAATTGACGCGATGATGGCAGCCTCTAAGCAGGATTTACAAGTGGCGCCCGAGGTGAATACGGGAATAGGGGCAACAATTAATGCCAGTCCAATGCCCCAAACTGCAAGCAATCGTAGCAAACAAGCTACTAGACAAACCGCTATTGATGAGGGCACTGATGCTAGCGGCGAGAGTAGCGATAATAGCGACAGTAGCGACAGTAGCGATAGATTTATCGACTTTGCCGATTTTAGCAAAGTTGAGATGACCGTGGCGCAGGTGGTGGCCTGCAACTATGTCGAGGGTGCCGATAAATTATTGCAATTTACCCTAGATATTGGCCGAGATACGACGATTAACGTGTTTAGTGGGATTCGCAAGTTTTATGAACCGCAGCAGCTACAAGACAAAAAGGTGATTTGTGTGACCAATCTTGCCCCTCGTAAAATGAAATTTGGCATATCCGAGGGGATGATTTTGTCGTCTGGCGACCCAAAAACGGGCTTGGTGGTGATTACCCTACCCGATGCCTGTCAGGTGGGTGATAAACTGGCCTAATAAAACCAAGTGCCAGTTATTTAACCATTGATTTAACCAGTTATTTAATAGGTGCCAGTTTTTAAAACGGATAGAATAAAGGAATCATGGTAACACATATCACAATACAGACGATGGTGATATACGTCCCTACCTTGGCAAACGAGTTTAGGCTATAAATGCCGGTGTTATAAATCATGAGGTTGGTTTGGTAACCAAATGGGCTAATAAACGAACACGATGCCCCAAAGCACACTGCCAATATAAACGGCATTGGATCGACCCCAAGTCCCTGCGCTAGGCTATAGGCAATCGGAAACATGAGGGCAGCGGCGGCATTATTGGTTAACAGCTCGGTGACTCCTATGGTGATGATTAGCACGCCGGCGAGTGTCCAAATGGGCGCATGACCGGCCAAAGATGCCGTCGCAAATTTTGCAATTTGACTGTCTAAACCGACTGACTGCATGGCATTGGCTAAACACAAGGCGCTTACCACAATAAGCCAGATGCTCAGCGGAAAATGACGCTTAACCTCATTGATAGTAATACAGCCTGTACCTAAAAGAATGGCAAACAAAAACAGGGCAGCATTAAACAATGGGCTACCCGTCACCACAGACGTCAAAATCATCGCCACAAAGCCACCCACGACCAGCTTTTCGCGCCAACCACTAATCATATTATCTGGCTTGACCCCTGACAACACAAAAAAGTTTTTGCGTAAATTGGTGCGACTGGCAAAATCGTCACCTGTTGCTAGCAGTAAGATATCGCCTGCTTTTAAGCTAACCTCGCCCAAACCGCCACTCACGTCGCTATTTTCACGGCGAATGGCCACCACCGCCGCATCAAACTTGGCTCTAAAGCCTATCTCTCGTAGGGTTTTACCGATAAGACTGGCGTCCTGCTTGATGACCACCTCAGTCAGTACTTGCGTCGGCAGACCATTTTTTTCAGCAAACAGGGTAAGACCATCAAACTGATTTAACAGTTGAATCTTTTTAACATCGCCGCTAAATAATAACTTATCGTTGGCTTGCAATACCATTGAATGGGACACCGGGGTGATAAGCCGATTATCCCGCACTATCTCGACCAAAAACAACTCCGATAAATGGCGTAAACCGGCCTCCTCAACGCTTTTGCCAATCAAATTGGAGCTTTTCTCAATTTTGGCTTCAACAAAATACGCGTCGACCGCCTCTTCTTCGACGTCTTGTCTAGGCAAGCTTTTGCTAGAAAAATATAAGACGATGGCGCCAAGAATAAACAGCGGTATGCCGATTGGGGTTAGGGTAAAAAATCCTATCGATTCATGGCCTTGTTTAACCCACATACTATTGACCACAAGGTTGGTGGACGTGCCAATTAGGGTCATTGTTCCGCCCAAGGTTGCGGCAAAACACATCGGCAGTAACAAGCGTGAATTGCTCACTTGTTTATTTTTTTGAATACTGCCTATCATAGCGGCAACCACTGCCGTATTGTTTAACACCGACGACGACAGCCCAGAAAAGGCGATGGTGCGTACCATCGACGTGCGCTCTGATGCAGAAAATAGATGTTTGGTGAGGTAGCTGAGCACACTGGTTTTTTCCAGTGCATGCGATATCAGTAACAACAGCACTAGTGTCGCCAGCCCTTCGTTGGCAGTGTTTGCCAATAACGCTTTACTGTCTATCCACCCTAAAGCGAAAATAATAATCACCACAGCGCCAAAAATGGCGGTGGTATGTTGTTGAAATTTAATCAGTAGCGCAATAAGAATAATTAATATTGCCGCTAATACATACATGGATACCGTCATAACTTGCTCACTTGAAAAACCACCACATAAGTACTTCGCTAAATTAGCCACCTTAAAATTGCCAGCGCAAAATCGCCGCTTTAAGGTTTAAGTGCTCCTCGAAAATTAGTCCGCATCAACCGCACCCCTACCATGCAGGGATGCACGGATGCCCGTTAGACTTGCGTACTATAGGCTCCTTTGCCGGTGTTTCTTAATGACATTTAGGATATGCGATATAGCGGTTCGATATATCGCCTTGGCAGCCTGCTAAAATTTATCAACAAAAAAGCCTGAGTTTTAAATCAGGCTTTTGAGAAAATATAAGCGTGTTTCATTCAATAAGCGTTAAGCAATAAGCTTTAAACAGCAAACGTTAATAGACGGTCGCTAGCCTCATCTTGAATGCGAGTGGGTAAGCCCATCTGATTTAATAGATTGATAAAGGGCTTAACGTTTAACTCTTCAATATTCACCATTTTACCAACATCCCAATCGCCCATAGCAACCAGCATGGCAGCGGCAACCACTGGCACGCCAGCGGTGTAGGAGATGGCTTGACTGCCCACTTCGGCATAGGCGTCTTGATGGTCGGCAATATTGTAAATAAACAGTTCAGTAGCTTTACCGTTTATACTGCCCATGATTTTATCCCCAATACAGGTTTTGCCGGTATAATTAGGGGCAAGCGAGCGTGGGTCGGGTAGCACCGCTTTGACGACCTTAAGCGGAATAACCTCTTGACCCTCGGCCGTCATAACTGGTTTTTCGGACAATAACCCCAAGTTTTGCAGCACCGTAAACACGGTCATATAACGCTCGCCAAAGCCCATCCAAAAGCGAATGTTGGGCACGTCAAGATTGGCCGCCAATGAATGAATCTCATCATGGCCGCTTAAATAGGTATCTTGCTGGCCGACAACAGGCAAATCGTCGCTGCGTTTGACTTCAAACATAGCATTGCTTTGCCACTGACGATTTTGCCACGAATAAACGGTTCCGGTAAATTCACGAAAATTGATTTCTGGGTCAAAGTTGGTAGCAAAATATTTGCCGTGCTCGCCAGCATTGACATCAATAATATCGATATCGGTAACGGAGCCTGCGTCCATCATGTCATAACCCACGCGCGCATAAGCGTTGACCACGCCCGGATCAAAGCCTGCCCCCAAGATAGCGGTCACGTTGTTGGCCGCACAGCGCGCTTTACGTTGCCACTCATAGTTACCATACCAAGGTGGGGCTTCGCAAACTTTGCTGGGGTCTTCATGGATAGCGGTGTCAATGTAGGCAGCGCCCGTTTCGATACAGGCCTCGAGTACGGTCATATTAATAAATGCCGAGCCCACGTTAATAACGATTTGGGCGCCTGTTTGCTCGATTAATGCGGCTACTGCTTGGCTGTCCATCGCATCGACAGCGTAGGTATGCAAGATATCTTGTTGCTTAAAGCTGCCCTTTGCCACCACGCTTGCCGCAATGGCATCGCATTTGGCTTTGGTGCGAGAAGCAATGTGTAGCTTACCTAATACGTCATTATTCTTGGCACATTTGTGCGCCACAACTTGAGCAACGCCGCCTGCACCGATGATTAAAACATCACGTTTCGGGGTACGCGTCGTTGAGGGTTGGGCGTTAGCATTAGCATTAGCGGTATTCGTGTTAGTCATCGTCAATCTGTAAATCCTCCTTTGTGGCGCAGCGGTTTGTAGCCGGTTTGACGCCGTGAATGATGTGTGTGAATTAAAAAGGAAGACGTAGGAAAACCCACACACCCGAATTTAGTGAACTTGCTGTAATAAACGAATAGGGTCTGTTAGAGCGGCAAACAGATACAAAGTTAAGAACCTTATTAGAACCATAGCAAAGACAGAATAACAATAGGCATCATGGCACAACGAATGAAGAATTATGACAAACTGGCTTTAAAATCCTGATACCCAAAGGTTTTTTGCACCTGTAATGTGCCATCTTCTCGTTGAATCACAATGGCGGGCATTGCCACCCCATTAAACCAATTCTTTTTGACCATCGTATAACCCCCTGCATTGCCAAAAGCGACCCTATCACCAATTTTTAATGGTTCAGCAACGTCATAATCGCCAAAGATGTCACCGGCTAGGCAGGACTTGCCATAAATAATCGTGCTTGCTGGCGCTGGCGTTGCCCATGTAGCGTCTGTAGCGTCCGTTACATCAATAGCCGGCTGCGCTTGAGCCAAGGTTTGTTGCGCACTGCGCGAGCGAATATGGCAAGCAGCCCCGTTAATGGCGACCAAGGGCGCTGTCTCACGGTATATCAATAAATCGAGCATATGCGCTTCAATAGAGGAATCGACAACGGCAAGCGGTTTGCCATTATGCATCGTGTCCAATACGGTAGTAACCAATGTGGCAGCATTGTGGACGCACGCCTCACCGGGCTCTAGGTAAATTTGCACCCCGTATTTTTGGCTAAAGTCTTTAAGCCTTGTCGCCAGTTTTTGCAGTGGATAATCGGGCGCAATAAAATGGATACCGCCGCCAAGACTCACCCAATCTAACTGATAAAAAAGGTCACCAAATTTTGCTTCAATATCAGCAAGACTAGCACTAAAGGCCGCGAAACTGTCGTTTTCACAGTTGTTGTGAATCATCACCCCAGTTAGGTTGTCTATTTGCGCCACCAACTCGGTAATTTTGGCGCTATCATGCTCGCCCAAACGGCTAAAGGGACGGGCGGGGTCGGCAATGATAAACGAGGAATTGCTGGTTTGTGGATTTAAGCGTAAACCCACGGGTACACCTTGTGCTTTGGCCTTGTCTTTAAACGCCTGCAGCTGATTAAACGAGTTAAAGATAATTTTATCGGCGTAGGTAAGTACCTCGTCAATCTCCTCATGGCTATATGCTACGCTATAGGCATGGGTCTCTTTGGATTGCCGATTGCCTTGTGCGTCCGTACCGACGCCAAACTCTTCTTTACCTAAGCGGACCTCGTTCAACGATGACGAGGTGGTGCCGTGCAGATACGCTGCCATCTCATCAAACACGCCCCAAGTCGCAAAACACTTTAACGCCAGCAACGCTTTGGCACCCGATAAGTCGCACAAACGCTGCACAATGGCAAGATTTTGTTTGAGGGCAGCAATGTCAATTTGATAGTAAGGGGTTTTAAGCATATGCCATCCTTTGTTGACGATAACACGAACAATAGCAAGTAAATCAATATGACTATAAAACATAGCCAGCGGTATCGTTATCAACGCGCACTGACTATCCAGCCAATAACGACTTGTTGACAGGGTTACCATGTGATTAAGACGCTTGGCAGCTTTAATAATACTCGTAGTAACTGCAAACGTTAACGTGCCAGATAGCCGGTCATATCCTCTACGCCGTGTAGCGACATGGGGTACATATGCCCTTGCATCAGCTTTTCAATTTCACTAATGGTGTGCGTATACGGCCAATAGGCTCTATCCACAGGATTAAGCCAAGCGACCTTATCAAAATGCGCGGTTACCCGTTTCAGCCAGACCGCACCAGCTTCAGGGTTCATGTATTCAACGCTACCGCCAATTGAAAACAGCTCATAAGGGGACATTGACGCATCGCCCACAAAAATCACCCGATAATCACGGCCATACTTTTGCAACAGCTCCATGGTCGAGGTGCGCTCGCTGTGGCGACGTTGGTTATTTTGCCACACAAAGTCGTACAAGCAGTTGTGAAAATAAAAAAACTCTAAGGTTTTAAATTCATTTTTGGCAGCAGAAAATAGTTTTTCTAACGCTTCGATATGTTCGTCCATACTGCCGCCCACATCAAACAACATCAACACTTTTACCCGATTGCGCCGCTCTGGCTGCATATGAATATCGAGCATGCCCTTTTTGGCGGTGCGCTTGATGGTCTCTTTGATATCCAGCTCATCCGCCCCGCCTGTGCGCGCAAATTGGCGCAAGTTACGTAGCGCCATTTGCAATTGCCGGGTACCTAGCTGTTTGTCGTCATCAAGGTCACGATACTTACGCTGCTCCCACACCTTGACGGCACTGCGTTTGCGAGATGCACCGCCTACCCGCACCCCTTCGGGATGGTCGCCATAGGCCCCAAAAGGCGATGTACCGCCCGACCCGACCCATTTACTGCCCCCTTCATGGCGCTCTTTTTGTTCTTTTAGACGTTCTTCTAACGCCTTCATCAATTCTTCTAAAGAACCATACTTTTTAAGCAAGCGGCGCTGCTCTTCGGTCAAGTTTTTGGGGTCGAGCTTTAAGTCAAGCCACTCTTGTGGCACATCGGTCAGCTTGCTCATTAGCGCATCAATATCTAAGCTATCAATGCCCTCAAAATAATCCGCCATGGCCCGATCAAACTTGTCAAAATGGCGCTCGTCTTTCACCATACACAGCTTAATCAGTCGATACATATCGTCACGGCTGGCAAACGCTGGTACTGCGCTGCCATCCAAGCTATTGGCACTGCTATCCCAACCCGTATCAGGCAGACTCGACTGCATCATCAGGCCTTTATCCAAAGCGGCATTTAAATCGAGCAGCTCTCGGGTGCTAACGGGCACGCCATAGGCTCGCAACGTGTAAAATAGTTTGACAAACATACGCCTAACGACTCATTAAATTGGCAAAACGCTGCAACAAAGAGACATCTGCCTCATTTTTTAATAAAGCACCATACAATGGCGGGATGGATTTTTGACCATTTAGATTTTCTTGCAGCTCATCTTGCGCCATATCATCTGCCAATAATAACGTTAACCAGTCTACCAACTCGGATGTTGAGGGCGGTTTTTTGAGCCCTTGCACCTTACGTAATTTGTAGAATACATCTAGCGCATCATTGACCAATGTTTGCTGAATATTGGGAAAATGCACATTGATGATTTGGCGCATGGTTTGCTCGTCCGGAAAATCAATGTAGTGAAAAAAACAGCGCCGTAAAAAGGCATCGGGTAGCTCTTTTTCGTTGTTGGAGGTGATAATCACCACTGGGCGTTTATCGGCTGTAATCGTTTCGCCGGTTTCATACACATAAAACGACATTTTATCGAGCTCATGCAATAAATCATTTGGAAATTCGATATCGGCCTTATCAATCTCGTCAATTAAGAGCACACTGCGCGCCGTGGAGGTAAACGCCTCCCAAAGTTTGCCCGGCTTGATATAATTGCCAATGTCATAAACGTCGTCATTGCCAATTTGCGAATCGCGTAAGCGTGACACCGCATCATATTCATACAATCCTTGCTCGGCTTTGGTGGTCGATTTAATGTGCCAAGTTATCAGCGGCATGCCCAAGCTTTGTGCCACCTCTTCTGCCAGTAGGGTTTTGCCAGTGCCCGGCTCACCTTTAATCAGCAGCGGCTTTTGTAAGGTTATTGCAGCGTTGACCGCCAGTTGTAAATCGTCGGTCGCGATATAGCTTTGCGTACCTGTAAACGAGTTGCGAGTAGGGTTAGCAGAATGTGCTTGGGTCATAAGGGATCTCATTAGCGGCTAGGCGGATAAAGGTATCAACAGAGAGTTTAGATAGCTCATTTAGATAAGTAGATAGGTCATTTAGATAAGTAGATAGGTGAAAATAGCGATAGAAAGCTTGGGCAATAGATAGGCGTGGCGCATAGCGCGCGTCGATGGATATGCGTACCACTGGCACAAACGTCGTAAAATTTATGTGTTGCGCTAACACCTAGGTTAAAAAGCTAAAAAAAGCTATCAAACAAGGGCCTTATGCAATAGTGAGACCCAACAAGCTCAGCCTTCGGAGGTGCGCAAGCCAAAATATTATTTCTTTTTGATTTTCGTTAACAGCGATCGCTTCGCAGGGGCTTCATTCTGTTCGATAACCTCGACATAATTTGCCGACGCCAGCGCTAAGTTTTCTTGTTCCTCAGTAGTCGCTTTTTGCTCGGCCTTCTCGATATTGGCATCAATGATATTACGAATTAACTGCCAAATAAAACCAATCAGCAAACCCGATGTAAACACCACCAAAATAGGCAATAAATTACTAATGGCCAGGGCATAGTCTTTTAGTAACAAGCCATAAATGACCGCAATACTCGCTGGGGCAATATCCCCTGTTTCGCCAATCCCCATACTGGGCGTCAATAATACAGCAAAGACAGCAAGCCAGCTCATACCGCCAATAGGGCTGGGTAAAATGCGCACAATAAACAGCCACAAAACCAGCACAATCACCGAAAACCCAACATAGGCATATAAGGGCAACATATCTGGCGGCACATTGGCCACCAAATGGGACCATAGTACGATAAGATTGCTGACAGCATCGCTGATGCTATCAAGGGGCAAATTAGAAATAAGTGAGGCTAACCAATCCATGCAATGCTCAGTCTAAAAGTAAATAATACCAAGGTTTACACCCAACCTATCATGGGGCAGGGCTTAATGTTTGTTCATCGTTTAAGATAATGTTTGTTCATCGTTTAAGATAAGCGGGTTTTGCAAAGGTATCGTATCAAGTGAAACACATGGCTTGAACCATCTACTTTTTAGTAGTCTGCTTAACAACAGCAGTAGACTGCATAACGAGACGATGGTGTCGCAGTGCGATTAATTGCCCATATTCTACCATGACTGGATAAATAATGAACCTGCGTTATGTGGTCAATGGGTTTATAGAGTCGCCCGTTATCGCTATTTGTAGTGACTGATAGCACTGGCGACTTATCATCAAAACCTAGTATCTAACATCTTGGCGCCGTTAATCCTTTACTTTTTTGACGTCAATCTAACCATACTAACCCTAATCATACTTTTTATCTTGCGCCGCTTTCATGCTCGACTGCGCCCGTGCTGTCAACACATCGGCTGGGGGCGATTGCACAAAATAGCCTTGTGATTCAAGTTTACTACGCACCTCATTAATATCCACTCGTGCCAATTTTTCTTTAGCGGCTAAATCCAAGTGCATCAACAACTTACCCTCGCCCAAACTCTGGCGCAACGCCTTTGGCAACACGGCCAACGAATCTTTAGTGTCATAAGTGTCATTAGTGTCATTCGTTTCAGGGTCACTGCCATTGATAGAGTCTGGGCGAGCGATATAGACATACATCTCGGAGTGTTTGGGAAATTTATAGATATCGCAATGCATGAAGACAACCTTATTAGTATTAGTGACATTAGTATAAGTGACGATTGATGAGTAATCATTGGGTAGTGCTGATTGGTTAGTGCTGATTGGTTAGTGGTCAGTGGTTAGCCACTACCGTTTAAAAAGCACTGGTTTAAAACAGTTATTTAGAAACAAGGCCCACCATCATAAACGCAATACATGGTCGGTTCAATTTGATTTTGTTATACTACGACTCTTAAAATTCATGCTGCAATAACGATTTTAGCAACCTAATACTAGGTTTAAACCATTCATTGGCCAGGTATAGGTGACCAATGCTTACAGGGTGACTACGCACTGTCCACACAATGGGCGCTTGTTTTTGCTATTTTAGGTATTATTTTAGGGGCTATTGGTTATTTCGACCGATTGCCCTATTTGGCACAACCTTTTTGTCGCCACAGTTTTAGCGTAACTATTTATCGTAGCTATTTATCGTAACTGTTTATCGTAACTGTTTATCGTAACTGTTTTATTAACATAAGGATTGCCCATGACCACCACCCCTGCCGCCCTGCAACGTACGCCCTTTTATCAAGCGCATCTTGACGCCAATGGCAAAATTGTTGATTTTTTTGGTTGGGAGTTGCCCATTCACTATGGCTCACAACTCGATGAGCACAACGCGGTGCGCAGCGATGCAGGCATGTTTGATGTCTCACATATGGTGATAACCGATGTTAGTGGTGCCGAGGCCAAGCCATGGCTACAAAAACTACTCGCCAATGACGTGGCCAAACTAAAAACAGTGGGTAAAGCCTTATATTCGGCGATGCTCAATGATGATGGCGGTATT
Organism: Psychrobacter sp.; assembly: GCA_018260445.1. GTDB lineage: Bacteria > Pseudomonadota > Gammaproteobacteria > Pseudomonadales > Moraxellaceae > Psychrobacter. The sequence continues at coordinate 125,306 of JAGLBE010000003.1, forward strand.
ATTGATGACTTAATCGTGTATCGGATGAATGAGAGTGAAACCGAGTACCGTATTGTCTCTAATGCTGCCACGCGTGATAAGGATTTGGCGCAGTTTCATGCCATTGCCCAAGGGTTCAAGGTTGAACTGAGCGAGCGTCCTGAACTGGCTATGTTGGCGGTTCAAGGGCCTAACGCTATTGCGAAACTAAGTGCAGCCAAACCCGCTTGGGCAGACAGGTTAACGGCGCTTAAGCCTTTTGTTGGTGCTGATTTGAGCGCTATTGAAGGTGCAACTAATCAAGGCGGCGAGTGGTTTGTGGCGCGCACCGGTTATACGGGTGAAGACGGTGTCGAAGTGATGTTACAGGGTGATGATGCCAATGATTTTTTTAAGCTGCTCATTGCACATGGCATAGCGCCTGCTGGTCTTGGCGCCCGTGATACCTTGCGTTTAGAGGCGGGCATGAATTTGTATGGTCAAGATATGGATGAGTCGGTTAGCCCCTATGAGTGCAACATGGCCTGGACGCTGGCTTTAAAAGATGCGCGAGATTTTGTGGGTCGACAAGCGTTGGTTGCCAAGCAGGCGGCGGCGAAAGCAGCAGGCACAGCAATGCAGCAGGTTGGCCTAGTATTAGAGGGTCGAGGCGTGTTACGGGCGGGCATGGCGGTGGCGATTGATTCAGATAACGACAGTCAAAGTAGTCATAGCCAAAGCAGTGATAGTTTAAGCAGTGATAGTTTAAGCAGTGATAGTTTAAGCAGTGATAGTTTAAGCAGTGATAGCCAAGGTAGCGACTCCAAACAAACGGGTATAATTACCAGTGGTACCTTTTCGCCAAGTTTAAAGCATTCCATTGCCATCGCTCGTATTCCAGCCAGTGTCAGTGCCGCCAACAGCGTGCAAGTTGACCTACGTGGCAAGGGTCAATACACCAAAGTGCGGGTGGTGAAACTGCCTTTTGTGCGTAACGGCAGCAAGCAGTTTGATTAGTTTATCGCTGTCGACTTGATTCATCCTAAAACACCCCGATAACAGGGATTATACCGCTAATTTGACTATATCAATGTTTCTACCATGAATGTAACTAAACTAATGTGGTGAGCCAAACTTTTATAGCCGGTCTATCTACATCAATAGTATATTTGGTCGCTTATTTTTATCAATTTTAGGCGCATATTTGTTATAGTATAGTTGTTTTTTAGCAGGTAATCTCGTAGTAGATACTCTCAACCTGACCCATTTTTTAAAGTTAATTTCAACCAGATACTATTTGGAGAATTTCATGAGCAATATCCCAAGCGAGCTTAAATATGTGGCCAGTCACGAATGGCTGCGTTTAGAAGATGATGGCACGATTACGGTTGGCATCACCGACCATGCCCAAGAGTTATTGGGCGATATCGTGTTTGTTGACCTGCCTGAAGTGGGCGATACCGTGGCCGAAGATGACGAGATTGCAGTGGTTGAGTCGGTTAAAGCGGCGTCAGACGTTTTTGCGCCTATCACTGGAGAGATTGTCGCTATTAATGAGGTTTTAGAAGACGCACCAGAAACCATTAACAAAGACCCCTATGGCGATGGTTGGTTTTTTCGGATTAAGCCCGATAATATAGACGATTACGACGCTTTGATGACAGCCGAAGAGTATGAAAACGAGCTGTAGTGGGTGATAAGTTATCTGCGTCATTAGCGCATAGACGACTTTTATAAATGTTAAAAGATATCTGTTTTTTAAAACGTATTGATATACCTATGTTTAGGTAAAGGTAAAGAGGGCGGACTATAGCGTCTGCTTTCTACTCCTACCTATTTTTTGACCCTATTTAAACACTACCCCGTTACTGTTAACCTCATCTTTTATTAAGGTATCGCCATGAGTTCACCCTCTACTAGCTCGGTCGCTGCGCCTCATTTGGCGGCTTTCACCGCTGTGGTTGAATCGCGTCGTTCGGTGCGCAAGTTCACAGATACGCCGATACCCGATGCGGTATTAAAAGACTGTTTGCGCCTTGCTATGCTAGCGCCCAACTCTAGCAATTTACAGCCGTGGGAGTTTTATGTGCTCGACTCGCCCAAAAAACGGGCAGCAGCGGTTGATATTTGCATGAATCAAAATGCCGCAAAAACGGCCAATAAACTGATTGCTATTGTGGCGCGCACCGATAACTGGCGTGATCAGGCTAAAAAAAATATTCGCGAGTTTCCCGATAGACCGGTGCCAAAAAAGGTGAAAGATTATTATAACAAGGTGGTGCCGTTTGATTTTTTCAGAGGCCCTATTAACTCGGTATCGGCGGCAAAATGGGGCGTGGCACAAGTGTTTAGACAGGTTAAGGGCCCGATTAAATCGCCCTACTATACCTATGACGACGTGAAAAACTGGGCGACCAATAACACTGCCCTTGCTGCCGAAAACTTGATGTTGGCGCTGCGGGCACACGGTTTTGACAGTTGTGCCATGGGCGGCTTTGATGAGCCGGCGATGCGAAAACTGTTAAACCTAAGCGATGAGCATCATATTGTCATGATGTTAGCGGCAGGCGAGCGAGACGACAAGGGCATTTATAATACCCAGTATCGCTTTGATTTTGACCAGTTTGTAAAATATGTCTAAAACTGTCTGTTTTAACTCACTTTAGCGTAGGGCATTTTCTTTTATTACTTACTTTTAATACGTACTTTGTTGTAATGTTGAGCAAAGTAGGCCTGTTATTTGCTCACCGGTTAGGGGATTGCCACTTTGTTAACCCTGGCGTCATTGCCTAAAAGTTTGCGGCTAAGTCCATTGACGTTGTGCTGGTTTTAACAAGCCTATCCATGATCAATGCTATCGTTCCATGATCAATGCTATCGTTGCTCAAATCTGTGCTCATGATATAGATATTCGCCTACAATTGGCAATTTTTATCGTTTTGCCGCCTCTCAGTGATGCGCTAAATGGCATGAGTATTGGCAAACGGCTGTGCCACATTCAGTGTGTCAATTTTAAAACCCAACAACCTAACAACCCATCGGGCTTTTGGGCTCAGTGCTGAGAAATAGCCTCGTTACCCTTAATTTTTTGTTATTACCCGCAGCTATCAACTATATTTTATACGTTATTTTATACGTTAGCGACTACCGCCGATTGGGTCACTTTATGGCCAATAGTTGCGTGGTAGAGCGACGCTAATGTGTTAGAGCGACGCCCTACGTCACATAGCTAGCAACATAGCTAACAACATAGCTAGCAACATAGCTAGCAACATAGCTAGCAACATAGCTAGCAACATAGCTAGCAACATAGCTAACAACATAGCTAGCAACATAGCTAGCAACATAGCTAGCAACATAGCTAGCAACATAGCTAGCAACATAGCTAAGACCTATCTTTATACCCGCACATTTTTTAAAAGGATTATCATGACCACTGCCAATTTGCCACACACACTTTCAGCGTTATCCTTTGACAGCTTATTTAATGAAGCACAATTTATATCACGCCACATCGGTGCCACCCAGCAGCAACAGCTTGACATGCTAAAGGCGGTCGGCTATGACGATATGGACAGCTTTATTGCCGATACGGTACCCGAGGCGGTACGCATGAACCGTGCTTTAGAATTACCCGAAGCGATGAGCGAGCATCAGGCATTGGCCAAATTGCGGGCGTTGGCGGATGACATTGTGGTCAACAAAAGTTATATCGGCCAAGGCTATTCGCCCGTGCGTATGCCGGCGGTGATTCAGCGTAACGTGCTTGAAAACCCCGGTTGGTATACCGCTTATACCCCGTATCAAGCCGAAATATCCCAAGGGCGATTGGAGGCTCTATTAAACTTTCAGCAAGTGTGTACTGATTTAACTGGGCTGGAGCTTGCTGGTGCCTCGTTATTGGATGAGGCCACGGCCGCTGCCGAAGGGATGGCGATGGCAAAACGAGTCAGCAAATCAAAATCAAATCAATTTTTTGTCGATGCGCGGGTTTATCCACAAACCCTTGATGTGATTCAAACCCGAGCCACCTATTTTGGCTGGGAAGTGGTAGTAGGCGACTTTGACACGGCCAAAAATGGCGACTTTTTTGGGGCGTTATTTCAATACGTTGGCAAAGAGGGCGATGTGGTCGATTTAACCGAGGTGATTGCCGCCGTTAAAGCCAATAAAACTTATGCTTTAGTTGCCAGTGATATCATGAGCCTGGTGTTGCTTAAATCGCCTGCCGCGATGGGCGCCGATGTGGCACTCGGTAGCACTCAACGTTTTGGCGTGCCGATGGGCTTTGGCGGCCCACATGCCGCCTACTTTGCGTTCTCGGATAAAGCCAAACGCTCAGCCCCCGGGCGCATCATTGGTGTGTCCAAAGATGCGCAGGGCAATATGGCACTACGCATGGCGCTGCAAACCCGCGAACAACACATTCGCCGTGAAAAAGCCAATTCCAATATCTGTACCTCGCAAGTCCTATTGGCGAACTTGGCGGGGATGTATGCGGTGTATCATGGCCCCGAAGGCTTAAAACGTATTGCCACCCGTATTCATGCGTTGGCATCGGCGTTTAGTGCGGTCATTGCGCAGCAAGAGGGCGAGTTAAGCGTCGTCCACAAGCAGTTCTTTGACACCGTTTTGGTAGATTGCGGGTCGGACAAACTGGCGACGCAAATTTATAACAATGCCCATAACGTGGGCTATAACTTATGGCGCGTGGGGTCAGACAAGTTAGCGGTGTCTTTTTCTGAAATCAGTGATGAACACGACTTTACCATATTGACCCAATTGTTTGCCAATAAAGGCCATACTTTGCCAAACGAGGTAAGCCTAGCATTAGATGACAGCTTGCTGCGTCAAGATGCGATATTGACCCATCCGGTATTTAACTCGCACCATACCGAGCATGAGATGCTGCGCTATCTTAAAAAACTCGAAGATAAAGACTTAGCGATGAACCGTAGCATGATATCGCTGGGCAGTTGTACGATGAAACTCAACGCCACTAGTGAGATGTTACCGATTACCTGGGAGGCGTTTGCCAATGTGCATCCGTTTGCGCCCATTGAGCAAGTACCCGGTTATATCGCCATGATTGACAGCTTGCAGGCGCAACTAAAAGCCATTACTGGGTTTGATGATATCTCAATGCAGCCCAATTCGGGTGCCTCTGGCGAATACGCTGGCCTATTAGCCATTCGTCGTTATCACGAATCATTAGGGCAAAGCCATCGCAACGTCTGCTTAATTCCCAAATCGGCACATGGCACCAACCCTGCCACAGCGCAAATGATGGGGATGCAAGTGGTGGTGGTAGATACCGATGACAATGGTAATATTGATATTGCTGATTTAGAAGCCAAAACGGCAGCGCATAGCGACAATTTGGGCGCCTTGATGGTCACCTACCCTTCAACCCATGGCGTGTTTGAAGCGGGTATTCGGGACATTTGCGAGCTGATTCATGAAAACGGCGGACAAGTGTATATGGACGGCGCCAACATGAACGCCCAAGTGGGTATCATGCAGCCCGCCGAAGTGGGCGCGGACGTGCTACATATGAACCTACACAAAACCTTTTGTATTCCGCATGGTGGTGGTGGCCCCGGTATGGGCCCTATTGGCATGAAAGCGCATTTAGCGCCATTTAAATCCAGCCACAGTGTGGCACCGGTGTTTAATGCTCCCAAAGACTTGTCTGCGGTATCCGCTGCCCCCTATGGCTCAGCGAGCATTTTGCCGATTTCGTGGATGTATATCACCATGATGGGGCGTGATGGGTTGCTTGCCGCCACCCAAAATGCGTTGTTAAACGCCAATTATATTGCCAGCCAGCTACAAGAGGACTACCCGGTTTTATATACCGGCAAAAATGGCCGAGTGGCGCACGAATGTATCATTGATATTCGCCCGCTAAAAGAAGAGACCGGCATCAGTGAAGCCGATATCGCCAAACGCTTGATGGATTATGGCTTTCATGCCCCAACCATGAGTTTTCCTGTGGCAGGTACCTTGATGATTGAGCCGACTGAGTCCGAGGCCAAGCACGAGCTTGACCGCTTTATCAGTGCGCTTAAATCCATTCGTCAAGAGGCGCTGAAGGTTAAAAACGGCACAGACGGATGGACAGTGACCGATAACCCGATTGTCAATGCCCCGCATACTGCGTTTGTGATAACGGGCGATACTTGGTCACACCCCTATAGCCGTGATACCGCCGCTTTTCCGCTCGCTTATATCCGTGAGCATAAGTTTTGGCCATCGGTTGGGCGTATTGATGATGTCTTTGGCGATAAAAACTTGATGTGCAGTTGCCCCAGTATTGAAAATTATATGTAGACGCCCTACTCTCAACTTTTTAATTCTCAACTGATTAAGAGTGATTTAGTACTTAAGCCCGGGCAAATTGACTTGATTTGCACGGGTTTGTTTGTTTAACTCACCAATACCTTTTTTTCGAGTTTTATGATGTCAGACAAACCTTTAGTCATATTATTACACGGTTTACACCAACGCGGCTTTATTATGCGCCCCCTCGCCCTGCGCTTAAATAAACTTGGCTACCGCACTCATAACCTGAGCTATCGTAGCCTTGTCGATTCAGTAGCGACGCACAGCGACCGTCTAAACCAGTGGTTAGAGGCGTATTATAACCATAATGACCATTACAACCATCATAACATTGATACGCCTCTGCATTTGGTGGGGCATAGCTTGGGCGGATTGGTCATGCGCGATTTTTTAAGCCGCTATCCACAGTGGACAATCGGCCGCTGCGTGACCTTAGGCACGCCGCATCTGGGCAGTGTTAGCGCCAATTATGTCAAAAAGCTACTACCGCCTTTGGTCGGCAACGCCTATAAACAGGGGCTCGATGGTACGCTTGCGCCTCTGCCTGCTGGCATTAGTTTGGGGGTGATTGCGGGCGACTCACCCAAAGGCTTGGGGCAATTGTTTTTGAATTATCACAAGCGCCAAGCCAAGTTATCGGCGCAAGAGGGTCAGCACGATGGCACCGTCTATGTAACAGAGACTCGGCTGCCCAATGCCGCAGATTATATTATTTTACCCGTATCGCATACCGGCATGCTGCTGAACAAAGAAGTGGCTCGGCAAACCGCCTATTTTTTAGAGCAGGGTAAGTTTGATAGTTAGCGTTAGGTAGCATGTAGCGTGGCTGCGCATCTTGCAGCATAGAGCAGCCTATTGCAGCGTAGACAGGAATTATCAAGATAGCCTCATTCTATTCTTCAACTCCTCAACTCCTCAACTCCTCAACTCCTCAACTCCTCAACTCCTCAACTCTTCAACTCTTCAACTAACCATCTCACTATCTCACTATCTTATTCAATCATCTATTCGTCGTTATCCTCATGGGCGCTGTCGTTGTCGTTATTAAGGTCGTTATTAAGCTCGTTATTAAGGTCGTAATTAAGGTTTATGTCCGCTTCCCATTCGTTGTCATCCATGCCCATGCCTGCCTGCAACTCGGCTTTATGGCTGCTAATTAATGGCATTAAGGTGTCAACGACCCAAGCATAACGCCAGCCTTGTAATCCTTCTGGCAATTGCGCAAGCGGCAAGTCATACGCCACCACTTCATACAGCTGGGCGAGCCATTTTTTGCGCATCAACACATTGGCAGGCACCCCCGATTGCTGCGCATAAGCAGTTATCTCTTTTTGCACAATTTTTGCGATGGTTTTATCTTTTGAGCGATACGGCGCTAAAATAAGGTCTGGCTGCTCATCTTCACTAAGGGCTCGAGCCTGATTGATTACCTCTAACAACTCTTTGCCATACACCCGCAGCATATGACGCTGCATGGTGGTTTTGTGGGTGAGCGTTTTCATGCTGGTGGGCAACTCGGTGACCATATCGCGCACCGCTTGTTTTTTAAGAATAAATGTTTTGGGTTGGTTGAGGGCACGGGCTAAGGCCTCACGCCAGCTTGACACCGCTTGTAATACCGCCAACTGCTCACCGGTATAACGAAAATCCGCCATGGCCAAATAGGTGGCATCGTCCTCAATATTGGCAGTTGCAAACAGCTCCTTGCTATACAATTGGCAATCTTCAACCATCTTTGCAAACAGCCCACGCTGCTCTAATTGCTGCTGCACAATATCATAAAGGGCTAATAAATAGCGCACATCATCAATGGCGTACTGCTCTTGCTGATGGGTCAACGGTCGGGCTAACCAATTTGATTGACTCTCCCCTTTTTCAACATACACATCAAGCTCGGTCGCCAATGCCTGCTGATAGCCCATTTGTAGCTGTCCGGTAAGATATGCCAAGGCAATTTGGGTGTCGACAACATTGCTCAGCGCAGGGCTTTGCGACAGTAAATAAAATATGCCCAAGTCCTCACCGCAAGCATGCCAAATCATCAGCGGCATCTCTTCTAACACCACCCAAAATTCGGATAAGTCGAGCTTGGGTGCATCGACCAAATAAATCGTGCTGCCGGTGTTGATTTGAATGAGCGCCAGTTTGGGATAATAGGTATCGCGTTTGATAAACTCGGTATCGAGCGCAACCCGCACGCAGGTTTCTAAGTCATCCAAACAGTGCTCTAACCCTTCAAAAGTTGTCACCCAAACCACGGGCAAGTTTGCAGCATCTTGCAGGGCTTGGCGAATACTGGCAGCATCTGGCAATTTGCTGGGGTCATTGATGCTGGCAGGTTTTGGCGGTGCCGCATCTGTTACAGCATGTTGCAGGGCAGCAGGTGGTGGCTCGTTTGCTGGGTCGTCTGGTTGATTGGTTGGCATGGCTGCTGGCATAAGTCCCTTCTACTTATTTTTAAGAGCTATTATTATTTTAGTTTTCATAGTGCGCGAGAGCGCACTCAAGACATTTTAACTAGACCTTTTAAACATTAAGCCAATAAAGGCGCTGCTAGTTAAAAGTTAAAAAAGCCCATCAACCTTATAAAAAAGAGCGATTTTGCAATGCTTGTGATAAGGTCATGCTGTCTAAATATTCCAGCTCGCCGCCCATCGGGATGCCTTGGGCAATACGGGTGACCTTGCCCACATGACGTCGCACTGCCTCGCTAATAAAGTGCGATGTCGTTTGACCCTCCACCGTGGTGCTGGTGGCCAGTATCAGCTCCTCTACCGGGGTGGTTTTGACTCGATTGACCAGTTGCTCAATATTTAAATCATCGGCATTTATGCCATCCAGCGGCGATAAATGGCCACCCAGCACAAAATAGCGGCCGCGGTAGCCTGCGGTTTGCTCAATGGCCATCACATCGGCGGCGGTTTCGACCACACAAAGTAGGCTGTCGCTGCGGCGCGGGTCAAGGCAAATAGGGCACACCGTATCGTCGCTTAGCGAATGACAACGCTCGCACTCAATAATATCGTGCATCGCCACATCGAGCGCTTGCGCCAATGCCAACCCTTGGGGGCGTTTTTTGTTGAGCAAATGCAGTGCCATACGCTGGGCACTTTTTGGTCCTACCCCCGGCAACACTCGCAGTTGCTTGACTAAGTTATCAAACTTTTCGGTTAGCAATCAAGCCTCCTTTTAGTCCTGTAAGAGTACGTAATTTTTTCCCCTCGCAGAGAACGACCTACATAAAAAATGGGGGGTAATACTGTGATTACCACCCCATTTTACTAGACTTACCAGTCGGCCGTAGGGCTTTTTGCGACTAATTAAACAACCCTTGCATGCCTGGTGGCAAGCCCATGCCGCTGGTTGCTTCGGTCATGGTCGCATCCGACAACGCATCCGCTTGACGTACCGCATCGTTAATGGCCGCGGCAATCAAATCTTCAATCATGTCCGGCTCATCCTCTAACAAACTGGGGTCAATCGATAGACGCTTGACCACATGGCGGCCAGTCATCGTCACTTTGACCAAGCCATTGCCGGCCTCGGCTTGCACTTCTTTATTTGCCAGCTCTTTTTTGGCTTTTTCGACGTTCACTTCGACTTGCTTTTGCATATTTTGTGCTTGTTGCATTAAGGCTTGAATATTCATGGTCTATCCTTGCTAGTGATTAAAAGGAATAAAAGGTTAGAGTGAGCGTTGCTATCAACGATTAAGTCTACGCTATGGCGTTATAACGATATTATACCGCTATCCGCCGCGCCTGTCTAAGCACCTAACGTATCCAAACCGCGTGCTAAATCGGCGATAATATCGTCCACATCTTCTAGCCCAACCGACAAGCGTATCATCGCATCGGTGACGCCCGCTTCAAGACGCACCTCGGGTGACAACCTAAAATGGGTGGTGGTCGCCGGATGGGTAATGGTGGTTTTGGTATCGCCCAAGTTATTGGTAATCGACACCATTTTGGTGCTGTCAATCACATGCCAAGCGGCCGACTCTAGGGTATGCGCGCCTGTTGCCTTTACCTCAAAGCCCATAATCGCACCAAAGCAGTTTTTACGATAGTGCTGACGGGCGGCAAGCTCGTGCATTGGATGGCTGGCTAAACCCGAAAAATGCACCTGTTGCACATTCGGGTGAGTGTCCAAAAATGCGGCTACCTTGTTGGCGTTGTCGCAGTGCGCTTGCATACGCAAACTTAACGTTTCAAGCCCTTTATTAAACACCCAAGCATTAAACGGGCTCATACTGATGCCGCCAGACCGAATCACCACAAAGGCCTCTTGCATCAATGCCTCACTGCCCACCAAAGCGCCGCCTAACACCCGCCCTTGCCCGTCGATATATTTGGTGGCGGAATGAATCACGATATCGGCACCAAAATCTAAGGGTTTTTGAATGGCGGGCGTGGCAAAGCAATTGTCCACCACAAACAAGGCACCTTGGCCATGGGCGATGGCAGCAATGGCGCTCATATCGGCAATTTGCCCCAATGGGTTGCTGGGGGTTTCACAAAACAGCAGACGGGTATTGGGCTGCATCGCTTGCGCCCAAGCGGCGTTATCAAAGCAGTCCACATAAGTGATATCAACGCCAAACTTGCCCATATAATCGTTAAATAGGCCAACTGATGAGCCAAATAACTGTTTGGCGGCCAACACATGGTCACCTTTTTTGAGGTACGCCAAGCACATAGTTAAAATCGCCCCCATACCAGAGGCCGTAGCCACCGCACGCTCACCGCCCTCTAACGCTGCCAAACGTCGCTCAAACATGCGCACCGTGGGATTCGTATGGCGAGAATACACATTGCCTGCTGTCGTGCCATTAAAATGCGCCGCCGCATCTGCCGCCGAGGCATAAACATACGAGCTGGTGGCATAAATAGGTTCGTTGTGCTCGCCCTCATCACTGCGGTGTTGCCCTGCCCGCACCGCAATGGTTTGCATGCCATAATTTTGGCTTAAATCTAGCGCATCATCACACCAATTGTTATCGAGCGGTGTGCCAGTAGTGGGTTTAGGCAATGTTGGTGTCTGTTCTAAGTTATTTTCTGTATTGTTTGGTGGATTGTTTGATGGATTGTTTGGTGGATTGTTTGTCGCACTATTGGATTGGTTGTTTGGCGTTGTCATAGTCATTTAAGTATCATGTGGGATTAGGTAGGATAACCGTAAATTTTTAGATAGTCGCGCTTGGTTAATTGTCTCGCGGGGTTTTTTTGATGTTTGAATAGCTAAAGGTTTAGATATTGGGTTATAGGATGGACGAGTTAATTACTAATATCAGCCATCAGTATAAATCAGCTTCAGCTATCAGACTGAAATTATTAGTTTAAAAGCAATCATCCGTTTTTAATAAGGTATAAGCGGTTATAATATCGCTCATCATTTATCAAAACCAGTTAATTCCATTATAGCCAACCATTCTAGCAAATTTCAGCCTATTCAATCACCCCTTTTTTAGGGTAAGGACAGCGATTATGACCCAAGACAGCACCTATATAAGCAATACTGACGCAAGCAGTACGCATACTGCCAACACTGCCAACAGCGTCAGCTTTTTGGGACTTGGTGCAATGGGTTATCAGATGGCAAAACATCTTGTCCCGCAGTTTGCGACGGTGATGGTATGGAATCGTGACCCCAGTAAAGCGAGAGCCCACGCCAGTCAATTTGGCAGCAAGGCGGTCAGCTTGGCCGAGGCCGTTACTGCCGATATCATTATCTCCTGCCTGCCCACCAGTGCGATTGTTGCCGAGATTATTGCGCAAGCCCTGCCGCATTTACAAAACAGCAAAAGCCCGTCCCCTCGGGTTTGGGTGGATTGCACCAGCGGCGTGCCGGACAGCGCCAAAGCCGCCAAACGCACACTGCAACCCGTGAATTGTCAGTTTTTGGATGCGCCCGTGTCGGGGCAAACAACGGGTGCAGAAGCTGGTACCTTAACCCTGATGGTGGGCGGCGATAGCCAAGCTTTGGCAGACGCTAGGGTGGCGATTGATTGTTTTGCAGGGCGGGTGGTGCATGTGGGCGACACAGGCGCAGGTTTTGCGGTCAAAGCGGTCAACAATACCCTGTTTGCGATTAACGCCTGGGGCGCCGCCGAAGGTTTATCGGTGCTCAAAGCGCACGGCGTCAACCCAAGCGCCGCCCTCGACTGTATCAATAACGCCAGCGGCCAAAGCTTTGCCAGTGCCGCCACCTTGCCGCAGCGCATTGTCAATCGCAGTTTTCCCAAAACCTTCACGATTGATTTAATGGCGAAAGATTGCGCTATTGCTATTGACTTACAACGTCAACAGCAAGTGCCGACCCCTGTTATGGCACAGGTTGCCAGTTTAATCCGCGCTGCCAGCAATCAGCATGCGGCCGGCACAGCAGACTTTTCGCAATTTGCCACATTTTATGAGCAAATGACTGGGATTGTTATCAAAGATGACTAGTCCAAACAAATTAGTCACACAATTAGTCACACAGTCAATCAATGATTTAAAGAGTCAATCGCATCGCTAATCGGTCACATCGATAAACACAACCCAGCGACTTAATGCGCTATCTTTGGGTTAGCATTGGGTTAGCATTGGGCTAGCATTGGGTTATTCTGTTAACATAAGCAGAATCAGAATCGATGCTACACCATTTTACAAGTTAATTTTTTAGGAATTTGCCCAAGTTTATGCCACACCAACCTGACTACGCTTTGCTTGAGCGCGCCTCTGCCAGCCCTTTGTCTAGGGGACAAAGCTTGACGCTTCATGTTGTGCTAAAAATCATCACCGCTTTTTGGCTGTGTTGCCATATCACCGCTTGTGACACTTTGCCAACCCAGCCCCACTTGCCTGCCAGCTTGATGCTAGATGAGCGACTACAACATGCGTATGCATCGCCCACAGCAGACCATCAGCAAGCGCCGCCGCTCACCCAATCCATCAATCAACAAAATACCTTACACCCCAATCTATCAGGTTATCATACCGTGATTACGGGCGCCAATGCGTTTGCAGGGCGCAGCATCCTAACCGATATGGCAACAAAAAGCATTGATGTGCAATATTATATCTGGCACAACGACCAAGCAGGGCAACTGCTGTTACAAGATCTATGGCAAGCGGCCGAGCGTGGGGTGATGGTGCGTTTTTTGCTCGATGATTTTAATAGCGATGCCGAATTGGATCAGCATCTGCTCCGTTTTTCCAGCCATCCCAATGTATCGGTGCGACTGATGAATCCTATGATGCATCGCAAGCTACGGATGCTCAATTATGTAACCGATTTAAAGCGCATTAATCACCGGATGCACAACAAAAGCATGACCTTTGATAAACAAATTAGCGTGATTGGCGGGCGCAATATTGGCGATGAGTATTTAAGTAACGATGAAACCAGTCAATTTGCGGACTTAGATGTGCTGCTCATTGGCGATGTGGTCAAAGACATTACGGCAAGCTTTGAGGACTATTGGCAGTCGTCGCTGGCGTTTGATGTGGAAACATTAGTACCACCGGCAACGACTGATGTAGCGCCTGAGCCTGCTACTGTTTCTACGTCATCGTCATCGTCTAGCACAAGCTCAACCGCCACACCGCCCAAAACCCCTGTTACAAAAAGCGACTTTATTGCCCATTTAGATAAGCTGGCTTCTTACCAAGCAAACGACTCTACCGACGCTACCAGCAGCTCGGCTGTCACCGCAACTGACACGAATAAAAATAGCAGCAATGTGACCGACGTGTATAAGCAGGCGGTCGAAAACTCGACCATTGGTATGGATTTGGTGAATAGAAAGGTGCCATTTCGCTGGGTGAACATCACCTTTATGAGTGATAGCGTGGATAAACTTAGCAGTCAAGTCAATCCCGACCGTCTTTTGGTCAAGCAGTTACGCCAGCAACTGGGCACACCCAGCGACAAACTAACCATCATATCCTCTTATTTTGTGCCGACCCAAGCGGGCGTTTCTGACTTAGTAGGGCTTGCCAAGCAAGGCGTCAAGGTTAAAATACTCACCAACTCGTTTAAAGCCACCGATGTGGCAGCGGTGCATTCGGGTTATGCCCCATGGCGGGTGCCATTATTACAAGCAGGGGTTGAGCTGTATGAACTCAAAGCCATTGCCTCTGAAGAGGATAGAAACAACAAGCTGTGGAAGGCACGCAGCCAATCGGCAACCAGTTTACACGCCAAAACCTTTGCGGTGGACAATGACCAAGTTTTTATTGGCTCTTACAATGTGGACCCCCGCTCGGCCAATATCAATACCGAAATGGGCGTCATTATTAACGATGATAAGCTTGCCGCCCAATTGCACGCTGCTATAGGCGACGATTTGCTGCCATTGGCCTATAAAGTGGTGCTCTCAAATACTGGTCATCTACAATGGCAAACGTTAGAGGACGGTAAACAGGTGACCTATACGCAAGAACCTGACGTTGAGTTTAGCGATAAGTTATGGATTAAGCTACTAGCATCCTTGCCTATCGACTGGTTGTTATAATCTATTGTGGCAGAGCGGCTTTGCCTTGATATCGAGATTAACCCTATCTTTTTTGCTGAATATGTCACGATGAATTTGTCACTTAGTATCACCAAAATTTGATTGATAACTATATTTTACAACTCCATTTTCAACTTTAGTCAAACACCGATTATAACGATGGTAAGATGTTGTTATTAAATTCTTTTAACCAAAATCTGGATAAAAAATGGGTGGTTAAATACTGGCATCAAGCGACTGCTACCCTCCTTTTTCGATACCAAAAGATAACAGAGGCATGGTCACCTTATACTATAATCATCGCCTTATCATAAACTCGATATCAATGATACCGACCATTATGCTGTTATGATTCTGTGATTTTGCCTGCTCTTCGTCTTAAACATGAAGTTTTAGCACCTATTTTTTGACTGAATAAAGCGCTTACTTATGTCTTTTGCTGATGCCACCAAACCTGTATCGTCGCCAACGTTGACAAAAAAACATCTACTCACCCTTTGTTTCAGTAATATCGTGGTTTGTTTTAACTTTTTAACCTACCTGCGCTTGTCAGACACGTTAAATCTGGTTTTTTTTCCGCCGCACAGCAACCTTCTTGTCGCACAATTGCAAGTTTTAAGCGTCATTAGTAGCGCCTTTGTTGCCCGTCCTATTGGCGCTTTAATTATCGGCCGTTATGGTGATATTTATGGCCGCAAACCGGCGCTGATTCTAAGCTTAGCCCTTTTCGTCATTACCGCCACCTTAACCGCTTGCCTGCCGGTTTTTGCCCAAGTTGGTAATATGGCCACCATTTTTTTTGTGCTTATTGCTTTATTACAGGGTATGGTGTTTGGTGCTTATGCGCCCCTAGGTTGGGTATTCATATCAGAGTATGTTCCCAAACACAATCTTGCCACTTACTGCGGCCTGCTGACTGCCAGTTTAGCAGGGGGCTCGTTTGCCTCAATCTTATTTACCACCGGTCTACAAAATACCTTTACCCATAGCGAACTGGTGCGCTATGGCTGGCGCATTCCTTTTCTAGTAGGCGGTATATTGAGTCTAATGGCCTTGCTATTGATGCGCTCCATCACCGAGACGCCCCTATTTTTGCAAACCAAGCAACAACGCCAACCGCTGTCAAAGTATATGAATTTTGATTTTGGCTTTATTTTAGGCTTTGTTTTTAAACGGCCGCAAGCTTTACTGTTAGCGATGATGTTAAGCTTTATAAGCGCCAGTTTGGTCATCATCGTTACCCTGCTGTTACCAACGTTAATCACGCCATATTTTCATATTGATTCGTTATTGCTAATGTTTGGCAATCTGATTGGCCTATTATTTCTTATTTTTGGGTGTCTATTTTTTGGTTTTCTGGCAGGTATCTACGGGGTCATTAAATCCCTGCTGTTCGGTGGCAGTTGTCTTATTTTGCAATCTGCAGGGTTTTATTATCACCTTGAGATGGGCGATGGCGCCTATATTCTATTGATGTATGCGCTATTAGGCTTTTTTAGTGGCATTATTAGCTTATGTCCCACCATTCTTGTAAAATTATTTGCGACTCAAACACGCCTGATGTCAGTGTCTATTGTCTATAACTTGATTTATGCCGTCGCTGGTGGCATATTGCCATTTGGTTTGGTGTATGGGACCCACTTGTTTAAGCTGTTTCCCGGTATCTATTTGGGCTTTGTCGGCTTGATGACTATCACTATCGGACTTTATATTCATCAATCGCCATTATTTAAGGGTCTAGACGATACGGCTAATGTATAAACCGTAAGAATATTGACCGTCAAATGCTGGTGCAAACTTAACTACCTAATTAACCGATTAACCGATTAACTGGTTAACTGTCCTCTTGCTATCCCCCTGTTGACACATGACCTCTGTATCTATTGAGCAACTAAAGTAATCCATCCCACTATGACTCTAATGACAAATAAGCGCCTATCGGTTGCCCCCATGATCGATTGGACGACCAGCGACTATCGATTTTTTGCTCGGCTATTTAATCCGCATGCCTATCTGTATACCGAAATGATATCTACAGGGGCAATCCTGCATGGCAAAACCGAGCGCTTATTGCGCTTTGATGCCAGCGAGCAACCATTGGTGTTGCAATTGGGCGGTGCCGATTTTAAAGAGATGACCCGCTGTGCCGTTATCGCGCAGCAACGTGGGTTTGCTGAAGTCAATATCAATGTCGGTTGCCCCTCCGATAGAGTGCAGCACAACAAAATAGGCGCTTGCCTTATGGCAGAGCCGCAGACGGTCGCCGGCCTCGTCAAACATATGCAGGCTGAGGTGGATATTCCCATCACTGTGAAACATCGGGTGGGTATTGATGAGCACGACAGCTACGCGTTTATGCGCGATTTTGTGTCGGCAAGTGCCGATGCAGGCTGCAAGCGCTTTATTGTGCACGCGCGTATTGCTTGGCTAAAAGGCTTAAGCCCCAAAGAGAACCGGCAAATCCCCCCCTTGCGTTATGACGATGTGTATCGCCTCAAACAAGAGTTTGCGGATTTGTTTATCGAAATAAATGGCGGCATCACTAGCGTTGATGACATTAAGACCCATTTAGCGTATGTGGATGGGGTGATGATTGGGCGTGCGGCGTATCAAAACCCGTACTTGCTCGCTGAGGCCATGCAGCTTTGGGGGGAAACGCCTAAAAGTCGGGTCGATATTTTATCCGCTTTATACCCCTATTTAGAACAACAGGTAGCACTTGGGGAGCCGTTGCCCTCAATCGCCCGTCACGTTTTAGGGCTGTTTCAAGGTTTACCGGGGGCGCGCAAATGGCGCCAAGCATTAAGTGGCAAACAGCACTTAACCGTGAATGAGATACGGCAAGCCGGCGAACGTACGCTCAATTTGATAGCAGCAAGCCAAGAGGCGGATACCACGTCGAGTCTATAAAGCGCAGGATTTAATCCTAGGACTTACGCAAAAATAATTTTACCTTGTCAAAAACGACGGGTCACATCTTCTCAAAATGCGTAAGTCCTAAATCCATTATTTAAATAGCAGATACTGCCCCATGGCGACGCCATTATTGATAATATGAATCAGCAGTGGCAACCATAGCGAGCCTGATTTGTAACGGGCATAGCTCATTAGCATGGCGAGGCAAAATATCATACCCATCTCAAACGTGTCATATTGCAAATGGATGATTGCAAACAGTCCGCTGGTGACGATGCTCGCCAGCCAAACCCCACCCTGACCGGTTATTTGTTCTTTAAGACCCGACCACAAAACCCCGCGAAACATCAACTCCTCATAGCAGGGTGCGACAATCACGATGACCACAACGAGCAACCATTTAGGCTGGGCGCTAGCATACAACACATCCACAAATTGGGTTGGGTCTTTATTGAGCCAAGAGGTAAATGCCTCGCCAATGCCCCAATACAGCAGCCATAGCCCTACCAAGGCAATTGCCACACGTATTGAAAAGGGTTTAAGGGCCAGATAATCACGCACCCTATAGTGATAGCGCAGCTTTACTGGTGCTACATTTGAGCGATGACGCTTCTTGATCTGTGGCCCAGTTGTCACCCAGTGAACCCAAAGGATACGCCCCTTAATGATGCCGATAATTGTTACGGTCATCAGCAGCAATGTCAATAACAGGGCATAACTTATGACGGTACCATTGTCACTGGCCAAGCTTAAGCCTTGCGCCGATGGCAGATCGTCTAAAACCAGAGGCGCAAACAGGTAAACTGCAACCTGTTGCACGCTGATAAATAAGGCAATCACCCCAATGATTAACCACACAAGGCTTGGTGCCGAAAAAAGTTTTGGCACCTCAGCCCCAGACGGCTGAGGCTTTGTGTTGAGCATAGGGTCTTTTGAAGAGGATGTCAGAGGTTTGAGCGGTGCAGGCATGGGAATCCATTGCTTAGCTAATTTGCTTAGCTAATTTGCTTAGCTAATTTGCTTAGCTAAGCATATTAGCTAGGTCACCTAACTAAGTTAGAGGACTAGGACTAGAACCAGTCTATTTATTTATGAAGACTATCTGCTACCCGCTTGTTGCATCACCGTATCGATAATCAGCTTAGCGACAGAATCGGGATGCTCTAGCGGAAACATATGCCCGCCTGGGTGCAGTTTATAGGGAATAGATAGGCGCTTGAGTATTTTTTGCGGAAAGCGGCGCTGTTGAAATTGGCTGTCCTCACCAATGAGCAAGGTGACGGCTTTTTTAGGTGGGCGATTGGGCCTTAGCCAAAACAGTGACGGATTGGTACGAAACACCGCCACTTCATTTTTTTTAGGCATGGTCAGGGTGACTTTGCCATCGCTCGTGTCTCGTAAACCATGCTCGATATAAGCGGCAAAAGTACGGCTATCAAAGGCCTTAAACAACGACTTATCTCGCAATAAGGCCGTGGCCTGCTCACGGCTATCCCACTCATCACGGCGATGTTGAGAGATGCCAGCGGGCGATATTTTATCGACCATTTTGAGGGACAACATTTTTGCCGCATGCCATAAAAAATTATGGGTGCCATAAATCATGGGCGGATCCATCAACACCGCTTGCGCAAACAGCTGCGGTTGTCGATAAATCGCCTGCAACGTACACAAGGCCCCTAGTGAATGCCCAAGCCCTATAATCGGCACTTGATGTTTGTCATACGCCTGTTGCACGCTATCAAGCACCTGCTGGGTCAACGCTTTCCAGTGGTTGTCGACGGGATAACGCTCATGACCCGCCGCATCAAAACCAAGCACCGCAATATATTCAACCGTAAAATACGCTTCTAATATCGCAAAGATGGGCGTATAGACTTGGCTTGGTATACCATTGGCATGAGCAAAATGCACCACAGGCTTGCCTGTCAGTCGGGATAGCGGTAAACCCTTTAACGCCTTAGTGGTAATTTGACTATTGATAAGGACAGCGGCAGTCCGGTTAGCATGGTCAGGCTTAGCGTCATCCATCATCTTATCCCCTAAGGTTTGCATTTAGCGCATCTCGCCATTGGCCTGCTCATCAGGTAGCAACTTCATCTCAATTGACGCACCAATACCAGCCCCCATTTTTACTGCAAAATTCTCAAAGAGTTGTTGCATTGGGTCGACGGGCGTGTAATTTACCACATTATCAATGTCCATGTCTTTCTCAACAGTTTGTATGCTGCCCGCTTTATCCGCCAAACCTAGCGCAATGGATTGCTCGCCTGTCCAAAACAAGCCTGAAAACAGGTTATTGGCTTCAGGGTCTTTTAATTTGGCACCGCGTCCTTGTTTGACGGCATTAATAAAGTGCTTGTGGGTGTTGGCCAATACACCCTTAACATGTTGCTCTTCAAACTCGGTTAGGGGACGGGTTAAGCTTAAAATATCTTTATATTCGCCAGCGGTTATTGTCCGGTCGGTTACCCCAACTTTATCCATCAACCCCTTGACGTTATAGCTTGGCATAATCACCCCAATTGAGCCTACCAAACTTGAGGGATTGACATAAATCTCATCGGCTGCTGAGGCAATATAGTAAGCACCAGAGGCGCCAATATCCCCAATCACTGCATACAGTTTCTTATCTTTATGTTCGGCACGCAGCGCCATCATCTTCTGCCAAATCTCATCAGATTGAACGGGCGAACCACCTGGTGAATTAATATTTAGCACCACTGCTTTGGCTTGGTCGTTGTCAAAGGCCTCTTCTAACGCCTCACTCACATCAATGGCATTGGCCTTCTCATCTGCACTGATAACCCCTTGCAAATCAACCACGGCGATATGGGGTTTGGTGGCATCAATACTTGCCACCTTGCCGTCAGAGGAGCTGCAACCGCGGCCCATGAGAAGCAGTAAACTGATGATATAGCCAAAAGTGAGTAACTTAAAAAAGATACCCCAACGCCGGGCGCGGCGCTGCTCTTCGATGCTTGCCAGTAGGGTTTTTTCAAGCAATTGCCATTCACGCCCAGCTGAATTTTGCGGCAAGCTTGGTTGAATAGGCGCTGGGGTGTTGTCTGGAGCTTTATTGGGATCGGGTGGCCAATTTGACATATAAACAATAAATCCTAGTCTAAAATAAATAACCCAAGGTTTTGCTAACTGGCAAAATCAAGAGGCTGTTTTGGGAATCAAGTAAAAAGTAATATGGTTGAAAATCGCTATTTATCACACAGTATGGTTGTTGTTATAACCGCTGTCATAAAACGTGGTAGTTATGACTTAGTATGACATCGGTTTGCTCAAGGTGGCATATCGACAAAGTTATCTTGTCCGTTATTTAGGGTCTGCATACTGCTGTTGCCAGTATAATGTTACTTCGGTTAAATTGGCCGCTACCGGCTGATTAGGCTGGCGCACAATATGCCACGACAGCGGCGGCATTTTATCAACAATAGCAGGAGACAGTTGCGCCTGGGCATTAATCAGCCAATGTTGCCTGCTTGCTGTTTGTACATTGGCCGAACTTGCACACAGCAGTTGCCATAGATTAGCAAGCCTTAGGTGACGACTGCCATATATCACCACACCCTCGCCCGCTTTTGCCAGTACTGTGCTCTGAGCATTTTGGTTAAGCGTTGTGGTTTGCGTCAGTTTAACGGGCTTGGCGCTAGTTAACTGCAGGGTACAATCCCAAACGCTGCTGTCTGCAATCTTAGGCCAGCCCGTTACCGCCGTCAAGACAAGCGACGGCGCTTTATTCGTGTTTTTAGTAGCGTTATTGTCGTTGTCGTCGGTATTGTCGTCGGTATTGTCATCAGTATTGCCGTCAAGGTTTAGACGGCTACTGGCAAATGGGACACTTTGCGCAGGCGACCATACCTTGCCAACTGCACAGTCTTGGGCAGTTAAGCCAATCCCTTGCAGCGCTGCCTGCACCATCATCTTATCAGCGCTGAAACCCGCTTGCCAATAATAGGAGATTGGCATATCGTGACGCAAGCCGGCCACCACTTGAGCAATATCTGGGGTTGCCGTCTGTCCAATTATGCCCGTTAACGCATCAATAGAGGCCACTTGTAAAGCATCGTACAGCGTTTGGGTCAGCTGCTTTACCTGCTGTGCGCTTAAGCTTGGTTGGGCGGCGCTCTTGGCAGTGCCTAGTTTAGCATAATTGCTGCTAGGATATAGCGATAACAGCAACCAATGCTGCTGCTCATGACTCAGCAGCAGGGCAGTTACCTTAGCATTGGCTGTATCGAGCACGGTGAGATGGGTAACATTTGCTGCAGGGTCTTGGCGATAGCCACTACCCCAACCTGGTAGAAATATGAGCAGACAAAGCGGCAAGAGTGCCGGCAGCGCCAGCATTCGGCTCAGCAATCCCTTTGGTAGCCACCAAGGCAGCAGCACCAACATTAACAAAAACAGCGTGGCTAGATGGATATCATTATGCAACCAACCCAGTTGGCCCATGCTGCTTTGCAGCCCCAACAGTAGCTGATGAAACTGGCGCAATATCCAAAAAATACATTGCCAAACGGTATCGGCTATACCCAGTGACGTCGGCGTCACCACATATAAAAGCCCTGCCAGTAAATCTAGCGGCACAATCACCCAGCCAAATAGGCCAATGGCAAAGAGATTGACAATAAAGCCCCAGAGGGATACCTTGCCAAATAACCATAGGCTAATAGGCAATAACGCCACAGACATCCATAGTTGTAACTTAAAAAATGCCCATAACAACCGTTTTATCTTAACCCATTTTGTGGGCACGGTATGCACGGTGCTGGGCGTTTTGAGCAGCGCTAACGTCTCTTTTGTCAGCTGATTGGCCTCCACGCCTTGGGCATAAACAATGAGCATCGCGACCGCCACGAACGACAACCAAAACCCGGCTTGCCATAGGACAAACACATCCTGCCACGCCATGCCGACACCCAGCAGCAACAATATCTTATATATCGAGGTGCTCACCAACAAGTACCGCAATGCACCAACGATAAGCAGCATCCATGCCGTGCGCATTGCTGGCACATCAAAGCCTGCAAATAGCGCATAAGTAAAGGCGACCAACACGGCGACCGCAAACTGCAGCTGCCAACGTGGCACGACTCGATACAGGCGTAGCCAAAACCTATTGGCCAACATCGTGGCTAAGCTTGCGGCCAATATCGCCAAAAACAGCACATGTGCACCCGAAATCGCCAAGAGATGCGAGATGCCCGCAAAGCGGTATACGCCGGTCAACTCTTTACTAATTAAGCTGCGGTCTCCGGTCAATAGGCTTAAGGTCACGGCTATCGCATCAGCTTTAGCTTGTTTATCGTCGCTATCGTCGCTAACTTCCCTATCTCGCTTATCTCGCTTATCTTGCTCTAGCTGCGATTGGTGCAAGCTATCGGTGGTATCTAAAGCCGTTGAGCCACTGCCATTATTCAGGGCAAAATCCTCGGCGTCAACCTGAGTCCTATCGTCTATTAAGGATAAAAAATGCAGCCGCAAATGATAGCGAAACTGGTTGATGGACTGCCATACACTCACGTTATCCATGGTCTGCAATAGCGTCTTATCGACTTCAATAAGCTGCGCCGTAGCCACCGCATGGCGAGTGCTGAGCCAGCGATATTCATTGAACTCATGGCGATTGTTGTTCATCTTAAGCGGGCTAAGCTTTAAACGCATTTTCACTTGCTGGTTGGGTGCCAATTCATTTAGCCAAACGGCATCGGGTTTAAATGTCGTCAGCATCACTGTCATCTGCTGGGGCAGCTGGTCTGGGTTATCTATAACCGCCGTTGCCAGTTTAGAAGGGTTACTAGCCGGCTTTAAAAACGGATTATCAGCGATGGCTGATAAGGGCACAAAGGGCTTTGCTTTACCTGTGTTATCCCCTACACTTCCCTCTGTAAAACTTGCCGTAGTCGCGGCTTGAATGTGGGTTAAGGTCACCAACTGGCGATAGCCCTCTAGCACCGACGTTTTGGTGTTAGCGATTTGTACTGACTTTTTTGATGGGGCTGACTTTTTCGCCGTTGATGACGATGACTGGTTTCTTGGTGTGTTAGCAGCACTTTTGACAGCGCTATGCCTTGTGCTATCTAGCTGCAAATGTTGGTCACTCAAGCCATCTGGCGTCACCATCGCATCCACATAAATGTCATGGGTGGGGGCTAGTGTAATAGCGGCCAGACGCTGCGCCAAGGTATTGCCGACGACGGCGACCAAAATCAATAGCCCGCACAGCAGCTGCAGCAAGAGGCGCAATAGGCCTTGCTGAGCTAGCACAACAAATGGGGTTAGCACAACCGAGGTGACATGAGGCGCAGGGGCTGCAGGGTGCACAGAATGCACAGGATGCACAGGATGCACAGGGAGTGACGATGTGCTAAGGGAGTGGCGCTGTTGTAAGGCAGAAGGGTCAGGTTGCCAGCGCACCTTAGGCGTTATTATTGACAAAAACAGCCAGAGTAGCGCTGCGATAACTAGCGCTAGGTTGCTACAGGTTTGCCAGTAATCGCTGGACATTGTGCCGCTTACATTTGCCAATCGACTTGGGTCGATGGCCAAAAGCGCCAACATCAAAGCTATGGCTAAAAACCCTGTTAGCCAACTAAAAATACGGGTTTAATCCGTGCTAAGTTAATCCGTGTCAAGAGCGTCTCCTTTAATCTAGTACTCTAGGCAATGGCTATCTACTGATACTCTGTGCTACACCTTGTAAACTCGCCTTATATATTGAAACTTCTTGTTTCAATAGTCAATTACTATAGTTGATTGAGGTTGATTAAAAGGTCAGTGATTAAGGACAATACCTATTTATATTGATTACCCCGCTCGCAACTTATTAAAATTCGCTGTAGGCTGCTGCTTTTAGCCCAGCAAATCAAGACCTTTAATCAACACTGCTGGGCTAAAGCCACAGCCTACGTTAAGTGTTGAGAATCAGGTATTGATTATATTGAGCTATCAAACTGCGACCATTGACCATTTTTTAGCAACATTTGCCTATCTGCCATCGCTGCCAAATTTCTATCATGGGTGACCATTAGCAAAGCGGTTTGCATCGTGTCTTGCAGCTCGGCCAATAACGCAAACACGCTTTGGGCATTGTCATAATCTAAGTTACCGGTTGGCTCATCGGCCAGTACCAGTGACGGCTTAGTCACCAGCGCCCGAGCAATGGCCACCCGTTGCCGCTCGCCACCTGATAACTCACCAGGACGATGATCTAAACGATGTCCCAACCCCACCCGCTCTAATAACTCAATGGCCTCAGCACGTGCCGTTTTAATTGGCACAGAGGGGCGCAATAACAATGGCATCGCCACATTTTCAATGGCATTAAACTCAGGCAACAAATGGTGAAACTGATATACAAAGCCCAAGTGCTGATTGCGCATCTCACCACGCTGCGTCTCGTTCATGTTATTTAAGCATTGGCCATGGAGCCATATCTCGCCTGAGGTCGGCACATCAAGGCCACCGAGTAAATGCAATAGCGTGCTTTTACCGGATCCACTGGTGCCAACAATGGCAATACGCTCACCTGCCCGTACGCTTAAATCAAGCCCAGTTAACACTTGGGTGCGAATCAAACCTTCATCATAAATTTTGTTAATATCTTTAGCGATTAAAATCTCGGACATACCTGATTCTCAGTTGCATGTTTTAGGAGCAATGTTTTAGAAGCAATGTTTTAGGAGTAAGGTAGCGCTAAGCAGCAGTTTAGTCGTAACACGCCTTACGCTACTTTACGCTACTCGTGACGCAGCGTTTGCGCAGGCTGAATTTTAGCCGCACGCCGTGCAGGATATATCGTGGCTAAAAAACTCAATATAAACGAGGTAGTGGTAATAATAAATACATCAAGCCCGCGCAATTGGGTTGGCAAATAGTTGACAAAATAGGCGTCAAATAAGTGCAGCCCAAACGCTTGATTCACCCAGCCGAGCAGGTCGCCCACCGTTAATGCCAAGATAACCCCAAGCACCGTCCCTGCTACCGTACCAATCACCCCAATCACCAACCCTTGTACCATAAAGACTTGGGTAATCAGCTTAGGGGAGGCGCCAAAGGTTTTTAAGATAGCAATATCTGCCTTTTTATCGGTCACCAACATCACCAAACTGGACACAATGTTAAACGCTGCCACCACAATAATTAAAAACAGCAACAAACCAACCATCGCTTTTTCCATCTGAATGGCGCCAAAAAGATTGCCGTGGGTTCGCGTCCAGTCATTAGGATATAACATATTGGGTGAGGCATTCGCCGCGCGCGCTGCCACCTGTGGCGCCATAAAGATATCTTTTAATTTCATACGAATCCCTTGGGCGCCTTGCGGCAAACGTAACAAGGTTGCGGCATCACCCATAGGGATAAAGGCCACGAGGTTATCCACCTCACGGCTAATATTAAACACCCCGGTCAGGGTAAAACGCTTAAAACGGGGGATGATGCCGGCGGGCGATGGTGAGGCCTCTGGCAATACCAGTGTGACCTTATCACCCACTTGCAGTCCCATCGCCTCGACCATACTCTCGCCCAGCACGATATTAAATTCGCCGGATTTTAGGGTATCAATACTGCCCTCAACCATATGGTCGTTAATAATCGAGACCTGTTTTTCGTAATCCGGCTCAACACCGGTCACCATGATACCTGCCACTTGACCATGCGAGGTGAGCATTCCTTGTAATTCAATATAAGGCGCTGCAGCAATCACCTCGGGGTCTTTTTTAATCTCGGCTGCCAGTGCCTGCCAATCAGGGATAATTTCACTGGCGCTGACCGTCGCTTGGGGTACCATGCCCAAAATGCGCGATTTTAGCTCCCGATCAAAGCCATTCATCACCGACAATACGGTAATCAGCACCGCCACGCCTAAGGTTAGCCCTACCATAGAGATAAGTGAAATAAGCGAGATAAAGCGATTGCTACGCTCAGCGCGGGTATAGCGCAATCCTAAAAACAAGGCTAATGGACGAAACATAGTCGAGGCTCTTAACCAAATAGGTAATAACGGATGATGACTCAGGGGGTGTCACATGGCGGTGCTAACGATTGCTGACATCTAGTCACTGCAAGAGCAGTAACCCATTCAACTGTCACTATTTAGCTTAGCAACACCTAATTTAGCATCACCTAGCTCAGCGCTTAGGATAAAGTTAGGCACAAACCGTAAAATGAAAGCGCATAGTTTGACACAGAAACGGACAGCTTGGCTATGTTTCATTGCTATAAAATGTTGTGTTATCTCACAGTGGCAACCGCCAAACTTGGCAACCTCGTTTAAGCCGCCCATTTTAGGGACATCCGTTTGCCAGTGCTTTATAGGTTTATCCCCTTAGAAAATAAGGTTATGCCTCTAAAAAAGGTTGTATTTATCAAAGTTGACCCTATCATAAGAAGAGTAGCCAATCTTCTATTATCCTGATATCTGCTGTTGCTATGCAGGTTATTTTGCGACATGAATTGTCAACATAACAGACGCTACCAGTAACCACAAGTTTGATACAACAATCGCTATTTTTAGGATTGTCGCCACCGAGTTTAGGGCTGCCATCCCATACTATTAACCAACGTCAACCTATAAAAAAGTATAAGCCGACTATGACTACTCAAGCATCACCACAGCAGCAAGATTCAAGGGCTGAGCCTACTCATTCTGCCACGCTCACTACCCCCACTAATTTGTCGCCTCTAAAGGTGACACTCACCGATGCGCAGTGCGCCGGCCATGGTGACCATTGGAACATTTTAACCGATCATATCACCGAAGATGTGCCCAATTGGTTGCAGCAATCTATTGATGACGCCATTATTCCTGCCGGCTTAAATACTGACTTGGTTAAAAATGACATGGCCAATCTGCTACTGTCTTGCGACCATATTTGTCATATTAATCAAGTGCTGTCGATGCATGATGGCAAACCGCAAACCTTTATCAACGCCTATCCTTGCATTCGAAGCCCTTATGGCTTGAGCTGTACAATAGACCGTATTATTGCCAACGATAAGACTCAAGATGCGGTGCTGCGCCTTATCAGCGAAGATGGCAGCGTTATCTATGCTTTTGATCAACTTTATACCATCAATCAGTTGCTCTACCAGAAAGATAAGGCGTATTTTGTCAATTTTAGCGCGTGGGCTTATACCATCGAGCCTAGTGATCAAGAAGAGGTTATCTTAATTGAAGACCCCGAGGCCATTCGTTATCATCGTGCTTTTAACGATGTGGTGGCAAAAAATGGTGGCATTGCGCCCAAAGACTTAGAAGCGCAAATTAAAGCATGGCAACCGGATGCGGATACGCCGTTAGCGCCGGTAGAGATTAATTTGGGGCATATGTGTGCGTATTTGTTTGGCGAGACGCTAGGCCAAGAAGATGAGGCTTGGTGTCAAGGGCAAGTGCTTGGTAAGCAAGAGAGCCTCTTTTTTGGCAAAGCTTTGACGCTATTTGATGTGGCTATTTTGCGTGAGCCTGATGCTGTGCCATTTGTGGTACGCATGGCGACGCCCACCACTGGCGTCACCAAGGCGACGCAAGTCAATGATTATATTCAGGCCAATATCTGGTTACAAGCTGCCATTTATCGTGAGTATCAAGCGCCGCTTTAGACAATAGACAGGACACAATAGGCGTATGGGCTAAAAAGCCTACATTGGCAAAGTAATGATGACTTTTTGTAACAATTATTGACTTTTAGCGAATTTAAAGGGCATGGGATATTTACAAACGGTAACTTTTAAGAGTAAGATAAGTTTATTGTGTTGTTGACATTTTCGTAGCGACCACTTTATATCTGACTCTTGAGCAGATAGTAGAAGATAGTCAGATAGCAGACATAATATTAAAACAAATCTGCCACTAACCGACACGTTTTGCTATAGAAGTAACCTATTTCATGCCCTCTTCACAGTCCGCAAATATTCCTGCCAATCAGCGCCGCACTAGTGCCAGCTACTCTAGAGCTAGCCTATTCACCCCTACTCCTACTAAAGCCACTTATGGCAAGCCGTTGATGTCGGCACTTTTTTTTGCCACCGGTATGCTGTTGATGATTTTTTTAGTCCATTTGGCTTAAGTCTTTCGCTTAAGTCTAAGTCATAAGGGCATAAGGGACGGCATAGCGACTAAAAACCGCCCGTTATTTAGGTTAATTTAGGTTATAGGATAAAACAGCTAAGGCTATGTGTAAATTATTCTATGGAAACCGCTATACCCAACTTGACCTATCAAATTAAAATGCCAAATTAAAATAGCCCGTCACTACGCTCATAGTTCATAGTGCGGGCTTTTTGGTAAGCAATAAAACTTATTAAACTTTAGGCTCAAGCAAATCGAGTTAAGCTTGTTCGGTCATCGCAAAAATCTTTTTGAACAACTCTTTTTGCTCGGCGCTTGGCTTGACGCTTTGTAGCGCCATGAGTTTGCTCATATCGCCTTCGATACGGATTTTGCCAGACATAAAGGCCTGCATCGCCTCGTTCATGTCGCCCTCTAAAACGATGCTCTTTAACGTCTCTTCATCAATTTGAACCGTCGTATCGGTATCGGTTGTGCCCTTTTTAAGTAAACCATTGGCCAGATACGCTTGCACATCACCTTGTGCAGTGCCCGTGACGTTTAGGTTAAGCACCGTATCCGCTAAAGTAGGCGATACGTTTAAATCGCCAGCTTCTTGGGTTAAACGCTCAACTTCGTTGAACCATTCGTCTGCTAAAAAAACTGCCATAATACTTCCTTTGTATAAAATTAGAGGTTAATAAATCGGATGTTGTCCTTCGCGCTGTCGTTACCTTACCCTAACACTACTTTTTACGCTATGGATAAATCCATTAAAAAAGCCTACAACCTTGGTGTAAACTTGGTATAAAAGCAGGCTAGCGCCCAAGCAGCCGTGAAACCCATCCTATGAGAGTAACGCTTGATTATAGCAAATAACCCCTGATAATCGAAAGATTTTTGAGGATACTATTTTTTATCCACACAAATAATAAGGGTTTTTGTATTTTTGACTGTGAGGTCAGATGATATTTTAATTTCTTTGAGTTACAATAGCTGTATATTTAGATACCATCAACTCTATCAATCTAATGCTCTGTAAAACTTCGGCAATCATTGCCAAGGTTATGAGCCAGTCAGCCATCGCTAACTTTATTTGCTACAACTGGGATGTTCAAGACTATTTTTGTTTATAGTCTTACTCGCTCCTATTTAGCGATACCGTTATCGATGTGACCGTGCTAACTAGTGCTAACTAGATTGGTACCTTTGATACTTAAAGCTGTATAGGAACTATGCCAATGAGTATACATAACACAGCCATCTCCCCCATTGATGTCGACAAAGATTATGAAATCACCATCGTGAGATTTTTCACCACGATGACAGTCATCTGGGGTATTGTCGGCATGAGCGTTGGGGTATTTATTGCCTCACAACTGGTATGGCCGGCGCTAAATTTTGACATCCCATGGCTGACATTTAGCCATTTAAGACCATTACATACCAATGCGGTTATCTTTGCATTTGGCGGCTCAGCGCTATTTGCTACCTCTTATTATATTGTGCAGCGCACTTGTAAAACCCGATTGTTTGCGCCTTATTTGGCTTGGTTTACCTTTTGGGGTTGGCAGGCGGTTATCGTGTCCGCAGTTATCACCTTGCCTCTTGGTTTGACCTCCGCAAAAGAGTATGCAGAGCTTGAATGGCCTATTGATATTTTGATTGCTATTGTGTGGGTGTCCTATGCTATCGTCTTTTTTGGCACCCTAATCAAACGTAAAACCTCACATATTTATGTGGCTAACTGGTTTTTCGCCGCATTCATTATTACCATCGCTTTATTGCATATCGTTAACAGCTTAGCCATTCCGATTGGGTTGTTTAAGTCTTATTCGTTATTTGGCGGTGCCACCGATGCTATGGTGCAGTGGTGGTACGGGCATAACGCGGTTGGCTTTTATCTAACGGCGGCGTTCTTGGGGATGATGTATTATTTTGTACCCGTCCAAATTGGCCGGCCTATTTACTCCTACCGTCTCTCTATTGTCCATTTTTGGGCATTAATTGCCTCTTATATGTGGGCAGGTGGGCACCATCTTCATTATTCTGCGCTCCCAGATTGGACGCAGTCTTTGGCGATGGTATTCTCGATTATCCTATTTGCGCCTTCTTGGGGTGGTATGATTAACGGGGTACTGACCTTATCTGGCAGTTGGGATAAACTGCGTACCGATCCGATTATTCGATTCTTAATTGTGGCATTGTCATTTTATGCGATGTCCACTTTTGAGGGTCCCATGATGTCGATTAAAACTGTCAATGCGTTATCGCACAACACCGATTGGACAATAGGCCATGTGCATTCTGGCGCTTTAGGTTGGGTGGGTATGATTACTATTGGCTCGCTTTATGTACTCCTACCGCGCATTTATAACAAACCAAAAATGTACTCTATTAGTTTAATCACCACTCACTTTTGGCTGGCTACTGCAGGCACTATTTTCTATATCGTTTCAATGTGGGTATCGGGCATTGGTCAAGGTATGATGTGGCGTTTAACCAATCCCGATGGTACCTTGGTATATAGCTTTATTGAAACAGTGGTGTTCTCACATTATCCTTACATGGGTCGTGCTTTTGGTGGCCTATTATATGCAAGTGGTATGTTTGTGATGGCTTACAACTGCTATAAAACGATTAAAATGCCAGATGCTCGCCCAGTGGATGTTGCTGATCCCACCAATCACCAAACTGTTATTGAGAAAGATGACAATGACAACAATGATGACCCAAAAACTCAACCAGTCAATGTATAAACCAGCAACCGCTTAAGGAGATATCATGGCAGGTTCAGCTCATGAAATAATTGAGAAAAACACAGGTTTGCTGGTCATATTTATCGTTATTGCAATTAGTTTTGCAACACTGGTAGAAATTGTTCCGCTTATCTTTGATACGAAATCTGGTGAGGAGGGCGGGGTGAATCAGCCGCTGCCCACTATGCAACCTTGGACACCGCTTGAGCTTGAAGGACGGGATATTTATATCCGTGAGGGTTGTCACGTTTGCCATACCCAAATGGTGCGCCCACTACGTGCAGAAGTAGAGCGTTATGGCCCCTACTCTCGCGCTGCCGAATCGGTCTGGGATCACCCTTTTTTATGGGGCTCGAAGCGTACTGGACCAGATTTGGCCCGAGTTGGCGGTCGTTATTCGGACGATTGGCAGAAAAAACATTTGATATCGCCGCGCTCATTGGTACCAGAATCCGTGATGCCAAACTTTCCGTGGCTTGCTGAAAACGAAGTCAATGGTGCCCAAATACAGACCAAAATGCGTTTGTTCCGCGACCGTTTTGGCGTACCTTATACCGATGCACAAATTGCTGGCGCTCCGGATGAAGTACTTGGCGCTACCGAGCTTGACGCTGTTGTCGCTTATTTACAGCAATTGGGTACAGCGATGGAGGGGCAACGCTAATGAGCATGAGTGATTTGCAAGTTTTTGCCACTGTTGCCGCGTTTATTGCCTTTATCAGCATTGCTTGGTGGGCATATTCGCCTAAAAATAAACAGCGCTTTGAAGAGGATGCACAGCTTGCATTAGATGATGACATGACAGCGTCGTCCATCTCTCATGTAGGTAATAAGGATAACATATGAGCATATTTTGGAGTTTATGGATAACCGTTTTAAGTCTGGCGTGCTGGGGTTTTATCCTTGGTGCCCTGTTGTTTGTCATGCGTACCAAGCCAACTTTAGAGGACGACGGAACCACTGGTCATGCGTATGATGGTATCACAGAGTATGACAAGCCGTTGCCAAAATGGTGGGTAGCCATCTTTTTTGGTAGTATCGTATGGGCGCTTGTCTATTGGGTATTATGGCCAGCGCTTATGCCGCACACCTTTAAAGGTCTATCCACCGTTGAGCTGGCTGGTAAAACAGTGCCTTGGACGTCGCACAATGAGCTCTATAGTGAGCTTGAGCGTAACGATAAAGTGTTTACTGATAACTTTAAAACCAACTTTTTACCCAATCCGCAAGCGCATGAACAGTTGGCGAAGCTAACGTCTTTACAGTTAAAGCTGCAAGAGGCTAAAGAGCCACCTG
This sequence comes from Psychrobacter sp., assembly GCA_018260445.1. Lineage (GTDB taxonomy): Bacteria > Pseudomonadota > Gammaproteobacteria > Pseudomonadales > Moraxellaceae > Psychrobacter. The sequence goes on from JAGLBE010000003.1 coordinate 158,145, forward strand.
CTGGTTTAAAAGATGACATCAGTAAGCAGATACAAGGTTTAGCACCTTATGTGACCGAATTGTCTAAAAACCAAAAAGCGTATATGGCAGGCGAACGGTTATTTTTACAAAACTGTTCGGTTTGTCATGGTTCTAATGCCAAAGGTGGTGTTGGTTACCCCAATCTGACCGATAATGATTGGTTATATGGCGGCGAGCCAGAAAACATTTTGATGACCCTGCACAATGGGCGTATTGGTGGCATGGCAGCATGGCGTGATAAGCTTGGCGAAGATGGTATTCGAGCCGCAGCAGAATATGTGCTGTCTATATCAGGCAACCAAAATGGTTACGAGTTAGATAAGCTCAAAGTCGCTCAGGGCGAAGCCATATTTAAGCAGCAATGTGTGGTTTGTCATGGGCCTGATGCTAAAGGTACGCATGCGGCAGGCGCCCCTAATTTGACCGATAAAATCTGGCTATATGGCGGCGACCGTGAGACGGTGCGCGAGACTTTACGTCATGGCCGAGCTGGGGTAATGCCTGCGTGGCAGTCTCGATTGGGTAATGAGCGCATTATGTTATTGGCCGCTTATGTCTCCTCTTTTTCTGGCAATGCGATGAAATCGACCAGTACTGTAGCGCCAGCACCTGCTACTGCACCTGCACCTGCACCTGCTACTGAACCTGCTGCGTCTGCGCCAACCTCTACAGTGTCTGCGCCAACTACTGCGGTGCCCGATGTAACTGCTCAATAGCCTATTATCATCGCGGTATAGCTTATTGAGTAGATTAAGCTGAGTAGTGAGTAGTGATAAATAGGTAGTGAAGAATAGGTAGTGAGTAGTGATAAATAGGTAGTGCCGTGATGTGTTGGTCGCTATAGCCACAGTTATAGCATACGACCCAAAGGGGGCTGTTGATAACAGTCCCCTTTATTTTTTAGCAATAATTGATATTTACGGTTGATGACATCATATAGTACATATCGATTCCTGTTTCACTATTTTATAGCTATATAGCGTTTCTTATTTAGAATTGTTATGTTTAGCCGAACCCTAAAACAGCGATTAGACGTCCACCGCCTACCTTAATGTATACGTATGCCTCCCCCGCTTTGCCAGCATAATGATTCTAACAATTAGAGGTACATTTATGTCAGCTCCTGCTAGCAACCCTATCAACCATAAAATTCCGGTTCATGAAGTGGACGCCACTAAAAAACACGTGCATCCTCGTTTTACCGATGGTTTTTATCAACGTATCCGAGTGGTGACCATGTATGCGCTTTTAGTCGCTTTTTTAGTTTTGCCTTGGCTACAATACGATGGTAGGCAGGCTATTTGGTTTGATGTCCCCAGCCAGCATTATTATATTTTTGGGGTAACCTTGTTTCCGCAAGATTTTTTCTATCTTGCTGCCTTTTTTATCATCGCAGCGTTTGCGCTGTTTATGGTAACCGTTTATGCAGGGCGAGTTTGGTGCGGCTATGCCTGCCCGCAAACCATTTGGGTGCATTTGTTTCAGCATGTTGAAAAGTGGGTATTGGGCGAGCGTAACCAACGTATAAAGTTTGACAAAGAGCCCTACTCTGCCAAAAAGATTGCCAAAAAAAGCCTAATTTGGATGATTTGGTTTGTATTGTCGGTGATTACGGCGGCGACGTTTGTCAGCTACGTCTCGGGCACACAGACGCTGTACGGCAGTTGGCAATCGTTAGGTGGGCTACCGTTTCCCAATTGGCCCACTTGGGTTTGGATATCGATGTTTATTTTTACCTTTGCCACCTATGCCAATGCCGCTTATATGCGTGAATTTATGTGTACGCATATTTGCCCTTATGGCCGTTTTCAAAGTGTGATGTTTGATAAAGACACCTTGATTGTATCTTATGATTATAATCGCGGCGAACCGCGTGGCCACCGCAAAAAAGGCACGCATCCCGATGACCTAGGCGACTGCGTAGAATGTACCATGTGCGTGCAAGTATGCCCCACCGGTATCGATATTCGAGATGGCCTGCAAGTGGAGTGTATTCAATGCGCTGCCTGCATTGATGCGTGTAACGATATTATGGACAAGGTTGGGTATCCACGTGGTCTTATTCGTTATACCACCGAGCGCCAGTTGGTAGAAAATGAACCCAGTAAGTATCTACGTCCACGACTATTTGCCTATATATTTTTACTCACGGCGTTGATTGGTGTGGTTGCATATACCTTGCTCGATAGAGTACCACTCGAGATGGATATTCGCCGCGATCGCAATCAATTGTCCTCCTTAAACTCAGAAGGGTTAATTGAAAACAGTTATATCGTAAAAATTACCAATAAAACCCAGCAACCGCATGACTATAAGCTGACGTTATCGGCTACGCAAGGGCTCGATTTACGCACCCGTTTTCCTAGTTTGCCGTTGGATGCAGGCGAGAGCTATGAAATGCCCGTGAGCATTGTGGCCGACCCTAAGTTGGTACAGCATGGCGAACTACCCGTTGAATTTAATGTCGATAGTCAAGATGGCACCTATCATATTACTAAAAGTAATGTGTTTACGACGCAAGGCCAAGATTAGACGTTAAGGTAATGTCCATGTTTTACAGACTCTATTTTAATTGATGACTCTTTTTTGAAATTTACGCAATTGTAGGAACTACCACTAAAGGCCTTTTATGAAAAAACCCGCACCCGCTGCATCTACTCAGTTTGGCCATCAAGATACCCAGCCTTGGTATAAAAATTACATGGTACTTATCTTTGTGATTGGTTTGCCTTTATTTGTGGTGGTGAGCTGCATCTGGTTTGTTTTTTACTCAATCGAGGTTAAAGACAGTGTGGTGCGTGACGACTGGTATATGGATGGTAAAACCTTATATCAAGATGTGTCGCGCGACAAATTGGCGCACGATTTAGGCTTACAAGGGCAGATGGTGTTTACGAAACTACCGCAGAGCGAAGATTATGAGATTGATTTTTGGCTCGACTATCCAGCAGATAGCTTACAATCTGGTAATTTGCCTAATGGTGTGCCGGTTACTTATCCCGATATGTTAACGCTGTCTATTTCTCATGCCACCGATATTCATAAAGACCATGATACGGTTCTTAAACACGTCAGTGACAATCAATACCATGCGACTATTAGCAACTTTGACCCGCTGCCCGCTAAATATTATGTCCAAGTCAGTAATGAGGAAGCCCTTAATTGGCGCTTGCGGGAAGTTGGCAAACTGCCACAGTCTAAGATAACCTTTGCGCCGTTAAGCTCGTTTAATTAGGGCAATTGCGAATGGCTGCAATGTTACAAAAAAGACAATGATAAAATTTTTGCTGTAGAGTGTGCCCTGCGCACGATTAAAATAACGAAACTTAAATAACGAAACTTAAATAAAAAGAGATTAGTCACAATCTGCTGATTATTCGGTTGAGAAGATGTTACTTTGATGTTTTGCTGCGCCGGGAGCATCCTACTGGTTTAATATCAAACGCATCGCTTAAATAACCGGGTTAATGGTGGCAATTTTTTTAGCCTTGTTAGCTTTGCCAGCGTTAACAGTGTTGCCAGCAAAAGGTTGCTTATTTGGCTGGGTCGGTAAACCCATATCGGCCAAGGCCACCTCGTCTCCCACTTGAATATTATCTCCCTCAAAATCACGTTCGCTATCGTTACGTTGCAGTGCTAAATTCTCGAAATCAAAGAGAATTCTGTCGGCAAGCTGCGATGGTGCCACGTTTTGCATCGCTTTAAAGATAGAGGCCAAACGCTGTGGGTGCGCATCATCCCAGTCTCGTAGCATGTCATTAATCAATGCCCGTTGCAGGTTTTCTTGAGTGCCGCACAAATTGCAGGGAATAATCGGAAAGGCTTTGCGCTTTGCATAGCCAATAATGTCCTTTTCTGCCACATAGGCCAGCGGACGGATGACCATGTTTTGTTTGTCATCGCTCAACAGTTTTGGCGGCATCGCTTTTAAGCTACCGCCATGAAATAGGTTGAGAAAAAAGGTCGCTAAGATATCGTCGCGATGATGGCCTAAGGCAATTTTAGTGGCGCCGATTTGTTTGGCAAAGCCATATAAAGAACCACGGCGTAAGCGAGAGCAAGCAGAACAGTAGGTTTTGCCCTCTGGCACCACGCTTTTTACAATACTATAGGTGTCTTTTTCTAAAATATAATGGGCAATACCCTGTTGCTGCAGATAGTTTGGCAAAATATCTTCGGGATAGCCCGGTTGTTTTTGGTCTAGGTTGACCGCCACTACCTCAAAATGGATGGGGGCAATCTTTTTGAGCTGCAATAACATATCCAATAAGGTGTAGCTGTCCTTGCCGCCCGATACGCACACCATCACCACATCGCCTGCTTCAATCATCTTAAAGTCGCGTATTGCCCAAGACACTTGTTTGCGTATCTTGTTTTGCAACTTTTTAAGCCTACTGCTGGTGGATAAGTCGTTATCATTAAAGCTGTCATTGACGTTGTTATTGTTATTGGCGTTATCATTGACGTTGTTATTGTTATTGTCGCTACTGCTATTGTCATCGAATTGGTTTTGGCAATAAGGTTGCGCCGTTGCGGTTGCGTGGGTTGTATCAGCAGCCTTTATTGTTATCGGCAGTAGAGGCAGCGATTTAGACAATGTTGATTGCTGGACTAATGGTTGCATAGTTAATAATGGGGTATTTAAGAGAGATTCGATATTTGGCATAAATAAGGACTATGTTAACAAAATAATAGCGCAATTATAGCAAATCCCTACTTAGAATAGGCTGTATAAAATAAAGCGTATAAAATAAGCCGCAAAAAATAAGCCACCTCAGGTTAATGAGATGGCTTAGATAAACACTATCTTAGCTAGGCCTAATTAGGCAAAGTTGGGGTTAAACTTAGGCACCAAATACTTTTAAACGTTTTTCTAGCGGCTCAAACTCTTTTTCGCCAGCAGGTTGCTCAATGCTACCAAACACCATTTGTGCGACTAAATCCCAGCTAGAGTCAATGTTCCAAGTGCTCGCAACTTGAGCGTCAATTAACGGGTTGTAATGCTGCAAGTTAGCGCCAATGTTTAAAGTAGCCAAAGCTGTCCAAATCACATACTGGTGCATGGCATTGGTTTGCTCTGACCAAATGGGGAATTTATTGGCATATAAAGCAAAGTTATTTTGTAGATAGCTGACCACATTTTGATCTTCAAAAAATAGTATCGTGCCAGCGCCCGCTTTAAAGCCTTCTAATTTTTGCTTAGTGCCTTCAAATTGGGCATCGTCCGCCACTACTTTACGTAGCTCATCTTCGGTGATTTGCCAAAGTTTTTTATGGTCATCACCAAACAACACCACAATACGGGTAGACTGCGAGTTAAAGGCAGACGGGGTATGTAAAATCGCATGCTCAACCAGCTTTAATACTTCTTGTTTGGCAACAGGAAGATTATCGCCTAGGGCATAGATGGAACGGCGTGCTTCGGCAGCATTTTGTAAGGTTTTTAAATCGTTCATCGTGGTTCTCCATTATAATTGTGCGTAGGGTGGTCAAAAAACTATTATTGTTAACGCTAGATGACAGGATTAGATTTTGGTTATTTAGTAATTAAGGCTTAGGCCTTGTAACAATCTATATCAGTGAGCCTGACTGTCTAAGCTTGGTCGTTTAAGCCTGATAATTATAGAAAGAATAATCTTAAACTCACATTGTTTTTTTGTAAAAAAATTAACAATCGTATCAGTCTATGAATGTAACTTAAACAATGCCATATTGAGGGTCGACACCTTATTCATGAAAACCTTCGGGTAGAGCGGGTGCTGCTAAGCGTCTTAAATCTGAATCCACATCGCCAAAACGGGGGTGATGGTTGTTCCAATCAATAATCGCCTGTTCAATATCTTCTTTGTTGTCGGACACAAAATTCCACCACAGCAATACTTTTTGCTTAAGCGGTTCGCCGCCCAATAAAAAGAAGCGGTTGCCTTTTTTGGCGGTTATTTGGATGGATTTTTCATCATCCTCGTTAATAACAGCAAAACGGATTAGGTCATCTTGGTGATAGGTATTGCCTTGGTACTCAATATCCCCCACCACCATTAAAATGCCGTATTCACAACCTGCCTCTAGGGTCAAGGTGACCGTGGCATCCTCGATAAAATTGACATCCAAACCAATTAATTTTGAATATTGGATGGTAGGTGCCTCATAGTGAGCGCCTGTTGCCGTGGTATAACGGCCGGTTGCAAGCACAAACTCGGCGCCATCTTCTGTCCACTCTGGCAATTTAGGATAATGGTGAAAATTGCGCTCAATTTTTTGATCCAGTGGCAGCGCAATCCATAATTGCACCATGTTCATCCCGCGCCAAGCGTGCTGTGAACCGCCGCTATCAGGAAAAACGCTTTGCTCGGTGTGGCTAATGCCCTGCTCTGCCCCAGTGCCTGCGGTCATCACATTGACTTGATTTTTGCTGATAACCTGCTCATTACCGATGCTGTCTTTGTGCAGTACTTCGCCATCTATCATCCAGCTAAAGGTTTGCAGGTTAATATGCGGATGGCGACCCACCTGCATACCGGCTTCCTCTTCGCCAAATTCGGCAGGGCCAGCGTGGTCTAAAAAGCACCAAGCGGCGATGGGCTGTTTGCCCTTATTGGGCAATAATCTGGCAATGGGGATACCGCCGACATCGGCTAAACGAGGTTCTAAAATTTGTGTGTGCATAAGTCACCTTTTATGGTTTTTGGGGTCTATTGTCATTATGAATATTGCTGTTAGTTGCGGTTAGTAGGAGGCACACTATGGTCATAGGATACAAGCAATGAGTAAAAAAGTTAGGTTACCTGCAAAGTATGCATGATTACGCACCGCTATAGGTTAGGCGTCAGTAAGGTGCGCGGGGCGCGCCCTACTGGCTGGCTGGCTATCTATGGGCTATCTCTGAACATCGGCACATCCATCACTAACACTTGAGCATTGTCTAACACGTCCATGGTGAAGTAGCGTGTGTCACAAATCCCCAAACCGTCACGGGGGCTTAAGGTATGACCATTAATGACCAGGCTACCAGATATCACAAACACATAAGCCCCGTTATCTGGCTGATGCAGCGCATAAGTTTTGGTGATACCCTTATCAAACTCGCCGACATTAAACCACGCCTGCTGATGTATCCAAACGCCCGCATCCTCTGGATTGGGGGACAACACTTGGTTAAACTCATTGCGCTGTAACAAGGCAACTAAGCTAACTTGTTGATAGCGAGGGGTAACATTTTTTTGGTTGGGCACAATCCAGATTTGCAAAAACTTAACCGGCCGCTCGGCATCGCCATTCATCTCGGAATGCACCACACCGGTTCCAGCGGACATCACTTGGATATCGCCCGTTTGTATTAAACCATGATTGCCCATGCTATCGCTATGCTTTAATTGACCCGATAGCGGAATGCTGACAATTTCCATATTGGCATGCGAATGGTCGCCAAACCCCTGACCGCCCTCTACCGTGTCATCATTGAGCACCTTTAACGCCCCAAAGCCTACTCGCTCGGGGTGATAATAATCGCCAAAGCTAAAGGTATGCTTGCTTTTGAGCCAACCTTGATGCGAGCCGCCACGACTATTGGCAGCATGATAGACTGTTTTCATCGATTATACCTTATAACTTGATAATAGCGGGATAAAAAATATCAACATAAACTTCATAGTAGATGATATACTTTTATAATAACTACATAATAATGATAGTACAGCAATATTTCAAGTTAGACTAGGTTAAAATATGATACACAATCTAGCTAGACGATTTTATTATCTAGAGATATGCTCAAGGTCTGATACGATATCTTAAAAGCTGACACCTAAACCTCTCACGCTAACAATCACTTATAACTATCACCAATAGAGAATTTATTATGGCAAACGACGCGACCCATGTAGACCAACATACTGACCAGCATCCAGAATATAACATTATCGACAATAAAGAGGCCAAACGCTTTGAGCTGCATGTTGATGGCCATATGGCGATTGAGGATTATGACTTTTTTACCACCAGTCAAGGCGAGCCGGGCATCGCCTATTTGCATACCGAAGTGCCAAAAGAGCTAGGCGGCCGTGGTATTGCCAGCTACTTTGTTAAGTATTTATTAGAGGATGCAGCGGCAAAAAACCTTAGGGTGAAACCCATTTGCCCCTATGTAAAAGCTTATATCGACAAACATCCTGAATATCAAGACAATTCTGTATTTCATAATGCCAAGCCCTAAGCTATGTTTTATGGGCTGTTTTATTATCGGTGAGCCTTTTTATTAAACGGCTAACCCTACCTTAATTTAGACCACTAACCATTAAAAATACCCCACCTTATGGGATGGGGTATTTTCTCTAACAAATTATTGATACCTATTTATAAAAGTTACCCCACTCTCAACTTATTAAATCACACTTAAACCCTAAAGTAATAGGTGATTTTAAGGGTAGGGTGCGCCCCGCGCACCTTTAGAATAACGATACTCAAATGAAAAGAGTTAAGTCTCAATTTACCGATAATGGGATTTAGATAATATCTCTTTAGTGTCTTGGTGCGCAGGGCGCACCCTACACGCCATGGTTGCATCGAAGGTGCGGTTTAGCCCCGATTGCAGCGGCTATACTTGGCACAGCATGAGGTTGCAGGCACTTGGCAAGAGGCGTTATCGAGGCAACAGGAACGACACTTGCCAGTAGTGCCTGCCCTCATGCCAGCCAAGATAGTAGCGCAAAGCGGGATTAGCTACCGTGATAAAACCCCTAAAAGTTGAGAGTGAGGTAAAAGTTTATTAGGGCAGATAGCGTCATCATGACACGATAGCCACGATAGCCTTAACCCTGACCTAACTACTTAGCGTCACTAACGGCTTGATAGCTGTCAATCAATGGCGCATATTCTGGAATGATGTCATGGAATAATTCGGTATAGCCGGCCATGTCTTCACGCCAATCACGACGTAACTCATTCGCCATAGCAAACCAAGTCAATAATTGCGCTCCGCCTTGTTGCATACGTAACCAAGCAGCATTACGGCTAATGTCGTTAAACGTGCCCGACGCATCCGTCACCACAAACACCTCAAAATCTTCGGCAAGCGCAGATAAGGTTGGAAACGCCACACAAACCTCGGTGACGATACCCGCAATAATCAACTGCTTACGCCCGGTTTTTTTAACCGCTTTCACAAAGTCAGGATTGTCCCAAGCATTGATTTCACCGGGACGGGCAATACAGGCCGCATCGGGAAACATCTCTTTAAGCTCTGGAATCATAGGGCCATTGGGGCCTTGCTCAAAGCTGGTGGTCATCACCGCAGGCAGGTCAAAGTATTTGGTGATTTTAGCAAATGCCATCACATTATTTTTGAATTCGGCTGCCGGCATATCACGGCACAATGATAATAGACCGGTTTGATGGTCAACAAACAAAACAACAGCCTCATCCTTATTTAAACGGTTATAAGAGGCGTTATCTGATGGTGCAGATTTAGAACCGAACATAGTAAACTCCGTGTTTATTCATTATTGTGTAAGAAAATCTATTTAAGCTTGTTATAAGCTAAACAATACTAAGAAATACAATACTAAACACCGTTTAAAAGTAACTATAAAGCACAGCTAAATAGTAACATCTTATTGCTTAGTTATGTTTATCATTAAAAGCAGTATTACGATATCATAATTTCTATCTAAGATAAGGACAACTGCGTGGCTTTTGGTACATTGTTTGTAATCAAACGATGATTGTCAAAACGAGTTAACGCGTTATCAAGCTGAAAGACCCTACTTTTTAGGCACCATATTATGCTCACGTCTAAATTCACCACTGCGCACCGCAAACGCCAAATAGAGCACGGGTAGGATAAAAGGGGCAATCGACCAAAAGCCAATTTGAATATAGAGAATGGTGCCTAAAAAAGCGCCGCCCACAAAGCTCAGCACAAACGCTAAGCTGTGCTTGAGGCTTTCCATATTACAGCTGCTGCGATTAAACACATAGTCTGATAAATCAATGCCCAACTGCGTGGTATTGCCGGTCATCAATAAGGTAGGGCGCATTTTGCCCATCACCGTTTTGCCAGCGGTGTTGCGGATGGCAAAAGCAATTAATCCCAAAAATCCGGTAAAAGCCAAGGATAAAGCGCCCGGGTCTGCAAAAGGGGCAAAATACAACGCCGCTGCCATAAAGGCAATTAAGAAAGCCACCTCGGCAAACAGCAAATAGCTTAAGACAGGACGCTCGGATGACACCACATCAATCACCCGCTTGGTAATCATCACGGTAATGATAAATACAGGCAGTACTGCCAAATCAATCCACAAGCCTTTGTCATCTTTGACAATAGCACTACCGGCAGACACTAAGTTGCCCGTCACATGGTTGGTGAAAAACCCCAATAGGCCGATAAAACCAATGGTATCAATCGCACCGCCCACTGCCGTTAACAAAACCGAGGCATGATAGCGCTGCCAAAACCCTTGCTCTGAGCTGATATCGTGGTCAGCTGCCTTATCCTTTTTATCTTTGGAACCTGGAATATTGACGCTCATACTATTGTCCTATTGTTATTGTCCTATGGACTACCCTATAAAATCGACCAAATTTTGGCTAATATACCAACAATTAAAGGTATGAGCATTAACCGTTTACACTGCTGTTATAGATAGCGGCTATAAATCGCCGTTTAGTGTAACTTAATAGCAAAGAATTTAATGGGTAAC
>JAGLBE010000003.1:168959-180117 GCA_018260445.1 Psychrobacter sp.
TAAAAAATGACTGCCAATCGCACCATTAGCAGTCATCACGCTGGTTTAGATAAAGTTATATCGGATTATACTGTGCTACCTGCCGCTAGACTCTTGGCCGATTGGCTGAGTTGGCAGAGTTAACATAGTTGTCAGGATAGTGGTATTTTTCTTTATCGATAGACAAAGCACCAGGACCATGACCGGCAATCATCAAGAAGCCACCCGCCATTGCCAAATTTTTCATAAAGTGCATTTGCTGCTCTGGGTCGCCAATGGGGTGGAATATTAACGCAGAGAGCACACTAAACCCTGCCATTAATAGCGCAATCCAGCGTGCCTTCCAGCCCACTAAAATTGCCAAGCCACCCAATACTTCTAATATAATCACCAAAGGTAACATGATACCGGGCACACCCATCGATTCCATATAACCTTGGGTTGCGGCATAGCCGGTAATTTTGCCAATTCCTGAATAGATAAAGATGATAACCAACAACAAACGGCCAAGTGGCGCAAGATAGCTTAGTGCGTTGTTCATAAGGTTCTCCAAATTAGCGATAACGTGAATGGGATTACTGAATGGCGCTATAGTAATAGTTCACCCAGCAGAGATAAACCACTTAAATTGCAAATTATAGTTCTTGTTTTTAGAACAATACCAATGCCATATAGTGATAAAGGATATAATTGTGGGTCAGTTAGAAGACATGGCAATGTTTGTGCGTATCGTGGATGCCGGCAGCATCACCAAAGCTGCCGAACAGCTCGATATCGCTAAATCGGCGGTCAGTCGCCGCCTAAAGAACTTAGAGAGTCGGCTTAACTGCCAGTTGCTGAGCCGTACTACCCGCCACTCGACCTTAACCGATGTTGGGCGACAGTATTATCAGCAGGCTTGTGGTATTTTAAACGAAGTCGATAGACTAAACGAGCACGTGAGCGGGGTGCAGACGCAGCTTGAGGGCACGTTAAAACTCACCGCACCCCTCTCTTTTGGTTTACTGCACTTGAATGATATTATCCATAAATTTTCGCAGCGGCATCCACAGCTGAGCTTTGAGCTCGATTTTTCTGACCGGCAGGTCGATTTGATTGAACAAGGCTATGAGATGGCGATTCGTATTGGCGAGCTACAAGATTCTAGCTATCAGGCACGGCGGCTGATGCCAATTCGTTATGTGCTTTGTGCCAGTCCTGCCTATCTGGATAACATGGGCATCCCTAAAACCATTGAAGACTTGCAAGACCACTACTTTTTGCACTATGGCCGCGGCAAGCAAAATGATTTGGTGTTGACCGATGCCGACGGGCGCAAACATCAGGTAAGCACCACCTCAAAAATGCGGGCGAATAATGGCGATTTTTTGGTGAGTATGGCGCTAAAAGGGCATGGTATTGCCCATTTACCAACGTTTTTGATGGTCGATGCTTTGGCCAATAAAGCGTTAATTCCGCTATTGCCGCAATATGAATTGGCGACGTTAAACGCTTATGCTGTCTATCCAAAAAGTCGCTTTTTATCGCAGCGGTGTCGCCTATTGATTGATTTTATTATTGAGCAGATTGGTGAGACGCCTTATTGGAATCACCTTGCGTAGCTTGACCAAAACCCTAGGCTCGCCCTACGAACTCCAAAGCTTTAGCCTTGTTCATCTATTTTAAGAGACCTTTATGACCGATTTAACTGCATCGCTGCCGTCGCAAACGGATAACAAAAATGACAGCAGCCAAACGCCGCACGCCACCCTATCTGCTAGCAGCATGGCCGCATTTATCTCCCCATTTATACAGTGTCAAGCTTTTAAGGCCTTGCCGTTAACTACGCAAACCTCTTTGGGTCAGGCCAAAAGAGTGCTATTGATTGCCAATAACCCCTCGATTAGCCCCCAAACGTTAGCGGCATTATTGCAGCCGAATGATATGCTGGTACTGTTCAATCACTTTATTCATGGGGATTATTTTGCCACCAATGCCTTGGCAAAAACCTTGCCCAAACTGCTGTTTTTTCGCCAAATTGGCGACAGCTGCCTGCATTTTGGTTTGCCACCACGCCACAACAACCTACCGTTTATCGAGCAGATGCTGACAGCCGCTAACGTCGGCTTTTTATTCACCAATATTGGCTATCAATTTCCGTCATTGGCAGACGACGCGAGCCCCGATGATGACCCGATTGATGCCCAGGTACAATTGACGGTGCCCGATGATTTGCGGGCTAGGTTTACCGAGCCAGCAACCAGTGCAGTCCTTTGTGAACAGCACCCTGTAGTCGCCGACTATCCCATTTTTGAGGACATTCACTCCTCCTCGCCCTCATCCGGATTTTTAATGTATCGGTTGCTGCGGGCCGTACGCGCGCATCTGCAAGACACCTATAAGCAGCAGCTCGAAATCGTCCTGTTGGGGTTTAATACCGATGATAACACGAACTATTTTTGGCAGGGGCACAATTGGGCGTTTGAACGTCAAGAGATGGCAAACCTACCCGATGGCATACGCTTGATCCAGCAATATTGATTGGATGGAACTGGACTGAATGGCACGTAACTGAACTCAACTCAACTCAACTGAACTCAACATCATTAATAAAAACCTATTCAAGCAAAAATAAACACAGTTTAAACATAGGCCGCATTGGGGCAATGTGCCGCTATAAGCTCACTGTCTGTGGGTTGGCGCTGTAGCGTTATGGGTGTGTTTTGCTCGTTCGTCCATTTAATCAGACCCATCTCATCAAAACTTTGCAGCCAGCCGGCCATTGGCCAATGTTGCCACTTGTTAAAAAAATGATTGGCATTAACCACGATGCTTGCCAGATGGTTCAGCGGCGGCCGATACACCCCATGCTGTTGATGATACACCACATCCGCAGTTAAATAAAAATCGATACCCAGCTTGCGGGCGCTAAAGGCAAAATCGGTATCTTCAGCGCCATAGCCGACAAACTGGGTATCAAAGCCGCCGATGTGCCAAAATTGCGTTTTGGTTATGGCAAAGCATAAACTCCAAAAAGCGCCGTAATCCGCTGTTTTTTTAATTATTGGAATGGCTTTGACTGTCCTATCGCTTTTAATAGCGGTCGTGATGTCGTCCTTTTTGTCGTCCTTTTTGTCGTCCTTATTGGCGTCCTGTTTAATTAGATTATGGCGATAGGGATTAAGGATAGATAATGCTGATAGCCACGCATCTGAAGGGGTAGATTGGCGTAATTTGACCGATTCTGCTGTGGTTAACGGACGGGTTAAATAACGAGGTTGCCCCATTAACAAGGCATGCGGATGCGCTGTTAATTGTGCCGTCAGCCCTGCTATAAAACCACGGGCAACAATACAATCGACATCCAGAAAAATAAGCGTCTCAAAACTGGCCGCCTTTGCGCCTTTATTACGATTGAGTCCTATATCAAATTTGGGTAGGTCAATTTTGGGTAGGGCATCATCCGTCTCAGTTGCTATCTTGCTAGGGTTGGCTATGTTGGTGGCGATTTGCACAATATTCAAATCAAAACTTGCCAGCATATCGCTATCGGCATCGTCATTGACCAAAATAACCTCGGCGGGTTGCCAACTGCCCGCCTCTAAACTCGCCAATAGATTATATAGATGTTGATTGCGGCCATAGCAGGTGGTAATCACGCTGATAGGCAAAACTGAGGGTAAAACAGTATCAGAAGGGGTCGGCATAAGGATGGGCTTTCCAAATTGGCAAAAAGTTGGCAAAAATATAAATAGACAAATAGACAAATAGGCGAGAATGGGATTATTCGTCAGGCTTTTACCATGACCATGACAGGGTTAAAAAGGGCATTGGTAAGAAGGATATTGTTAAAAAGAGTATTAAACCGAATCAAGCTTGAGCCTAAGCTTTGGCAATAGCCACTCGTAAAACCACGACTTGATATCAGTGGCTTGTGCCAAGCTGCGCACAAACGGCAAATTGATTGACGTTTGTAGGCTGTCAATAAGCGGCTGATTTGGTTTTTTTAAGCTAAGGCTTGGGATTAAGCTTGGGTTTAAGCTTGGGTTTTGGCTTGGGTTTAAGCTTGGGTTTTGGCTTAGATGCTGATGTTGGCAAAGCGCCTCTAAATCCGCAAACGTTAACGCTCGACCACAATCGACCAATGCTTGCGCCATTTTTTCCTGCTCGGCATGGGGGCGACTATCCGGCAGCACCAACAATGGGGTAGCAAACTGGCACGCCTCCCCGATTGCATTGAGCCCGCAAGCCATCACCAATAAATCGCTATGTTGCAAAAAAGGGGTAACATCATCAACTTGTAAGGCTAAATCAACATAGGGTTTGGCGGCAACCTCAATAGGGCCCAAAGAGATGATAACCGCGTGTGGCATTAGCGCTCTAAGTTTTGGCAAGTTTTCATCAATATTTTGATGGCCTCCAAAGCCTTTGATAACCGTCACGATTGGCGTTGACCCTGTTAATACTAGCTGTTTTGGGGTGTGGGTTGCCGTTAACTGTTCAAGAGACTGTTCAACAAACTGTTCAAGAAGCTGGGCTTGAGACTCCTCTAAAGTCTGTTCTAAAGACTCCTTTAAAGACTCGTCTAGAAACTGGGCTAGAAACTGCCTAAAGGTAGCTTTGTTGGGCAGAGGAACAGTGCGCTGTGGTGGCGGCGCAAAGCCAAGATACAGCGTTTTTTGGCACACCCAGTCTGGCGTATCGGCCGACTCCAATATTCTAGGATAGGCAGCCAATAGCCCAATTGCCCCGGCAAAAGCGTTGCGATGTGGCGCGTCGTCACGATTACCGGGCAGACGCACGTATAAATAAGGCACACTCGCCGTGCGGCACAATAAGGCCACCTCGACACTTAAATCAATAATCATCAAGGCTATCTGGCGCTGCGCCACTTCTGACAGCAGCAATTGACTACGCCGCTGTATCGTGTGACTGCCTACAGGCGAATAATGCAAACATTCAGGTTGCCAATATTGACCGGCTCTACCGGGTAGTACATCTTCGCTATGTGGATGTTCATCGGGCAAGCGCACCACATTGGCCGCATCAATATGCTCAAAATGATACGCTTGCGGTTGCATACTGGTGAACAGGGTCAGCAGATTATCGGTCTTGCCAGCAATATCAATATCTACAGACGACTTTATAGACTCAAGCAGCGCAGCAAGTTTGTCCGCTTGGCGGCAATGCCCGGTGCCATGACTGTGGGCGTAATAGCCAATATTCATCTAATTATCACGCTCCTGCTCTATCAATCAACTGTCTTAGGACGGATGGACGACATATAGCCTTGCACATAACCATCCACCATTGTTGTCACGTCACAGAAGGCTGCGGCACGGGCACGACAATCGGCTCTGGATAGCGTTTGCACCGTCTCAAACGCTTGAATAAACGCTTGCGCATCGAGCTTAGGCACTATCACGCCTGTTTGATGGGTCACAATTTCGCGACTGGCCCCCACATCAAACCCAATAATCGGGCAACCACAGGCTAAACTCTCCGCTAAGGTCAAGCCATAGGGCTCCTCCCAAGTGCTGGTAAACAACACTGCTGTTGCTTGGGTTAACTGCTGATTGACCTCATGTTTGCTCAAATGACCGAGGTAAGTCAACAAGCCAGCACCACCGTTTGTTTTAGCTTTTTGCGAAACACTATCTTGTTTTAATAAAGGCGCTACCTCGTTATCAAAATAAGCGACGTTACTCTTAGGGCCGGCTATCATCAGCTTTTTATTGGCCTGTAGACAGTACTGCATCGCCAAATGCGTACCTTTTTCGGGGCAAATACGCCCAAACCAAAAATAGCATTCCTCATCTACCTTAGTCGTATTGGCATTGAATGAGTCTACATCGATGCCGTTATACACCACTGTTGACGGCACAAACTCGTTAAAAAGTTGCTGCTGAAACTGGCTAACACTAGTAAATTGGGCGTTAGTGCCCTGTTGCAGTGTCAAGAGTGCTACGCGCAAATGGGCAAAAATAGGCGTGTGAAAAGTTGTCCAAAAACGTGCCCCTAGCGCCTGCCCCGTTAGCATTGGAACATGGTGCAAGCTGTGGTTGTGCACCACATCAAAATCGCCATTTTGGGTCGCTACAATAATTTCTCGCATGGCATCGTTATACAAATGGTATTGATACAGCTCATCACGAGTCATCCCTAAGGCGTCGTGCTCATTGGGATATAGCGTTGCCTCAAATTTGGCACGGCTCATAAACGGGCGCAATGTTGCTTTGGTCACACTGTCAGCATGGGCATAAAGTGTCACCACACAGCCACGCTGCACCAGCTCATCGCACAACAACTGGGTAATCATCTCCAATCCGCCGGCATAAGGCTCGGCAATGGGGTACAAAGAATGGGCGATAATGGCGATTTTTAACGGCTGGTGGGTTAAGGGATGGTTCATTAACGACTGACTGGTTGAGGCATTATTTATAGAGCAGTTGACGCCGGTTGCTGGCATGTTGAACACCTTTATATAAGCGAATAAGGTAGAAAATCTAAAAATAGGATGATTAGGACTGGCATACAACTGGCATACAAGTACATATTATGGCGACTGGTTTTGGGCGCTTAGGGCGCTTAGAACACTTAGGGCGCTTAGGGCGCTTAGGACACTTAGAATACTTAGAATACTTAGAATACTTAGAATACTTAGAATACTAGGCTACCTCGTCTGAGTCTATAGTATCGGTTAGCTCGTTATTGGCACCGAAGTTGGGGTTGGGTACTTGAACCGCTTGGGTAGTAGTATAGTCTGCGTCATCCTTAGTGTCTGCATAGTTTTCAATAACTACCCAAGCCGATAGCAGTTTGATAATCACAATAGCCAGCGCACAAGCTAACAATAATGGCGAATGGCGACTCACCAAAATAGCAGTGGCGATATTAAGTAACAGCAAGCTTTTCGGCCCGCCCATCAAAGTGATAAGCCATGCGTTGCTACGTTTTGGCATCGCTGCAAACTTTGGGGTACAGACAAAAGGCTTTTGTTTTCCCCATAACACGGGTAACCAAGACAGTGCACCCAACTCCCAAAAGCTCATATGCAGCAGCCACGCCCGTAGCCGAGCTGGCACCGGCGTTAATCTGGGCTTTGCATCGGCAGGATTGTGATACCGATAATGATTGTGAGGTTGGTCATGATGTTGATTTCTATATCGGTCAAGATACTGATTGCTCGCCACTTGACTTGTATTCGGTCTATTTTGTTGACGCCACCTCGCCGCTACATTGGTTAACTGTTGCCCTTGAACCTCAGCATTAACTTTTGGCAAATGCGATTTGATGGTCTGCCATAAGGAAATCATCCCATGACCTAAGCGGCGTACAGACTTAGACTTAGACTTAGACTTAGACTTAGAGCCGAGCCCTTTAACGCCCTGAGAATTGGCTTGCGTTTTATGCTGTGTATTATCGACTGGTTTATAAGTGTTATACGCCCTGCTGTACGTTGGTTGGTAGTTAAAGACCATAGTAGACGCATTGTTGGACTGGATAGACGGTGCAAAGACGGCTTTAAAGGACTGCTGAATGGTTGCCTTATCTCTTGGGTGAGCATGACCTTGCCGACCCTGTATAGTATGGCGCATAGCGTGTTGCATGGCGTGTTGCATGGCGTGTTGCATGGTGTGGTGCACCGTATTCAGCGTCATTCCATACGGCGTTAACAACGGACGGGTATCGTGCATATAGCCCCATAAACGCCGCCCCATAAAAACACCATAACCAAGATAACAGCCTGCCAGCAGATACAGCGCCGTATCGGTGAGCGTATTACTAAAAGTAGCGTTTGGAGCCGCTTTGGCAGTAAGCAGCATCAGCACACAGCCGCCCTGCCCGATAATAAACACCCCAGTAAAGTTTACCCAAGCACTTAACTGCGATAGATGAGCCCTTATCTGAGCAACCTTGAGCGTCTGTTTTGAGGAGCTGGTTTGCGTCTTTGATTTTAGGGTGTTAGAGGCAACCTCAATTGGCTGATTGCGTCCCAACCCATGCGCTAACAACAATCTAGGGTAGCCGATAAGCACCTGCATATTGCCGTAAATCCAGCGGCGGCGCTGCGCCACCAAATCTGCCATCGTTTGCGGCAACACACCCGTAGCGATGACTTCAGGAATATATTGACTGCTCATACCATTTAGATGCAATAAAACCCCCAGGTGAGCATCTTCTGTAAGTGACGCGTGCCCCCAGCCGCCAATATCCACCAAGGCCTGCCTTTTGATAACGGCATAAGTGCCCGTCGATAAGCTTTGCCGCCGGTTGTGCGACTGCATAAGATGGTAGCTAAAATAATGGTTTAACTCGGCATGAATATCTGTTTTATCGGCATCGCGGTAATATTGTGGAAACTGCAACAACGCATGGTCTGGATAACGCTGAATGGCTTGAACAATGCTGGTTCTTGCCCAAGGCAGGGCTTGGTAGTCGCTATCGACAACCACAATATAGTCGCAGCTATCTTGCATTACAGACAGCGCAAAGTTTAACGCACCCGCTTTATAGCCTGCTATCGCATCTTTGTGATAAAAACGAACCTTTAAAGACGTATGCAAGCGATGACAATAATTGGCTAACGGTTGATACAACTGTACATTGCTGTGATTATTATCAATCACAAGAATCTCGTCATTGGGCGATTTTATGGCAAGAAGTGATTCGATGGTTTGTTGGACTAGAGCGGCAGGTTCGGCGCGCGTCATGATTTGAAAACTGATATTAATATTTACACCTCAATTATAATGGGCAAGCGTGGGCCTAGCTGTCTGAATGCATGGTTAAACATTAATGCTGACATCGAGAGATAATAAAATAATGAGTTTTATGAATTAAGAAGACTAAAGATTTTGGGGCGCAGACGGTGTAAGGATATGCCCTACAGCTCATCAGTTGATTGATATCGGGTTTCAAAAGTTATTAAAGTCTGTATGAATACAAAGTAACAGCTTATCGAGTTTTGGTATAGGGGCCTTTTGTCTAGTCTATAGTAGAGAGCGTGATAGGTTATGTAACTCAACGGTACGATATGGGGGTTAGATAGTATAAGTGCCGCTAAAATTTGCCATTTTGTTGCCAATGTGGATGCCGCATAGCGTAGATGACGTACAAATAGGGTTAACCGACAATTTAATGTTAAAAAAGCTTGCAAATCCTTAAAAAGTTGCTACAATACGTCCCCTATCCTATATAGGCACATAGCTCAGTTGGTTAGAGCACCACCTTGACATGGTGGGGGTCGCTAGTTCGAATCTAGTTGTGCCTACCAAGATTCAGTACAAAGAATAACCCTCGATTTTTAATCGAGGGTTTTTTTATGCTTGTCGATAAGCGGTTGTAGCCGTACTCTACGTCAATTGACCGTAATAACACGACAATAGATGACGCTTTTTGTGAATAAAAGCTTGTTTATATTATAAATTCTGCTTAAAGTATTCATATCACCTTAAAAGTATCTGCTACTCACTCAATTGAATCGATGGAATGATAATGAGCAAGCCTGCCCACCATAGCAACGCCTACACCGATAACAGCTTTGCCTCCTCCGACCTAAAGACCATCTTGCACTCTAAACGTGCCAATATCTATTATCTGTCGCATTGCCGAGTGATGCAAAAAGACGGTCGCGTGCTCTACCTCACCGAAGATGATAAAGCAAATTTGTATTTTAATATTCCTATCGCTAACACTACCTCATTGCTACTCGGCACAGGTACGTCCATCACTCAAGCTGCCATGCGTCTGCTATCCCAAGCTGGCGTATTAGTGGGATTTTGCGGTGGCGGTGGCACGCCTCTATTTATGGGCAATGAGCGTGAAGTATTTGTCGAATGGATGACGCCGCAAAGTGAGTACCGCCCTACCGAATATATTCAAGGTTGGATGCAGTGGTGGTGGGACGATGACAAACGCTTGCAAGCGGCGCAAATCATGCAAGTCGCTCGTATAGAGTTTTTGCGCTCAGTATGGCGACGAGACAAGGATTTCAAACAGCATGGCTTTGATAGTAGCAATGAGCATATCGCAAGCTTGCTGGATGAACACAAAAGCCAAATTATGCTGCAAGATAGTGCTATGCACTTATTACAACTTGAGGCTCGCTTGACCAAGGCGCTGTATAAACTGGCCGCGCAAAATACGGATAATGCTGGCTTTACTCGGGAGCATGAAGGGATTGATAAAGCCAATAGCTTTTTAAATCATGGCAATTATTTGGCTTATGGACTCGGTGCCACCACTGCTTGGGTGCTGGGTATTCCACACGGCTTTGCGGTGATGCATGGCAAAACAAGGCGCGGCGCCTTGGTGTTTGATATTGCTGATATTGTAAAAGATGCGCTGGTATTGCCGCTAGCATTTATTTGTGCCAGTGAGAATGTAAGCGAGCAGGAATTTCGCCAAGAGTGCCTCAACTATTTTACTCAATATGCGGCGCTTGATGAGATGTTTGAGGTGGTTAAAGGGTTGGCGGTGAAGACGGATTGGGAGGTGTAAATCATGCTCGTCACCTTCGTGTCTCAATGTCATGGTAATTCTTTAAAGCGTACCCGTCGCATATTGGATGCCTTTGCCAATCGCATTGGCGATAATGTGTGGCAAACGGCGATTACTGAAGATGGCTTGGCGACAGTTAAGCAGTTGCTTAGGGCGTCTGCTACCAAGTCCACAGCGGTGAGCTGTCATCGGATACGTACTCGTAAAAAGACGGAACTGGTTTGGGTGGTGGGTAATAAACGTAAATTTAATGAGGTGGGGATTGTGCCTGTGAATTGGACAGCGAGCGATATTAGCATCTATCAAGATAAAAACCTTTGGAAAAATTTAGAACTGGTTGCTTTAGCGTCTGGCATCGCAGGGCTATTTCATGACTTTGGCAAAGCCAACGATTTATTTCAAAACAAGCTTAGCCCTAGTAAACCCAAGGGTCAAAAGAACTATGAACCCTATCGCCATGAATGGGTATCTTTAAAATTATTTGAGGCAATTGTTCAACATAAAACTTGCCAGCAATGGATAGCGCTATTACTCACACCTAATCAAATCAATGAGCTTGATATTATTGAATGTGTTCAAAATCCAACTTTTCAGAATAACTTTAATAACAGAATTGATGGTGAGCTAAATTCTTTTGCAAACTATGATGATTTCACCAAACTAGTTGCATGGCTTATCGTTTCGCATCATCGCTTAT
>JAGLBE010000040.1 GCA_018260445.1 Psychrobacter sp.
TTGTCTGTTTCCATGCTTTTTAAGACTTGTTTGCGAAAATCGAGTGAGTAAGTCATAAGGTTTATTCTGGTTGAGTTGATTCGCTATTGTAGCGCTTTTATGTGGTATTGACTATATCATAAATACCCCTTTTTTCCTTACTTGATCGTTCTTGGTATTAGGTTGTAAAAATGAGAGTAATGGTGGTAGGTTTAAGTTTGTCTCAAATAAAAGTTCTACCTCTCTAAGTCGTTGCTTCGCTATTTCAATATAGTCTATACGTTCCTTTTTAAATAGATGTACATCCGAGTTTTTCTCTATACCAATGAAACGCCTTCGTTCCATAGCAGCAGCAACTAAATAAGAACCACTTCCAAAGCAATTATCTAATACTGTATCGCCTTCTTTTGTGAAAGTACGTATTAAGTAACGACCCAATGCTATAGGCTTTTGCGTAGGATGCCAAACTCTACCACCATTTTCACTCTCAGATGTTTTACAGTAAATAGTATCTGTAGGATATCGCTCACCTTCACTTTTAACATGTACAGGTTTAAAATCTCCATAACTACCTGTATATTGATCCTTTCTAATACCCTTGTCGTATGACTCTGCCGAAAACATCATGGGTGTATAGTTAGGTTGTCTCTTATAAAATACACAAATATCTTCATGTTGACGTAAAGGTTGCTTTTTGGCATTCAAGAAATTAGTAGATTTGCTTTTTACCCATACCAATTTGTATTTAAAAATTTGCTCATTGCTTAAAATGAGTTTGGCTGTGAATATCCCTTGTGAATTCAGAACAATAGCCCCGCTAGGTTTTATAATGCGTTCATACTCTGCCCAAAGTAAATCTAGAGGTATAACACTGTCCCATTTATTTTGGGTAGTGCCGTAGGGTAAATCACAAAGTATCATATCAATTGAGGCATCAGGGATTTCTTTCATAATATCCAAACAATCGCCTTGATGTATCTCACCACCTAAATATGTCATAGTTGTGTCACCGTAAATATATTTGATACTCTCATAAGTCTTGCATTAAGGCAATTCAATAATAGTATGTGGTCAAAAATATGCGACAATCAGTGTCGTAGGAATTAGCCTATGTTGTAACAGAACTATTCTTTAGTGCATTTAAGCTAAGTATAATACTAACGTTAATTGAAGTTACTTTACTAGAGTTTGACAGTTACATATAAATAGTGGTGATTGGCACTAGTTACATAGCTTAGACTGTCCAATCCCAACCCTAGCACGCCACCCCAATCAAATAAGCAGACCCATCAGCATTTTGCTTGTCCAAATCCTCAAGCCGCTGTAACGGCTGAGTGCAGCCTCTAGGTTGAATATAGTCTAATGCCACCACCGTCGCCGCATGTTTGCTAAAAGGCTTGCCATTTTGCTGGCGCACCAAGATATAGTATGGCTGCTCAAACGGAATAATATAGCTATCGAGCACATAAGTGGCCGTATATTTGCCTGCGCCGACGCTCATCACATAGTGGTTTTCATCTACCAAACTTAGGTTTTTAACAAGGGCGGCTGTATTTGCGTTGACAGAGGTTTCTGGCGCCGCTGCACTAGACTCTTTTGGCATACTTTGACACCCTGCTGCGCTTAATAAGCCAACTGTTATGGCAGCGGTTAAACCCAAAGACAGTAGCGTTTTTAAAGCGGTGAAGTAAAACATACGAGGAATCCTATAAAGTAGATGGGGGTAAACCGTTTGCTATCTAATAGATGACTGATAAAAGCATACGTTTAGGGCTAAACTTTGCCAGACAATCCCCATCATAGCGCAGAAACTTGTTAGAATATTGCTAAAATAACCGCCACTACGCCTACGTTATGACTAATGGTCATGCTTTTTTGAAGATTGGATGAATTTATGAGCACAACCACGCCCATCGCAGCAACGGTATCCTCAACGCCCCACACGCCTACCATTAAGCAAGACCGCATCTTAATTATCGATTTTGGCTCGCAATACAGCCAACTGATTGCAAGGCGGGTGCGTGAAGCTGGCGTATTTTGTGAGATGTATCCCTATGATATCGATACAGACCGCATCAAAGACTTTGGCGCAAAAGGGGTGATTTTATCGGGTGGCCCTGAAAGTGTGCACGGCAAGCATAGCCCCAAGATTAACCCAGCCTTGTTTGATTTAGACGTCCCCATCTTAGGCATTTGCTACGGCATGCAAGCCATGGCTGACTACTTTGGCGGTCAAGTGCATGCCAGTGAAGTGCACGAGTTTGGCGCAGCCACCATTGAAGTCACTGGCGATAGCACATTGCTGGCTGGCTTAAATGATGACATTCATTCGCCTAAACAGAACAGCAACGCACATAGTCATTTAGACGTGTGGATGAGCCATGGCGACAAGGTTATTGCCGCACCAGCAGGCTTTAAGGTCGTTGCCCAAACCCCAAGCTGCCCGATTGCGGTTATGGTGAACGAAGATAAACACTATTACGGCATACAATTTCATCCCGAGGTGACCCATACCTTACAAGGTCAGGCGCTGTTGTCGCGTTTTGTGCATACAATCAGTGGCTGTGCGGGTGATTGGACGCCAGACAATATTGTGGACATGCGGGTGGCACAGCTTAAGGCAGAGGTTGGCGATAAGCAGGTATTGCTTGGGTTATCGGGCGGTGTGGACAGCTCAGTGGTGGCGGCATTATTGCACAAAGCCATTGGCAAGCAGCTTACTTGCGTGTTTGTCGATAACGGACTGCTGCGCTTGCACGAGGGCGACCAAGTGATGCAAGTGTTTGCCGAGAATATGGGGGTTAAGGTCATCCGTGTCGATGCCGAAGCGCAGTTTTTATCGGCACTGTCTGGCGTGGCTGACCCCGAAGCCAAGCGTAAAATTATTGGTAAAACCTTTATCGATGTGTTCGCTGATGCAGCACGTGAGGTGAGTGCTGGCAGTGATGGCAAGCCTGTGGAATACTTGGCACAAGGGACGATTTACCCCGATGTGATTGAGTCGGCCAAATCGCACCAAGGCAAGGCGCATGTGATTAAAAGCCATCACAATGTCGGTGGCTTGCCCGATGATTTGGCGTTTAAACTCATCGAACCACTGCGCGACTTGTTTAAAGACGAAGTACGTAAATTGGGCTTGACCTTGGGCTTACCTGCCAAAATGATTAACCGCCATCCGTTCCCCGGCCCTGGCCTTGGTGTGCGTATTTTAGGCGAGGTGACCAAAGACTATGCCGATATCTTGCGAGAAGCCGATGCTATCTTTATGCAGGAGCTTGAGCGTTCGGGCTGGTATGCAAAAACGGCACAGGCGTTTGCGGTGTTTACAGCGGTCAAATCGGTGGGCGTGGTCGGGGATGGTCGTCGTTATGCGTGGGTGATTGCGCTACGTGCGGTTGAAACCGTGGACTTTATGACTGCCCGCTTTGCCCATCTGCCGTATGAACTGATTGAAACGGTGAGTAACCGTATCATGAATGAAATTGCGGACGTATCGCGTGTGACCTATGATGTGTCGAGTAAGCCACCTGCGACGATTGAGTGGGAATAGGGTTTTGGGTTAGCCTTTTAAGTTAAAGAAGCATCCGAGAGGGTGCTTTTTTTGTGGGTTATAAATATAAGAAGTAGCTAATCCCGCTTTTCGTTCCTATCTTGCTTGCCCACGGTGGCGGTGACTAAAAGCCAATAGCGTTCCTGTTGTCTCGATAACGCTTCTGGCTAAGTCACCGCAACACCGTGGCCAAACAAGGATATCCACTACAATCGGGGCTAAACCGCACCCCTAAGCGACGTTAAATTATCATGATTTAGCTGTGTGATTTGCTTTTATAAATGAGTGAATAAAATGGTGCGCGGGGCGCACCCTACATAAACTGACCATGAGATATTGGCAGTAGTCAAGTCAGGTAACTTTCTTATGTTTCATACCTTTATTTTACTTTATACTCTACGCATTCTGCAATTCTTGGTTTTTGCGTAAGTCCTATAATATTAATTAAAATATTCTTGAAATTTCTACCTCTACATATGGGTCATAGTGAATAAAATGGTGCGCGGGGCGCACCCTACATAAACTCATCCGAGAATTCGGATTATATTGCACAGTAGAAACATTTACACTTTTTAAACCACTATCGATTAACTAGCACCTTTATTAGGGCGTGTCCCTAATTTGAATAAGCCCAAAAGAGCCCTATTTTAACCCTATAAAACAGAAAAATATAGGGGATTAAAATGGCGAGAACCGCAATAACTGACAACATATGGGAACAATTACA
>JAGLBE010000041.1 GCA_018260445.1 Psychrobacter sp.
CCCCACTGCTTATTTTTAGAATTTGAATCACGAGAATACATAAAAAAATCATACTCGCTATACTTTTCGGGCAACTTATCTGTTAATAGTATTGAAGCATCTAGCCATACGCCGCCATACATAGACAGTAACGCCACTCGCAATATATCAGAAAAAAATACTGGTTTTATTATGCCTTGATGACGTTTATTGGTAATGTAGTCAGGAAGCTTAATATACTTATCAATATTGTCATCAGTGATTCTAACGACTTGATAATCACCTTTAAATTTATCAACAGACGCAAAACATAGCTTAACCATTTCAGGTAGATTATCTAAACCTTGTCCCCAATACTGCCATATAACTTTACTTCCAACCAGTTCTTGTTTGATAGGCTGGAGTACAGTTTTCTCTATCCTATCTTTAAAATAACTTTCGATGATGTCATTCCAATAATCGGCAACTTGCTGCTGTTGTTGCTTATCTTGGTATTGATAATGCCAACGTTTTCTAGTATTCCTAGAAACGAATGCGTTATAAAAAATTTTTAAGGGTTTTTTATTAACAATACTAAATATTTTATTCATTGACCACACTTCTATTTTTCATTATTTTTTTGATATTTTCTTTTTTAACGTTAAGATTTAGCCTTTGGTATAATGGTAATTTTTTTGAGGCTGAAATATACATTTTGTTAAAAATATCTTCATACTTATCGATCGTATCATTTAGTAAAGCTTCATGTTTATACTGCTCTATTTTTTTAATCAGACCAACATAGCGTTTATAAGCTTTATAAGCCAGATAATCAAAACCATCTTTCGTATCATCTAATCGCTCATATCTTTCAACTCTATCTATAAAAGCGCCTAAATAGTCATCCACATATTTTTTATTTAAGCTTTTAACTATAGACCCCTCACGTTCTCTATAGCTTATTATTGGTTTATTCAGATAGCTAAAACTAAATTTTTTAGCTGACAAGTCAGTCATATAATATATATCTTCAAAGTTGACTCCCTCTTTAAAAGGGATATCAGCTACTAGGCTTTTTCTGAATATCTTATTCCAAACATGATTACTATTATTTTTAATCACATTATCCATAAATTGGTTATTTATATTTTTAAATTTGTGGTTAGGGCGGCCAATAAACGCTTTTTTTGCCACCAGCTTATCGCCACGCAAGCACTTGTAATCGGCACATACGACATCAGAGCCTAGCGTTTGTAAATGCTCAATTACCGCCTGATACGCCCCCTTCGCCATTAAATCATCCGAATCAATAAACCAGATATACTCCTCTTTAGCATACCTCATCAAAGCATTGCGTGTGGCAGATAACCCTCTATTTTTAGGTGCGTCGTATAGGTTAACCTGTGGATGCTGATCATACTTTTTTAAAAGTGCATAACTGTTATCGGTCGAAGCATCATTCATAATGTATAGTGAGGCACACGTGTCCACTTGCGCTAAAATTGACTCGATACAATCTATAACGTACGCTTCAACATTATACACAGGAATCAGTATAGCAACCGTTATCGGCTTCATAAAAACCTTACCCTTTTTCAACATATTGTGCGCTTGTTACAGGCATCAAATTTTTAAACAGATCATAATAATCTTGAGCCACTCGGCTTTTATCATAGTACCTAATAACTTTATCCCTAGCCGCTTTGGTTAAGGGTTGTATTTCCGGTAAATTATTTTGAGCATTGTCAATAATATCAGCAAGCGCCCTCACATCGCCAACATTAAACAAAAAACCATCTTCACCATCTTGTATCAGTTCTTCAACCCCAACTGCCCGACTACCAATAACCAAGCAACCGCTTGCCATCGCTTCTAAAACCGCTAAATTTAGACCTTCAAATCGGCTCGACATGACAAATATCTTATGCTCAGCTAACAGCTTATCAACTTCGCTACTATAGTCGATAAAAGTAACTTGTGCGGTTAATTGGTATACTTTTACCAAAAGCTGCACTTCTTTTTTATAACGTTTGCGCCCAGTACCAACTAGAGTCAAGCTAGGCGTTATTGCTTGCTTTTTTAGGGCGTGCAAGGCTTTGATTAAGGTTATATGGTCTTTACTTTTGGCATATCTGCCAACCATAATTAAATCTTTGCGACGCAAATTAACGGGTATTAATGGCTGTTCACCAAAATGAGCCGTATCAATACCGTTAGGGATAGCAACAATAGGCGCTTGCAAGTTTTGCTGGCTTAAAACCTCGGCCACCCCTGCCGATACAGCAACGACTCTATCGGTATAGTGACTCAGTCGCCTTGAATGATACAGCTTCCAAGGTGTATAGCGCTCTTTTGAGTTGTGCTCAACTTGGACAAGATGGGGCACTTTAGCCAGTAAACCGGCTTGCCGACCTAAAAGATGTTCAGGAAACCCGTGCGCCACTAAAATATCTGGCTGCCACTGCTGGCACAGTTTTTTTAGCGCATAAATGGTGGCTAAATGGGTGCGACCCGTAATCACTTGATAATCAATATCTTGACTATCTAGTATCGCCAATTTATCTGCTGAGGTGGTTTTTTTACGCCGCATGACCAGCAAGCTCACCACGTCCTCAAACTGATTGTGTGCAGCAATAAGATCTATAGCCACTTTTGTGGCACCAGAAAACCCACCCGTAACAAAATGTAGCACTCTCAAAGTGGTTTTCATCCTACACCCCATACAAATACAAACACATATCCAATAAGCGATTGGCATAGCCCCATTCGTTATCATACCAAGCAAATACCTTCACCTGCGCGCCCACTTGCATCAATTGCTGACCATCAATAATCAGCGACTCGGGCTGATGAATAAAATCGCTCGACACCAAGGGCGCATCGGTATATCCCATAATACCATATAACCGGCTAGTGGGCAGGCAGGCATCTTGCAAAGCTTGTCGCACCGCATCTAGGGTCACCAGCTTTGAAAAAATAAACGTCACATCAATCGCCGCCACATCAATGGTGGGCACCCGTATCGAATGCCCATTCACCTTGCCTTGCATATGCGGCAAGGTGCGCTCGGTGGCGGCAATACTGCTGGACGTCGTGGGGATAAAATTATGCCCAGCAGCACGGGCACGGCGCAAGTCTCGGTGCGGTTGGTCTAACACATTTTGGTCTGCCGTTACTGCATGAATCTCGGTCATCATCACCGACTCGGCGCCAAAGGCCTGGTCCAGCACATCAATCAGCGGCACTAAAGCCTGCGTGGTGCAAGATACACTAGATATAATGGGCAAATCTCTTGTCAACTCGTGCTCATTCACCCCCATCACAATACAAGCATCCACCGTATCAAAGGGCGCAGCGCCGACTATCACCTGCTTGGCGCCTGCGCTTAAATGGCGACTGGCATCGGCATAGGAGCGAAAATGGCCGGTACACTCTAGCACCACATCCACGTTTAAGTGTTGCCAAGGCAAGGCTTCAGGTTCGCTAATTGATAGCAACGGCACACAATAGGTACGCTTGTTTTTGGTCAAACATAGCTGGGTGCCGCCGTCAATATCTTCCAAGCTAGCCTGCACGCCCAACCGACTTAAGCGGCCATGGGTGCTGTCAAAGTTTAATAAATGCAATAAGGTGGCAGCGTCGGCGATATCATTGATGGCCACCACATGAATGGCCCGCCCTAGCGCATCAAAGCGTTCAATCATTGCCCTTAGCACATTGCGGCCAATGCGGCCAAACCCATTAATCGCCACCCGTAACGGGGGATGGGTGAATGGAACAATGGGCATTAACTTCGCTGGTTTTT
>JAGLBE010000042.1 GCA_018260445.1 Psychrobacter sp.
CTCCAGCTCCGGCACCTGCTCCGGCACCTGCTCCAGCACCGGCACCTGCTCCAGCTCCGGCTCCAGCTCCGGCACCTGCTCCGGCACCTGCTCCGGCACCTGCTCCAGCACCGGCTCCAGCACCTGCTCCGGCACCTGCTCCAGCTCCGGCACCTGCTCCGGCACCTGCTCCGGCACCTGCTCCAGCACCTGTCCCAGCACCTGCACCGGCTCCAGCACCTGCTCCAGCTCCGGCACCGGCACCTCCTGTCAACAATACCTATGCGCCTAACAGTGACATTGGTGGCTATGTGAGCAATACCCTAAGTAGTAATAAAGGTCTAGGCACTACAGACGCCATCGGCTTTAGACAGTTCGTTGCTGACAAAGATACCTTTACCACTACCACTGGTAGTGGTGATACCATGGCGCCTGTCATGATTACTGACCCTAATGCCAATAACATGCCCTCTTATAACCAAATGGTTTTGCGTTTAGATATCGTTAAACCAGATAAGTTTATAGGGGTTAAAACTATCGACTTGGTGGCGGGTACTGATGCAGCTATAGCTGGTAGTAATGGTTTTATGAAGTCTACGGCTCCTAAAACTGTGACTTATTTAAACGCACCTACTGGTGTTTCTATCTCGCCAACTGCGGATTTAACCTTAAGTTATGACTCGGTTTATAAAAACTTTGATTCGCAAATGCAGATTGGTCACTACTACGGCGACATTACTAAGTTAACGGGTATATCGGCAGGTGCAAAATCACGTTTGGCCTCTGTTTATGCGATAGGCAATGGCACGGCTCAAGAAGATATGGATTACGTTAAAGCCTTGTCGCAATACAATATCGAGCAAGGGGTGAATGATGGTATTGTGAAGTATAAAGGAGATGCAACCTATGCAACAGGTTTGCATTTGCCAGTAGGCAATTGGACAACCACCAATAAACCAAAAGCTATGCCTCAACCTATTACTGGAACATCAGCCTTTGATGTTAACTTTGTCGCCAGTAAGTTAACTGGTAATCTAGACTTTGGTGCAGTGAAGCAAATTGGTATTAGCGCTGATATTAGTGGCAACACGTTTAAAGGCACTAGCCCTAACACCAATCAGGTTCAGGTATCCGGTGGTTTTTATGGTGAAGATGCCAAATTCTTAGGTGGTATCTATCAAGAAGATAAGGGAGAAGGTGGTTTAGGTACGGTTGATGGCACCGGCACCACCTTCCAAGGTACCTTTGGCGCGCAAAAACAGTAGTTTTCACTTAGTATAAGATTGATGCGACATAAAAAAGCACCTTAGGGTGCTTTTTTTTGCCATAATTCAGCTCGCTTATATTATATAGGCAAGCTTATAAGGTAAAAGTAAGCAAGTGCTTTGATAAGTCGAAATGGCTAAAAAGTATCGCCTCGATTATGAAAATCATTTGCCCTATGCCATTTCAGTTGCTTGAAACCTTATATTTCGTTAATATAGGATTGCATAAAGGCATACATAAAAGTATAAAGCAATTGAAGCAATGAATTAATTTTATTGACAATTGTGTTTTTTTCTGTTTATCTATATAGGCGACTTATTAGAAATAGTAAGACAACATATAAAGGAATATATCAATAGCCCCTGTATTATGAACCCACTATTTTCTACCTATAATCGCTATATTGCTAGCGGTTGGTTATAGGTTATAAAGAGGAGGGTAGGTAATATAGAGGCTAACCTCACTTTCATGGAGAATCCGCAATGTCCAATATTCAATACTCACGCATCACTCAGCAATTAAAAACTCCCCTAAAAGCCAGTGTTATTTTGGTCACTGCAGTGATTTTGTCTGCCTGTGCCACTGACGATTCGACCTCAAATGTTTTTGATAATGTTTTTCATAGCTCCCCGGTCATAGGCAACGGTGGATCGTCAACCCTGCGTAGCCTTAATGTTGATGCTAATTACAGTAATGGCCTTTTGAAGGGCACGGTTACTGACGCCGATGGTAATCCTGTTGCTG
>JAGLBE010000043.1 GCA_018260445.1 Psychrobacter sp.
GTGCCGTTTTTATGGCAATAGTTTAGGGCAATTATGGATTTAATCATTAACTCGGCATTTTGGAGCCAATCATGATGGTACTGGTCACTTATGATATTGGTATGACGGAGGGCAATGGTGCAAAAAGACTGCGTCAAGTTGCCAAACACTGCTTAAACTTTGGTCAACGGGTTCAATATTCTGTATTTGAAATTGAAGTGAACCCTGCCCAGTGGACGACGCTTAGAGCCACCTTGGAGGGTATTATAAACCCAGAGACTGACAGTCTTCGCTACTACTATATGGGTAAAAACTGGCAACATAAAGTCGAACATATCGGCGCTAAACCTGTGCTAGACCTGAACGATGTGTTACTATTTTAAATAGCTACGATGAAAAAGTTTAAAACCAATTACTAAAGCTCATCCTGCGAGATGCTTTTAGATGTGCTCATAACATCTTTGCGAACCCTAAGCACTCATAAAAACCCTAGAAGACTCGCAGCTCATTTACATTATTATTTAACAACATGATTTTAAACACTTTACTGTTATACGTTACTCATTTGGCAGATGTCACATTTGCCAAATTTTCCTATGTTTTACACGCTCGCAGATTTCAGGGTTTAATCTTAACCCAATTAGCGACTTAAGGCATAGGCTGTCGCACCCATCACGGGTGCGTGGATTGAAACTGAATCTAACTAATAGTACAGTTTTGACAAATAGTCGCACCCATCACGGGTGCGTGGATTGAAACTGTCACAAAAGCATACCCGTTAATCTGCAATAGCTTTTCAAGTTCTTTCACGGGTAGAGTGTCAGGTAACCCGTCGTACTCGAACATTGCTAGAGTTTTATTCATTATCTGTAAGTTGAAGTCTTTTATATTAATATCTTTTCTCTTAAAATCATAAATCATTATACACCCCTCGCTATCTTTAAGTAATTGTTGATAGTATCACCCACTTCATTGTTTTGATAGAAAACTCTATCAGTTCTAAAATACCACAGAATTCTTTCTTGAATTGTGTTAATGGGTTTTAATATACTTCTATTATAATTCATTTTTGGATTATGTTCTAGTGAGTAAATATAGTAACTATCTTCATTTTTAATTGGTGTGGTTTTATTATGAATATAAGTGAATGATATTCCATCTATTTCTATTATTTCACAGTCATATATTCTATCATTGAATTCGATATAATAATTCATTAAAACGTGTTTTGGTTTGTACTTTAGGGGTAAGTGTGGATATATAGACATTTCCCACGCACCGCCAGTTATCATTTCTAACTTTGGATTGTCGAATGCAAAGTATTTATTTTCTTTTTTATTTTCTTTACTATTTGTTGTGGCGCAATATTCAACAACAACTTTCAATTCTGAATTACCATATTGATATAAATCAATAGTTCCCTGTTTCATATCTGCGATATTCTTAAAACCCATTTCTACAAAATAAGGGCTAAATCTATTTACAGTATTACCCAACATAAATATTTTAACGTTCGTTCGACGTCTTACTATTGTCGATACAACATTCATAAATAGTACGAATTCGTCGGGTAAGTAAGTACCGCTAGTTAAAAATTCATCGAACATAATTGTTGTAACGTGTGGGTAACTTGTAGACTTGTTATGTTCCCCGCTCGATACAGCAAACATATAACCTAACACATTTCCATCGTTATAAATTGCTTTTCCAGCGTCGTCATAATTGCACAAGTACAATTTACCTGCATAATAGTGAACACCTTGAAATTCGCCATTGGACAAATCGCTGACAATGTTTAAAGCATTGACACCGGCGAATAACATTG
>JAGLBE010000044.1:0-1398 GCA_018260445.1 Psychrobacter sp.
AAAGAAATCATTTGGCAGGACCGAATCCCAAAAAGTTATTCTTCTCTCAACCTGTCTTTGACTTCTGATGCTGGTGCTGGCACTGCAGTGACCGCTGCCGAAAGTGCGGCCGCGGGACACCAAGTAAAAAAAAATGATAATGAAAATGGCCGAAGAGTTCGAGGTGGTGGTTCAATTGCGACCGCCTACTCATAACTCACCTGGAAACCCGCCGAACTTCGAGCAATTGTCATTGTGTCAATCGCAATTAACCTGAACACCTATTTACGAACCTAAATGCTCGAGACACGCGCGGGGAAATGTCTTTCCAGGTGCGACGCCTGGTATACCTTGGACCAACGATCACCATTACCATTTGGATGACACCAAACGGTATGAATGCTACCCTTCCCTCATCCATTCACGTTTCCACTAACATTGCCGATCAGTCGGCATCGGTACAACAATAACATAACCTAATCTACTACAATATCATAATAACATGGCATTGTAAACAACAACATAATTCGATTCTCCCGACCAAAAACAAACTCCAATCTGCCCTATGGCAAAAACCTATTTAAAGACTGACAATTAATTTCACGTTATTAATTCATAATTATTAATCTTTATAATTTAATTTACGTTATTGATTTTATTATTATTAATTAATTAATTATTCATATCACTTTCATACTTCTTTGTTCATTTATTGTGCATAATTTTCATTACATTAATATTCCACTTAATGCATAAATAATGAATTATTTATTAATTTATTTATTTATTTTATAATGATTATGCTAAACGATTAAATAAATTGTTATTATTACAAAAAAGTGTAAACTATTGATTTTATTATTATTATTACTATTACTATTACTATTACTATTAATGCACTATTCACATTCCGTTAATAAAATTTTTTGATTTAATTCATCATGCGCTCGTAACATAATACTGGGTTTGTATAATTTTATTATAAAATTGTAAAATAAATTGTAAAATTAAATTATTATTATAGATGATGATGATGCATAATTCACAGCGCGCTAATAATACTTTTGATGTTATTCATCATTCGCTTACAATATAGCACTGGATTTGTATAATTTTTTTTTGTATCAATATTGCACTTATTGCTAAAATAATGTAGTATTTATTTATCGATTTGTTGCAGTTATTTTAAATATATTTTTATTATTAAAAGAAACACTACAAAATAGAGCTTTTCGTTTTATTTTGCCTTCTACGAACATTTATTACATTCATTTTTTTGTTTTTATTTGTGGACAACAAATCAGAGACTCTTTCCGTTAACTAAACGCAATCGCACATATTTCGATATAATTACAATCGAATGCGGTTTTGCACGTGCGCACGGGTTTAAAAATTAACGTTATTCGTTCCTCTGACATG
>JAGLBE010000044.1:1408-1791 GCA_018260445.1 Psychrobacter sp.
GCCTAACGAGCAACAATTTAATACGGATTTTTAATCCCAATACAATTCATAGTGTAATTAACTATTAGTTTCTGTTAGTTTTTTTTAAACGTATTGATTTATTTTATTTTAAATAGCGTTATTAGCGTAACAGTTAGTGTTTATGCTGTAGCACTTATGCTGAGTTTCTGGGAGTTTATAGTGTTTACAGGGGCATTTTTGCTGAGATTAATCAGAGCTGAAGAGCCAAAAAAGAAAATTGACAGCCAAACGTTTGTCGTTGCATTTATGTATTGTTTTGGTTCAAATTTATAGTTGCCCAAAGCTGTCAAATGATTCGCCCAAATTCATTTTTCTCCTTTCAGCCGACCGACCGAGCCCGATGACTTTTACGAATGTTACCA
>JAGLBE010000045.1 GCA_018260445.1 Psychrobacter sp.
CCCGGGTGCGTGGATTGAAACTGCATCAAATTTAATGTCAAAATTGATGTTATTGTCGCACCCATCACGGGTGCGTGGATTGAAACAGTCAATTAGACGATGGGTTAACTTGCTAAAGGTCGCACCCATCACGGGTGCGTGGATTGAAACAGCTCGCGTCATGTGAGCATTATGTAACAGTGTAGTCGCACCCATCACGGGTGCGTGGATTGAAACGCTACTATCTTCAGCAACTACTACAACTTTGCCGTCGCACCCATCACGGGTGCGTGGATTGAAACCCAATGTCTAGCATCGTCAAGAATTTGCTCGAGGTCGCACCCATCACGGGTGCGTGGATTGAAACGTCATCTTTACGAATTGTAAAATCGATTAGG
The DNA here is from genome assembly GCA_018260445.1 of Psychrobacter sp. Classification (GTDB taxonomy): domain Bacteria; phylum Pseudomonadota; class Gammaproteobacteria; order Pseudomonadales; family Moraxellaceae; genus Psychrobacter. The sequence continues at coordinate 378 of JAGLBE010000045.1, forward strand.
CGTCGCACCCATCACGGGTGCGTGGATTGAAACCTTTATTGCGTCAAACGCCTGTTAATATTTAATTAGTCGCACCCATCACGGGTGCGTGGATTGAAACGCCTTTTGCATAAACTTGCTTATACCAAATTTGTCGCACCCATCACGGGTGCGTGGATTGAAACAAAAACCTAGTTTTGCTCATGTAGTCCTTTGGATGTCGCACCCATCACGGGTGCGTGGATTGAAACGGACAAACTAAATATCGTTATGCGGCCTGCGGTGTCGCACCCATCACGGGTGCGTGGATTGAAACCAGATGGCGTTAAGTGGTCATCTTTTGCCAGCTCGTCGCACCCATCACGGGTGCGTGGATTGAAACTCCAGTTGTTTAGTTAGTTTAGTTTATAGAGTTGTCGCACCCATCACGGGTGCGTGGATTGAAACAGGTGGGAGCGGTCACATGGATTTAAATAATGTTAGTCGCACCCATCACGGGTGCGTGGATTGAAACACTTTTGTGAACAGTGTGGAGCACACGGTATACGTCGCACCCATCACGGGTGCGTGGATTGAAACTAATTCAGTCAGCCCCCATGCCTCCATATCCACCGTCGCACCCATCACGGGTGCGTGGATTGAAACTTAGTATGATATGACATGGATACTCATTGATATCGGTCGCACCCATCACGGGTGCGTGGATTGAAACTCGGTCAAAGGTAAGACGCAAGCCGAATTGCAAGGTCGCACCCATCACGGGTGCGTGGATTGAAACTCTAAGATAGAACCGAACTCCCAACCGTCCATCGTCGCACCCATCACGGGTGCGTGGATTGAAACATCAACCTTTTTTATCTCATAAATCACACTGCGTCGCACCCATCACGGGTGCGTGGATTGAAACATTGTCGTAGGTTGAGGCTTGGATTAAGCCATAAGTCGCACCCATCACGGGTGCGTGGATTGAAACAGAGCAGATAGCTGATTTGCGCAAACAAACTGGCGTCGCACCCATCACGGGTGCGTGGATTGAAACATGAATATCTTTAATGACATAAGCCGCCCAATCAGTCGCACCCATCACGGGTGCGTGGATTGAAACCATGTCGTGCTCCAGTCGTTTAGTTTAGTTAGGTCGCACCCATCACGGGTGCGTGGATTGAAACACAATATCAAACGGCTTATGACTTAATGCACGGTCGCACCCATCACGGGTGCGTGGATTGAAACTGCCGCCTCTGCACAATCTGCACAAAATACCGCCGTCGCACCCATCACGGGTGCGTGGATTGAAACATAACAGCGAGGTTTTGTGGCGCCTGAAATGTAGTCGCACCCATCACGGGTGCGTGGATTGAAACGCAGTCAAATTTAATGTCAAAATGGATGTTATTGGTCGCACCCAT
>JAGLBE010000046.1 GCA_018260445.1 Psychrobacter sp.
GGATAAAAGTGCCATGCTGATTCAGCATCTGGCTCATTATGATGTCTTTGGCACCCAAACCCAGCACGATAAAGCCAATAGCCTTAAGGTTTTTAAGCACTATTTAACTGAAAACTTGCTTGCGGATAGTTATTTATATTTAAAAGATGCTTATTTAGATAACCGTCTTTTAGGTAGTGATAGTAGCCCTCTAGATATCAATGTTTTAAACAGCAAACCTGCGAATAAGGCGCCCTGGGTGACATTGCCCAAATCGCCAAGTTTGGTAGCATTCAATAAATCACCTCCTGTACTATTAAAATTAAGGCTTGACCTAGACTTATGCGTGACACATAGCTTGGCAATTGACGCCTATCCTATCGGAGTGAATGTGGCCAAAATTCAACAACAGGTCAGCCATTTATCGATACAGGCAGACAAGTCACCTAAACCATTAGATACTCTTAAACCGCCTGCACAACAAATTATTGCGGTAGATAGAATTGATTATTCTAAGGGTTTGTTACAGCGGTTTTCGGCATACCGCGCCTTTTTACAGCAGTATCCAACCTATCAACATCAACTACAATTTTTACAAGTGGCGTGCCCTAGCCGCCTCGATTTGCCTGTTTATCAACGTCTTTATAGCAGGGTCAAACAAGCCGTAACGGCGGTCAATCTGCAGTTTTCATCTTCTAAATCAGTCATTGCTGGTTATCACGCGGCTGCGGCAAGCGTAGATGATTTTATTTTAGGCAACTTGAAAGACAACTTTATTTCCAATAGCTGGCAAGCGATTACCTATAGTGAACAAGTCTTAAATCACGACACCTTGATGACGGCGTTTTGGCATAGCGATGTGGGCTGGGTGAACTCGCTAAAAGATGGGATGAACCTTGTCGCTAAAGAATATATTGCTGCCCAAAATCTAGACAATCCGGGCGTGTTAGTCCTGTCATGCTATGCTGGGGCAAGCGAGCAAATGCAAGCGGCCGTTATTATTGACCCGCAAGACCCTGATAGCGTTGTCCAAGGTTTGCAAACGGCCTTGGCAATGCCATTGGCAGAGCGAAAACACCGTTATCAAACGTTGTTAAAGGGGTTACAGCAGAACAACTTGGACGGTTGGCGGCAAAACTTTTTAAATGATTTATACGGTAGCCAATATGGTAGCAATAACGATGACGTCACCGACGAGCTAGCGTACTACCAGTATCAAAATGTATGAGGCCTAAACTCTAAAAACAATGCTGTTTGCCCCAATCAGGAACCCCCTATGCGACCGTTAACCACCCCAAATCCTTTATTGCAAAACATCAAACACGCTATAAAAGCGGTTATGCCTGTTGACAGTCAATCGATGCGCCGTGGCATAATGACGGATGCGATACGCCAAGATATATTAACTATTTTAGTCTCTTATGGCGATAAAATCCCACACCCGGGTGCGGGTTTAGTTAATATGAATAATTTAGATAGTGCTAGCAATGGGGATAACCCAGCGCCTCACAGCGCCAATAACCAGTCCACACAGTCCCGTACCTTAATACGTTGGCAGATTTTGGCCTATGTTGCCGGATTAGATTTAACCGTCGCCAAATGGTTTGAATCACATTTAGATGCCTTGAGTATTTTGTATGAAGTGGGTTATGACACACCGGTGCAAGGCTTATGGGCGGTTTGGGCCGCTGAGGGGCCGCCGCTGCGCTTTAAGTTAGAAGGCAATCAGCAAGGCACGATTAGCCAGCAAGGCGCGATGACGGGTACAAA
>JAGLBE010000047.1 GCA_018260445.1 Psychrobacter sp.
GATCACAACCCCATTGAATGAGAATGCTTCGTTGTAGTAGTAGTGCTACTACCACCACTTGCTTCCCTCGTTGAAAACTACACATCTCCGTTCAGATCCAGACGACGTTTCAAAGCCAACTAATTCCCCTGTTGGCTTTCTCAATGGTTGATCGATGTGATGGTTGTTGAGAGTCATACCGGGTTTATATAGGAAAGAAGGTTGGCCAAGAAGGACCAATGAAAGAAAAGGATTTTTTGAACAATAGGAAAGGGACCAGAGAACGACAAAGGGTTTTTTAAACAATAAGGTATACCCGAAACGTTGACCTGAGTTTGTTTTCAAGGCCAAAATTTGGGTAGGAGAGGTTTAATAGGAGAAACGAAAAGGAAAGTAGACATCATCCACTGTAAATACGCGTATTTACATCGTCGTATTCGTATTCCATCGTCGTTTTCAACGCATCAGGATCGAACCGGAAGTGTTTCGAATAGAACAAGAAGTTAGTGTCGTCGGAGTGATCATCTAACGGGGTAACAGGGGAACACGTTACCCAAATCTACTAGGATCAGTTCCGGTTTCCACGAGCCAATCTTGGAAGGAAACATCATCAACCAACACCTATCGTTCCAACTACGTCGACACGACATTATAGCTCAAAAATACAAGGAAAATAAATGGAATTAAACCAAGCCGTGAAAACATAAAAAAAATGTAAGTAAATGCTTTCTTTTATTGATGTGTATAATCAGAATTCTTTCATGGTCTCTAATCTGAACCACCTAAGACGCCAAAAGTTGTTAAAGTTGTCTGAACATCTAAAACGGGTCCGTTTATTAAAATATTCTCCAAAAATTGAATTACTAAGAATAGTTCGAACGAATTCCGTAGCCAAGCCAATGATTTTTCGATTTGAAAAAATAAAAAATAAACGGAGGCTGCCATTTTGTTTCAAAACTTCAAATTTGCGTTTTTTTTTTTTTTAATTTGAATCTACAAATTACTTTTACTGACGGCAAAATTACAAGGCGTTGCAAACGGCGGATTTGTTTTTTTTTCTTGTTTTCTCCCGTCGAATTATTCAAATTTCAAAGAGAAATAAAAAAATTTCTCAATGCAACGGCGAAAATTAATGCTTCCCGACGATTACAAATTTTTCTGTTTCAATTCACCGGAGGCGTTTCGGTTTGTGTTGCGAGCAAATGAAAAATAAAAAAAATAAAAATAAAAATAAAAATAAAAAACAAAAAAAAAAACCGAAGAAACAAATCAAGCCGATTTGAACGGAAAACCGTTATTACAGCAGGTGTTGAGTCCGAATGGAAAAGAATGAAAATTTACTTTTTTTTTTTCAGCGTCAAAAGCAATCGAAAATGGAGGATTAGCATTGGAGGCGGAATTTTTATTTATTTTTTTATTTTTTTTTGATTTTCCGCAGAAAATTTTTCAATCAAAATGAAGAAGCAAGAGGAGAAAAAAAATGTTTTATGCGATGTTTTTAAGCCAGCCAGCCTTTCTTTGGGTTGCGACGCAATTTCGTTCTCACAGACGAAACATTTTCTTTTCGCAAAGCCTTAGAATAAACGAATCTGCCAAATATTCATTCAATAATTATTGCGAAAATGAGAATAATTATTTTTTAGGGAATGAAATTATGTGAATGAAATTTCTATTGTTGAGGTTTGATTGCATGACAATATGTTGGTGCATCTCGGGACAGCACACGGCAAATAAATTTTGCCGTTGCATTTTGTTGCAACGTG
>JAGLBE010000048.1 GCA_018260445.1 Psychrobacter sp.
GGGATGGATGGATGAATGGTTTGTCCGGGAAAGGTTTGGTCAGTGTAGGTCCTCAACTTCTTGCGAAAAATAACCTTTTTTTTCTCTCTCTCTCTCTATTTCCGTCAAGTCTGGCTTGACTGTCTCTTTCTTTTGGTCCAAATTTTACCAACCGAAGGATTTGTGATTTTGCCATTTTGGGGAGTTGGGGAGGGAGAAGGTCGAGGAAGGGCTGTTTGCCTTGACAGGATGGGTAATTTACTTTCTCTTCTTCTTCCCCTGAAGAAGAAATTACCAGTCGCTTTGTAAATTACATTTTATTTTTGTTTTTTACATTATTTGAATGGGTAAAAAGGTAGATTGGGCGACTTTTTTTTTTTTTTTTTTTTGAATTGATTCGTAATTGCACTTTCCAACTGGGTTTTCTTCCTTTTCAAATAAAAAAAAATAATAATTACTTTTCGGGGTGATTTTCAATTTTTTTTTGCCCGCTTTTGTCTGTTTTATCATTATTATTATTATATTTTTTTAAGGACCTCTCAAAGGAATCGTTCGATTTGTAAAAAAAAAATAAAAAAAAAATGTAAATATGCATTTACGCGTAGGAAATTGATTTCAAACCCGATTTTACAAGTCTGTAAAAAAAAATATTTTTCTCTCTCTTCGACTCGAAGTTTCCGTCAAGTGCTTCTTCAAGGCGGCAGAATTTAACGCCCAAAAAAAATTGTTAACTTTTCAACCAAAAATTAAAATTATTATTATTACTATTACTATTACTATTACTATTACTATTCTAAAAGAAGAAGGAATTGTAAACTGTAAAAAATAAGTCTGCAGATTATTGTTATTACTATTTTTTTACGGTTCACTGTGAAATTGCACGCAAAAGGCCTTAGAAAAAAAAGAGAAAAAAATAGAAATTTTTTATTTTTTATTTATTTTTTTCTCCCCCCGTTGGGAATCGACATCGTCGGCGAGGAAGTTCCATAACGAAATCGGCAATAACATTAATAAGATTAATAATTAATAATTTTTTTTGTAATTTTTATTTTTTTCTCTCTCTCGAGAGCGGGGGAAAAATCAATTGATTGTTTTTCGGCCCCCGCGAAATCCTGCAATTCCCTGCAACTCTTATTGCGGGAATCCGTTCTTTGAAATGAAATTTAAAAAAAAAATGATAATAATAGTTAAAAATAAATTGAAAATAAATTAAAAAAAAATCGAACTGGTAAAAATGGGTGATTGGAAGGGGAAATTGATTTTTTCGCCCAAATTACCGATGATTTTTTTTGGCCCAATCCACAAGGGGGCGAAGCCTAAAAAAGAAAGGTTAGGAATTTTTTTTTTTTTATTGTTGAGGACGAAGCTTACAATTTAATAAACTATATATTTGATTATTATTATTTACTTGCAAAAATATTTTGAGACTGTTTTAAATTGTTAATAATTTTTAAATGTAATAAATGAATTTAAAAAATAAAAATAAAAAATAAATAAATAAAAATTAAATGATTGATTCAAAAAAGTTTTTTTTTGGATTTCTAATTCAAAAAACAAGGAAAGGAAAGCGAAGACACCATTTTGCTTTCAGCCATTTTGTTTTTTTACCATGAAGCAAAATGGCGCCCC
>JAGLBE010000049.1 GCA_018260445.1 Psychrobacter sp.
GACAGTTTTTTTTTTTTTTTAAAAAGCTTTCAAGAAGAAATTTCGCCTCTCAAGGAGAGAAAAAAAAATTTCAAGCCAATTTCTTGCTAAAAGCTTTTTTCTTTTTTTTTTTTTTACATATCCATCGACGTATAAACTTTTTTTTTTTTTTTTTGGTAAAAGCGTTGTTCAGCTGGCTTTGGCAACTTTAAAAAAAATTTTTTTTCGAAAAAAATCTTATTAATTAATTAAAATCGTTATCGAATAACATTTGACTTAATTCATTTATTATTTTTTTTTTTTGTCTTAATTGAGCGTTGAGTTTTTATTTGTTTACTTATTTTTACTATTGATTTCGGCGAAATGGTGTTCACCAAGCCCGCAAGTGACGGTTGGACGGCCGCAAGAGGTGGTCGGGGGAGTGCCATTTTCTGGCATTTTCTCCGGCGGTCGAGAATCGCGGCGATGGGATGGCATCGAGTGGATGGATGGCACAGCCTCGATTGGCACGTATCCTTCCAATGGCACGAAATCTGCAGGTTCCTGATTGAAAATCGGACCGAATCGTGAAATTTCAACCAGGTTTCTCCGGTCGGTGCGAATATTTGGTTTCGGGTTCACAAGATGGCGGCCATCCGTCCCACCTTCAATTGCTGACCCTGATTCGTTCTCCGATTGATTTTTCACTTCGATTCGTTGCATTTTATTTTTATTTTTATTTTTATTTTTTTCAGGCTTCGATCTCGCTTTAAAAAATGATAAATTTGTCGTTAATTCTATTTTTAGTTTGCGTAAATTAGAGGAAGGTTTTTAAATTTCATTAACGCGGATTTAAATCTTCGGTGACTTTCGAACGATCGCAATCGGTTCTGCCAACTCTAACCGAAAATCCGCGAGTTCGATGGCGGTCGATGACGTCACTTCCGATTCCGGGAATCGTCTCGGACCGCTTTTCGATTTCGGATCGTCTTTTGCCTCAATTTCGGAAAATTTATTTCCGATTCCGTCCTCCGTCGCTTTCTTCTTGATCTTTAATCTTCGGTTTTCTCTTCTTCCTCTTCAGAAACCTCCGGTCGGAATTTTCTTCAGAAACCGCGGAGAATTCCGGCAGCCTTAAAGTTTCAAAGTCGGCGTAAAAAAACCGGATGTGCGAAAAACGTGGAATGAGTTCGTGTTTGAAATTATTTGGCGCGCGCGCGCGCTTTAAATCACTCCTTCCCCTCCAAAAAATCTAAAGCCACGACAAATTGTGATGATATGTTTTAAATTCTCTTCGCGAATCCGTAATTTAAAAATCCGTGAGTTTGAGCATTCGAACCGGGAGGGAATTTAAAAGGTGAATGAAAAAAAAATTTTTTTAAATCCATTTTCTTATTCATTAATTTTAATTGATTTTTTCATTTTTTTTTTATTTATTTATTTTTTTTAAATTTATTTATTTATTTATTTATAAACAGAATACAGAGAAACAAAAAAAGGAAAGAAAATTACATTGATTGTTTTCCAAAAAGTATTGAGATTTAAAAAGTATTTTTTTTTTATTCTCCTTTCATTCAGCGGACTTTTAAAAATTTC
>JAGLBE010000004.1 GCA_018260445.1 Psychrobacter sp.
GGCTTGTTTATCTTTTATTTGCCGCCTTACAGTCCGCATCTCAATATCATTGAGCGGTTATGGAAGGAGGTGAAACAGGCTTGGCTAAGACCTTGTGATTATGTTTCTTTTGATACGTTGTCTTATGCCGTTAATCGGGTTTTTGCAAATATCGGTCATTCCCTGTCGATAAATTATTCTACATTTAAAGTATAGGTATTTAATTTTGTTCAATTACTTACGTTAATAAAACATCCCAATTATTTTATTGATAACACTACTAAATAGACAAGACGACAGCAAAAAAAGGCTATGATTTTAGTCAGAGTTAATTTTATTGCATCTTAATTAAGCTAGATGAATTTTCACAGATATAGCAGAAAAGCAACGGAAAAGATACTTTTTAATTGATATTAACCGTCAACAATTTTCGCCTAAAGCTATATTAAAAGACTATGAAATAGCATAGTGATACATAGTGATTTAACCAGGTTATTGATTAATTTATTGGTATGTTGCTGTTATTGAATGCAGCGAGCGGCAGCGGGTTTACGCTGTTGGGTCTCACGTATCGGTCTCACGTATCGGTTTAATGTATCGGTCTAATGTATTACAGAAATTGCAAGTATTGCAGATAAAAAAATGCCAGTTCGTTGAGGCGAACTGGCATTTTTTTAGTGTCAAAGTGAGACTTAAAACAATGAATAAGGATTATGGTCTCGTTTGCGCCATAGGGTCTAGCGCTGTGAAATAATCGCCATAACGCGACGGTTTTGTTGACGCCCCTGAGCGGTGCTATTTGTTGCAACGGGTTTAGTTTCTCCGTAACCCACAACGCTGACTCGGTCAGATGCGGCGCCATACTGATTAACCAGTTCATCTTTGACGACATCTGCTCGGTTTTGCGACAGCTTCATATTGTAGGCAGCTGGGCCTACGCTATCTGTATGGCCTTCGATGCGGGTGACTGTATCGGGATACTGTGCCATAAACGACGCTACATCTTGAATCCGCAGGCCGTAAATGGGCTGTACGTTATCACTGTCAAACGCAAACAACACATCTAAGGTAATGGGCTTATTTAACTCTACCTTGGGCGGTGCAACAGGCGCAACGGCAACAGGTGCCACTACAATAGGCGCTGGTATAACTTTAACCGGCTGGATAACGGGTGCGGCAACAGCAACTGGCTGGCGACAATCGGCTACTACACGGCTAATCTGATGAGTCTGCTGCGTTTTATTGCCTAACACATTTAAGGCACTTTGCTCGGTGATTTTTCTAAGCTGCGTCTCGCCACTTGCGTCATCCACCTCGACATAAAAGTAATGGTTTTGATTTGGGGCAAGGGTCACCTGCTGACCTTTAACATCCGCCAGCTCATTGTTTTTCAGCCCCGTTGTGGTCACACTAATCACATGTTGGCCTGCACATTCGAGCACTTGAGAGTAATGTCCACCTTGTAAACTCACTTGAAACCGACCATCTATGCCGATATTGGCACTGGTTTGTAGCGAGTCTCTATCCAGCGGCCTAATAAACACTAAGTTGGCTTGCTGACTTGGCATATCAGCCGCTGCCATAGGTACAAACGCGTTAGCGCCCGTCTTATCCCATGTCACCTGATTGACATGGCGATAGCCGTCGTCTTGAGTGTGGGGGGTCGCAGCCACTGCTAATTGACCTAATCCCAGCGTAGCTACCAGTACCGAGGTCTTTAAGAGTTTATGAGTTAAGTTTTTCACGATTTGCTTCCTATTTTATCAAGTTTGCGGTGAATGGCAGAGCACGAGTTACTATCTATAAGATTATTCTATAAGACTATTAGACCATTAGACCATTAGACCATTAGACCATTAGGGAATACTAAATGATGAATACCCAAGCGTTTGCACGACTATTCATAAGCACAAATTGAAAACTACCTGTATATTCAATACATTATAAAAGCAATAAGTTCGGACAATCCACTTTAAAACGTTACAGAATCCATGGTCAAAATAAGGATTACTGTCCTAATGGGTTTTATCATGCTGTTTATCGAGCCGTTTACAAATTATCGAGCCGTTTACAAAACTATCAATACATTACATTTATTTCGCTCACCATTGCCAAGTTACAGCCATCAATTTAAGTGTTTCTATAAGCGGCTTGTTAATAAAAGCAAATGCCTGTTCATAATTGATTCGTTAGCTGCCTATTATCAAAGATTCGTCAAAATTTGGCTTATATTTAGGTTTTAAAGATACCCAATCCAGGCTTGATGATATAAAATGCCGCTAAAAATTATGGTATTTACAGCCCTCAATACACCTTAACCTATTGATAACCTATTGATTGTAAACTGACTATGACAATATTTTTCTGACAATAAATGCACACTGTTAGTATAGTAACAAAAAAAGTCGTCTAACGTTGTGTTGTCTGTCATTCATATTAACGGTCTATAGTCTAACATATGTTTGGGATAAGCCCAGTTTATGACCGATAACAACCCACATTGCACCAGATACCTTTTGCGAATTATCGTAGCGCAACCGCTTGGCAGGCGTCCACCCATGGCTGCCGAGTACCGTTTTGATGCGGCAACCTTGTGGCGATTTATTAAGACAGACGATATCAACAAGCGCACCACTTAATAGGCTTACGGTTGCAAGAAGAACGTATTATACTTAGGCCTGCAACTTAAAATAAGCAGCTTGCCTTAGACTTTAACCTACTGACCTGCTAAAACGCTAAGACTTAAGGCAATATACGTAAGGGAACCACTGGCTATGCAAAACGTGCCCACTTCAAAAAAACACCCTAAACAAAATACCGAGTTAAAAAAATGGTTGCCGGCCATTATGCTAGCCATCATCTTACATCTTATTGTGGTCATTGCCTTTTTGCTGATGCAAAAACACAACGCTACTAAGGTATTGCCAAAAGCAGTAATTCCTACTGCGCAAACGTCACTTGCGCAGGCAGGGGCAGAAGGTGTGGGTAATGCAGGTGGCGGTAGCAGTGCTACAGAGGCTATGGTCACGATAACGCAAGCACCTAATGAGGCCAATGGGTTGGCCAGCAGCACCTCATCGCTCAACCCTAGTTCTGCAAAACAGACAGGGAAAGCAAACGCAAGTACTGGTGTGACTAAACAGGGGACGTTGACCACTGCGCCCAGTAGCACGCTTGTAGAGACAGCCAAGGACAAGCAGTGGTTGGCAGATAGGCAAGGGAAATTACTCAGTAATACAACAGTCTCTACTACCGCATCCACAAACCAAACTGCTAACACTGCGGGCAATTCTAATGCAAACGCAAGGGTTAATGTAACGCCGCTGACAACGGGCGCAAGCAACGGCGAACCCAGTGACCGTAATTCAAACCGCAATCCAAACGAGGGCCTGTTGTTACCCAGAGATGCCCCCAAACCTAACGCCGACGCCAATGGTTCAACTTCGGCGTCTGCTGCCAAAGAGCAGTACGCCACAGCTTCACAAGAGATTGAGGACATTAATGATAAGTTGAGCCAAACCATTAATGCCGTCAAAGAGCGTAAAATGCGCCAAATCCAGCAAGATGCGTTGCTAGAACAAGCGGCGCATGCCCAAGACCAAGCCAATAAGCTGCAGTCGCAAGTAAGACAAGTGGGTCAAGAGCTTGGTGTAGATAAGCTTGCTGAAAAAGAATTTGCAACAGTGACGACTAGCAGGACGAACGACACCGTGAGTCCAGCAGCAAATAGGGATAAGCCGTCCCCTAATACCCCATAAAACCATAAAACCATAAAAAAACTGGTGCTAAGCTAAATCATGGGTTACTGAGAGCCGAGCAATGATAAATAAGATACGTCTTTGTTTGCATGGTTCAGTGTGGCTTTATGTGGCTTTAAATGCTGTTAGGCCTGATTGAGTTTATCGTTAATCATTTGCAGCCGCTCGGGGGTGCCGACATCCACCCACTGCGCCTGCAAAAGAGCGGCTGTCACATTAAATTTAAGCATGGCTTTTTTAAGCAGTGGCGCTAATGAGGCGACCTGCCCTTGTGCAATACCGGCCACAATTTTTGGCGACATCACACTAATACCGGCAAACGTGTACTTAGGATGATTGCCAATCGCATGCTCGCTGGCCAGCCCATTGTTAATAGCAAAATCGCCTTGCGGATGATGCGCAGGGTTTTCTATCATGAGCAAATGCGCCACTTGGTTGGGCGTCATCTCGTAGTGTATCAATTGACATAACTCAAAATCAGTCCATACATCGCCGTTGATAAGCAGAAATGGGGCGTCTTGTAATAGGCCTTCACGCAATGCTTGGGCAATGCCGCCTGCCGTCTCTAAAGGCACATCCTCTTCCACAGACCAATGAATCCTTACCCCATAGTCACTTCCATCGCCTAGTGCAGCCATGAGCGTGCCCGATAACCAAGAGGTATTAATCACAACATCGCTAATTCCTGCTGCTTTTAACGCCTGAAGATGCCAAACAATCAACGGCTGTCCACCCACTTCGATAAGCGGTTTTGGCAGCTCGAGGGTCAAAGGGCGCAGCCGCGTCCCCTTACCAGCGGCCAAAATCATTGCCTGGCGAATCGTCTGTTTTCTGGGTGTGGCACTTGGGGTATCGGTCATATTACTCTCTAGTATGAAGGGCTAATAGTCGACAAGAAGATAAGCTAAAAATGGCATAGCGGTTGTTTTTGTTATCAGGATAATCAATACAAAAAGACCATCGCTATCAAAAATTTACTATAAAAAGGTCTCTATATATACAAGTCTATATCTATATATCCTTATATCCTTAAAGCACTGCCCTAAACAGAACCTGTTCAACCTGCGGTAATATTTTTTGGTTAAGCCAGTGATAAAAAGGGGCGATGCTTTGCTGCACGTCTGCTGAGGCATGCTCGTTTAACCAGCTCATCTCGAGCATTAAGTCGCCCCACACTTTGGGCACGTCTTGTAAGTAACGCGATTTACCATCTCGGGTTGCCAGCCTAATAAAGATACCCAGCACCTTTAAGTGCCGCTGCACCCCCATTAGATTGACGTGCTCCTTAAACTGCATGAAGCTTGGCATCTGCACCGGGTTGGCTTGCGACTTAGTTTGCAAAAGGGCGGGCTTAAGTTTCAGCTGCTGCCAAAAGTAGGTCAGCCATTGCTCAACTTGCTGCTCAGGCCAATTGACATACGCATCTCGTAATAATGAGACCAGGTCATAGGTATAAGGCCCAATGACGGCATCTTGGAAATCTATAATACCTAGCGTCTCTTGCTGGTATTGATCCTGCATTAAGTTTCGGCTGTGGTAATCACGATGCACCACCACTTTAGGTTGGGTTAACAGGCTTTGGGTCAATTGCTGGCCAAACTGCTGCCATAAAGTGGTGTCGTCACTGCTCATGGCAACGTTGATATGCGGTAAAAACCACTCGCTAAACAACGCCATCTCTTGTTGTAGCAAGGCGGCATCGTAGTCTGGCACCCCAAAAGAATATCTTGCTAAATTAACATCTATGCCTTGTAAATTTATCAAATCGTGCATCGCTAACCGATATAAATCATCAATTGTGGCCCAATCTTGCTCAGCTTTGGCAGTGGTTAGGATATCGGCAAACTCAACGTTGCCAAAGTCTTGCAGCAATAAAAAACCTTGTTTGAGATCCTTAGCACGCAAGGTGGGCACATTCACCCGTGTTGCCATTAACAAGTCAATACGAATAAACTTTTCAATGGACTCTACTTGTGGCGGTGCATCCATGACAATATAACTGGCATCAAAGCTACTGTTTTGTAACGGGGTATCTAAAGACACTCGGTAGTACCGTCGAAAACTGGCATCTCCTGGCAATGGCTTGAGGCGAAAACCTTGACCATTAAAGGCCGATTGTACAAATTTTTCCATTTGCTCATACCGCGCCTCGGTATGGTAGGTGGCGGCGCTACGCGTTGCAGCTAGCGCAGGGTCTTTTGGCTGTGGGTTATTAGACGCAAGGTTATTAGACAAAAGGTTATTAGGCATAGTTTAGGGCTTACTGTCAAAAAGATAAAGGCGAATAAGAAGCTTTAAAAGGCTGGACATTAAGACTGGGTCAACCGGGTACGCTTACCGCAAAGATGGCGGGTACAGCAATACGCAGCTAGCAAAATTACTGCGCACACAGCGGCTAAGTTAACACGAATTAAGCAAAAGAATGCCATAATATAGGGCGAATCGAATATAATTGCAAATACTTACGCATCGTTAGCGCATGACATTTTGACACATTACCTATAAGGGTGCATTTTTTGCTTTACTCACCATTACACCGCAGTATTCGCCGCGCCTGCCAAGACTTCTTGCCCACATCTTATCCGGTATTGGCCATGACACTACCGCTGCTTTTAAGCCTGCCTGCCGCGGGCGCTGTGCAAGCGGACAGTACACCTGCCGATGGGATGCTAGATAAGATGAGCCTACCCACAGCGATACCCCTTGTTGCTGCGCATAATGCTGCTACTGTCAATAACACGAGTAATCGTCTTATTCAAAATGGCGTCAGCATGCAAGACAGCTATCAGGAGAGCTATCAGGAGAGCTATCAGGACATGGATCAACACAGTCTACTAGTTGGCTCCCAAAATACGCCCCAACCTCTAGAGGCTCGTCAAAGTACGCTGCAAAAGACCCTTGAGAGTAGCCCTGACATACAGGCAAAAAGTGCGGATACCACGACTGTGCAGGCACCGGCAGAAGTGGTGGCTAATGGAATGCTGACTAACCCGCTTTTAGAGGGTAAACTTCCTTTAGCAACTCAACAGTTGGCCGATAGCCCTGTTGATAATGACCCTTCTGCCCTGAATAGTCCTAAAGCTAACAGTCTTGAAAATGACCGTCTTGAAAATGACCGTCTTGAAAATGACCGTCTAAAAAATAACCGTCTTGCCAGTCTTAGCCTAGAGAACGCCACTGCGCCCCACGCCCGTTATCAGGCTATTGATACCCCCAATAAGACTGAAGCGACTGACACTGGCCATAACTCGCGCTCAGATAAGCTGGCAAAAGGCTTTTTTGACCAAGCCAATGTCGAACATAGTTTACAAAAATTGGCGACTTTTTATCAGCACAGGGATAAGGGTCTTACCGATACGGATATCAATGCTAATACGAATAGCAATATGAATACTGATACCAATACCGATGCGATTACTGTAGTAGATGCCCCTTTGACAGCAGACACCTTAGCAGAGTCTAGTGTTATTCATGCCAATCAAACGGCGCCGGCGGCCGTGCCTACCCTCTTTAATCGCTCTATAAAAGACCCCGCGTCATATCGCTGTGAGGGGGTTTGGATAACCCCTAGCAACTTAGATGGCACAAGCTCTGGTGATGTAAATAACAGCGCTTATGCCCAAGCCATTGCGAGAGCAAAGCAGCAGGACGGCTTATCTACCGTTAATGGCTTACCCTTATATGCACAAGCCGATTATGCGTATTATGACAATCAAAATTATATTGAATTGATGGGCAATGTAGAGGTCGTAAAAGATGGGCAACTGCTCAGCGCCGAACAAATGGCCCTAGATTTAACCAGCGGCATTGCTGGCATGACAGGCGACATTGTGTTAGCCGAATCATCGCGCCCGCCGTCAAGCAATTTGCAAGCAGGCGACAATCTGTCAACCAATATGGCGGCATCAGGGGCGACAGGCTCTGGTCTTATTGTGGTTGCCAAAGATATGGCCTATGACACCACCAATAGCCGCGCCACCGCTCATGATGTGGCCTTTGCTAGTGTTCCCCTGCAGGCGCACGGTTACGCAAAGACGCTCAATAAACCTGATGACGACCATTATGAGCTTGATAAAGTGATGTTTTCGACGTGCCCGCCCAGTAATCGCAAATGGCAATTAGAGGCCGAGCAAATCGATATTGATACGCAAACGGGGCGCGGTAAGGCCTATGATGCAACCTTTCGCCTACAAGGTGTGCCTGTGTTTTATCTGCCTTACTTCAACTTTCCTATAGATGACAGGCGCAGCAGTGGCATCCTAACCCCTAGTGCAAGCCTCAGTAGCGACAAGGGCTTAAAGCTTAGCGTACCCTATTATGTCAACCTTGCGCCAAATTATGATGCAACCTTGACCACCGATATTTATAGCAATCGCAACCCTATGCTAGCGGCCGAGTTGCGTTATTTAACTCAAGGGTATGGCAATGGCGGCTTTACGGCGACGTATCTACCCCATGATAAAGAATACAACGATGCAGACCGGCGAGGTTTTTTTTACCAGCATGCTTGGACGTCCGATAGCCTGCCTAACTTGTCTGCCAGCGCGGTGTACAATTATGTGTCCGACCCTGAGTATCTCAATGATTTTGATAACTTTAACTTGACGGGCAGCCGCCTGAACTTACCAAGACGGGCGCAAGTGAGTTATTATAACGACTATATCAATACCCAGCTTAAGGTAGAAACCTTTCAAAGCTTAAAAGCGGTTGATGCCAACGGGGTGACCATTCAAGACAAGGATAAGCCTTACTCTCGCTTGCCACAATTGTCTGTCAATTATCGCCTGCCCAAGCTCAACAATGCCTTAGATACTTTTTTAATTACCGGCACTCACAACTCAGCCTACTTCAAAAAAACTATTGTGGATGACTCTGAAAATGAGAAAAGTGGCGTGCGGGTTTATAATAGCGTGGCGGCAAGCTACCCGATGCAAACAACATGGGGTCACCTGACGCCCAAGCTAAACCTACAACACCTGTACGCCGCCTACGACGAGCAAAGCCGTATCGATAATGCGGTGAATAAAAACGACAACAATCAAAGTGTGTTTGTGCCGCAGTTTAGTGTGGATAGTGCCTTAAATTTTTATCAAGCAGGGTCGCCATTTGGATGGTTTAATGAGTCGTTGGGTGGCTATCAGTTGTTGACACCGCGGCTAAAATATACCTATTCGCCCTTTGTCGAACAGAGTAACATACCAAATTTTAATACCCGCATTGCTTCAATAGATTATAATCAACTCTTTGCAGACAGCTGGTTTTTAGGTTACGATCGTCTACCGGACAATAACAACCTAAGCTTAGGTATTAATTACCGTTACCTTGATGCAATGGGGGTGACACGTTTTGATGGTAGTATCGGCGATCAATTTTATTTGCAAGACAATACGGTGACTTTAGACACAGTCAATCAGCTACCCTCTAGCAATGGCGCAATACCCAAGCGTCAAAGTGCTAATAATAGAATATTTGGTAAATCAAGCTCTGGGGTGGCATGGCAATCAAGTGTCCAGCCTTATCGCAATATTTGGTTTGACTTTAACGGCGCTTTGAGCGCAAACAATGATGTAAACTTTGTCAACAGTCAGATACGCTATCAGCCAACCCCCTATAGTTTATTAAATGTCGGCTTTATCAAGCGCGATGCCGATGCCAATACCAACCAAGATGCGTTATCAGCCATTACTGCCTCGGCCTTACTCCCTCTTACCAATAGCTGGCGTTTAATGGCGCAAGGGCAATTTGATAACCGTAACGACAAATTGATTGATGCCACTGTCGGGGTAGATTATGAAGATTGCTGCTACGGTTTTTCTATTTATGGACGTAGTTACTATAATGATTTAAACCTAGAAAACAAACCCACAAACGCCGTCATGGCAGAGTTTCGCATTAATGGCATCGGCGACAAACGTAGCGGTTTTAGCAAAATATTAAGCAACAAAATTGTGGGCTTTGAACCTGTGGATACGTTATGGACAAAATAATCGCGCTAGCGGTTGTCGCCCATCCCCGCGACTCTCTTATTAACCCTTGTAAAATAGTGATATAAACCTTATGAATGTGATTCGTTTTTATAGAAGCAACCTTGTTATCACGTTGTCAGCATTGGCCTTAAGTGGTTTTCTTGCAACCCCCGCCCTCTCGCAAACAAAAGCGCCCGAGGCGACGACCAATGCCCGTCAAACCCATGCTGCTCAGCCGCCTTTATCGAGCCAGCAAAGCACTGATGGCATTATCGCTCTGGTCAACGATACCCCTATCCTAAAAAGTGAGCTTAGCACCGCTGTCAGCGATGCAAAAATGCGGCTACAGCAACTCAATCAACCCATAACAAACGAACAGCGCCTACAAAATGAGATATTAAACAGCCTTATTTTACGTAAATTACAATTGGATATGGTCAATCGAGCTGGCATCCGTCCGCAACCAGAAAAGGTAAACCAACGCTTAGCGCAGATAGCGCAGGCGCAAGGGTTAACCTCGCTTAAGCAGTTGCAGCAGCTGCTCGACACCAATAAGCCAGGTAGTTATGCCAAGCTACGGGCAAGAATTATTGAAGATGAAGCGTTAAAAACCCTGCAGCAAAGTCAAGTCACCAACCGAGTGCGCATTACGGATCAAGACGTTGATGCCTTTTTAACCTCGCCTGAGGCGCAGCGCTTAACCCAAACTGAGTACCGCACCATTCATATCCGAGTGCCGTTTACCGATGATGTGAACCGCATTACCGAGGCGCAACAATTGCAAGCAATGCAGATAGCTAAGCAAGCGGTGACGCTATTACAAAGCAGCGATGATGCGCAAACTGTCTTACAGCAGTTGTCTGATACCGCTGCCAAGGATTATCCGGTACCGGTACAAGGCGGCGATATGGGTTTTCACGCCGCCTCAGGTTTGCCCACCGACATGGCCGCTAAAATTGTGCCACTATCAAAAGGTGACGTAACCCCGCCGCAAATCACCGCTCAAGGTATTGACGTGGTTAAACTGGTCGATAAACGCGGTCAGGAAAATATGATTATTCCGCAGTGGCGAGTGCGTCATATTTTAATCAGTAACGAGAACATGGGCAGTGATGCGTTAGCGCAGCAAAAAATTAACGATTTGTATGAGCAGCTTCGCCATGATGCCGATTTTGCGTCTTTGGCGTCCACCTATTCCGATGATCCAGGGTCAGCTGGGCGTGGTGGCGATTTAGATTGGGTAGCAGCAGGGCAAATGGTGCCAGAATTTGAGGCGATGATGCAGCGTACCCCGGTAGGCGATTACTCCACTCCTTTTAAAACCCAGTTTGGTTGGCATATCCTAAAAGTAGAGGAGACCCGCCAACAGGATGTTAGCAAGACCGTGCGCTATAATTTGGCCCGCGAGGCACTATATCAACGTTTAGCGCCGCAAGCCCAAGAAGATTGGCTCCAAGAGTTACAAGCAAACGCTTATATTAAGATTTTTGATTAGGATTTGATGAGATTGATCGACATAAACACGGACATAACCCATTATGCCCGTGATAGGCGTTATAGGGATTCAGTTTTAACGCCCTCGCGTTACCTATAAACCAGCAGGGCGTTAACTTTGTTATGCAAAGCCAAGTTAAGTTAAGTTAAGTTAAGTTAAGCCAAGTTAAGTTAAATAGACAAGACTGGTTTGCGCTGGTGTCTCTTGGTCTTTTGATTAGTTAAGACCCAGTACGGCACGCGGGTCGATGGGCGACCCATTTTTTCTGACTTGAAACTGCAGCGCCACTTGCTCGGTTTTCCCAGTTTTGCCCATGGTGGCGATTTGTTGACCTGCCCGCACCTGATCCCCCTCTTTTACCAATAGGGTGTCATTGTGGGCATAAGCGGTAATATAATCTTGGTCATGGCGAATCATAATTAAATTGCCGTATTCGGTTAAGCCATCCCCGGCATACAGCACCTCCCCCTCTTTGCTGGCGATAACCCGGTCACCTTGGCGGCCGCTAAACCACATGCCAATCACACCGGCATTGGCATCAAAGTTTTTGATAACAGGGTTGGTGGTCGGATAGCCATAACCGGTGGTAGACTTGACAGTGGCCACATAGTTATCTGCAGGGCGACTCACCGTGCGGGTGATGGCGACAGGGTTTGGCGATGCTTGGCTTTGAGGATAGCTCGAGCTGCTAGGCGCTGATTGATAACTGCCGGCGCCCTCCCAAAGCTTTAGCCACTGCCCGGCATAAATCGTATAGCGACTATCTAGGCGGTTTATCGCCCCAACTTGGCGATAATTAACCCCATAACGCTGGGCAATGCCACTCACCGTTTCGCCAGACCTTACCTGATAGTAATTTGGCACGCCATAAGCATTCACTTGGACGCTTGGACTGCTACTGCCCTGCTGGTATACGGGTTTGGTCGCACAGCCAGATAGCAGTAACATACCGCCCAGCAAGGTGCTCATCAAAACACTCATCAAGGCTTTGGCATTATTGTGACTGCCATGGGTCAGCGATGTTGTTAAGCTTTGATGACGACACAGGTTATATCGTTTGGATAACCATACTAAGTTAGACACGAAAACTCCCTAGATACAAAAGATACAAAATATTTAGTTGATAATTTATTGGTAAACAGTATAGAACGAGATAACCTCTAGACTCAAGCAGCGTTAGTCTTAAACATAGCCAGTCTTGACCACATCCAGCCTAGTATTTAAGCAGTCAAGGTCAAAGCAAGCTCTTAAGTAAGCCTCGATTAAAGCCGCTAAGACAATCGTGCGCAGTCTTAAGACTCTTGCATTGTACCGTTTAACGCGCCAACAAACACCAACGGCGCGCTACAATGGCCAAGTTAACGGCAAATTTTTAGCCTTTATAACGATTTGTTACACGGCATACAAGGTTGGTTAGGGTATAAGATATTAAAACTGGTAGAATGTAGTTTCTGGTAAATGAATAAGCAATAAAGAATGTTGTATTGATTGCACATTTGCACCACGACAAATCATACTTTTTCACTTGATACGATGATGACAATTATGAAAAAATTAGTAAACGGACAATTTTTGGTGGCCAATACGGTTTCTTTTTTGCGTAAAAAAGCGTTCGTTCAACCCAAAATGGTCAGTCATAAGGTAAGCTTAACAACAACGCGTCCATTTAATTGGCTGCTTATGTCCACCCTAGGGGTCAGTGCGCTATTGTTCTCTAGCCTGACTCAAGCGGCTGAAACCACCATTTCGGTAGACTTAGCAGGTGCCAATGCCACCAAGCATGAAATCGCCTTATTACAGGTGCTCTCTGAGGTATGTCCACCGATGCTAAGTACCCAGCAGCGTGGTAACTTTTATAAGTCTTACAATCATGAACTCCATGAGTTGTTACCCACGATAAGCGATCCAAAAGCAGCGATACACTACCTATCTACCCAGCAAGATTATAAAACCATCTTGTCCAGTATGCGCACTTGGACGATGGGCTACTCTCACGATGACAACCTAGCCTTATGTACGGATTTGGCCAATGAGCCTTTGTAGTTTGTATAAGCACCTTGTTAAAAAGCCCCTAGTTAGGAAGCACCTAGTTAAAAAGCACCTAGTTAAAAAGCACCTTGCTAACTTGCTCTAGTTGCGCTAAATTTTGCGTCATCATTCAACTGGCCTTATTTAGGCCAGTTTTTTTGGGGCTTTAATTGACGCTCTAGTGCGTTTAAGCCTCAGCAGGCTCATGTGTCAGGTGCATAGTTGAGTGATAACAGCTATAGTCAATAATGCGGCTATAAGGCTATATCTATAAGGCTATATCTATAACGCTATAGCTATAACGCTATAGGTCACAACCACGTTGGTACGCTTAGCTGCTTTATCCTCGATGATTAACGGATAAAAATGCGTTTTAAATCAATCCGTCTATTTCACCTAGGGATACAATTTGTTAGTATAGGCGGGCTTTTTTTATGTTGTTAGTGGCGTGGCATGCAGCGCGCTTTACAACCTTGCTTTATTTAGGTTTGATTCTCAACCTTCGACCAATATGGTGTTCTAGATATGACCGTTTCTGCTTCGCAACCCTTTGCTAACTCTGCTCCTCCTCCTCATTCGCTGTTTGCTACTACCGCCCTTTTGTTGAAATCAACGTTTTTAGGTGTCAGTTTAACCGTATTGTCCACCTTGTCTACGCCCACTTGGGCAGCCATCAGCCCGCCTGAGATGGACAATATTGCGTATATTTTGATGGACTATGACACGGGTGTTATTTTGGCACAAAAAAATGCGCACCAGCCGTTGCCGCCTGCCTCATTAACCAAAATGATGACCAGCTATATCATCGAACAAAAACTGTTAGCAGGCGAGTTAAAAGAAAATCAGCCTATCTTGATGAGTGAGAACGCCTGGTGCCGAGGCAGCAACACTCAATCTTGTATGTATGTGCCGGTTAATCAAAGCGCCCCGGTCATTGATATGCTGCGCGGCATTATCATTCAATCTGGTAATGACGCCTCAAAAGCAATGGCCGAGCACCTAGCCGGCAGCGAAGAGGCGTTTTCTAAAATGATGAACGCCGAGGCGGCGCGTTTGGGGATGAAAGACAGTCAGTTTAAAAATGCTACTGGTATGCCGGTTGAGGGTCATGTCAGCTCTGCCTATGATTTGGCCTTATTGGCACGCGCCATTATTAAAGAAGGTGGCTCGTATTATAAAATCTATTCTGAAAAAGAGTTCACCTATAATAATGTCACTCAGGGCAATCGCAATGCCCTACTCAATACCGATCCTACTGTCGATGGCCTGAAAACGGGACATACCGATGCGGCCGGTTACTGTTTAGTGGCGTCCAGCAAACGTGATGATATGCGCCTGATCACTGTGATTATGGGCGCCAAAAGCATGCAAATACGCGCTGATCAGTCGCGACAATTGCTCAATTGGGGTTTCGGCCACTTTGAAACCGTGCTAGTTGCCCCGGCCAAGCAAAGCGTCGAGACGGTGCCGGTGCAATTTGGCGTTAACGATAGCGTGGCCTTGGTAACCGCTCAGCCCCTAAAAGTCCTCATTACCAAGGTGCAAAAGGGCAGCATTAGCACCCGCATCGATATTCCAAGTGAGTTATCAGCGCCTATTACCAAAGGTCAGCAAGTGGGTAACATTATGGCTGTTGTCGAGGGTAAGACGGTAGCGTCTGCGCCTATTATCGCCGCTGCCGACGTGGCAGAGGCCGGATTTTTTAAGCGCACATGGCAACAAATTAGCAGGTGGTTTGGTGGTTTGTTCTAGCGGCTAACTTGCACTAATTGGCAATTAGCGGTGAATCGTCAACGGTAAATCGTCAACAGGGTTAGCGCAGTACCTAACCCTCATACCAGTCATGTTAAACACAGCAGTCACGTCATTGCCCAGCTTTTTATCGCAGTGGCTTGCTCTTTAAACGAGGTGGTGGGGTCGAGCACATAATCTAGCCCTACGGCCTCTAACATAGCTTGGGTGTGAGGCGTAATATCAGTGCCATACCACGCAATTAAAATCCGGTGATTGGCCTCTTGTTGGCGTAAGGTCAAACATATCGTTTTAACCTCCTCAAAACCAATACCATCTGCAATCAATAGAATATCAATAGAGTTAACCGCGATATACTCAAAAATAGCAAAGCTGTCTAAAAATGTATGCACCGTTGCCCCGTACGTCTCTAAATTTTTTATATACGGCCCAAACTGCGTATTTTCGCTTGCTAATCCAGCGATATTAACCCCCTTTAGCATCCGATACATTTCATCATAGCGCCAATCTTTTAATTGCAGTACCAAGGTAAAGGTGCTGCCCTTACCCTTATCACTCGCCACGGATAAATCACCACCCAGGAGCTGGGTCAATCGCTTGGCGACGCCTAGGCCGAGCCCCTCACTGGCATTCTCAATGTTTGGGTTACCATGAAAAAAGGGCTCAAAGATATTTTCCATATGTTTTTGTTCAATTCCTACGCCCGTATCTTTTACTCTTACCGTCCAGCGAATGGTTTCGGCAAAATAATCCATCCTTGAATCTATCGTGACGCTACCGGCATTGGTGTAGTTAATTGCATTGCTAAGAAGCTCGCCTAAAATGCTGCGTATCTTTTGGACGTCGCCTGCTAAAACATGATCCACATGGTGCACATTTAGGCTTAGCTTAAGCCCGTTATCCGCAGCCCTGCTTTGATAATCCTGAATAAGGTTATTGAGCAGTTGGGCGGGCTGTAACTCGTTAAGACTGACCCCTACCAAGCCTTTTGCAATTAGGTCGAGTAAGATGATTTGGTTCAAGGTATCATCAAGCTCTTTACTGCCTTTATGAATAGCGGCCACCGCTTCTGCTTGCTCTTTACTCACATAATGGTTGTCTAAAAGCCTTTGCCCATCTAAAACGGTATTTAAAGAACTTTTTAGACCGTGAATAATCATACTGCGTAAATTGGTTTCGTGTGTCTTTATCTGGCACTGCGGCTCTGCATCTTCATGCGTTTGTTTATAGGCATTAAAGTCTTGTACAACCTCTTTATAACGGTAATCTAGCTTAACCATAAGTAACCGAATCGTTTCTAGCTCATCAAATCCCTTTTCACTATGAATCATAGGGCCTAAATCTAGGCTATCTTGCGCCATAATACGTTTGGCTTTGTTACTCATTTTAATCACCTGCTGGGTCGGCAAGCGCATTCTCAAATAAACTAGGCTCAAAAAGCTTAAAGCAATTGCCGGCAATGAGAGTAGGGATAGCAGATTTCGCTTAAACCATTGCTTGCGTAATGCATCTAAGTCGATGGTCATATTGATATACCCGACTAGGACCGTGTTGTCACTTAGAGAGGCTCCTGAGCCCATACCATGGACAGCATTGCCAAAGCGATAAGGCTCTTTTGGCATCTCGTTTTCTGTTTGCTTAGTTGTTGGTTGATTAGTTGTTGGTTGATTAGTTGTTGGTTGATTAGTTGTTGGTTGATTAGTTGTTGGTTGCTTGGTTGTCGGTTTGTTAGCTGCTGCCCTATTAGGGGCCGCGTCGTTAAAGGTTACTTGCTCATCGATAGACACCATGACCCCTTCATAAAAACTGACAGAGGGGTTCAGTAAGGCATTGTGCCAATCATCGTAAACATAATCATCAAATTTAATTTGATTTTCAATAGGATAAAAGTGGATATCACTTAAAACAGGGTCGTGATTGATGCTTTCACTGACCAGTTCCGATACGAGGTTAAAGTTTTCTAAAGCGGCAGTGTGGGCAATGATTTTAGCCATACGGCGTACTTCGGCCTTTTTGTTTAAGTAATTTTCGAACAAACCATTGATCACAAATCCGACAACAATAACCACAAACACCATCAACAAAGGCAATGCCACGTTTAAAAAGACATAGCGAGCCACGCTAATCTTTGGGGCTTTGTAAGGTTTGGGCGCTTTAGAGGGTTTACGCATAGTACTCATCGTTAAACGATAGCAAATAGGCTAAAGTGGGTTAAGGGCTTTATAGGATTAATGAGGCAATCGTATTAATGAGCCAATAGTACTATTAAGCCAATCGTATCAAAACACAGGGCGACAACAACTATCACGCCTCAACATTCACTATACCGCAACATCGCCTTAGCCCTAATTCTTTTTCGGTCGTTTGGTATACTTTGTCTCACGTGTCAGCAAACGGTTTTTATACTTACTGCCTTTGGTCAGCACTGGCTTTTTATCGGCATAGGGGTTTTTGTTCATTTTAAACTCGACTTTAAGCGGCGTGCCCTCAAGCTTAAAGACTGCTCGAAATTCGTTTTCAAGATAACGCTGATAACTCTTTGGCAGGGATCCGGTTTGGTTACCATGAATGACCACAACGGGCGGATTATGCCCCCCTAAATGAGCATAGCGCAGTTTAATACGGCGACCACCGGACATCGGCGGTGGATGGGCGGCCACCGCATCTTCTAATATTTGGGTGAGGCGATTGGTAGACACTTTAAACATCGAGGATTCATAGGCTCTATGAATGGACGGGTATAAATTGCCCACATTAGTCCCATGTAACGCCGAGATAAAATGTACTTTGACATAGGA
Source organism: Psychrobacter sp. (assembly GCA_018260445.1). Lineage (GTDB taxonomy): Bacteria > Pseudomonadota > Gammaproteobacteria > Pseudomonadales > Moraxellaceae > Psychrobacter. Next base: position 17,777 of record JAGLBE010000004.1, read on the forward strand.
GACAAAGTTAAAACGGCGATCGAGCTCAAAGCGAATCATATCTTTTTTATCGTCCGATAAGCCATCCCATTTATTTATGGCGATAACAATCGCTCGGCCAGCGTCTAACGCATAGCCGAGCATATGCAAATCTTGATCCACAATACCTTCTTGGGCGTCAATCACCACGATAACAACATTGGCATCTTTAATGGCTTGCAGCGCTTTAATCACCGAAAACTTTTCTACCTTCTCCTCAATGCGACCACGCCGGCGCACCCCCGCCGTATCAATCAACACATAGTTTTTGCCATTGCGCTCAAAGGGAATGTAAACGCTGTCACGAGTGGTGCCCGGCATGTCAAACACCACCACCCTATCTTCACCCAGCATCCGATTTACCAAGGTAGATTTGCCCACATTTGGGCGGCCAATAATCGCCAGTTTCAGGCCGTCTTGGTTGCTCTCTTCTACATCTTCGGGCATATCTTGGGTGATATCTTCAAGCAAATCCATCAGGCCACGGCCGTGACTGGCCGCCATTGGATAAGGCTCGCCCAAACCTAAGGCATAAAACTCGCCAATGGCCGCTTCATGAACGCCATCAATCTTATTGGCCACCAAAAATACGGGCTTGCCAAGGGTGTGTAATTGTCTGGCAATTTCGGCATCGGCGCCAATCATACCTGCCCTAGCATCTACCACAAACACCAAAATATCTGCTTCATGAATTGCCGTATGCGACTGCGCCGCCATATAATCATCAATGTTGCCCAAGCCTTCATCGGCCTCACCAATACCGCCCGTATCAATGACGACAAACGACTTTTCATTATAGGTGGCATCGCCATACTGGCGGTCACGGGTGAGACCCGATAAATCTGCCACCAAGGCTTGGCGGGAGTTGGTCATTTGGTTAAATATTGTCGATTTACCCACATTCGGGCGGCCAATTAAGGCAACGACAGGTTTTATGGACATCTTGTCTCTCTCTAGGTTGGGCGTGTGCGCCTGATTGGGCAAAGCTTATAGGGGGTTTATGCTCATGTGTGCGTGTGGTTATGTAGTGATGTATAGGCTAGGACAACTGCAAGCCAGCGGTATCGTTACTGAATCACATTAAGTCAGCGCAAATATTTTAGGTTGTTTGAGCGATGTTGCTAACGCTTTGTTTAGACGCTAAAAGGATAAATGCACAGAAAAGTCACTGAACATATAGACTTAATGTATATAAAATAGAATGCCTTATCGATTTAGGCATGCCTAAAGGTAGGTATATGATAACATGGTTTTAACCTAACTCGATAACGGACCCGCGACTGTTTTGCCAGCTAGCCTTGGGTTAAGTTATGATGTTGCAAGCGGAGGTAGCAAACAACAGCCTAGTTGCAGGCCTTTAAAATACATTTAAAATACATTGCTTTAATATCATCTGCTTTAAAACGCCTAGCTTTAAAATGCCTAGCTTTAAAATGCCTAGCTTTAAAACGCCTAGCTTTAAAATGCCTAGCTTTAAAACGCCTAGCTTTAAAATGCTTGGTTTAAAATGCTTAGTATTAAAAATACCTACTTTAAAGATGCTCATTATGACCAGACGTTCTGCACCCTTTGTGGCTCCCGACTTTTTTAGCCTTAGCGACTTGAATGACCTTAGCGCCAGCACCAGGCTGGAGGGTGTTGATAACGTCAATAACTTAGACACTAAAGCGCGCAAGCAATACGCCAAAGAATTGCTCTCCACTTTGCAAGCCGATATCGCCGCGTTTCGAGACGAGCAGTTTCCGCCAGATATATTGCGCCAAGTGCGCGATATGCCCATTTATCAAGGCAATATGGCTGAGGTTAAGGCGTATCAGCAGCGCTGGCAGCCTTACTTAGATAGGGCCATGCTGTTTTATCCATCGGCCTATCTACCGCCTGATAACTTGCCCCTACCTGCCAGCCTAGAGATTCCGCAGTTTGTGTACCATGTGCAGCGGCTACATCTCACCAAAACCCGAGCCAAAGAGTCTAAAAATTTTGGCTCGGTGGGGGCTTTAGTGGCGAAATGTGGCGAATTTAAAGACAAAGAGATAGCGTTGTTAGAAAAAGTACTGGCGCAAGATGAGGGGGTAAGATTGGTCGCCCACCGTGAGTTTATAGACCTGCGCGCCTATGTGTTTTGTCGCAACCAAAAAGGCGAGCTGCTGGAGCCAGAACGTTTGCGCTTTTATCGCACCGGGCTGATTGTCCAAGCACTGCCTGATTTTAAAATTGTGGACAGCCGGCAAAAACCGCGTAAACGGCGCAATGATGCGTATAGCCTACCCTTGGCAGACAACGACGTTTGGCGCATTTATCAAAAAAAATGATAAAAAAATAGGCAAGCGTAGACTGTTTACTCTTATACTCTAATATGCCGACGACGTAATGGCAGCACCTAAAAGTCACATCCAACATCCCAATAGCTGTGCAACCACCCTATTCATTATCTTTTCAATCTTTTAAATCTTTTCCACACTCACTTATAGGATAAGCAATGCTCGCCGCTGCACTCGTTCAACCCAACCTTATGCTGCAGGCCACTATTTTTTTAGGGGCAACCTTACTGCTGGTGCCGCTTGGGAAACACTTTGGCATTTCAACCGTGTTGGGTTATCTGATTACCGGCTTGCTGTTGGGCCCAAGCGCGCTGGATATTGCTGGCGACGCCGAAAGCCTGATGCATTTTTCAGAGTTTGGGGTGGTGATGCTGTTGTTTGTGATAGGACTTGAGCTACAACCCTCACGGCTTTGGGCGCTACGCCGCTCTATCTTTGTGTTTGGTGGCTTGCAAGTTGGGGTTACCGGCCTTGTGCTGATGGCCTTGGTGTATCAGTTTGCGGGGCTTAAAATAGACACCGCTTTTATCGTCGGCTTTGGGCTTGCGCTCTCCTCCACCGCCTTTGTTCTACAGGTGCTCAACGAAAAAGAGCAACTCTCCAGCACGCATGGGCGTGAGGCGTTTACTATTTTATTGTTTCAAGACATTGCGGTGATTCCCATACTGGCGGTGATTCCGTTTTTATCGGGGGTGCGCGAACAAACCTATGATTTGATGTATTTTGCCAAAGTAGTGGCGGTATTTGGCGGGTTATTTCTGGTTAGCCGCTATGTGGTTCGTCCGTTCTTTAAATTTGTCGCTTCAAGTGGTGCCACCGAACTATTAACGGCAGTGGCGTTGTTTATTGTGATTGGGGTGTCTATTTTAATGGGTCAAATTGGCTTATCTATGGCACTTGGCGCCTTTTTGACCGGTGTTTTACTGGCAGATTCCGAATACCGCCACGAGCTTGAAGCCAGTATCGAGCCGTTTAAAGGCTTGCTATTGGGTCTATTTTTTATGTCGGTCGGTATGTTAACCGATGTGAAGCTCATTGTTTCGCACCCCATGCTTATTTTTGGCTTGGCGGCGGCGTTAATGCTGATAAAATTTGGCATTTTGGGGCTAATTGCCCGGTTTATGGGCAATCGTTTGCCCACCAGTATTCGGTTAGGGGTCACCTTAGCACAAGGGGGCGAGTTTGCCTTTGTGTTGTTTGGCACCGCCTCCGCGCAAAACGTATTGCGCCCTGAGCTTGCCAATATGCTCACCCTCATTGTCACTGTGTCTATGGCACTTACGCCTATTGCCTTTATTCTACTCGAAAAATTTGGCGAGCCAATTTTTGCCAAGCTGCAGCCTAAGCGTGAGTATGACAGCATCCCTGACCATGAACATCCAGTGATTATTGCTGGCTTTGGCCGGGTGGGGCAAATTATTGGCCGGGTACTACGGATGCATAACATCGAGTTTACCGCTATCGAACGCTCGGTCAACCAAGTGGACTTTGTGCGCAAATTTGGCAATCAGGTATACTACGGCGACCCGCAAAATCCACAAATTTTGCGAGCGGCGGGTATTGATAAAGCCCGAGTGTTCATTTTAGCCATTGATGACGTGGATCGCTCGATTGCCACAGTGCAATATTTACACCAACATTATCCACATTTAAAGTTACTGGTACGGGCGCGCAATCGCCAGCATTATTATCGCCTGCGCGAAGTGGGTGCCACCCATATTTGGCGTGAGACCTACCTAACCGCGCTGGACATGTCGCGCGAATCGCTAGAGATGTTGGGCATTACCCCAGAAAAAGCACGCAAAACGATAACCATGTTTAGAGACTATGACGATGAGTTGCTCAATCGACAACAGGCGATTTATGACGATGAAGCGCGTTTGGTGGAATCGGTTAAATCCTCGTTGGGCGAGCTTGAGAGTCTCTTTGATTCGGACCATAACAAAGGCAAACAAATCGATTTGGAGGAAATTACTACCGCAGCTGGTCTGCATAAGCCGTCCTAATGACTAGCGGTTATTGCCCCTCTTCATTAATGCAGCCTTGCGGTTTTTGTTTGTGATTAAGCGAGGTCTCGCAGTGCCAGCGGCTATAGACGCCCGCTGTAGGTCGATACATCACCAGCGTTTGTCCGTTAAGATTACGATTGGGAAAGGGCACACCCTGTATCCGAGCCTCGATGCGACAAGCGCTTCGTTGGCGATGATTCGTCCCAGTTGCTATCACTGAAGGCGGCACCGACAGGGTAACATAGGGGCTAGTGCTCAACGTTAGTGCCGCTTGCGTACATTGCCCCGTTTGTTGATAGCGGGTTTCTAATTGAGCGCTGGCAATGCGGGTTACCTCATACACCTCTTGAATAATCATGGCGGCTTTTGGCTTGGCATATAACGGCAAAAACTGCACCTTAATAATCGTTAGCGCCAGCAAAAACAGGGCAAACCCAAACCCAAGCCCGATATAGCTAACACTGCCCTCGCGCTGTAAATGGGCTTGTTGCTTGGCGACGTCATCGGGGTAGTTGGCAATCACGTCGGCAATTTCGCGGCGTGCCATACGGTAATAATAAGCATCCGTCCAGCGCGCCACCATATAAGACCAAAACAGCCAGATAAACGCAGCGATGCTGAAACGCAGCGGCATCTGATAAGCGACAGCTATCCTACCGATAAACAGAAATTCGGCCAACACCAAAGCAATGACGATATTGAGCTGAATAAACGACCAGCCAGCAATGGTATAGACTATTGAGTCAAGATAGCGTTTGCGATATAGCAGCCAGCCAAAGGTCGCAAAAAAAGCCGCCCAATGCCATTTGGCAGACAAATAGCCCTGCGCATCAAACTCGGCAAAACGCTGTAAATAATAGGCTTGTGAGCGGTTGCCAATAAACCATTTGTCCAATTGGGTGCGTTTTTCAGGCGTCAATGTTTCTTGATAAAATGGCGGCGGCGTGCTCTCTTCGATAAACAACATAACGCATTTCATTCCAATGATGCCAAACTGTAGTGTCGGTGGTGTGTGCTAATAAGCAAGTTCTGATTATCCGGGTGAATCGTTTTCATGGGCAATAACCGTTATAATACGCCACATTGCCTAGCTATTGGGATAGACGTTGTTTATTTAGTTAGTGGCTGTGTAAATACCGCTTTAAAGCACCCCTTAATGGATACCCTTTTGATATGAGCTCTAAAACCGCACCTAAAAATGAGGCTTTGCTAACTGGTTTGGCTACCGACCTAACAGAGGCGACAGCACAGGCCAATGACCGTACTGATGTGACTAACGATGTGGATGCCAGTCCTAAAGACCATGCCGATGCTCGTGACAATGCTACAGACAATGCTAGTGACAAGGCTACAGACAAGGCTACAGACAAGGTTAAAAACGAGGCTACAGCAACGGCAGACGTGGCGCACCCTCGCAACATCAATACTTTTATGCGAAGGCGTACGCACGTCAGTAAACATGCCGAGATTGCCTTAAATGACTCCAGTTTTCGCAAATACATTATCAACACAGCAAACGAGCGCAATGAGGGCATTATCGAGCACATCACCAATTTGCGTGCTTTGTTTGCCGATACGGCACAAACCCCCAATGGCAAGGATGCCCCGCTGACCTTAGAGATTGGCTTTGGAATGGGCAGCTCGTTAATTGAGATGGCCGCTGCTGACCCGACTCGCAACTTTGTAGGCATTGAGGTACACGAGCCGGGTATTGGCAAATGTGCCTATATGGCAGCCGAGCAAGGGCTGACCAATATAAAGCTTATCAATGGCGATGCTATCTTATTGATGAAGCAATTGCCAAACAATCATATTGATCGGGTGCAACTTTATTTTCCTGACCCGTGGCAAAAACGGCGTCATTATAAACGCCGCTTTGTGAATCCCGAACGTATGCAACTGGTGACCGACTGCCTAAAACCACAAGGTTGGTTTCATACGGCAACCGACTGGGAGCATTATGCCTTTTGTATGCTTGAGGTACTCGATAATGTGGTTGGCCTAACCAATCAAGCAGGGCGTGGTCATTTTGCCGCTCGTCCTGATTTTAGGCCAATGACTAAGTTTGAAAACCGAGGCCTTGACCGTGGCCATGGCGTTTGGGATCTGATTTATATTAAAGAGTCGAGCTAGCAAAGAGTAGAGCTAGCAAAGAGTAGAGCGTGAAACAGTGCATTGAATCACCGATTCAACAGGTTGGACTTGGCATAATCACGACTTAGGCAAAGTATGCTCCGTTATCAAGACTGACAATGGCTTGATGGATAAGGCTTAAAAGGGTTTTCCCCATTATCTGTGGATAACCCTGTGGATAACTCGCTACTTGACAGCAGTTATCCTAACAAGCATACGGGCTAAGATAAAATTGTTCATTTTTCATACAGTTATTTTTATGTTTAAAATCATATACTTATAGTGAAAATGATTTAAGTGACTGAGCAATGCAAAAAATTACTAAAGTTTTATGACAGTATGATGTTTCACACTCAGCACCGAGTTGTTGAGCTGGTTGCAAAGCTAATTATCCACGCTTAGGTGCTTGTATGTGGGCATACTTAGCTTAAAAATTGAGTAGGACAGGCATACCTTGCAGCCCATTAATCCTAATAAGGCAAACTTGTTGATGAAATTGCGTATTTTAAGTGTCGGTGGCAAAATGCCAGCTTGGGTCAATGCCGGGTTTAATGAGTACCACAAACGTATCCAGCCGCTGTTGGTGACCGAAATGGTCGACTTGCCAGCAGCGAAACGTGCCAAAGCAGCGTCTGCTGCCAATATAGCGCAATATTGCGAGCAAGAGGGCGTGGCTATTTTGCAAGCGCATCACAGCATGAATCGAGAGCAACTTTGGGTGCTGGACGTTAAAGGCACTCTGTTATCCACCGAACAGCTGGCTCGCAAATTGAGTGCTGCGATGCAGACAGGTGATGACGTGGCTTTGGTGATTGGCGGCGCCGATGGCGTGTCGCCTGCAGTATTGGCGGCAGCGGATTTTAAATGGTCGCTGTCCCCGCTGACTTTGCCGCACCCATTAGTGCGGGTAGTGTTAATGGAGCAGTTGTATCGCGCTATGAGTATCAACAACAATCACCCGTATCACCGTGGTAACTAAAAGTGCTGTTATCAAAAAGTGCTATCATATTGTGCCAATGAGCCTAAAGCGACAACATCCATAACCGGCATCATTCAACCGGCATCATTCAACCGGCATCGGCCCAAACCAGACTAGAAGCCTTTGCTTTAAAACAACGCCCCTGACCCCATAACTATGTCATGACTTATTCAAACCCTTCAGACTCAGCGTCAACCAACGGCATTAACCACATGCCCTATCTGCACCACGCCCGTAAGGGGGGGGTGGCGGCGTCCGCGATAAAACCGTTGACCGCCGAGCAGGTATTGTCCACTTTTGAGCATACGGTAACATTGCCCGGCTTGTTTGTATCGCACGGCGCACCCACCTTGGCTATCGAAAATAACGCCCCTACCAAAGCACTAGCCCGTGTCGGCCACAACTTGCCTAAGCCCCAAGCTATTTTAATCATGTCAGCGCATTGGGTGACCGAGTCGCTTGAAATATCCAGCAATGCCCAACCGCAAACCTGGCACGATTTTACGGGGTTTGATGCGGGTTTGCGTCAAATTGAGTATCCCGCTAGCGGCCATCCAGCGCTCGCCGAATCGTTATCGGCGCAGTTAAACGACCGTGGCATTGCTAACCGCTTAAACCCGTTACGCCCTCTAGACCATGGCGTTTGGGTACCGCTGTTGCACATGTATCCCCATGCAAATGTGCCACTGGTGCAAATCTCTTTACCCAAGTTTTTTGATGCCTATGCCTGTTATCAACTCGGTAACCTTTGCCGCCAATTGCGCAGCGAGCAAATCTTGGTCATTGGCTCTGGCAATATTACCCACAATTTAGCCAGTCTAAAATGGCAAGCCACGAGCGAAGATGCGCAGGCTAAAGCGTTTAAAGTCTGGTTACTGCAGCAGCTAAAAACCGATATACCGGCTGCCTTAGACTGGCAACAGTTTGCTGATATTGCGCATATCCATCCCACCAGCGAGCACCTTTTGCCGCTATTTTTTGCGTTGGGCACGGGTCAACGGGTGTCCTCCATCCATGAAAGCATGGTTCACCATAGTTTGGGGATGGATATCTATCGTTTTGATTAATCCTGTTTTGATTAATCCTGTTTTGATTAATCCTGTTTTGATGAATTTTGTTTTGATGAATCTTGTTTTGATAAAAACCATCGAAGACCAACCAGCAACTGTTAAACCAAATGTTATAGGACTTACGCAAAAACAATTTTACCTGGTCAAAAACGACTGGTCACTATTTTGGCAGCGGCTTCGCTTCATCTTTAGACGATGCAAAAATAGTGACCAGTAGTTACATCTTCTTAAAATGCGTAAGCTTTATATTAATGTCATCTATTAATGTCATCTCCATTTAATGTTTTTAGCCGTAATTATTTTTGAGCCCTCACTATTTTTGAGCCCTAACTATGACCGATTTTGACCTTGATAATGCTCGCGTAACCCATGCTAACAATAAAACCAGCCCATTGAGAGAGTCTGCCGTTGTTTTATTATCGGGCGGGCTTGATTCGGTGACCTGTTTGTACTGGGCAAAAGAGCGCTACGATAGCGTAACTGCCGTAAGTTTTAACTATGGTCAACGCCATAATAGCGAGCTCATAGCCGCTAAAGCCATTGCTGCTCAGGCAAATGTCACCCATCGTATTATTGATATTGATATCGCCCAGCTTGGTGGTTCGTCATTAACCGACCATAGCATGACGGTGCCAGATGGCAATGCCGCAAACTCACCCAGTCATAACGACCATATTGATAATACAGCCATTCCCAATACCTATGTGCCTGCCCGTAACACTATATTTCTATCCTACGCCTTGGCTGTTGCTGAAGTCACACAATCCAATAATATTGTTATTGGGGTAAGCTCGGTAGACTATTCAGGTTATCCAGATTGTCGACCAGAATACATTCAAGCGTTTGAGACCATGGCGAATCTTGCTACTAAGGCGGGGGTAACCGGACACAAACTTAAGATTCAAACCCCCTTGCAAACCTTATCCAAAGGGCAGACCATAACACTGGGTATCAGCCTTGGCATCGATTACGCCCAAACCGTCTCTTGTTATAAAGCGGACTTACAAGGTCGTGCTTGCGGCATTTGTGACAGTTGCACGCTACGTCAACAAGGCTTTGCGGCGGCGGGCGTACCTGACCCGACTGTATATTCTGCGTCGTCCCCTGTCATTGAAACAGTTCAAAACAAGACAACCAAAAGCCGAAAATGACGTTGTTTTTAGTTATCTTGATACCTTAATTACCACACCGACCACCTAATAGGAATAAGATTCATGACACATTTTATAAAGCCCCGCTCTTGGCTTGGCCTATGTGCTGTTGCCACGTCTGCCATGATATTTGCAGCGCCTGCGCACGCTTTAGACATCAAACAAGACCAAATTGACAAGTGCGTTAAAGGGGCCGTCAATTATAAGGTGGCCGATCAAGCTACCGCCAAAAAACTGTGTAGTTGTAGCGTTGGCGTACGTAGCAACATGACTTTGGGGCAAATGTGGGAGATTGAGAGTTATGCCCAAAGTGGCAAAAACCCAGCCACCCTACCCTATGCCAAAAAAATGCAAAAAGAGCTACAGCAGTGTGCCCAAGGCTTAACCCTTAAGCCGCCACAAAAACCAAGCTAGCGCCGTATCGCCATTAAGGCTTGTGGCTTGTGGCTTGTGGCTAGTGAACTGCTAAACCCTCTTAAAACTGACTAACTGAACTTACCGAATTAGGCTGGCATCTGCTAGCCTTTTTTTATAGGATATGGTGACTGCTGTAAAACTGAGCGTCCCCTTTACTAGAATCATTTTGACCACTAGCAGCATTTTGACGACCATACTATAAAGCATAAGGACAAACTGATGGCCAAACCCACGGACGAAAATCTTGCCTTGCCCGCCTTTGATTTAGCGGCGGTGCGGCAGCAACATGGTGACATGATTGAAGAAACTATTAACCTTAGGCGTTTGCTAAGCGAAACCGGTACAGGGCTCATTCTCTACTTTTACCCCAAAGACAACACCGCAGGCTGCACCACGCAGGCGACTGATTTTAGCGCCAAACGGGCTGAGTTTGAGCAGTTAGGCTATAGCATCATCGGCGTGTCGCGTGACAGTAACGACTCACATAAAAAGTTTATTGCCAAACATGACCTAACCATTGCTTTAATCAGTGATGTCGATGCAAAGCTATGTCAGTACTTTGATGTGATACAAGAGAAAAATATGTATGGCAAACAAGTATTGGGGCTGGTGCGCTCGACTTTTGTGTTTGATAAACAGGGTCAATTAACCCATGCCCAGCGTAACCTGCGTGCCAAAGGCTATGCAGTGAGACTGTTTAACAGCCTATCTTCCTAACAACTTGATAATCCCTATAACAAACCACACTGATACAGGACGCAACCCTTATGACCCAACACCCTAAAACCCAGACCTCTCAAACTTCACATACTCAGAACAATGCCACTACCCCTATTCGCCACGTTAAAGTAGCCATTATTGGCGCAGGCACGGCAGGTCACAACGCCTATCGCCAAGTGCGTAAAGCCACCGATAGCGTGGTTATTATTAACGAAGGCATTTGGTCAACAACCTGTACCACCATTGGCTGTATGCCCAGTAAGCTCTTAATTGCGGCGGGCGAGCGCGCCCATCATGCCAAGCACTCTGACGATTTTGGCATAGAGGGTGCTGCCACCATCAACGGCAAGCAAGTGATGGCACGAGTACGCCGAGAGCGAGATCATTTTGCCAGTTATCCGCTAAAAAATGCTGCCGAGTGGGGGGAGGAGCATAAGATTTACGGCCGTGCGGTTATTGTGAATCATGCAGAAACCAAGTCAGCGTTGATTGCAGCGCATACCGCCACGGGCGCGACGCAGCTGATTGCAGCCGAGCATATGATTATCGCCACCGGCTCCAAACCCTTTGTGCCAGACGGCTGGAGAGACAGCTTGGGCGATTTGCTGATCACCTCAGACACCATTTTTGAATTGCCCGATTTACCAAAATCGCTAGCGGTTATCGGCACCGGGGCTATTGGGCTTGAGCTGGCGCAGGCCATGAGCAGGCTTGGGGTCGCTGTGGCGCTGTTTAATCGCAGCGACAACGTGGGCGGTATCAAAGACGACAAGGTGAATGCCAAAGCGGTCGCCTGTTTGTCAAACGAGTTAGATTTACGCTTAAATACGTCAATAACCGCTGTGCGCCGTCAACAAGGAGATGGTGACAATAGGTCGCAAGCGGTGATTGACTACACCGACCTTAACGACACCAACATGGACGACACCAACATTAACAATACTGCCCAAACCTGGACAGGGGATTTGGTACTGGTTGCCACGGGCCGACGCAATAGCATAGACAAAATGGGGCTTGAACATTTGGGCATTGAATTGGATGATAACAACCGCCCCAAAGATATGGACAAGAGCAACGGAAAGATTAAGGATAAAAACGTGTATATCGTTGGTGACGCCAATGCCTATCGACCCCTACTGCATGAAACCAGTAATGAGGGCTATTTGGCAGGGTTATCGGTGGCGCTAAGGCTTAACCGCGCCAATGTTGATAATGGCGCCAATGTTGATAATGTTGATAATGTCGATAATAGCGACAATGTCGATAATGTTGATAATGTTGATAATAGCGATAATGACCCAGCAATCAATATTCGCAACGCCATTGCTAGCGATGCAGATATCAGCGCCCAGTCGCCTATTTTGGCAGACATCACCGAGCATAAAGCGCAAGCGCCGGCCACGCTCATGTCGGTTATCTTTAGCGAGCCACAAATTATGGCGGTCGGGCATACCTTAAAATCTATTGAAGCCAGAGGCATCCCCTACGTGATTGGTGAGGTCAGCTTTGAGAACCAAGGGCGTAGCCGGATTATGGGGGTAAACTGCGGGCTACTGCGGCTTTATGTTTGCCAAAAGGATATCCGTGCTCGGCATATTGAAGCCGATGACGGCAGTCAAGAAAACCCCAAAACCCGTGGCAACTTGCAGCAAGGGCAAATTTTGGGGGCATGTATGGTGGGCCCTGCTGCTGAGTACATCGCCCATATTTTGGCAACGGCCATCACCAATAATGTGACCGTTGCTGGCCTGCTTGACAGCCCTTTTTATCATCCGACTATATTAGAGGGGCTGCGTACTGCCTTGCGCGATGCCAAAGGTCAACTGACAGCCAATGCAAACGACTGATAGATTAAGGACGAGTTAAAAGAGCAGGTTAGAAATATTACGGTTACCATTAAGGTATATACTGAGTCTCTACGATGGTTAGATGGTTAACAGGCACAGGGAATTTTATGGCTGGTGAGGCAGACGCTCCGATTCGCACTTTTTTGCAGCAAATTTTGCATGACCTGTACACCAGCCTCTATCTAGCGATAGGCGGTGATATCGAAGCCGATACACGCGATTGGACTGCAAGAATCGTTGAGTTATCGAGCACCGGCATCAAAATTGTCATTTTGTTGGCGATATTGGGCGTGTTTTATGCGCTGGCCGTCTATATCATGCAGCACAACCCCACCCGGTTTCAACTGAGTGAAAAACGGGCGACGGTACTGCGTGCCATCTTGCGCTATATTTGGTTTGTGGCCTGCTTGCTTGCGGTGATGAGCCAGTTAAGCGTTGAGCCTGCCACCATTAAAGCCACTGCAAAAGCGAGTGTTTGGGCGGGTATTTACTATGTGCTGTGGACGTCGTCTGAGCATGTGATTAGCCGAGTGCTCAAACACTATGGCCTAAACGCCTCTATTGAGCAGCTGCTTAAAAATGTGTTTTCGGTAATGATTGTGGTGCTGGGCATGGCCAGCGTGATGGCGCAATTTGGCTTTGATATTGTCTCATTAGTGGCAGGTTTGGGTATTGTGGGATTGGCGGTCAGTTTTGCCGCGCAATCTACCTTAGCCAATTTTATAGCCGGTATTACTATTTTGCTTGAGCAATCTTTTCAAGTGGGCGATTGGATTAGTATTGCCGACAAAGAAGGCCGGGTGATTGTCATTTCACTGCGTACCACCCATATTTTAACCCGGGATAATGTGACAGTGATTGTGCCCAATTCTACCGTTGCCTCATCCGAGGTTATCAATTTAACCTCAAAAAACTTTATCCGTTTTAGTATCACTGCGCGCATCGCTTTAGAGGCGGATATTGACGCCGCACGGCAGGTTATTTTGGCCATTATCGCCGATTTGGACAGCATCTTAAAACGCCCTGAGCCCTCTGCTACGATTAGTGAGATTAGTGATTTTGGGGTCATTTTTATTGTCCGATTTTGGGTAACCCCCGCCGCTGTTGCGCGTATTCCAGGCATTAAAGAGGCGCTCATTGAAAAGATTAAAACCCAATTGCAAGATGCCGGCATCTCTATCCCCTATCCGCACATGCGCTTACTCATGCCCAAAGAGGTGGACTACCCGATTGCCACTAAACCATTTGCAGTCAGCACCCAACCCATGGATAATGTAGCGCCAGACGATGGATAAGCTGTTCGACTGCTAATAGGTGCCGTATACCATAGGATGCCGCTGTTTAAAGCATCCGCATCATTCAAATCACCCAAACAAGCCCACTGCTATGACTACTGACCTTGACAATACCCTTTTGGCCGCTCAAACCGAAGCGACTGAACTTGATGCGACACCCACTTCTAAAACTTGTGACTCTGCACCTCATGACTCTGCACCTCATGACTCTACAACTGGCCATAGCCTAAACCCTGCACTGGCTCATACGGCCCGTTATGACATCGTCCTCACCTGTGCCGACGGCTTAGAGACGCCGCTACAAACCGAACTCGAAAGCATGGGCATTAGTAGCGACATCAAGAGTACGGGGCGTTTGGCGGTGACAGCCAGCCTTGAGCAAGTGTACCAAATTTGTTTGTGGTCACGGGTGGCGTCACGAGTATTGCTGCCCATTAAAAAGCGCAATATCAATAAAGACTATGATGTGGCCGAACAGTTAAACGGACTGGCTAAGTCGGTTGATTGGACGCAGTGGTTTGGGCTCGATAACACCTTTGCCATCCGCATGAGTGTGGACAAACGAGTGGCAGTGAGCCAGCAATTTGCGATGCTGCGGATTAAAGATGCCATTGCTGACACCTTTACCCAAAAGTTAGACAGTCGCCCCGATGTGGACAGCGACAACCCGGACTTCTCAATTTTTGCCACCGTCAATGACAAGCAGGCCGAAATTTATCTGGATTTGTCGGGGGTAAGTTTGCACCGGCGTGGCTACCGTATCGCCATGACCGATGCGCCGCTTAAAGAAAATTTAGCGGCAGCGCTACTGTATAGTGTTAACTGGCATAAAAAGAATGATTATAGCGCCCTGATTGACCCCATGTGTGGCTCGGGCACGTTTTTGATTGAAGCGTTACTGATGCATTGTGATTATGCCGTGGGTATGGATAAGTCAGAAGCGCAGTTTGGGTTTTATCACTGGCACGAGCACAACAGCGAGCTGTGGCAACAGTGTGTTGATACGGCGCAGCAACGGTTTCATCAGGGTTTAGAGAATGCCGCTACGGGCAAGATGCCTGTGATTATGGGTTTTGATGCGGATGCTGGGGCGATTAAGGCCACCGAAAAAAACCTAGCCGCCGCTGGTTTGCAAGCGTTAATAGCGCATCTGACCCTAGAGCAGCGCCCGCTCGCGCAGCTTAAAGCAGCACTGGCAAAACCGATGCAACAGCGCAAACTGAAAAAAACCTTGGTGATTACCAACCCTCCTTATGGCGAGCGCTTGGGCGAGACTGACTTGATTAAACCGCTGTATCAAGGCTTGGGGCTGGCACTACAAGACAGCTTTGCCAAACAAAAATATCCGCCTACTTTAGGGCTGCTAGCCGCTCATGTGGAACAAGCCGACGTATTGCCGATTGCCGACCCGCAAACCTTGCGCTGTCATAACGGCGCAATTACGGTGTATTTCCGCTATGGCGAGATTTTGCGCAAAGCGTCAACTGCCATTATTAACCGCTATCAAAAGTCGGACATTGTGGTGGATGAGGCGCAAGACTTTGTCAATCGTTTGCAAAAAAATGCGCTGCAACTCAAAAAACTGGCGCAAAAAGAGGACGTCACCAATTTACGGGTTTATGATGCGGATTTGCCTGATTATAAGGTTGCCATCGATATTTATGGCGATTATGCCCATGTGCAAGAGTATGCACCGCCCAAAACCATTCCGGCTGAGACGGCCAGAAAACGCTTTAATTTGGCCTTGATGGGTATCCGCGAAGTGTTTGGCATTGACCGTGAAAATGTGTTTATCAAAACGCGCTCTCGGCAAACCGGCAATAGCCAATATGGCAACCCCGATAGCAGTGTGGATGCTAGCGGCAAGCCCAACAACGACAATAGCGCTGGCAAAGATAGCGGTAAAGAAGCGGGTAAAGCAGTCAAAAAAGACCATCGTAACTGGTATAAAGGCAATAAATATCAGCAAGCGCGTGAGGAAGCCAAAAAGCTAGAGGCCAGCCGCCTCGCCCAGAAAAAACGTAAAATGCAGGTAGTGAGCGAGGATGGCGCTTACTTTTATGTCAACTTTACCGATTATTTAGACACCGGGCTGTTTTTGGACCATCGCACCATGCGCGGTATTATTCGTGCCGCCAGTGCTGGCGCCAATGTGCTTAACCTATTTGCCTATACCTGTACCGCCAGTGTGCATGCCGCCTTGGCAGGGGCAAAATCGGTCACCAGTGTCGATTTATCGCAAAATTATTTAGACTGGGGCAAACAAAATTTTGCGCTCAATGGATTGGATGTGAGCAGTCGCAAATATCAGTTTGTCGCGTCCGATATTTTTGATTGGCTCAAGGACAATAGCGAGCAGTACGACGTTATTTTTATCGACCCGCCAACCTTTTCGAACTCTAAAAAGTTTCAGGGCACGTTTGATGTGCAGCGAGACCACAGTGCACTGATTAACCGAGCCATCAACCGTTTGGCAACCGGCGGGGTGATTTATTTTTCTAATAACTTTACTAAATTTGAGATGGATGAAGAACTCATAGAACGCTATGCGGTGATTGACACCACCAGCGAGACTATTGGCTTTGATTTTAATCAAAAGAAACCGATTCATCAAAGCTTTGAAATTCGCCATAAGTTGTAGGGTGAATAGCCAGCGTAGATACAAGGATGGGGTTAGCAATAGCGTAACCCACCAAACCTAATGAATGTTATGTTTAAGACAACTAAGCAGGTGGGTTACGTTTTTTCTGCACCTTGAAGATGCTAATTAATTTTTTGTTGCGGTTGACAAAAATATTTATAACGTTACTGTTGTTGAACAGCAGATATCAAACTGATATGATTTACTTTAGAAATAAAATTTCATTTGTAACAATTTTTACTGACAAATAGCGTAGCCATCATGATATTAGGGACTAGATGCTTTCGCTTTAGTGAGAGCGCAAGTTAATATAGTGAATAAACCTGCTTAATTTTCCCCCAATTTAAGTTATTCCTCTCCTATTGCAGGCACTATCTTTCTTAGACGGCTTTTTTGTCTTAAAAATTTTTTATGCCACATTTTATACTATTATGATGTGCGTCTAACTAGAGAATACTATATAGCATTTAGACTGTGGTTTTTAGGGCGTTCCTTCGACGCATAAGTGAGGATATTATGAAATCTAAGAAGAACAATACTAGAAGTTTCATTACTAAACCGTCCAATATTGGTTCTAGCCTTAAACGTGTTGGCGTGCAAGATGGTGCCGCTGGTAACTATATAGCACCTCATTATATTGCAAAGCCCTTTAATAATTATACGCCAGGCACTAAACAGTATTTTGAAGGTGTTGCCCGTCGTTTAAATAAGTCTATAGTGATTTATCAGCAAGAGTTAGATAATTCGCATGGATGAGCGTGAATCACAGCAGCCTGCTGAAGCATTAGAAAACAATAACGACAATCAACCTGATTACCGCCCTGATAGTCAGGTTGAGGCGTCTTTTGCAGCTGGTAATTTAGAGGGTTCGGATAACTATTTACAGATAAATAATCCTGGTAATGCTCAAGTTAACATTAATAACCCTGTTATGCCTGCAAATGATATGGTTAAGTTAGAGGCTGTTCACCCTGGAGCGATTGATAGAATTCTTTCTATGGGCGAAAAAGAACAAGCCTTTGCACATAAGATTATCGAGTCGCAACATAAGGAAGAATTGGAGGTTAGTCAGCGAAATAGAGGCATTAGTAAAGAGCAAAGTTTGTTTAACTTTGCAAAGTTGTTTATTGTTTCTTTATTTATTCTATTGCTGATAGGGTGTGCTGTATATCTCTTTATACAGGATAAGACTTGGGGCGGGCTATCCATGTCGTTGGTGATATTGATTTTAGCAAGTATTTTTGTGTTAGGACACTTTCCTACTAAAATTTTTGAAGCTTTATTTGGTAGGTTTTATGACGACAAACCACCTGATAACAATGGTCCTGAACCTTAATGAATAGTAAAAACACCCCATCGTAGCGACTGGGGTGTTTTTTATTGGAATTAAGTGCTTAGGTTTACATAGACATCTATATGCATAAACAAGCATAAACTGTGTTAGCGCCAACCTATAATCGGCTATATTGAACCCCTGGTCTAAATTTGCGCTCAATAAAAATGCCATATTAGGATGGTATACTAACTTATCATCAACCAACAACCAACAACAAGGAAGTCTGTATGTCCGCAACTATGTCCGCAACACTGGTATCTGCAAAGCAGTGGTTTATCACCCATGAACAAGCTGCTTTTTTTATCAAAGTTATCTTTGGCTCAATACTCATTGCGATATTGGCGCAGTTATCCATCCCGTTAGTGCCAGTACCGATTACCGGGCAAACCCTAGGGGTGACCATTGCTGGCCTTGCCCTAGGTAGAAATGCCGGTGTCAGCGCAGTGCTGCTTTATTTGGCAGAAGGCGCTATCGGTTTGCCGGTATTTGCCAACGGCGGTAGCGGCATCGCGACGTTGCTAGGCCCTTCTGGCGGATATTTATTTGGGTTTGTCGCCTCGGCAGCCATTTTGGGCTATTTTAGCGATAAAGGGGTGCTAAAAAGTTTGTGGAAAAGTGCGCTCGTCACGCTTGTGGCCACCGCCGTAACTTTTGTTTTTGGCTTAATCCAATTATCCTATTTTGTGCCCGCAGGTACGGTGCTGCAGAATGGGTTATATCCGTTTATTTTTGGCGGTATTGTGAAATCTTTAGCCGCCGTTGTTTTGGTAAAGCCTACGCATAACTTTTTCTCTAAGTTATAGCGGTTAATCAAGGTATTAGCGATAAGGTTTTTTAAACTAAACGGCATCCAATAGGCCGTTTAGTTTAATAAGTAGCTCAATCGCTTGTAAGAATGTTGTATTATCCATTTCTTTTTATTGTTTTTACTATGTCTTTTTACTATTGGGGATTACACAGAAATACGATTCTATGGCTTTAATATAAGAGCGCCTGGTTATTGTTGCTGCATCGTCTAACTCAACCTTCCGCGGACTCATAAATAACAATCTTTTGCTATCTTATCTTTATATCTACTCTTGCGTAAATCCCAAATATAACTCATAGTTACACCACCAAACCATGTTCCTCTAATCCTTTAAAAATTTTGTATTCAACCTCGGTGGCATCGCTCTCATTAGCAAAAGTATAGGCAACGGCTGCGCTTTGGCTGATAAAATAAACATGAATAATCGCCTGTTGGCGCGATATCCGGCTGATATCATTGATGTTAATCGTATCGTTTTGGATAATAATAAACATAGTGCGGTCCTTTTTTGGGTTTTAGGTGACTTCATTTAAAATCGGGTTAAGGGTTAAGTAAGCAAATTCGGTAGCATAAATGTGCACTAGCGTTAGTAGTGTCCAACACCTTAAGAAATAAACCTTTGTATATCGCCGCCTGCCAACAAAAACAGCAGGCCGGCTAAATTGAGAATAACGGTTAAATAATACATCAAGCGAAAATCCGCTTTTTGTGACTTATGGCGCAAATAGGTCTGCGCCAACATCGCCCCTACCCAACCACCGATAAGGCTTAAAATATGTAAGGTGGATTCGGGGGTGCGCCATTTGTCTTTTTGCGCCGCTGCTTTGTCTTTGGCATACATTAAGAAGGTGACGACGCCGATTAGTATATACCAACCCACCACTAGCCAGTTAAGCTTGCCCGTAACCGCAATAAAGGCTAAAACGGCATAAAAGCCGATGCCCATAAACAAGCGATTGCTTTGGCTACTTTTAAAGGCCGCTTGCTGCGAGTCATACGCCTTATGCTGCTGGCTTCTATTGTCCTGTCTCTTATTGTCCTGTCTGCTATTGAATTGCCTGTTATTATCTTGGCGTTTATTATCTTGTGCTGTCTTTTTTTGGCCAAAATCCCGCTCTTGCACTTGGTGAGCCCTGGGTCTGCCGTTAGCGTCTTCGCCCAGTTCAAACACCACCTTATCGCCTTGGCTCGGTCGGCGTGGCGGTTTAAACTCGCTAATATGAAAAAAGACGGACTCGCCTTGCTCACTTTCGATAAAGCCAAAGCCTTTGTCATCTTGCCACTTAGTGACCACTCCCATAGTTTTAATTGTCATAAGGCTTCTCGTTTAAAACTCTTCCAAAACCTGTTGAAAGCCAGTAAATAGCCAGATAACATTTGGATTAACGCCATACGCCCAGCGTTATCCTATCATTACCGCCATAATCTTGCAGGGTTTGCACCTCACTAAATCCGTTTTGCGCAAAAATGCGGCGCACGTTATCGCCTTGGTCATGCCCGTGCTCAAGTGCCAAAAGCCCCCCTTGCACCAAATACCGTTTTGCTTGATTGCAAATAAGTTTGATATCGGCAAGCCCTTTGTCATCGGCCACCAAAGCGGATAACGGCTCTGCTGTAAGCTGCGGTAAATGCGTATCTGCCGGGTCGATATAGGGCGGATTAGAGACTATGACTGCAAATTGAGGCTGGCTGTCGTGGTTGTGATGATTGGTATGGATTTGATGGTTGTCAAAAACGGCAAACCAATCGCTTTGATAAAACTCAATATTGCTGATGTGGTTCAAGGTAGCATTGCGTTTGGCCACACTTAACGCCTCAGTGGAGTCATCAATCGCCGTAATGTGCCATTGCTGTGGAGCTAACTTGGCAAGCTCATACGCCAAACTGATAGCGATACAGCCTGAGCCAGTGCCTAAGTCTAACAGACGCTTTGGGACTTTATGAGTGTTTGGTTTATGAACATCACTCTTAGCAATCCAATTAAGCACCTGCTCTACCAATACCTCGGTATCGGGGCGCGGTATTAAAGTATGCGCATTGACGATAAAGTCAAGCGACCAAAACGCCTGTTTGCCGGTCAAATACGCCAGTGGTGTGCCTGCCTGCATCTTAGCAATACCTTCGTTAAACTGAGTTAGCTCGCTATCTGACAGACTATAATCACTCTCAGTAATTAAAAACGTAGCCGGTTTTTGGAGCACAGATAGCAGCCAGTCGCTAACCCAGTGCGAGGGTAGATGATAATCTTGACGCTTGATTTGGCGGATGGTGTGGTTTGTTGGCATTGGGCGGCTTTTTTGAGTTTGTTATTTAATAGACAAGGGGTCACTTGACTCATAATGGTTGCCTTGGAGAGCTTTTTAGCCCCGATTGCAGCGGCTATACTTGGCGCAGCATGGGCTTGCAGGCACTTGGCAAGAGGCGTTATCGAGGCAACAGGAACGACTCTTGCCAGTAGTGCCTGCGCCCATGCCAGCCAAGATAGTAGCGCAAAGCGGGATTAGCTACCATAGTAAAGCTGCCAAAAAGCGACTATAAGCATTATTTAAAGCTCTTAGCTTATTTTTTTGTACCGCTGAGGTCTGTGTCATCCCCATAAATATCATCATTGCCGCCAATCACAATATGTTTATCGACCAGATAAATAAGTAGCAAAATGGGAACGCCGATGGCAAAGGTGAAGATAAAAAAGAAGGGATAGCCCATGTTATCAACGATGCTACCCGAATAGCCGCCCAGCACTTTAGGAAACAGGGTCATCAAGGATGAAAATATCGCATATTGCACCGCAGTAAAGCGAATGGAGGTCAGTGCTGATAAAAAAGCGATAAACACCGTCATCGCAAGCCCTGCAGCGAGGTTATCAAACACCACCGCCATGTACATAACCTCTAGGCTCCCTTGATGATAGGTGAGCAGCACAAACAATAGGTTGGTGATGGCCGCCAATATCGCCCCGACCATCATCGCTTGCATGATGCGCAGTTTTTTGGCGAGTAGGCCACCGAGTAAGCCGCCAGCAATGGTCATAATCACCCCAACCAGTTTGACTGCGGTGGCAATATCGGTTTTGCTAAAGCCCATATCTTGATAAAAAACGTTGGAGATAACCCCGGCCACAATGTCAGAGATGCGGTACAGGCCAATTAATGCCAGTAATAATAACGCTTTTTTGCCATAACGACGGAAAAAATCGACAATGGGTTCAATCCAGGTGGTGTAAGCTATGCGTTTATCGACCAAACCCACACTAACCAGCAAATAACCCACGGTCAGCGCAGCGGTTAAACTCGCCAATAAATGCACCACTTCAAGTCCAAACCCTAGTAATACGCCGGTCTCTTTTGGCATGAGGTTGCCGCTATAGTAAAAGGTCATGACAAAGGCGACAATGGCGAAAACAAACACCAAAACTAGGCGGCCATAATCGGAGGATTGCCGCTCGATGCGCACCTGATTGCTAATCGGCTCTCGAATTATTAAGGTGGTGGCAACCCCCACTAACATCACCAACGCCATTAATAGATAAGTATTGCGCCACGCTACATAGCTATACAGGGTTTCGGTTGAGCCAAAAAAATCTGCCAAATATAAGGCCCCAGCCCCAGCCACTATCATGCCAATACGGTAGCCTGCGGTATACATGGCGGACAACACCGACTGCATATCTACCGGCGCAAGCTCAATACGATAGGCATCAATCACAATATCTTGAGTGGCAGAGGAAAACCCTAAGAGCACTGCGCCAAGGCCCATTAACTTTAATGGGTCGTCAAACAACATCACCTTGGTCGCCTGCGGATTGACGCTTGCCATAATACAGATGGCGCTAATAATCAGTAGCTGCGAGACCAACATCCACGCCCGTCTACGTCCTAGTTTTTTGGTGAGTATGGGCAGAGGCAAGGCATCAATCAACGGAGCCCAAATAAATTTAAAGGAGTAGCCGAGTGCCGCCCACGCAAACATGGTGACCACGCTGCGGTCGATGCCCGCCTCACGCAGCCATAACGAGAGGCTGGAGAAAATAAGCATAATCGGTATGCCAGCGGCAAACCCTAAAAATAACATGATGATGGCGCGCGAGTCTAAATAGGCTTTTGCGGCCTCCGACCAAGACCTTTTGGCGGCTTTGTTAACAGGGGGGGTAGAATGCGTTGCGGCGGACATGGCAAACCTATAATGTAAAATGTCAAAATATTAATAATATTTGAGTGAATTGAGGATTCTGCTGTTAATGTAGCTGATTATACTTAATTTAACCTGTTACCAACAACAAGTGCTTGAAAGGTTATTAAATAGTGCTACTATCGCTATACTGCGTCGCTATCTTGACTCGTGACCCTATTTGCCATAATGACTTGCTGACCCAAACCTCAAGGATTATTTTCACTCATGTTATATCCCGTTGCTATGCTGCAAAAAGACGGCAGATTTCATGCCCATCTTCCCGATTTACCCGATCTTAAAATATCGGGCGATAGCATGGCAAATACCATATCCTGCGCCCGTTATGAAGTCATCCAGTATTTACAAACGCTGGCCGAAACCGAGCAACCCTTACCCAGTGGCAGCGATATTTCGCAGTATCTCTCTAGCGGCGAGTATGCCGGCTGGACTTGGGCGATTGTGCATATTGAAGCGTCGCGTATTATTGGCGAAGATGTGGCGGTAACCCTCAATATTCCGCATCGGCTGGTGCAAAAGCTGAGCAAAAACGCCGAGGCCGAGCAGATGACGCTAAAAACCTATATTATCAATACCCTAATTGAAACTGCCAACAGCAACAGTGTCTAAAACGCCTCTTAGTCTACAGCCCCTTTTACTAAACCCTAAACAGTCTATGAATAATAATTAATATTACAAATTAATAATTTTATATTGATTTGTTTTATCAATCATATTGTTCAATATAACTCCTTTTATTTCAAGCACTTGATTGGCTATGATGACATTCGCTAACCAGCTACCCGACCCTTTATCTTCGGGCGTATTCGCGATGTGATGTATAGTCATCATATCGAATATGACCTCTTAGCTTCCAAGGTGGCCACCTAGTTCAAGCAGCTGACTCAAAGTTAATTAGTTATTTAATTATTTAGTTATCTAGTTTTTAAGCTAATTAAAACCGATAAGCCGTTTAAACCACCACTATGCCAACATAGGATAACCATGATGTCTAGCAACGATTCTAACAATATGTCGAATAGCAATACCGATACCGATACCGATACTGATACCAATACTAACGACGCTACCCAAAATTCTAATACCAATTTTAACCCTCAGCAAACGCCAGCAACCAATACCACTTATGACCAGGGGGATGGAAAAGGCCCAACGATTCATAGTGAAAATGCGGATACGACTCATACTCCCGAACGTCCGAGCATGGGCGGTTGCCCGGTGATGCATCAAGCGCACACCACCAAAGCGTCAGAGGCGACAGACTGGTGGCCTAATGCTTTAAATCTAGACATTTTGCATCAACATGATCAAAAGACCAATCCGATGGATCCCGATTTTGATTATGCCAAAGCGTTCTCGGAATTAGATTTAGAAGCGGTTAAGCAAGATCTTAAAGCGCTTATGACCAGCTCACAAGATTGGTGGCCAGCAGATTGGGGGCACTACGGTGGCCTGATGATTCGTATGGCGTGGCATTCGGCCGGTACCTATCGCAATACCGATGGTCGTGGTGGTTCTAACACTGGTAATCAACGTTTTGCGCCGTTAAATAGCTGGCCGGATAACGTTAACTTAGACAAAGCACGTCGCCTCATTTGGCCGATTAAGAAAAAATATGGTAATAAGCTGTCTTGGGCAGATTTAATCATTTTGGCGGGCAATATGGCCTATGAGTCCATGGGCTTTAAAACCCTAGGGTTTGCTGGCGGCCGTGAAGATATTTGGCACCCTGAAAAAGATGTGTATTGGGGATCTGAGCGGGAGTGGTTGGCGGAAACGAAAAACCGTTACGCAGATGATGCAGAGCGTGACAGTCTAGAGAATCCACTCGCTGCGGTGCAAATGGGTCTGATTTATGTCAACCCTGAAGGCGTGGATGGCAACCCTGACCCGCTCAAAACAGCGGCAGATTTGCGCACCACCTTTGGCCGTATGTCGATGAATGATGAAGAAACGGTGGCGCTAACCGCTGGCGGTCATACAGTTGGTAAAACGCATGGTAATGGCGATGCCACCAAGTTAGAAGACGAGCCAGAAGCCGCAGACTTAGAAGCGCAAGGTTTAGGCTGGCGCAATCCACAAGGCAAAGGCAACGCGGGCGATACGGTGACCAGTGGCTTAGAGGGCGCTTGGACGACCCATCCTACCCAATGGGATCATGGCTACTTTGATTTGCTATTTAAGTATGAGTGGGCATTGACCAAAAGCCCAGCGGGTGCTTGGCAGTGGGAACCTGTTGATATTGCCGAGGAAGACCGTCCTGTTGATGCGCATAACCCGAATGTGCGTCGTAATCCTATGATGACCGATGCCGATATGGCGCTGATTAAAGACCCTGAATATCGCAAAATATCTGAGAAGTTCCATAAAAACCCTGAGCTTCTTGATGCGGCATTTGCCAAAGCTTGGTTTAAGCTGACCCATCGTGATTTAGGGCCCAAGTCGCGCTATTTGGGTGCTGATGTGCCAGCGGAAGATTTTTTATGGCAAGACCCGGTGCCACAAGGCAACGCCAACTTGTCTACCGAGGATATCACCACCCTAAAATCGCACATTCTTGCTAGCGATATCAGCCCGCGTGAGTTGATTATCACCGCTTGGGACAGCGCACGCACCTACCGTCAGTCCGACCATCGTGGGGGTACTAATGGCGCCCGTATTCGTCTTGCGCCACAAAAAGATTGGTTGGGTAATGAGCCTGCTCAGCTACAGCGGGTGTTAACCGTATTAGAAGACATCCAAGCTAACTTTGCAAGCAGCGCTAACAACGCTAACAAAACCATTAGCATCGCTGATTTGATTGTGCTAGCGGGTAATGCGGCTATTGAGCAAGCGGCGCAGCAGGCTGGTGTGGACATTAGGGTACCCTTTACTGCTGGACGTGGCGATGCGACCGCAGAGATGACCGACGAGGTGGCGCAATCCGACTTAGAGCCGTTACACGATGGTTATCGTAATTGGGTGAAAAAGGACTATGCGGTTTCACCGGAGGAGATGTTGTTAGATCGCACCCAATTAATGGGCTTGACGGCACCAGAGATGGTGGCTTTGATAGGCGGTATGCGCGTGCTGGATACCAACTATGGTCACCATCAACATGGCGTGTTCACCAAGCGTCCTGGTGTGTTGAGCAATGACTTCTTTGTTAACTTGACTGACATGAACCACACTTGGCATCCCGTTAAAACGGCAGAGGCTGACAGCAACAAAGCGGCACAAGTTTATGAAATACGAGATCGTCATACTGGCGAGGTGTACTGGCAAGCCACTCGTGTTGATTTAGTATTGGGTTCAAACGCTATCTTGCGTGCTTATGCGGAACACTATGCGCAAGATGACAACCAAGAGAAATTAGTGAAAGACTTTGTAAAAGCGTGGACTAAAATGATGACCGCTAACTTTATAGTACGTTAAAAGTATGCTAGTCACTCATACTGCTTAGTCTAGCAGTATGATACGCTTTAGCGCACACATTGAAACCAGTAGAACAGCCTCCTTATTAGGGGGCTGTTTTTTTGGCGTCTATCTATTACTATATTTTATGAGATACTGCATGATATTATGATGGGTTGCAACTCGCTACAGCCTCGTTGTGTTGTACATGAGTCATCTATTATAAAACGTACAACTTCTCCATTATTTAAACTTATCACACTATCTAAAAAGCAGAATACAACATGGCAATCGACGTCGTCGTCAATCAAAGACATTTACAAATCCAACTCAAACAATTAGAAACCGTGTGGCATACGGTTATCAATGGCTATAATTTAAGCCAAGCTGCTCAAGTGTTGCACACCAGTCAATCAAGCCTATCAAAACACATTTCTGCCTTAGAAAATCAACTTAAAGCACCGGTGTTTGTGCGCCAAGGCAAACGTTTAACCAGCCTGACCCCGATTGGCGAAGCGCTGTTACCGCATATTGAAGCGATATTTACCGAAATCCGCACCATTGAAAATATTAGCCTTGATTTTAACAATCCCAAAGAGGGCACCCTGACCCTTGCCACCACCCATACCCAAGCCCGCTACGTATTGCCAGACATTATCAAACAGTTTAAACAACAGTATCCCAATGTGCGCTTGGTGCTGCAACAAGCCGACCCCGAGACCATCGCCAATATGGTGATACGGGGTCAAGCCGATATTGGGGTTGCTACCGAATCGCTGCTACACAATGCTTACTTGCGCTGTTTTAGGTATTACGACTGGTCGCATCGGGTGATAGTTCCCAATGATCATGAATTGGCTAGCATGGTGTCCATAGATTTACCGACCTTAGCTAGCTATCCCTTGGTGACTTATCATGGCGGCTTTACGGGGCGTAGTGCCATCGATAAAACGTTTGCCGATGCTGGGCTGCAGCCTGAAATTGTACTCGCCGCTTTGGATGCCGATGTGATTAGCACCTATGTTGGCGCAGGGCTTGGCGTGGGCATTATTGCTGAAATGGCGTTTGAGCCGAGCCATTATCAAACCCTAACAGCGATTCCGGTTGATCATTTTGGCCGCTTTACCAGCTGGATAGCGGTACGTGATGATGCCGAGGTGCGCCAGTTTGGCAAAGCCTTTATTGCATTGTGCCAAAAACAGTTTGGCAATACAGTATAAGCTAACCAAACTTTCGCAGTGATTGCCTATTTTTTGGCAGGGTGCCTTTACGCACTGTGACGATTTAGCTACGCAGCCTATTAAGTATAGAGGTGCTATTTGCATTAGAATCATTGACTTAAACCATTGTATTGAATCAGTCTTTAAAGGAATACGTCTATGGACACTGCAACATTTATTGGTTCGTCAATCTTTTTTATATCATAGCGTTTATCATCGCGATGATTATCGGCGGTTATTTGGTCTATCGAACCCGCCCCAAAAAACCGAATAAATGACAGTAGTTTTTTGATTCAAAGATGTGTAGTTATTCGTTATGGCGGATGGATTTATGGGAATTAAACGATGTCATTAATACCGCTTTCTTTTTTGGATTTAGCCCCTGTACCAGAAGGGCATAGCATTGCCGAAGGTGTGGCTTATACAGTGGCCATTGCCAAAAAGGCAGAAGCGATTGGTTTAAAGCGTTATTGGCTGGCCGAACATCACAATATGCCGGGTATTGCCAGTGCCGCCACCTCGGTGCTGCTAGCGCATATTGGCAGTCAAACCACTACCATTCGTATTGGTTCTGGCGGGGTCATGCTGCCCAACCATGCACCGTTAGTGATTGCCGAGCAGTTCGGCACCTTGCAAGCGTTATATGGCGACCGTATCGATTTGGGGTTAGGGCGTGCGCCGGGTACCGATGGCGCAACGTTTCAAGCCCTCCGTCGTCAGATGCAAGATGCCAATCGTTTTCCGCAAGATGTGCAAGAGCTGCTGTTTTATTTGGGCAAACAGTCTGACAATAGCCCTGTACAAGCCTTTCCCGGTGCTCATAGCAAGGTGCCGATTTGGATATTAGGCTCATCCCTATTTGGCGCAACCTTAGCGGCAAAGTTAGGGTTACCCTATGCGTTTGCCTCACATTTTGCGCCGCAAATGCTTACCCAAGCATTGCAAGCCTATCATCAGCAGTTTGAACCCTCACTGTATTTGGCTAAGCCGTATGTGATGGTGGCGGCTAACCTGCTACTTGCAGATGACGACGACACAGCACGCTATCACTTTACCTCAGCGCAGCAAAGTTTTGTACGTTTGCGCCGCGGTGGCCGTGGTCAAGTCCCCACCCCTGTCAATTCTATCGACGCCTATTGGAGTGCGGCTGAACAGGCGATGGTAGAGGCTGCTTTGTCGGTGTCTTTTGTGGGCAGTGTGGCGAGTGTTCAGCCAAAGCTTGCCACCTTTTTGCAAACCTATCGCCCTGATGAGCTTATCGTGACTGCCAATGTACACAGTCAAGCGGCAAGGCTGAATTCGCTTGAGTTGGTGCCAGAGCTTGGATTGTTTGAGCTGGGTTAGCTTGGGTTTAAAAGTAACGTACTTTTCAATAATGAAGGGCTAACCCTAAAATAGCTCTATTGATTTGGCGTATTTTTGCTGCTACTCATTGCACTGTTAGAAAATTACGATTACTATAAACCTGTAGAGTGTACATTGGACATGCAAGGGGCATACAAATGACTGACGTGAATTATAGTATTCGCATTGATAAAGAGCTGCGTGATGCAGCCTTTTCTGTGCTAGAGAACTATGGCCTGTCGCCTTCTCAAGCTTTTAGACTATTTTTAAAACAAGTGGCGGGTACTGGTACTGTGCCTTTAACTTTTGATTATGCAAAATCCAGTATTGCCTACGAGAAAAACCCAGTGACTATGCAAGCTATTGCTGATGCTAAAGCAGGTATCATGACCCACTTTGATAGTCCTGAGGCATTGCTCATAGCCGTTAAAGAAGATATGGACTCTGAAGTATTGTGACGGCTAGGGACAATATGAAGGGTATTAGTAGCACCAAACAATTTAAAAGAGACGCTAAAAAGCAATATTTGGTCTTACTGACGCCTGCTTGGATAGAGGTGCTATATTGCTTATGTGATGGCCTACCACTTCCTAATAAGTATCGAGACCATCAATTGACTGGCAATCTTAAAGACTTCAGAGATTGTCATATCAAACCTGATTTGGTACTGTTATACCGAGCTACAGAAGATACGGTTGAGTTGGTAAGGTTGGGTAGCCATAGCGAACTGGGTATTGGCTAAGTATGTATTGGCTAAAATAGTAACCCTCATCCCACTCACATCAACCCAAGCCCTCGCAACACCCCTGCCCCTATCGCCATACCAAACAGCGACACCACCGTGGTGAACGCCAAAATATTGGCTGCCAAAACCTCATTGCCGCCCATCGCTTTTGCCATCACATAACTAGCAGCGGCAGCAGGCGATGCCACCATCAAAAACAATACGCCCATTTGCACCCCATCTAAACCAAACCCTAAGCCCACCGCTACGGCAACAATCGGCGCAATAATGATGCGGCCGACGCTTGCCTGCATCGACAGTCCGCTAGGGTTAAGCATAACCCGTACATCTAAAGTGGCGCCTGCACAAATGAGTGCCAGTGGTAACGCAGTGACCGCCAACAAGTCAGCGGTTTTACGCAGGACGCCGGTAATGGGCGGTAGGTGTAAGGCTTGGTAACTAAACGCCAGTAGCAACGTGATAATTAGCGGATTAGCCAGCATGGTGGTGGCCATGGTTTTAAGCCGTGTCGCTAAATTGACAGGGTCTGTGGTGTTGACTCGCCCAAGGGTGATGACCGCCAATACATTAAACACCAGTGTCAGTATCCCCATATACACCGCACCGATGCCTAATCCCTCACTGCCATAGGCATTGGTAATGGTGGCAAGCCCGATAATCGCCATATTACTGCGAAACACGCCTTGTACAAACACGCCTTTGTCTTTGGGGTCACTAATAAACCGTTTGGCATAACCCTCTGCGCCAAAAAATAGTATTAGCGTTGCGATTAAACCTGCCGCCAGTAAGGGCAATTGCTGGGTATATTCAACTTTGCTATCGATAACGCTAAAAAACAGTAAACATGGCAAGGCATAATTAAACACCAGCTTTGAGGCATCGTTAATAAATCCACTGCTGATTTGCCCTTTGCGGCGCATAAAAAAACCCAACCCCATCAGAATTAGGTTGGGTAATACGATGGTCAGGGCAAAAGCGATAGCGGCTAACATCAAGAAGCCTATGTTTAGATAGTTTAAAAACTAGGGGGACTGTTAGCGATAATCGATATGAACCCTATAGATAATCTGTAGCTAATCAGTAGCCAATCATTATCAACCAGACTATTGGTTATAAACAGGTTTGCGCTTTTCAATAAATGCGGTCACCCCTTCTATAAAGTCATCGGTTTGCGCCATGCGTGTCTGTTGTAGCACTTCCATGTCCAATGCCTCGTTCAGCCCACTATAGGCATGCACATTAAGCATATCTTTCATGGTTGCTAAGGCCTCAGCGGGCAGTGCGGCTAAGCGGGTGGCTAAGTTTTGCACCGCATCATCTAACTCATCACTTGACACCACGGCATTGAGTAAATTTAAATCCGCCATAGCTTGGGCGCTAATTTTGTCGCCCAACATCATCAGCTCTGTGGTTTTAGCAGCGCCAATAAGGGCATTTAACAAATAAATGCCACCAGCATCGGGCACCAGCCCAATATTCACAAAGGCTTGGACAAACTTTGCATTGTCCGCAGCAATACGAAAATCACAGGTTAATGCCAAGTTCATGCCAGCACCGGCCACCGCCCCTTCAAGTTTTGCGATAATGGGTTTATGGATATTACGTAGCAATAGGCTAACCTCGCCTACCCCTGCCACCATATGAGTTATTTTGTTAGAGACGGCCGCCTTGGTTAGCCCATCTGCCAGCATCTCTTTAATATCACCGCCACTCGAAAAATGACCGCCAGCACCTTGCAAAACAATCACCCGAACTTCATCGTCAGCGGCCGCTTTTTCTAACGCCGCCACCATGGCATTTTTCATAGGGGTACTAAAGGCATTGAGACTCTTTGGGTCATTTAAGGTAATTGTGGCGATATGATGCTCGCTACCGTATTCAACAAGTGCTTGAGATGGGGTCATACTGTCTCCAAGTTAATAATTTTGATGGGCTTAATGGATTTAATAGTGTTAATGGTTTTGGCGCTAAGACTCTTGAGCACTAAGACGCTAACACCATCTTCGCTTTACGTTGCTTTTTCACCATCATGCCCAGCAGTTGAATCGCAGCAGGGGTTACGCCACTGATGCGACCCGCTTGCGCTAGTGTAGCTGGACGTACTTGCTGCAATTTCTGTACAATTTCGTTCGATAACCCCGACACAGCGCTATAATCAAAATCAACGGGCAATGGGGTGTTCTCCAAACGCTTCATCTGGTCGATGTCCTCTTGTTGACGGTCGATATAGCCCGCATATTTTACCGAGATTTCTATCTGCTCGCCCACATCAGCGGCCACATCGCCGCCTGTAACCGTTGCCACATCGTCAAAACCCACATTGGGACGTTTAAGCAAATCGTAAGCGGTCGCTTCTTTGGACAGTGCCTCGCCAGTGTTGGCGCTAAACTGTTTGCCCATCTCATTGCTTGGAGTTAGCCACAGCGATTTGAGCCGTTCGGTCTCGCTGGCAATCGATTCCATTTTGGTCTGATACGCCTGCCAGCGGGCATCGTCAACCAGCCCCAAGGTGCGCCCTATTGCAGTGAGGCGTTGGTCGGCATTGTCTTCACGCAGTAGCAAACGGTATTCGGCACGGCTGGTGAACATCCGATACGGCTCTTTGGTGCCGTGGGTAATTAAGTCATCAACCAATACGCCCAGATACGCCTGGTCACGTCTTGGCGTCCAACTGTCCATAACCGGATTATCTTGCGTTGCCAGAGCGGCATTCACCCCAGCCAGCAAGCCTTGTACACCAGCCTCTTCATAACCTGTGGTGCCGTTAATTTGACCGGCAAAATACAGGTTGTCAATCGATTTGGTTTCAAGGGTTGGCTTTAGGCTTTGCGGATCAAAATAATCGTATTCAATGGCATAGCCTGGGCGAGTCACATGGGCGTTTTCAAACCCTTTCATAGTGCGGATAAACTCAATTTGCACGTCAAAAGGCAAGCTGGTTGAGATACCGTTGGGATATAGCTCATGGGTGGTTAACCCTTCTGGCTCAACAAATATTTGATGGCTGTCTTTATCGGCAAAACGGTGGATTTTGTCTTCAATCGATGGGCAATAACGTGGCCCGACACCTTCTATTTTGCCCGAAAACAGCGGTGAGCGATCCAAATGTTGACGAATGATGTCATGGGTTTTGACATTGGTGTGGGTAATATAACAGTTCACTTGCTTAGGGTGCATTTGCACATTGCCCATAAAACTCATCACCGGCAAGGGTGTATCGCCCGGCTGAATTTGCATCACGCTAAAGTCAACGGTTTTGGCATCAATGCGGGCGGGCGTCCCTGTTTTAAGACGGCCCACCGGTAGCTTTAGTTCACGCAAGCGTTCGGCGAGTTTGATAGAGGGCGGATCACCCGCACGCCCGCCCTTAGAATTTTGCAGCCCAATATGTATCACCCCGCCCAAAAAAGTGCCCGAGGTGAGTACCACGGTTTTGGTATTAAAAATGATGCCGGTTGCAGTCACCACCGCATGCGCTTTGCCGTTTTTAACCAAGATGTCGTCAGCGCCTTGCTGAAACAAATCCAAGTTGGGCTGATTCTCAAGCACCTCACGAATAGCGGCTTTATATAAAATTCGGTCGGCCTGCGCCCGTGTGGCACGTACGGCTGCCCCTTTGCGGCTGTTTAACACCCGAAACTGAATGCCAGCTTTGTCGGTGGCGAGTGCCATTGCCCCGCCGAGTGCATCGATTTCGCGCACTAGGTGCGATTTACCGATGCCGCCAATCGCCGGGTTACAGCTCATCTGCCCCAAAGTTTCGATGTTATGGGTCAGTAATAGGGTTTGCGCCCCCATACGTGCGGCTGCCAGTGCGGCCTCGGTGCCAGCGTGACCGCCACCAATCACCACAACGTCGTAAGCCTTTGGATAGTGCATAGTGGTTCCTTACTTAACTTTTACTGACATAGCAAGTGGTCAAAAGCCATATTATAACAAAAACCTACGGTTTTAGCGGTTATTGTTTTGCGCCAAAGTCTGTATAATCGTTAGCAATCATAAATGAGAATCAATACTATACGTGCTATTTGCCACCTTACCAATCTTATCCCCATCATCCGACCCCGTGAGAATTCAATGCCACTTCAGCTTAACCCTGCCAAACGCTCTATATCCCTGCTATTTACGGCCAGCTTAATCGTCACGCTGGCTGGCTGTCAGACGGTTGCGCTAGACGCTAGCGAACAAGCTACTCAACAAGCAAACACGCCCAAGCAGTCGACTAGCCCTGTTAACACCGCCTCTTTTGAGGGTCAATCTGCTAAAGACGCCTTACGTCATGAAGTTACTTTAGATAACGGCCTAAAAGTGATTATTAAAGAAGACCACCGTGCTCCCGTGGTGATGACCCAAATTTGGTATAACGTGGGCTCGGCAGATGAGCCTAAAGACAAAGGCGGTATCTCACACCTTCTTGAGCATATGATGTTTAAAGGCACTGATAAGGTATCGGGTACTGATTTTAACCGTCTTATCACTAAGTTTGGCGGCCAGCATAATGCGTTTACCAGCTATGACTATACCGGCTATTATGAGATGTTTCCGGTCAACCGTTTGGGGCTGTCGCTTGAGTTAGAAGCCGACCGCATGACCAACCTCGCCTTTACCAGCCCCGAGTTTCAAAATGAATTTGTGCAAGAGCGTGATGTGGTGATGGAAGAGCGACGGTTGCGCACCGATAGCAACCCACTGGCGCGCAGCTATGAGACCTTTCGCCAGGCCGCCCTACCAGATAGCCCCAAAGGTCGCTCAGTGATTGGCCCAATGGCACAGATACAGGCTATTGACATTGATGACTTGCAGGCTTGGTATAGCCAGTGGTACGCTCCCAACAATGCCACGTTGGTCATCGTGGGCGACGTCACCCCCGAGGCCACAATAGCGCAAGTTAAACAGTATTTTGGCGCCATCAAACCCAAGCAAATACCGCCGCGTCCATCAGTAGCCCAGCAAGGGTTGCAAGGCTATAAACAGCTTACTGTGTCCGAAAACGTCAATGTACCCACCTTAATGATGGCGTTTAATGTGCCCACATTGCCGAGCCTAACGACACAACATAAAGACGGCGACGACGCTTATGACTTATTGATGCTGCAGTTTGTGCTGGATGGCGGCGCGGCGTCACGCTTTGAAAAATCACTGGTGCGCGAGCAAGGGTTATTGTCCTCTATTGGCGCATCGTATGATGCTTATGAGCGTGGCAATGGCTTGTTTTTAATCCAAGCAACCCCGCGCGAGGGCGTTAGCCTGCAACAAGCGCAAACCGCTATCTTGGCCGAAATTGATAAGCTCAAGAGCGCCGCAGTTAGCCCACAAGAACACAGCCGTGCCCGTAATGCCATTGTTACAAGCATGGTATTCTCGCAAGACAGTGTGGCCGGTCAAGCCCAGCTTATCGGCAGTATGCAGGCCAACGGTTTAGATGATCGCCTAATTGAGCAACTGGCTGATAATATAAAGCAAGTTAGCTCGCAAGATATCAACACCGTTGCCAAAAAATATATGGTGAAAGACAATTTGACGGTGATGTATATCGAGCCTAAGCATATCGAGCCTAAGCATATCGAGCCTAAGGTCACTCCATAACCCTTGATCCAATAAGGATTACCGTCATCATCGTTGACCATACCACCCTGTTATCAAGCATTAAGCCCATTAATAAGAATTAAGACCCATCCTATGACCATATTCTACGTATCGCCTAAACCTAGCAAAGATGCCAAACCCAGCAAACGCCACAAATATAGCTTAATAAAATCTGCCTTACTTATGGCTCTTCTGCCATTAATCTCAATCAACGCCAGTGTGGCGGCCCCGGCGCTTATGCAGGGAGAACATTCGAGTAACGATGTTGATGTCAGTGCCCCCATCAAGGCACTAGCTAACTTAAGCAGCCTAGCGGGCGATACCACCACGCCCGCTGTCGCCATGACATTACCTAATTTTCAGCACTTTACGACTAAAAATGGCGTCCCCGTTATCTTTTTTAGTACCAACCAATTGCCGATTGTCGATGTGGATATGCGCTTTAAGGCAGGGAGTGCTTATGATGGCAGTATTCGCCCCGGTGTTGACGGTAAGGTTAATGGGCTTGCCAGCATCGTGGCGACCATGTTGCTCAAAGGCACCGATACCTTAAGCGAAGATGAGTATGCCGAGGTGAGTGAGCAGTTAGGGTTGTCGTTAGGCACCGATGTGACCAACGATCAGCTTATCGTCTCGTTGCGCAGCTTGTCTGATGAAAATAACCTAAAACCGGCGCTCAAGCTTATGCAGGCGGCTATTGTTAAGCCCCGCTTTGATAAGGCGGTGTTAGAACGTACCAAAGCCCAGCAACTCACGGGCTTAAACTATATGCAGCAAAACCCTGACTATATTTCCAGTACGGTGTTTACGCACGAGCTATATGGCGACCATCCTTATGCCCAAGGTACTTATGGCAATTTAGCCTCGGTGCCGAACATCACTCAAGACGACCTACAGCGCTTTCATGACCGTTATTTGGTCGCAAAAAACGCTACGATTAACATTACGGGCGATTTAAGCCTAGCGGCGGCTAAAGAGGTGGCAGAAACCTTAAGCGCCCATTTAGCTATGGGCAAGCCTGCCGCACCCCTACCCGCACCCGTAGCGCCAAAAACGGGCAAACATATTCATATCGATTATGACAGCAGCCAAACGGCAATTTTGATGGGCCAGCTTGGTGTTGCGGTCAATCCTGACCCGGTGGTAACGCAGCAACATTCAGCGTTTAATATTGGTAACGATGTGCTGGCCGGCGGTGGTTTTCATTCGCGCTTAACCGATAAAGTGCGTAAAGCGCTGGGCTATACCTATTCTATTGGCGGCGGCATGTCGCCTATGCAGGTTGCAGGCCCCTATACCATTAACTTTTCTACCCGTACCGACAAAGCAGATGCGGCGATAGCGGCCACGCTCGACACCATCGATACGACCTTAGCACAGGGTATCACTAAAGATGAGCTTGAGTTAACCAAAGAGAACTTTATCAACAGCTACCCCATGCGCTTTGCCAGCAATGCCAGTATCAATGCGACTATAGGTGTGCTCAATGTTTATGGTCTTCCAGACTCTCGGGTCACTGATTACATCAAACGAGTCGAGCAAGCCGACCTTGATTCGGTTAATAAGGTGTTAAAACAGACTCTAAATTCTGAGGACTTTATTATTGTGTCGGTGGGCGGGCTGTCAGATTCTAAGCCTGATTCTAATTCTACTTCGGACTCTACGCCTAAATCATCAGATAGCATACAGCCGCAACTGGCAAATACAGCGTCCAGTAAAGCGTCGAGTTCTGACGCCTCAATATCTAACTCGTTAGTAAATAAAGGCGTTAAGATCGATGAGCGTTATCGCACCTTGCAAGATTATTTGCAGGGCAATACCTATACTATTGCTAATACAGCCGCTAATACAACGCCCGTTAATCAGACAACCAATGAATGATATAAGCTAGGACTTACGCATATCAAGCAGATGTGGCGACTGTTAAATCCTGTTTTGTGTAAGTCCTATAAGCTACTCCACCGCTATCACCACATCATAAGTTAAGGGATCAAAACGAGACTCACTGCCCGTATCAGCAATGCGGATGGTATGTTTGTCAGCACTATTTGCACGATATCTGCCATTTTCAAAATCATAAACAACCGGCGCTATCAACGTTGATTGCGTCGTGTCGGGGTAACTTGACACATAGAGGGTTTGCCCTGGCGAGGGATAGACATAATAATCGCAGTAGTCTGAGGTCATCATCTCGCCTTCACGCACTATTTCACTAGAGTCCACATTGGGTACAATCAGTTTCGGGCATTTATCCCGGCTATTGGCGGCCAATTTTGCTTGACTAAGCTTAAGCGACTCGACGATACGACTGGCAGCCGTACTGGCACTGGTATTGATTTGCACCGGTTGCACTACTTTTGGCGTAAACTGATAATCGGGCGCCACCTTAGACGACTGGCTGTGTTTAGGGTTATGGTTAGGATTATTGGAGTTCAACCCTGCTTGATGACCTGCTTGATAATCGTGGCGATGGACAGCAGAAGCCGCCACAGTTATGCTTTTTGTCGATAGGGTCTTTTCTTCGATTGTGGTAATCGTATGTGCTTGCTCGTCCGCCACTTCTGTCTCCGTCGGCTCACAGGCAGTTAGGCCATAAACGGTGATACAAGCCAACATTATCTTGCCAGTCATCACGGTGCTAGGGTGTTTTAAAAATCCGCCATCAGTTGGACCCACCCAGGTTGACGGATAATGGGTCGGCGAGCGAGGCCGCAATGGCCGCGGCGCTATAGCCAATGATAATGTTAAACGTTTCACCGTCATCTCCTTTGGGGTCAACATTTTGCCAACGCGTCGTACACTGTTGACAGGTCACCGGTTCAACAAACCAAAAAATAGTGGTTATAAATGATATAGATAGCGAAACATAGCACGCTTTAGAGGTGCTTACCAGTGCAAATAGACGCACCTTAGCAAAAAATTTTGCATCAATAATTGAAAAATTGGTCTGGCTACCCACTTATTATGGGTCAGTAATCCCGTATAATGGCTAACTTAGGATGACGACCATATACGCCGCTTTCGTAGGGCAACCTACCCTAGTCCCTTGCCTTTTCACTAGATAACCTTTACTTATGTCCAAGCAACCACAATACCGTTTTTCTCGGCAGTCGCATCATTTGGGGTCGGATAGCAGGCCCAATCTTTGGCAGCGTATTCATATTGACCCATGGCTCATGCTGCTGCTGCTTACCCTATGCTTTATTGGCTTGGCAATTTTGTACAGTGCCTCATCACAAGATGTGGCGATGATTGGCCGCCAAATGGTGAGCTATGCCATCGGCTTTACGGTCATGATTACCATGGCGCAAATTCCCCCATGCACCTATCGCAACCTGACGCCTTTTTTTTATGTTTTGGGCTTATTAATGCTCATCTTGGTGGATGTGATTGGTGAGGTGCGTATGGGGGCACAGCGCTGGATACACATACCAGGCTTTGGTAGCGTGCAGCCCTCAGAGTTTATGAAACTTGGGATGCCCATGATGTGTGCCTGGTTTTTATCCCGCCGCAGTTTACCGCCCAATATCGTGAGTATTATTGGCGTCTTTGCTTTAATCTTGGTGCCTGTACTGCTTATTGCCATTGAGCCCGATTTAGGCACCTCGATTTTGGTCACTGCCAGTGGCCTGTTTGTGCTGTTTTTAGGTGGGCTGCCATGGTGGCTCATTGGTTCTGCTGTGGTCATGGCAGTGCCAATAGGCTGGGGGGCTTGGCAGTTTTTTTTACATGACTATCAAAAACAGCGGGTACTCACCTTGCTCAACCCTGAGGCTGATATGCTCGGCGCAGGGTGGAATATTACCCAGTCTAAAACGGCGATTGGGTCTGGCGGACTCACCGGCAAAGGCTATTTAGAAGGCACCCAATCGCACCTGCATTTTTTACCAGAGGGGCATACCGATTTTATTATTGCCGCCTTTTCAGAGGAATTTGGTTTAGCGGGGGTGAGCTTGCTGCTGTTTTTATACGCCTGTGTGTTAGCAAGGGCGCTGTATATCGCCTTTATCCATACCAATACTTATGGACGGCTGCTAGCAGGCGCAATTGGTATGTCATTTTTTGTGTATGTGTTTGTCAATATTGGTATGGTGGGTGGCATTTTGCCCGTGGTGGGCGTGCCACTGCCGCTCATTAGTTATGGTGGCACGGCGGTTATTACGTTGATGGCCGGTTTTGGTCTGTTGATGTCAATTTATACCCACAATAGTAGACTCTGATTTAACTTAGGATACAGATATGACGTTGCTATAGGGTCTAAAATATAAGCGGCAAACGCTTTAAATGTCCTCTACCATCACGCTGTCATGTCTAAAAGAACAGACTGCAGATAGCATAAGGTTGCACACGTCACCCACCGTCGTCTTTCCTTGGGCGATTGCCGCTCTTGTCTACGGTTGCAACCCATATTTTGATAATATACACCCTTGCAATACGCTAACCAGTTGACATGACTTATCTAAGCGCTCTCTAAGCGATATCTAAGCGATATCTAAGCGACATCTAAGCGATATTGTTGACTCAATCAACGTAACAAACGGCACTAAGACACCTCGTGTAGAGATAACCAATAGAATTGAGGGGTATACTAGTATGGCATCGGTCAATTTTGAACGCCTGCAAGGTAAGCTGAATATCTTAGCCGATGCGGCTAAGTATGACGTGTCTTGCTCGTCATCTGGCGGCAATCGTAAAAATCAGGGCGGCGGGCTGGGCGATGCTTCTAAAACAGGGATTTGCCACAGCTATACCGAAGATGGCCGCTGCGTGAGTTTGCTTAAAATCCTGTTAACCAACCATTGTATTTATGATTGTGCTTACTGTACCTCTCGAAAAAGTAACGATACGCCAAGAGCGGCGTTTAGCG
Source organism: Psychrobacter sp. (assembly GCA_018260445.1). Classification (GTDB taxonomy): domain Bacteria; phylum Pseudomonadota; class Gammaproteobacteria; order Pseudomonadales; family Moraxellaceae; genus Psychrobacter. Next base: position 57,865 of record JAGLBE010000004.1, read on the forward strand.
TAGAAGAGGTGGTCGATTTAACCATGCAGTTTTATCGCCGCAACTATATCGAGGGGCTGTTTTTAAGCTCGGGTATTTTTAAAAGTGGCGACCATACTATGGAGCGTTTGGTCGAGGTGGCCAAAATCTTGCGTACCCGTGAGCGTTTTAATGGCTATATTCACCTAAAAACCATTCCGGGGGCTAGCAAAGAGCTGTTACAGCAAGCAGGATTGTATGCCGACCGTTTGAGCATGAATATTGAAATACCGACCAAATCGGGGCTGGCGCTATTGGCACCCGAAAAAAACCATGCCGAACTGCAAGCGCCGATGCAAACCATAAAAGATGAAATCATCACTATCAAAGAGAGCCGCAAAACCCACAAAAAAGCCCCAAAATTCGCCCCTGCCGGTCAAACCAGCCAAATGATTGTGGGGGCGAGCAATGAGACGGACTTACAGGTGATACAGCTATCGAGCCATTTTTATCAAAAGTATGACCTAAAACGGGTGTATTATTCGGGCTATGTGCCGATGCTTGAGGATAGCCGCTTGCCAGCACTGGGTACCCCGGTGCCGATGGTGCGCGAAAACCGTTTGTATCAAGCCGATTGGTTGATGCGTTTTTATGGTTTTGGGGCGCACGAAATTGTAGAGCCCGATGCGCCCTTTTTAGATTTAGAGTGCGACCCTAAGCTGGCTTGGGCAATTCGGCATCGCGAGCATTTTCCAGTCAACATTCAACATGCCCCCTATGCGTCCATTGTGCGTATTCCTGGCATTGGTGTTAAAACGGCTAAAAAAATCGTTAAAGCCCGCAAGTTTAATCAGATCACCTTAGCGCATCTTAAAAAAATGGGCGCTGCGGTCAATCGTGCCAAATACTTTATTGCCACCACCGGTAAAAACGAGCATTTAGCGCATCTGACTCGAGATAACTTTCGTCAATACGTGCTGGCGCAAACGCAAACCAAGTTTAACGATGAGCGCAGCGGGCAGTTGGCGTTGTTTTAGGTTTACTTTAGGGTTGAGGCTCATAATCCATGATTCTGCATCGTTTGATTTTAACCCAGTTTATTGGGCTAGGCGTATAGCAATGACCACCACCGCCCTAAACACGCCGACGCCCACTATTCTCGTTTACGAACCGAGCTTTGAGGGTTGGCTGAGTGCCGTGTTTGCGGTGTATGCCCAGCAGCTACAAGCCCAGCCGTATTTAAGGCTGCTAGACCAAACCCATTATCAGCCCTCTCTTCTTGATACGGCCAAATATGTGCCGCTTGACGAGGCCAACGCGCAGCGGGTGTTGGTGAAACTCAATAATATTTTGGGCCGTGGCGGCATACGCCAGTTGCTATGGGGGTTTTTATCAGAAAAAGAAACGATAGGGACGACGCTATTTAACATCGTCAAATATGCGCTGGATTATCCGCAGCGGCAAGTATTGCAAGATTTAGGGCATTTAGACGTTTTAGAATTGGCGCAAACGGTCAAATCGGTCGGGCGTGAAAAACATCGTATGGAAGCGTTTGTGCGCTTTGAGCACACCGTTGAGGATATTTATTTTGCCCGTGTTGAACCCGATTTTAATGTGTTGCCCTTAATTGGCGAGCATTTTCGTCAGCGTTATCAAGACCAAAACTGGGCAATCTATGACATACAGCGGGGTTATGGCATTTATTTCGATATGAGCCAGTCGACCAGCGACCGCCCTGCCCCTCTGCAAACCATCACCGATGTAGACGATGAAGTACTGCGCAATCCAGCCAGTGTTTATAGTGAGCAAGAGATGCGCTATCAAAGGTTTTGGCAAGGTTATTTTACCAATGTTAATATTGGGGAGCGCAAAAACCCCCGCCTACATAAACAATATTTACCGCAGCGTTATTGGAAGTATCTGAGCGAAAAGCAAATTTTGCCCAATGCCGAGCATGTGCAAAAGCGGCGATAATTGGCTGTCTAATCGCCGGTTGTATGTATTATAAGCTGCACGATGTTGAGCCGTTAGCCGTTATTAGAGGCAGGGGCACGGGCAAAAGCGAAGGTAAAGATAAAGGTAAAGGTAAGCAACAAGCCTAAGCTTATCTAGGCAAAAGCCTTTAACCTTTAGCATCTAGAGTAAACCCCTTAGACGTTGCCAATTGAGCCTCAACAGCTCAGCGCGTAAAGCTAAACTTTATAGCTAAGCCCCTAAACTTATTCGCTATAGAACTGATTTGCCATAGAAAAACCCAAGTCTAGGGCAATAGACTTGGGTCAGGGCACTGCTTATTATTATTCTCTTTGCTGACGTATTCACTCATCCTAAGCGAAGTCAAGATGCTATCAACCTTTGATGTGAATTAGGCTGTTACTTATTTAGGTCATAGGGCAATGACGTAACTAAGTAATGAACCAGTCATAAACTGTTAAGCAACCAGCAATTCAACACGGTCACATAGCAACAGCCATAAAACATTTGCAAAGGTTTATACCATCATCAACACTGCTATCCATGCCATCCTTGTGTTGATGGTCCTATTGTAAGGGGCTTGTTGCGCCCATGCTAGAGGCAAAACACTTAAATAGTTGTAAGCATATGCGTACAGCTTTATTAGCTCATCCACAGGGCTACAATGCATCACTAGGCGCTTTAGCGTCGCTATCATTAACCCGCTCTTGTGAGAGTTTTTCGCCCTCTATTTTGCCAGCCTCAATTTTCGCCTCGACCTCTTTAACATCTTGTATGGTAACGACTGGCACATTGTCGGCCTGTAATGTCTCTACTTCAGGCTCATACTGTAACGTCGTTAATACCGGAAAATGATCCGACCCTATCGACGGCAAGCGTTTAATACTGACTAAAGTAAAACAGGGGCTATGAAAAATATGATCCAGCGCCCAGCGTAAAAAAGGATAGTCAACATGAAAGGTATTGATAAACGAGCGCCCAATACGGGGGTCTAACAGCTGCGAGATACGCTGAAACAGGCGTGTGGTTTTCGACCATGCCACATCATTTAAATCGCCCGCTAAAATAGCCGTTTGATTATGTTGTTTGATATGCCGCCCTACCATTAATAGCTCGGCATCACGGGTGGTGGATTTTTCGGCTTCGGTGGGGCTGGGCGGCATCGGATGCAGGCAATACAGCCACACCTTTTTGCCATTGGGTAACTGCAGTTGGGTATGGATTGAGGGGATATCCTCCACCAATAGATAATGAACTTTAGGGTTTATCAGTGGCAGCTTTGAGTATAGGTGCATGCCATACAAATTATCTAAAGGCACTTTAACGCTGTACGGATAATTGGGCTCAATGACACTCAGTGCCTGTTGCCATTTTTCATCACTCTCTAACGTTATCAAGATATCTGGTGTGTGCTGCTCCACCAACTTAATGAGTGCTGCCGTATTATTGTTGGGCGTTAGCACATTGGACACCATAATGACAAGCTGTATGGCAGCAGTATTATGGCTTGCAACCTGTACTTCTTTTTTTCCACAGGCGCGTGTAGGGCAACACCATGCGCAGCTGATAACCTTGCGCCAATACTAGCCCAGCAAGTAGCCATAACGATACGTCAGCCGGATAGCCTGTGCCAGAATGATAAACAGGATTATCGGCATACAATAGGGTCAATCCTAAACCTAGTAGGCCGGAAAAGCCCAATGTAATAAATTGTATACGCGGAAAGTCAACGCCGCGCACCCACCAATAATCTACAGGTAAAAAGCCCCAAAGTGTCACAAAAATGACGAAACCTGCCAGCAGCTGCGACACTAAAGCAAACGTATCCATAATACTAACCATAGTAAACATATCAAAGCCAATTTTGCACAATAGGTTTTGGGTCATCGTCATGCATAACCCCAACTAAGGGTTCGGTATCGGCCATGGCGTACTGGCTGTTAAGAAAAAGGGTGGCATCAAAGCCTTTTTAATTATAGATGACTTTGAATTTTTTATGAAGTCCTATCGCGTACGGGCAGGCACAATAGACGTGTCAGCCTTGCCGATAGTGATGAAAGACAGGCGCTAAAAATAGCCGCTAAAAATTTACCCCAGGCATGGATGCCAAGTTAGTCAGTAGCCATTAGCTGCTGTAGCGCACAAATGATGACCTACAAATGATGACCTAAGAGTTGCAATTTAAACCATATAACTGCATAGTTATCGGTTAAGCTAGCATTTTAGTAGGTTGCCTATATTTAGGTAAGTAACAGAACAAATTTAAAATATAATCTGATTTTTGTGGGGTATGTTGTGCTAAACCACACTATAAGATTTCATATTATAAGATAATTTCGTTTTGATACTTAGTAGATATTAAGTTGCTCTCAGAACTAGGTGTTAAGTTGCACCCAGATGTTCAGAATTTGGTATCAGTGTGTAGTGCCAGTATCTAGTTGCAGTATCTTAGTTTCTTGATATTAGTATCAGTGTATTAGTTTCTTTATAAGGGTTATGTGCATGAGTCAATTGACAGTAGGATTGGTAGGATGGCGGGGCATGGTAGGCTCAGTGCTGATGCAGCGAATGAGCGCAGAGAATGACTTTGCAGGTTTGACGCCTATTTTTTTCTCAACCAGCAACGCAGGCGGCGATGCGCCAACCTTTGCTGGGATAACCCATAACGATGCCAGCCGTCATCTAAAAGATGCCCATGATATTGACGCCTTAAAGCAATGTGATGTGATTATCACTTGTCAAGGTGGCAGCTATACCGATGCGGTTCATGCCCCATTACGCGTGGCAGGGTGGCGGGGCTATTGGGTTGATGCTGCTAGTAGCTTACGGATGCAACAAGATAGCGTGATTATTCTTGACCCTGTCAATCGTCCTGTGATTGATGCGGCGCTAGCAAATGGCACTAAAGATTTTATTGGCGGCAATTGTACAGTATCATTGATGTTGATGGCGATTGGGGAGTTGTTTAATCGCGGCTGGATTGAGTGGGTATCGGCAATGACTTATCAGGCGGCAAGCGGCTCTGGTGCCAATAATATGCGTGAGCTGATTAACGGTATGGGTATGCTGCACGATGTGGTGGCGGACGAACTGAGCGACCCTGCCAGTGCCATCCTAGAGATTGATAAAAAGATTGCCAATGCCCAACGTAGTCCAGACTTTCCTACCCAATATTTTGGCGTGCCCCTTGCTGGCAGCTTGATTCCTTATATTGACAGCCAACTTGACAACAAACAGTCGCGTGAAGAGTGGAAAGGCGGCGTCGAGACCAATAAAATCCTTGGCAATCAAGGTGAAAATACGATACCTATTGATGGCTTGTGTGTGCGGGTTGGCTCTATGCGCTGTCATGCCCAAGGGTTGACCATTAAGCTAAAAAAAGACATTCCCCTTGCAGACATTGAAGCGGCACTAAAAAACAGCGGCAATCAATGGCTCGATTTTGTGGAAGACGACAAAGAAGCCACCATGCAGCGTTTAACCCCCGTTGCGGTCACTGGCACCTTAACCGTTGCCCTAGGGCGGATGCGTAAGCTCAACATGGGGCCGGAATACCTGAGTGCCTTTACTGTGGGTGACCAGCTACTTTGGGGTGCGGCTGAACCGCTACGCCGGATGCTGTCTATTATTCGGGCGCTCTAGTATTTCTGTCTTTTAAGATTTATTATTAGCATACGACAATATCAAAAAACCTCCGACTATCAACATAATAGTGGGAGGTTTTTTATTGGCTTGAATATGATAAATCGGCTGTTGGATATCGCTTACCCATTCAAGGATGTCACAAACTATGTCAATCGCCTGCGTCGCCACCTTCGCGCAAGCTTGGCAAAGCGATGAGCTTAACGCACAATACCCCGTTGACTGTTTTGCAGAGAATCAATAAAAAACTGTATTTTAGGCTCTTGCGGCAAAAAGTCTTGGCGTAACGCGTCAATCAGCTGCGCTGTGGATTTGCCCGATTTGAAAATAAGCTTATAGGCGCTGCGCAGGGTCTCAATGGTGTGTTTGGACCAACCCTTACGGCGCATCCCCTCAAAATTTAGCCCATGCACACTAGCAGGATTGCCGCTCACCAGTGTCATTGCGGCAACATCCTTTAACACCACGCTACCACCGCCCACCAAGCTGTAATCATCAATACGGCAAAACTGATGCACCCCCACATTGCCGCCGATAATGGTGTGGTGACCAATGTGAACATGACCGGCCACTCCCACGTTATTGGCCAAAACGTTGTGATTACCAACAACACAATCATGGGCAATGTGGGTATTGACCATTAACAAGTTATGGCTACCAATTTTAGTCAACGACTTGTCTTGGGCGGTGCCTCGGTGCAAGGTGCAAGACTCGCGAATCGTATTATTATCACCAATCTCCAGCCAAGTCTCCTCGCCTGCATATTTTAAATCTTGGCAATCCTCACCAATGCTGGCAAATTGATAGATAAGGTTATCGCAACCAATGCGGGTATTTTTTGAGATAACTACGTGGCGTAACAGCTGCGTGCCTGCCCCAATACTCACTTGTTCGCCCACAATACAATAAGGCCCGATGCGAGCGGTTTCATGAATCGTTGCCTGATTAGAGATAATGGCAGTGGAGTGAATAAGGGACATGGAGCGGGCCTGTTTTTAATCTACACAGCGGTTAAATAGCGGATATCAATAGAATAATATTTAGCAAATGCTAGCAAAATATTAGTGGGGGTCATTATAGAGGTTATGCCTAGAATATCAAGCAGTGACATGGCAAACTTGTCTTACTAAGGTAAGCTGGGCACTAGCCACCATAGTACCCTCCACATACGCCTCACTTGCAAACTTATACACCTCATGCTTATGCAAAATGAGCTCTGATTTTAACTGGACGCAATCACCTGACACCACGGGCTGTTTAAAACGGACTTTATCCATACCAGCAAACAAAAATAAATAGCCCTCAGCAGAGGTTGCCCCTTCGCTAATAAACCCCAAGATACCAGATAGTTGCGCCATAGCCTCGATAATCAAAACGCCGGGCATGATAGGGTTATCCGGAAAATGGCCCTGAAAAAAAGGCTCGTTGATAGAGACATTTTTATAACCTATGATATGGCTATCTGGGCGACAACTGGTGACTTTATCCACTAGCATAAAGGGATAACGATGCGGCAAGTAGTGTTTAAGCTGCGCATAGCCCATCGGTAAACTGACGTTGTTTTGCAACAATCTTAAGCCATCAGCATCCGTCATCTGCCATGGGTTGTTTGGCATTTGGGCGTCTGTTTGAGAATCTGTTTGAGAATCTGTATCAATTATAGGCATAAAATCATCGTACCTGTCATCACTAGTTTTCAATCACATGTTTACGAACCGATACTTTTCGTGTGGTATTTTGCAAATCGCTAAGACTCTTCTTCTGCAAACGAGCGTAACTTAACCATAACCTGTCGCCATTTTTTAGACGGCATAGCGGTTAAGCCAGAGGAATAAACACCAGGCTCTTTGATAGATTTTGTCGCCATGGTCATGCCCGTTAAAATCACATCATCGCTGATTTCAAGATGGCCTGACACGCCCGCCGCCCCGCCAATCATACAACGTTTGCCTAAGATAGAGCTGCCCGCCAAACCAGCAGTTCCCGCTATGGCAGTACCGGCGCCAATAATCGAGTTATGCCCCACTTGCACAAGGTTATCGATAATCACGTGGTCATGGATAACCGTATCATGAATAGCGCCGCGGTCGACACAGGTATTGCTGCCAATACGAACCCCATCGCCAATCACCACCCGTCCCAATTGCACGATACGCTCCCACCCTTGTGCTGCGGTGTCTGGCATGGGGGCAAAGCCAAACCCTTCGGCGCCGATAGTGGCATTGGGATGGATACGCACCCGATTGCCAATCACGCAGTTATAGCCGATATACACATGCGGATACATCACACAGGACGCGCCAATACGCACATCATCGCCAATATGCACATGAGATTGCAGTTGGGTGCCTGCCCCAATATGGGCGCCCGCCCCAACCACGCAAAAAGCACCGATGCGCACCCCATCTGCCAGTACTGCCGATGGGTCGACTTGGGCACTAGGGTGAATCACTTTCTCATTAGTCGCTAGGACGGGTGATTCTTCAAAGCGTTGACTGACGCAAGCATACGCTAAGTACGGAGAGGTCACCAGCAGCGTGACACAGCCAGGCGGCACAGCGGCGGCTTGCTCTGGGGCGACCAATATTACCCCCGCCTGCGATGTTGCTAGGGCCGAGGCATAGGCTTGATTGGATAAAAAACTTAGCTGGTTCGCCGTTGCCGCCTCTAAGCTGCCGATGCCGACAATCGTCTTTTGCAAGTCCTGCGCAGACAAATCCGCTTGATTTAGGACCGGCTGGCGAGCGGTGATGGCTGCAATAATCTGCGCTAACGTGATACCTGACTCAATCGACATTATTATCCTTAGGGTTGCTTATTCGTATTTGTCACCATATAAAAAGACGCCGTTTAGGCCTAGACGATAACTGAGTAGAGCGCCAGAAAACACCGCCCAAAAACGTCTTAACCTTGACTGAACCGTTAATCCTTCATTCTTTATCACTCATTCTTTATCACTCATCCTTTATCCTTAGCCATACGCCTAAAACGTACTACCGATCTGGAATTGCACTTCATCGGTTTTATCGGTTTCCTTATCGCCAAATGGTTTGGCATAGCTTAATGATATAGGGCCAATAGGCGTGTACCAGGTCATCCCCACACCCGCACTATAGCGCATGGCGTTGTCTTGGCTTAACAGTGGCACCTTGGTATCCACGCCGTCATAAACAAAGGTTTCGCTGTCTTTATTGGTGGTATCAAACACCTGCCCGCCCTCAACAAACAACACTGGGCGTATCTGATTGGCCCAATCGCCTTTAAACGGCACTGGTAAAATCAACTCACCACCAAAGGAGGCCAGCGCATTGCCGCCCACCTCTTCGCCTTGATAGGTGTATTGCGGATTGCCATTTTTATCCAGTATCAAATTGCCATTGGCATCTCTTGGCAAGTTCGTGGCATCATAAAAATTTGCCGAGCGTGGCCCTAAACTTGAGGGCTTATAACCGCGTACCGAGCCATAGCCGCCTGCATAAAAATTTTCATAAAACGGCAAGTTGTTGCCATAACCAAGCTTCGCGTACCCGCGCGCCACCACCCCTTTATAAAGCGGATAGTAGATATTGCCTTGATAAATCAACTTTTGATAATTGGCATCGCCTAGGCCTATACGGGCATCGACAGAGTGACTCATGCCCTTAGTCGGAAATACGGGGCGATCCAATGTGCTGTAGTCCCAGCCAAACAATAAGTTGTAAGTATCGTAGTCATTTTTAAAGGTGGTACGGTCGGCATTGGGTTCAGGATAGGTGGTGACGATGCCGGCATCTTCTATCAAATCTGCCACATTCGAGATGCCCATAAAACGGCCACCCCGCACCTCGGTGTTGTCATAGTTAAAACCGGCGCTTAAGCTTTTGGTTTCATCAATAGGATAGCTATAATTTAAGGTCGCGCCATACGAATCTTGCACATAGTTACTCACGTTTTTATCGTCGTATTTGGTCTTTTTGTAGTAGGCACTTACCCCTTGCGATACGCCATTTTCGGTGAAGTAAGGATCAGTAAAGCCTAAGCTATACGAGTCACGAGTTTCAGAGCGTGATAGCGCAGCACTGACACGATTGCCCGTGCCCAAAAAATTGCGCTGATTAAAATCGAGCTGGAAGGTGACCCCGCCATTTTGTGAATAGCCTGCGGCGATGGTCGAGCTACCCGACGGCTGCTCCTCGACCACAAAGTTGACATCAATTTGGTCAAGGGTGTTCGGGACGGGCCGAATATCCACGCTCACCGCTTTAAAGAATCCCGTGCCCATCAAGCGTGAGCGAGAACGCTGAATTTTGGTGTTGGACGCCAACGCACCCTCTAATTGCCGCATCTCCCGGCGCAGTACCTCACTTTCGGTTTTGATATTGCCACTAAAATTAATACGGCGCACATAAACGGGGCGGGCGGGGTCGATAAAGTAATCAATATCAACCGTTTTCTCGACATCATTTAAACGGGGTACTGGGCGAATTTGTGCAAAATAATAGCCAGCATCGCCATATTGGTTTTTAAGCAAGGTCGTGGTGGCTTCAAGCTTGGCCTGCGAGAACTGCTCGCCTGGATTAAACGCCACGCTATCATTAAGCTTTGTCGACTCGTAAATAGGTTTGCCTAAGAAGTTGACCTGACCAAACTTATACTGCTCGCCCTCGTCCACACTCACTTCAATAAATATGCGGTCTTTGGCGTCATTGATATTTAATACCGCATTGGTCACGCTAAAGTTAATAAAGCCTTCATTCATATACATGGATTTTAGGTTTTCTAAACTGGCGGCCAGCTTCTCTTTGGCATAACGATCCGACTTTGATAGCAGGTGCTTCCATGAGCTTTCTTGCACCACAAACACGTCTTTAATCGCCTCATCACTAAAGTATTGATTGCCAATAATGTTGATGTCGAGCACTTTAGCCGGCTTGCCTTCAATAAAACGCACCTGCAACCGCACTCGATTGCCATCTAGGAGCGTCTGCTCGACCTCAATATCACTATTGTAATAACCTTGACCGATATACTGTTGTTGCAGCTCATTGGCCACATTTTGCAAGGTAGATTGCTTTAACACATCGCCAACGGCTATACCTGCCGCTTTAAGCCCCTGTTTTAGGCCCTCTTCGGGTATCAGTTTATTGCCCTCAAAATTCACCTCGGCAATAATAGGTCGTTCGACCACATAATAGATGACTTGGCCTTCGTCTATCTTGCTTTGAATGTCCGCAAAGTTGCCCGTGGCAAACAGCGCCTCGATGCTTTGCGCCAAATCTTGCGGCGTCATGACCTCGCCCACGCTGACAGGAATAAGCGGATAAAGGCTCGCTGGCGTCAGCCGATTTAAACCGACAAAGCGGATGTTTTTGACAATAGCGGCAGTTGGGTTTGGCGCTGCTGGCGGGGTTGTCGCACGGGGGGCTAACGTAGCGCCTTGTTGGCTGCTAACCCCCGTAGCCGTATCGGCAGTCGTATCGGTAGCGATATCGGTCGTATTACCCATAGCACTATCTATAGCACTATCTATAGTACTATCAATGGCAGTATCGGTATAAGCGATGCTGTCGCTAAACGGGCGGGTATCAACATTGCTGACAACATTGCTAACAACGCCTAAAGATGCATTTGCAGCGGCCACGTCGGCAAGCGTCTGCTCTTCGCCGGTTTGGGCCGTCTGGGTGGCCTGAGCAGCTTGGTCAGCTTGAGCAGAATAAGCAGGCACTATCATGACCGACATCAGCACAGGGGTAGTAACGAGTTGAGCGATTTTAAATAAAGACGTTTGCATAGATACAATCCGGGTCAATAAACTTGCTAAAAGGTAAGACAATGTTAGGCTGTTGTCCAGTTGCTATGTTAAAAATAACGGCTAACATCATTGGAAATCGCTATGAGCATAAAGCCAATCAAAAAAATAAACCCAATATTAAACCCAACGATTTGCATCTGCTCTGACACCGGTTTACCGCGTATCAGCTCAATGAGATAATACAGTAAATGACCGCCATCTAATACGGGAATAGGCAATAGATTGAGCACCGCAAGGCTTAAACTGATTAAGGCGGCCGTTGCCAGTACTTGCTCCCAACTGATATCAAAACTTTGTTTGCTCACGACGGCTATGGTGATAGGGCCCGATAAATTCTCTAAACCCACTTTACCGGTGACCATTTTAACCATTGAGTTTAGTGTCATGGAGGCCAATTGTCCAGTTTTTGCAAAGGCTTTGGCGACTGCGGTTATCGGGTCGTAGGCGATCATCGCTTTATAACTGTCCGGCACCACGATGTCAACAGGCTTTACACCAGCGCCAATCTGGCCAATTTGATGGCCTGAGTTATCTCGTTTGCCTTGGGGCATGACTTGCAGCGTCTGCTCTTGGCCGGCTCGCAGCACGTTAAAAGTCAACAAGGTTTCGGGGTTGTCGCGGATAATACGGGTGGCGTCAAACCAATCGTGGATGGGCTGGTTGTCGATAGCCACAATTTTATCGCCCACTTGCATCCCTTGGCGCACCGCCGCCCCCTCTGGCAATAACTCGCCGATAATCGGTTCGATATGCGGACGCCATGGCAGCACCCCAAGACTGGTTAGGGTATCTTGACCTGCTTGCGGGCCTTGTAAAAAGTGCTCGATAGGGGCATTCACCGTGGTCAGACCTTGGGCAGTAGTTGTAGTGGCACCGCCTGCTACGCTTGGTGTCTCAGCAGTTGTCGTAGGTGTCTTAGCAGTTGTCGATGTTGTCGATGTTGTCGTAGTTGCAGTCGTTTTTGTCTCGGCCGTATCCGCCACTTTTGCCAACGTAATAGCAACGCTGCCCGTCTCGCCCATGCGGTCTGCCAAACGGTAGTTAATCTCATCCCAGGTCTGTACGTTATGACCATCAATGGCCACAATTTTATCGCCTACCGGGGTATTGACCGCAGCAGCCGGCGTGTCTGCCAGCACCGACCCAATACGGGTATTGAGTTGCTCAGACGGGATTAAAAACAACACCCAAAACAAAGTAATTGCAATAATAAAATTCATTATTGGGCCTGCCGCCACAATGGCTATTTTTTTAAGCGGATGCTGGTTGTTAAATGCCAAGTGTTTTTCGCTATCAGCAACTTTGCCTTCACGCTCGTCTAACATTTTGACATAACCGCCGAGTGGCAAGGCCGAAATGCGATAATTAATGCCGGTTTTTTTGCTGGTCCAACTGGCAAGTTTAGGCCCAAAGCCTAAAGAATAGGTGAGCACTTTCACGCCGCAAAGTCGGGCGACAATATAATGCCCCCATTCATGCAAGGCTACCAAAGGCCCTAGTACCGCGATAAAAGCCAGTACCAATAATGGAAAAGTCATCAAGCCCGACATAAGATTACCTCTTGCTCTGCTTGCCAGCAAGCCTGTTGGTTAATATGGAGAATATCGGCAAGCGTGCTGATATTAGCAGCAGAACACTGCGCTGTCATCTTGTCCAATACCTTGGCATTAATCAAGGCGATATCGGTTAAAGCAACTTGCTCTTTTATAAATGCCGCAACCGCAACCTCATTGGCAGCATTTAACACGATGCTGGCCGCTTGCCCTGATTGCATGGCCTCCCTTGCCAATTTTAGACAAGCAAATTTTTGCAAATCGGGCTCAATAAACTCTAATGCCGATAGCTCAAACAAATTAAGCGGCTTGACGCCCGCTGCAATACGCTCTGGATAAGCGAGCGCATGGGCAATCGGCGTTTTCATATCGGGGCTGCCCATTTGGGCCAAAAAACTGCCATCACTATATTCTACTAAGGAGTGCACAATACTTTGCGGATGGATGACCACCTCTATTTTCGACTCCGGTAAGTCAAACAGATGGCACGCTTCAATAAGCTCGAGCCCCTTATTCATCATCGTGGCAGAATCGACCGATATCTTTTTACCCATCGACCAATTGGGGTGGTTGACCGCTTCCTTAACACTCGCCGCTTGCATGTCGGCCCAAGTGCGCTTTAAAAAAGGGCCACCCGATGCCGTTAACCATAATTTGGTAATGCCAAACTTTGGGTTATGCACTTGCGTATTATCTTGCTGCACAGACGGCGGTAAGCACTGAAAAATGGCATTGTGTTCGGAATCGAGCGGCAACAATGTGGCATGGTTATCCCGAACCGCCTGCATCAATAAGCTGCCCGCCATCACCAAGGCCTCTTTATTGGCCAGCAAAATACGTTTGCCGGCTTTTGCTGCGGTGAGCGTCGACACCAAGCCTGCCGCACCCACAATGGCGGCAACCACGGTATCGACGTTACTATCGCCCGCTATATCATTTAACCCAGCCTCGCCGCTCAGCACCTCGCACGTTAACCCAGCTTGATGCAGACGCTCGGCAAACGCCTCGACAGCCGCCTTAGGCACTGCCACTCGGCAGGGTTTAAACTGTTGGCACAATGCAAACAGCTTATCCAAACGCCGATAACCGGATAAAGCATACACCGAAAACTGTTCGGGATAGGCGGCCAATAAGGCCAGCGTGCTGTCGCCTATTGAGCCAGTCGCGCCAAGTACCGCAATGCGTTGGGTCATAACATACCTTGAATGCTTGAATGCTTGAATGCTTGAAAACGTAAAGTGTAGCGCCGCTAAGGAAGCGTGCGCCTAGTGGACAAAACGAGGACAATTAACGACAACTTAACCAATGGAGGGCTAGAAAATGTTGACAGTTTGGCTACGACTTGGACAGTCGCCAGCTGCCTTAGGGTAATACTAAGATACCCATTTGCTGCAAGCCCCAAAACCCGAGCGCAAAAATGGGCACCGCCGCCAATAACGAATCGATACGGTCGAGTATACCGCCATGCCCAGGTAATATATTGCCCGAATCCTTGACCCCAGCTTGGCGTTTTAACATCGACTCAAATAAATCGCCCAGCACCGATACTAAAATGGTCATGGCTGATAGTAGCGTAAACGCCAACAGCGTCAGCCCCGATAGGTGCAATTTAAACACACTGATTAATAGCACCACAACCAGCCCCGTCACCAAGCCTCCTGCCAGCCCTTCCATACTTTTATTGGGCGATACCCTTGGCGACAATTTGCGCTTGCCCAGTTTGCGCCCTACAAAATACGCCCCACTGTCCGCACACCATACCAAAACAAACACGTACAGCAGCCACCAGGGTGAGTGTTGCCATAAATAAAACATCGCGGTGATGGCGGCGCTCAAAATTACCACCCCCAATAAGGCTAAACGCTTGCCATACCAGCCGGTCACCACCGGATATTTGGTCACCCATGTTAAGGCCATCAGCCAGATAACCGCTGCTGCCACCCACCATATGGGCCACAATATTGCTGCTTTAGGCCAAAGGCTAGGCAACCCTAAGGTGAGCATGGTCGTCAAAAAGATACCCAGCACATATAACCGAGGCTGGCGCCACGTTGGCATCAGCTTGGTCCACTCATACGCCGCGATGCAGACCCCAAAGCCTAGCAAAGGTAGGATTAAATAAGGGGTATCGCTGGCAAACAACGCCACACCGACAATCATTACTAATATAATAGCCGTCTTAAAGCGTGTCCACATGCCTTGTACCTTTCATAAATAAGCCAGCATCGACCGGATTGCCCAGCGATTATAGGGTTTGCTTGGTCATTGCTACATAGAACACAAAACGGGTGGCCGCTATTTAGATAGACCTATTCGCCATATTCGCCATAACTTGGCAAAAATTTACTCATAACGATGACTCGCTGAGTGAGTCCACGAGCCACTAGCAAAATCTGGGCGATAAAATGATCAGCTATCAGAATCTTGATGATCCGGCAGCTTAGCGCCTATCACTTGCTCACTGGTTTTGCCAAAACGGCGTTGCCGCTGCGTAAATTCTTGCAGCATATCGTTTAATTCGGCAACCGCAAAGCTTGGCCATAAAGTGTCGGTAAAAAATAACTCCGCATACGCCGCTTGCCACAATAAAAAATTGGACACCCGAAACTCGCCACCCGTGCGAATTAACATATCCACCTCAGGCACATCCGCTAGCTGGATATATTGCCCCAACTTGGCGACATCAATATCTTGTGGCTGCAACTGACCGGCTTGCACCTGCTGTGCTAGGATACGAGCAGCATTGCTGATATCCCATTGCCCACCATAACTGATGGCAATCACCAACGTCATGGCCGCTAAATGGGCGGTTTTTGCTTCGGCATCGGCCATAAGCTGCTGTAACTCGTCCGATAACTGGCTGCGATCACCAATAAAGCGCAGCCGCATCTGATATTTAAGCATGCGTGGTAGTTGCTCATGGATAGTGAGGGACAACAACCGCATGAGTAGCGCCACTTCAGCAGCAGGGCGTTGCCAGTTTTCGCTTGAAAAGGCAAAAACGGTCAGCACTTTAATGCCCACACTAAGACAATGCTCCACCAGCGGGTCGAGCGCATCCTTGCCCGCCACGTGCCCCTGCCCTTTTGGCATATGACGCGCCTTGGCATAGCGATTATTGCCATCCATAATAATCGCAATATGCTTAGGCAATATGGCAGGCGACAAATTTTGGGACGCTGCGGGTTGCGGGTCGGAAGATTGCTGCAAGGGTGGTAATGCGGGCGTAACATGCGTTGGCAAGGGGCTAAACCTCCATTAATTCGGTTTCTTTTTTCTCAAGGCGGCTGTCGACATAACCAATATATTTGTCCGTCATTTTTTGAATCTCTTCACCGGCACGGCGTTCTTCATCTTCACTGATTTCTTTTTCTTTGGCCAACTCTTTAATATCACTCATCATATCACGGCGCACATTGCGAATGGATACCCGACTGTTTTCGGCCTCAGAGCGGGCGAGTTTTTGCATGTCTCGGCGCGTCTCTTCGGTCAATGCTGGCATCGGCACCCGAATGACATCGGCGGTCATCGGGTTTAAGCCCAAATCCGCTTCACGGATGGCTTTATCGACCGCCTGCGTCATCGTGCGATCAAAGGGTTGCACCAGTAGCGTGCGTGAGTCTTCAACGTTGACGCTGGCGACTTGATTTAACGGCGTCTCTGCACCGTAATAATCGACCATCACCCCCGACAACATACCAGGATGCGCACGCCCGGTACGCACTTTGCTAAACGCATTTTCTAAAGCATCGATGGATTTTTGCATGCGGGCATCGCCGTCTTTTTTGATATCATTAATCATTATCATTCCTTAATACTCAAAAGGTGGGTCTTTATTTACTTACTTTAAATTTGCTATTGCTGGTTATCTCTATGGTCTGTAGCGGATTGTTGTCTTTTAACTTTGTCGTCTTTATCTCTATCTCTATCTTAAGCTTAATCATAAACTTTATTAAGCATTAATCAAAATCAGCCTAACTCTATAAGTCTAAATCTATAAGTTTAAAAAGCTTAAAAATTAATGAAAAACTCGGGTGCCCTCATTAATGCCCATAATCACATTGAGCAGCGCATTGGGCTTGGTCATATCAAACACTTGTAGCGGCACGTTATGCTCACGGCATAGCGCTATGGCCGTTAAATCCATCACCCCAAGCTTTTGCTCTAATACCTCATCAAAGGTTAAGCCATCATACTTTTGGGCGTCAGCATGCAGGCTTGGGTCCTTATCATAAACCCCATCCACCTTCGTCGCTTTAAGAATGATGCCGGCTTCGATTTCAATGCCGCGCAAACAGGCGGCGGTATCGGTGGTAAAAAACGGATTGCCAGTTCCGGCGACAAACACACAAACATCGCCATTTTTAAGGTAGCGAATGGCGTTACGGCTGCTATAGCTTTCGGTCACCTCGCCAATGGGCAAAGCCGACATCAAACGGGTATTGATATTGCGCCGCTCTAGCGCATCTCGCATCGCCAGGCCATTCATAACAGTGGCTAACATGCCCATTTGATCGCCGGTCACGCGGCCAACCAGCCCCTCTTTTTGCAACTCACTGCCTCGGTACAAGTTACCGCCGCCCACCACAATGCCAACCTGAACGCCAAGCCCACATAAATGCGCAATGGCCAAACTCATCTGATCCAGCACGGCGCTATCAATGCCCATCCCTTTGCCGCCAGCCAACGCTTCGCCTGATAACTTGAGTAAAATACGAGAATATTGCGGATTTTTATCAGACATAACACACCTTTGCTTGGTTGAAGTTTATTAGTTTTGGCGACGCTTTGCACGAACGCTTGTTGTCAGTGATGCTCAATTAACTGCTTATTATGCCCGATAAATGCGCAAAAGGTTATCAAAAAAGCGTAAGCGCCTAGAGCGATAATGCCCATGGTATCTATTTGGCAGTTTTAGCGCTACTTGAAGAGGTAACCGTCAGTCAGTGCAGTCAGTGATTAGGCATCTTCCGTATAACTGGCAAATAAATCGTACTCACTGGCCTCATCAATCATCACACTGATAAATTCGCCCACCTCCACCGCTAGCACGCCGTTTACGTGAATATTATCCACATAAACATGACCATCAATTTCGGGTGCATCGGCATAACTGCGACAAATGGCGATATTGTCGTCTAAATCAATGTCATCCACCAGCACGCTCATCCGCTTGCCCACTTTAGCTGCCAATTTTTGTGCCGAAATTTGCTGTTGTACCGCCATAAAGCGCTCGTAGCGCTGCTTTTTTATGGCCTCAGGCACCGGGTTTGGCAAAGCATTGGCCACGGCGCCCTCTACCTCAGAATAGGTAAAGCAGCCCACTCTATCCAATTGCGCCAGCTGCAACCAGTTTAATAAATAGCTAAAATCATCTTCTGTCTCCCCCGGAAAGCCCACCACAAAGGTAGAGCGAATGACGATATCTGGGTTAATATCACGCCATTTTTGAATACGGGCTAACGTGTTTTCACTGTGCGCAGGGCGTTTCATCGCTTTTAATACGCTGGGGCTAGCATGCTGCAAGGGAATGTCAAGATAGGGCAACAACCCCCCTTTATCGGTAGGCTTTGCCATCAACTCAACCACCTTATCGACGTGCGGATAGGGATACACATAATGCAGGCGCACCCAAATTCCTATGCTAGCTAACGCTTGGCACAAATCAAAAAACTTCGACTTTAACGGCATACCATTCCAAAAGGCGGTCTTATACTTTAAGTCGAGCCCATAGGCTGAGGTGTCTTGTGAGATAACCAGCAGCTCTTTTACGCCCGCTTTTTTTAGCGCCATAGCCTCAGTCATGACCGAGTCAATAGGCCGCGAGACCAAATCGCCCCGCAAACTAGGAATGATACAAAAGGTGCAGCGATGGTTACAACCCTCGGATATTTTAAGATAACCATAATGGCTTGGGGTCAGCTTAACGCCCGCAGCGTCAATCAGGTCAATCTTGGGGTCATACAGCTTGGCATCTTTTAAAGCACGGGGCATGGGGGCATGTTTGGCAACAGCAGTTATCACGTCGTTATAAGCATGAGCGCCGGTCACCGCCAAAACCGCTGGGTGCATATTACGGATTTTTTGCGCATCTTTACCCAAACAGCCCGTCACAATCACTTTGCCATTTTTGTTAATCGCCTCGCCAATGGCATCTAGCGACTCTTGCACCGCTGACTCAATAAAGCCGCAAGTGTTGACCACCACCAAATCGGCACCCTCATAGTTGGCAGCAACCTGATAACCGTCACGGGTCAATTCGGTAATAATACGCTCGCTGTCCACCAAAGCTTTGGGGCACCCTAAAGAGACAAAACCGACCTTGGGTGCAGACGCTTGGTCTGTCATTTTTCCATTATCATTTGTAGCGTCAGCGCTCAGGGGGTGTGGCTGGCGGCTGTTGGTCTCCCCACTTTGCTTAAAGCCTACTTGCTCAATCGTGCGATTTTCATTGTGATTGGCTTTGTGGTGATATGCTGGCGTCACGGGCTGCAAACCCGTAGCGGGATTGGTGTTATCCGTAGCCTTACTAAGACTATTAGCACTGGGTTTAGCAGTACCAGAAGCGGCCTGACTTGGATTGTAAAGCGACACACCCTCGGATAGGCGTGGACTTGGCATTAGCGATGGCGGTTGGCTTGGCATAAACAAATACTTATCATTAAACAAAAATCAAAAGGTTTGAAAGAGGCGCCCCAAAGCAGGTCGCGAGTGGCAAATTGCACGCTACACGATAACAGCAGGCTCTAGTTAACTGTCTTAACTGTCTTAACTGTCTTAACTGTCTTAACTGTCTTAACTGTCTTAACTGTCTTAACTGTGATGCATTGTACGAACTTTTAGGCCGCTATGCCAGTATTGCATGATTTATTCATCATTCATGCATGGGAATACACAGAAATGCCCATGTCTCGCTCTAGCGAGCCAGTAAGGCGATGCATGGTAGTTAGCCAGATGAACACTATTGAGCTAAAATGCACCTTTATGATGATAAAATTGCACTATAATATAGCAGGCATCGCTAGCTGCCCTTAATAAACCTGTATTATCCTGTTTAAAGCCGATAATCGCTACCTGCACTTAAGTGGCGAGTGGAACTGTTTTTGCACAATAGGCGTTATTAAGAGCACAGCAACTTGTATTGAACACCATTAAAGGCAATAAAAGGCAAAATCTGCTATGCAAAATAACCTTGCAAAACCGCCCAACTACATGAATTTATTACAAAATTTATATACTGGTGTGGTGTGGGTGGATGATGCTTTAAATATCTGCTGGGTCAATACCCAAACAGAGCAGCTATTTTCGGTGAGTCAATCGCGCTTAATAGGGATTAATATCCTCACTGTGTTGTCCTCGACTGAACCCCTACCTGGTGATGAGCCAGAAGCACAAGGCACCTTGCCGGATACTGATAACCTAGGCGTTGAAGCGCAGTCTAAGCCCTCTAAAACCATGCCATCTAAGCGGCAACCCTTAGCTGAACAACAGGCACAGGCGCACCTGTATCAATCACAATTGGCGGTGCAGTTTGCCAATGCCAAGCATTATCAGCAGCCATTTATCGAGTATAACCGGCATATTGTGGGCGTGATACAGCCGGTATTTGTCAACTATAGCGTCACCCCTGTCGAACAAGATAGCAAAACCTATTTTTTGGTCGAATTATGGGAAAAAAACCGCCAAAGTCGGATTGATAAAGAATACCGTTTACAAGAGCAGCACGAGGTCGCGCGTGAGATGCTGCGCTCGGTGGCGCACGAAGTGAAAAACCCATTGGCAGGAATCCGCGGCGCCGCCCAATTGCTCATCAAGCAAACCCAGCGTGCCCAAAACCGCACCGCTGCCGTGGCTCAGCACGCTCAGCACTTAGTTAGTGAGCCCCTGATAGCCGCATTGCCCCTGTTGGACGCGGATAACGATGACGAGATGATGCTGGTCGATGCCAAAAAAGTTATCACCTATGCCGGCATCGTGATTAGTGAAACCGACCGTCTCAGCGGGTTAATCGGGCAGTTACTAGGCTCTAATCAGCTGCCACAGTGGGAAACCATTAATATTCATGAGCCGCTAGAGCATGTGCTGATTTTAACCCAAACCCAGCATCCTGATGTCAAAGTGGTGCGTGATTACGATTTATCCTTGCCAGAATTGACCGCAGATAAAAACCAGCTGATTCAAGTGTTTCTTAATCTTGTCAACAATGCTTGCGAGGCGATGCTCGAGCAGGATTTTTCAAGATGCGCCGCAAACTACCAGCCGACCTTGCGCGTCAGTACCCGTATTGAATATCAGTATACTATCGGCTCGGCGTATCATCGCCAGGTTTTAAAGGTTTGTGTGCATGACAACGGCGCAGGTATCGACCCTGATATTATCGACCGCATATTTTTTCCACTGGTGACTGGTAGAGCCAACGGTACCGGTTTAGGGCTGGCGCTGGTACAAGAAATGGTGCATCGCCATTGCGGTGCTATCGAGGTTGAATCAGCGCTGAATAATACCGCCTTTTGTATCTATCTGCCATTTAGTCAAACCGACAGCGGCTAGCCTGTATAGCAGCCTGCACCATGAATGACTTTTTGGCAACTAGGTGTTAGCAACTAGCAAATGGAGCGCGCAGCCTGCTTTGCTTGGTGGTACCAAATCTGAAAATCAAGCTATCGACGAAAACGAGTGCAACCGCTACAAGTAATAGGTCTATTGTGTTGGACCCAATATTGACCTTAAATAGGTTGTTTTTCAGATTGAGTATGATAGCGATTGACGACGCAACATGCCTACTTTATAACGCCCGCCTCCTTATTTTGGATAAGACAATGACAATAAAAAACACGCTCTGGTTAATCGATGATGACCCTGCACTTAGATTAATCTTAGAGGACACCTTTACGGATGCTGGCTTAAATGTCGAGGTGTTTTCGGGGGCAAAGGGCGCTTGGGCAAAACTCAATGACGTGCTACATGGCCACGCGGCTCGCACCACCCTACCGGACGTTATTTTAACCGATATTCGTATGCCGATTATGGATGGCTTGTCGTTTAGTGAATGGGTGCACAAGCAATTTCCGCAGCTGCCCATCGTTATCATGACCGCCCATTCTGATTTAAAATCGGCCGTCGACAGCTATCAGACTGGGGCGTTTGAATACCTGCCCAAACCCTTTGACTTAGACGATGCTATTTTAATTATTAAAAAAGCAATTCGACCAAAACCCGCCTTCGCTGAGGCACAAGAGGCACAAGAGCTACAAGAAAACAATCAAAATACGGTTAAAACAGCAGAGGATGCAAATCGTGTCAACTTAAATAGCGGTGACGAGGATAACCCTGTATCCAACACCCCCCATACCAATAAGGCAACTAAAGCAACTAAGGCAGCCGCGCCTGCCAAAGCCACTAAAGACACTAAAGACACTAAAGATAAGCCGCAACCGCCAAGCGATAAGCAGACGCCGACGTCCCATAAGCCGGCATCGAGCGCCAAAGACCACCACCATAGCACCACTTTTGCCAAAACCTTTGCTAAAGACGTGCCCAAAACCGGCACTGAAGCCATTGATAAACCGGGCAAAAACAAACCAATCCAAGCTCAAGCTACCCAAACCAATATTATCGGTCAATCGCTGGCGATGCAAGCGGTGTTTAAGGCGATTGGCCGCTTAGCAACCTCACCGATTACGGTACTCATCACCGGCGAGTCGGGAACGGGCAAAGAGCTCGTAGCCAGTGCCTTACACCAACATTCACCACGCAGTAAAAAACCTTTTATTGCCTTGAATATGGCCGCAATTCCGCACGACTTAATTGAGTCCGAGCTGTTTGGTCATGAAAAAGGGGCGTTTACGGGGGCTTTGACCCAGCGCCAAGGCCGGTTTGAGCAGGCCGATGGCGGCACTTTATTTTTGGATGAAATTGGGGATATGCCGTTTAGCACCCAAACCCGCTTGTTACGCGTACTGGCAAATGGCGAGTTTTTTCGAGTCGGCGGTCAAAAACCCATTCAGGTGGATGTGCGCATTATTGCTGCCACCCATCAAAACCTTGAGCAGTTGGTCAAAGATGGCAAATTTCGTGAGGATTTATTTTATCGCTTAAATGTGATTCGGCTACCCCTGCCACCGCTACGGGCACGGCGTGATGACATCCCCGAATTGGTTGATTTTTTTATGCAGCGCGCCGCAAAAGAGATGGACGCCGAGCAAAAACAGATATCCAATGAAGCCATGCAGTTGCTGCAAAGCTTTGACTGGCCGGGGAACGTGCGTCAAATTGAAAACGCTTGCCGCTGGATAACGGTGATGGCAACGGGCGCTTTTGTGATGATTGACGACTTGCCGCCAGAGCTGACTGAATTTGCCCGTCGTTTGCAAACCGAATCAGGAGACTTGCCGCCAAACTCGCTGTATAATCCATTGGCGACGGCTGTAAAACCGGTGAGCTACCCATTTATGCCCTCGTATCCACCAAGCTCGCAGCAAGCGACTCCCCAATCCGCTTTTTCTGCTGTTGCTAGGCCAGCGGCCGCTATGACTACCGCGCATCCTGCTGCTAGTACTAAAGCGGCGTCTCACGCTATTCGCACCGCAGCGCCAAACGGCAACCTTGCTATACCGCCAGAGGCGATAAACAATGCAGGCGCTCCCCTAAATTGGCAGCATAAACTTGAGCGTTGGGCTACCCAAGCCTTGCAAACCGGACAAACCGATATTTTACAAACCGCGACACCTGAGTTTGAGCGCGTCCTGATAACGGTGGCGCTTGCCTATACCAAAGGGCGTAAGGGTGAGGCGGCTGACCTTTTGGGTTGGGGGCGCAATACATTGACCCGAAAAATTAAGCAATTGGGTTTAGAACCATAAGCTTATCAGTATTTAGGCCGTTTTGAACGTCTTAACAGTTTTAGAGATATCATTGCGTTTTGTAAAAAATCATCGTAATAATTAAAAAAGACTTGCCAAGCTCTATAAACTGTATATAATAACCAACCACTGAGAAGCACCCAGTAAGTGTATTTGATTGAAACTCTTTAATCAAAAAAATGCGACAAGTTAAAACGGGGCTGTGGCGGAATTGGTAGACGCACCAGATTTAGGTTCTGGCGCCGCAAGGTGTGAGAGTTCGAGTCTCTCCAGCCCCACCATTTTAATGATTGGTTTATGATTCTCAACCCTATATTCAACCTGCTTTGCGCAGGTTTTTTATTGTCTGTTATTTGGGAAAACTGGTTGCTTTTTTAAAGCCCTACTGCCTGCAAATCTTGCCGTACGCTACTTATCGTTTGATAGCGATTTATCCTGTTTTTGGCCAATAACTTATTGATAATCGGCTGCAAATCCTCAAACGTTTTATCTGCTAAAGAGGCTATAGGTGCAATAGGCGCAATAGCAGCTTGGCAATGTGCCATAGCCCAATCCCTAAGCTTGTCGGTAGGCTTGTTTGCCATGTTCGCACAGCAACTATGGTTAATGGCCTGATAAGGATGCTTGCCTGCCACAATCTCATACAGCATAATACCAAAAGCATAGATATCACTTTGCACACTGATGGCTTGCCCCTGCCAGCATTCAGGTGCTATATATGCGGGCGTGCCTCTAGGCGACGTCGCTATTTCTTTACTTAGCAACGTATCCCTTTTTGCTATCGGTTCGGCATAGGCCAAATCGGTGAGCCAAGCTGTATAATGGGTAGTAGCCGTATGGGTAGTAGCCACTTGCTCATTGCTGACCCTCTTATTGTCACTGCTCGCATTGCTAGCAAGCAAAACATTACTGGGTTTGATATCACCGTGTATCCAGCCGGCCTGATGCAAGCCCTCTATTGCCTGGGCTATGGCAATAATAAGCGCATGTTTCTGCGCATACGTGACTGGCTGGGTGTTAAGAATATTGTTTTGAAAATAATCTTGCACACTACCTAATGTGATAAAAGGCATGGTAAAGCTACTATAGGCCCATATTGATTGGTCGTGGCCTTGGCTTGGATTGACGCTAAGATTGTCGCTTGGATTGTCGCTTGGATTGTCGCTTGGATTGTCGCCTAGATTGTCGCTTAGATTGTCGCCTAGATTGTCGCTTAGATTGTCGCTTAGATTGTCGCTTAGATTGTCGCTTAAAGTGTCTAATGTCATGCTGCTATCGTGCTCACAGATAATGGGGACTATGCGAGTGCAATGGCGACTAAGCATGGGTTGCGCCCCTGTTGCTGCTTTTTTCTGTGGAAGCTGCTGGCTTAAAAGCTGTTTAATATTTGCTCGCTCTATCGCCAATGGTGTTGGCGGTTTAAAATCGGGTTGAGCCAACTGCCATTTTACCATCACCCATTGTTGCTGATAAACCGCTTTGGTTAACCCTTGATAGACTTGATAGATAGGCTGGTTGTCTTTTAAGTCATGCGTTTGCTGGCTTGCCTCAACTTGATGGCTCTCATAACTTAACCGGCAATGCGTAGGCGTGAGATAGCCTTGAGCAATAAGCTTATTGGTGAGCAGTTTTAGCAGCTGTTTATGGCTTTGTGTTACGCAGATAGTTGTCATGATTTAGTTGTCATTAATCTTCAGCAGTGATTTTGATAGTACCATTAAACTTGTTAATGGATATAGCCATGTAAATGATTTAGGTGACTGCAACAGCGCGGCTTAAACCGCAAGCTAGCAAGCAACCAATCCTATATTCTATCTTTTTATCAAACCATTTAACTATCGAGCCACTGTGATGAATTCTAGTCATATTTTAAATCTAGATGCTACCTTAACCCAATTGTTAAGCGCTTATTTGCGCCAGCATACCACAGCGCCGCTGCATATTAATCCGCAGCAATTGGCCTATCGCTGGGTGGGAGGCGATACAGGGAGCCTTGCACCGATTCCTCTAAATTCCTCGTTAACCCTTGCCGATTTGCTGGGCATCGACATTCAAAAAGACAAAGTGGTGCAAAATACCCAGCAGTTTTTGGCCGGCTATCCTGCCAATCACGTTTTAATGACCGGTACACGTGGCGCAGGCAAATCGTCTTTAATTCGGGCTCTGCTAAATACGTTTCATAGCGAGGGGTTACGGATGATTGAAGTGGCCCGTGATGATCTAAAACACTTGGATAAAATTCGTCAAGCCATCAAAGCTTTAGCTGACCACCCTATTGCTGCGACAACTGGCGCCGATGGTACGCAGCCAAGTGACAAGCCTTGCCGTTATGTCGTTTACTGCGATGACTTGGCGTTTGATGCTCAAGATGAGAGTTACCGTAGCCTAAAGAGTGTGCTTGAGGGGGCTTTGGACTCCGAGCAAGACCAATTGCTGGTATATGCCACCAGCAACCGCCGCCATTTACTGCCGCAACTGATGCAAGACAATGTAAGCATTTATGACGGTCAAACCGATGCGGTGAATCCGTATGAGACCATTGATGAAACGGTATCATTATCGGACCGTTTTGGTCTTTGGGTGTCGTTTTACCCGATGAATCAGGCCACTTATTTGCAAATTGCCCAGCACTATATCCAAAGCGAAGGGCTAGGCTGGGATGATAAGGTTCGCTCGCAAGCTTTACTATGGGCATCTAGCCGTGGCGGGCGCTCGGGCCGAGTGGCGTATCAATTTGCAAGGCATTGGACAGGGCAACAGCGGCTACAACAAGCCAACGCCCTTAAATTAACACCGTCAAAGCTTAATGTTTAAAATCTTTTCTCTAAACTTTTTGCGCTAGCAGCGAACACATTTTAGCTTATCTCCTATTTAACTTTTTGTCATGATGGTAATCGTGGCTAATAAGGATTAACGCGGTTTTCGATATTGCTTATCTATCTACTTTTGAACAAACTATAGACTATAAACCTTAGGTCTTGCAATTAGAAAACCAATCCATGCATCTTATAATGACCTTATTCACCCAAGCGACTTGTACGGCAGCTACCTGCACGACATTCTCGTAAACGCTCGTTAATAAAGTTAACTCTGTTAGTGGTTGTTGACGTTCCACATTGCATATCAACCAAGAAAGAATCCTCTAAATATCTGCTACAACGCTCATTTCTATCTTGTATCCACGCCAGCTCTCCACGCTTTAAAATAGCTTTTTGATGGCTATTTAAGTAACCCATTAAGTCATTATAGCGGCGCCCTAAGTCATTATCCGCTTCTTGATAAACCTTTGACAAACAATAGAGCCCATCAAAGTCGTTACGAGGTGAATCACAATTTTGAGCAGAGGCGGCTGTTGATAACAGCATGGCTGACGCAGAAAAAGCGATAAATAACCCGCTATATATGTTTTTTTTGAATAACAGATAACAACATGATAGTTAGCCTTAGAAATAGTAAGTATGAGAGGAGAGCGAACAGGCACAAAGTCATGGTAAGCGTTATAAGGCAACTTTGGTAGTATGAGGAGCAAGCTCTATGACTAATATTTCGTATCGTGACAGTATGTTAAGTAGATTTATATATTACCTACTTAATAAAACTAATCAACTTTTATTCATGAATATATTTTAAGAGTTATTCAATATAAAAAACCCTATGTTACTAACATAACAAAGGGTTTTTATAGTGATTTGAATGATTCTAAAATTGCAATGTTAACC
This sequence comes from Psychrobacter sp., assembly GCA_018260445.1. GTDB lineage: Bacteria > Pseudomonadota > Gammaproteobacteria > Pseudomonadales > Moraxellaceae > Psychrobacter. The sequence continues at coordinate 85,364 of JAGLBE010000004.1, forward strand.
AGTTGTGTAGAGTTGATTAGGAACCTGACACGATAGAGATAACATTAACTATTGAAAATCAAGCATCATACGGGTCACGCAGTACAATGGTTTCGTCACGGTCAGGGCCGGTTGAGATAATATCAATCGGGCAATTAATGAGTTGCTCTATCCGTTTGATATAAGCCTTAGCCTCCTCGGGTAAGTCATCGTAGTGGGTGATGCCAACGGTGGAGCCTTGCCATCCGGGCAACGACTCATACTTAGGCGTCACCGCCTCATAAAACTCACCGTCATGCGCGGTTGCCAGCTCGGTGGCGGGGATGTCATAACCCACGCCGATACGCAGCTCCTCAAGCCCATCCAATACATCAAGTTTGGTGAGGCAAATGCCCGATAAGGAGTTGAGTACCACCGCACGGCGCAAGCTTTCGGCGTCAAACCAACCACAGCGACGCGCCCGTCCCGTCGTTGCCCCAACCTCATGCCCCACTTTGGCCAAATGCGCTCCCACATCGTCAAACAATTCGGTCGGAAAAGGGCCGCTACCTACTCGTGTGGTATAGGCTTTGGTAATGCCCAAAACGTAATCCAGATATAACGGGCCAATACCGGTGCCCGTAGACACCCCGCCGGCTGTGGTGCTTGAGCTGGTGACAAACGGATAAGTACCATGGTCGATATCGAGTAAGGTGCCCTGTGCCCCTTCAAACATTAAATTCTCGCCAGCAAGACGGCGCTGATTTAAGGCTTCGGTCACATCGCACACCATATCCTCTAGCGCCTCTTGCCATGCTAGGCACAAGGCATAAGTCGCCTCAAAATCGATGGCATCGACTTTATAATACTGCACCAACTGAAAATTATGATACTCAATCAAATTGCGCAGCTTTTCTTTTAAATCGGCGCGAAACAAGTCGGCAAGTTTAATGGCACGGCGCGCCACTTTGTCTTCATAAGCCGGGCCAATACCCCGCCCCGTTGTGCCAATTTTACCACTGCCGCGTTTGGCCTCACGCGCCTGATCGAGGGCAATGTGATACGGCAAGATAAGCGGGCAGTTTGGCGAAATCTTCAGCCGCTCGCGTACTGGCACACCATTGGCCTCTAATTCTTTCATCTCAATCAACAACGCCTCGGGCGATAGTACCACGCCGTTGCCAATAAAACAGGTGACGCCCTCTCGCAAGATGCCAGATGGAATAAGATGCAAGACTGTCTTTTTGCCATCCACAACCAATGTATGCCCTGCGTTATGACCGCCTTGAAAGCGAGCCACTGCCGAGGCTTTTTCGGTGAGTAAATCAACAATTTTACCCTTGCCTTCGTCGCCCCATTGGCTACCGAGTACCACAACATTCTTACCCATAATGCATCCTTAAACCGCTTAATTGAAACTTTAAAACCATTAAAAAAGGCGCATAAAATCGGAGTCAATTTTAATAACCCATGCTTAACTAGATTGTACTAGAAACGTTGTCTTTGCAACTAGGTATTAGCAGCTTTGTACTAATAAAAAGGTCGTGATAACTCAAGATTAAAAATTTATATGCCAACCTTTATTATTAGGACTTACCCAAAATATGATTGAACAGCGTCATAAAGTGACGGTAATTATTTTTGGAGCGGCTTCGCTCTACCTTTAGACGATGCAAAAATAATTGCCAGTCGTCATATTATCTTAATATGCGTAAGTCCTAATTATCTAACGCTTTCATTATTCAACCGCCTTTATTATTCAACTGCTTTTAGTACCCAATGATTATCTTGCAGCACTAAATGATGGGTGACATCATGCGGCACATCCACTGCGCTTAGTGGCCGTATCACTCGATCCCCCAATTGGCGTAACGCACTTACCTGATGATTTAGGGCAGCCATTAAGGTTGCAAAGTTTGCGCCCGTGTCTACGCTTGTGGCTTTGGCATCATCGGCGCCCTTTAAGCTGGCATTCACTGGGCCTAAAGTTGAGTCTAAAACTCCCGTCATCCGTTGCCAATCGGCATAGTCAATCAGCACCAGTTTAGGCGTCGCCAAAGTAATATGGCGCTGTAATCGGGTGAGCTCCAAACTAAATCCTGTGGCTTGGCGGGTGGCGATTGACTCCTGCTCATCGCCCACGTGCGACGCGCTGAGCTGACCGTTAAAACGTCCGCCCCGCACCACAGGTTGCGACTCGCTGCCAAAATAGCCATTAAACACAATGCCCGTATGATAATGATAGCCAAGCTCGGTGATATCGACGCTCACATGACCATGGTAGGTCGTTTTAATATGGGCCACCAGGCGCTGTACCTCATCAATGGCGGCCATGATAACCGCATCGTTTTTGGCGCTAGCTGACAGGGTGGTTTTCAGCGTCGCCACATCGTGACCATATAGGGCTAGCTGATAGAAATCGTTGCCCATTGGCAAAGTGGCGCACACACTGTTAAGCTCGGGCAAGGCTTTGTTGGCATACAGGCGAATAAGCGCAGCAGCCTGATTTGCTGATAAGCCTGCCAACGCTTTTAGACGGGCAAAAATCGCCACATGCCCGATATCAATATGCAGCTTTTTTTGTAAATCTAAGGTAGCCAGCAAGCCATATAACACATCCATCAATTCAAGGTCGGCATCAAGACTATCGCAACCAAAAATTTCTGCGCCCAATTGCAGTGGCGTGCGTGACCCAAACAAACCATTGGGCAAGGTGCGTATCACATGACCAGCATAACAGTAGCGAGCAATGGCATCCGCTTTGCCAAGCTTGGTTAAATGCGCATCGATACGTGATATTTGCGGGGTAATATCCGCCCGCACCCCCATCAGTCGCCCAGACAATTGGTCAATAATTTTAAACGTTTGCCGTTTTAAATCCTCTGACGCATTGCCCAAGAGCGATTCGGTAAATTCAATCATGGGCGGGCAAATCAGCTCGTAGCCACGATTGGCCAATAATTGGGTCAGCTCATAACGCAGCCACTCTTGTTTTTGCGCCTCACCAGACAACAAATCGCTGACCCCATCCGGCAATAGCCATATGTTGTCAATATCACTCGCATGTGCCAGATTATTAGGCACGCGATGCACCTGCTGGTCTGCTGTAGCAACCGCGGGCTTAGAGGATAGCGCAGTAGGACTATTAGGATTAGAGACGAGATTTGGGGTTATAGAAGTGTCAGACACGAGTAATCCTTGTTGGGTGTGGCAGCAAGGTGCAAAGGCCAAATACACCATTTTAATAGTTGGTTGATATATGGATTGGTTATTATATGGGTTATCTAGTCAACAAGTTGGATGAATACAGCTTTTTTACTCTTATAATAATAGATGGGCGCACGGATTGTGTTAACGTTGTCTAGTTAGCCGAGTATGGATGTTTTGGTGATAGACTTATTATTTTATTGTCGATTGTTCAGGCATATTTTTCGCTATCAAGTCTAGCATAGCTTAATGCTTTCGCCTAGCGAACCCTCAGTCTAATATTCTCAATCCGTTATTGGCCGTTATTGGGCGGTTAGACAATAACCTGTCTTTACAAGGAATAGGTAAAGCTCGCTTGTTTAGCCAGGTTGGTTGCCTGCAAGTGGTCTGAATGTGTTACTATTTGCCAAAAGTGGCCCTAGCTTATTTTTATATTGGTGCCATATCTGTAAAATCTACCAACCCACCGCGTTATCTTCCTAGTTTATTGCAACCTATCGAGCCTTATCCTTATGTCATCTCATCACCCCGACCCTAATCTTAACCAAGCCAACGTGCTCGGTACGCCGCTTGCGAGCTGCTGTTTTGACCCCATTACCGGCTATTATCGTAATGGATTTTGTCATACGGGCCCTCAAGACCAAGGTTTGCATACCGTTTGCGCCCAAATGACCAGTGAATTTTTACAGTTTTCTGCCGAGCGCGGCAACGATTTAATCACCCCGATTCCAGAGTACAACTTTAAAGGCTTGCAACCAGGCGATTATTGGTGCATTTGCGCCCTACGTTGGATTGAGGCGTTAGAACTTGGTATGGCGCCAAAAATTAAGCTTGAGGCCTGTCATGAAAGCTTAAGTGAATTGGTGAGTCTACAAGTTTTAGAAAGCTATGCATTATAAGTGTTTAGAAGCGACAAGCGGTAAGCTTGGTGGTATCGACATCAACCAAGTTGGTAGCAAACTGGCTAACGGATGCCAGTCGACTATTTTAATGGGGAGGCGCTAATGACAAATCCCGAAAATGTAGACGCTAACGAAGCTGAGCGCCTAGACCATCTAGACCAACCAGACCAACCAGACAATAGCGTTCCAGACAGTAGCAGTAATAATAGTATAGATAGTAGCACTATTGACAGTGGCGACACTATTGACAGTAGCAATAATAACAATAGTATCGATAGTAGCACTATTGACAGTAGCGACACTATTGACACTATTGTCAATAATACTAACAATAGCAACAACCCAAAGCATAAGACTAGCCTTCCAAACAAAGTGGCGGTTAAGCCGAATAAAAACAAAGCCACAGTGCCAACTAAGCTTAACCTTGAGGACCCCCTCTATCCAAAACATCTAGAGCAAACCCGCTTATTTACGGACGAGTCGAGGTTAGACACGGCAGCAGCTCGCAATCTGTTATCGAGCAATATGCGGGTGTACGACCCAGATGCCGAGCGGGTAGAAGATTTTGAACGCTCTGGGGTCAATGAGATTGTCAACTGTTGTGCGTATTCGCGTAAATCCGGTCACTTTATCGAAAAACTTGGCTTAGAGTCGGTCAGTAAAACCTTAGCGCATAAAGACCGATTTATATGGCTTGGGCTGTATGACCCCAGCATCGAGACTATTAAAACTGTTCAAAAAGCGTTTGATTTACATGAATTGGCGTTAGAGGATGCCTTTGCCGAACATCAGCGGGCTAAAGTGGAAAGCTATGGCGATGAGACGGTGTTTGTGGTGGTACGCACCGCCTTTTTAGCGCAAAACCATATTCATTATGGCACTACCGCTATGTTTATGGGCGGCAACTATATTATTGCCATTCGTACTGGGGTGTCGGCGTCCTATGCACCGGTGCGCGCTTATTGCCATCAACGCCCCGATAAAATGCGCATGGGGCCGGTGTTTGTGCTGCATGCCATTTTAGATTATGTGGTCGATAGCTACTTGCCGATTACCGAAAGTTTGGGCGAATATTTACGCGAACAAGAGCGCAATATTTTCTCTCATGAGTTTAGCAAATCGACGCTCAAAAGCTTGTACATGTTAAAGTCGCAGTTGGTGCATATGCGGGCAGTGATGCTACCTGTGCAAGATATTTGTAATTTCTTTATCAATCATAAAAAAAATGAGTTGGTTTCATCCTTTCCCAATGCTGCCAAACCATATTTTCGCGATGTTAATGACCATCTGTTGCGGGCACTAGATGCTGTCAACGGTCTAAACGAGATGCTCAGTGTGGCGATGGACACCTATATGGCGATTGTCAATATGGGACAGAACGAGGTGGTACGTAAACTTGCGGCTTGGGCGGGCATTTTAGCGGTGCCAACTGCGGTGGCGGGCATCTATGGCATGAACTTTGATTTTATGCCAGAGCTGCATATCAAATATGCCTATTTTATTGTACTCGGGCTTATTTTGGGCACTTGTATGATGTTGTACCGCAAGTTTCAAAAATCGGGCTGGCTGTAGTGTAGCAGTGTCACAACAACGCGCTACTGCCTCAAATGACTACTGCTTAAGCCTATCCATTTTGCGCTTTTGCACATTGTCTTCGGGGCGACCAAACTGGTTTGCCGTCCAGGTGAGTAGCACAATGGCCATACTAAGTACAAATATAGACACGGTAATGGTTAAGAGTAGCCATAGATGATAAGTGTCTGATACTGCTTGCACATCAATGACCAAATGGCGGGATAAAGCGGTAATAGCGATATAAATCAAAAACTGCACCGGTAGCCGGTGGGTTTTAAAATAAATACCCGTCATTGCCAATAGTTCAAGGTAGATAAATAACATCAAAATATCTTTTAGATCAGCGCTGCCCTTTTGCACAATGGTCACAAACTCGCCGTAACCTGCCCAAACAATCACCACACCAATACAAAATAGCGCCACTAAATGGCCGATATCCACCAGCATCTCACCCAAACTCTGTATCTTCTCGTTCCATATGTCAGCTTTCATAATACGCCAAACCTTATATAAAGGGTTTCAGTGGGGTGTTGTTGTCTGTTGTGCGGTGTGAGAGTGGGTTATAGGGTTATAGATGATGATGATCAATGACATAGTATTATTGGTAAAAATCGACTCATAAAAAGTCGTCAAGAACGGCCATAGCAGCCGTTGTTAAACCGAGCTATATTTTTCGGCTGCTTCGACCGTTTGCCGAATCAGCGTATTGATGGTCATTGGCCCCACCCCGCCCGGTACAGGGGTGTAAGCGGCGGCTATTGATTCAATGCCATCGAGCTCGATATCGCCCACACCGCCCTCTTTAGTGGGATGAAACCCAGCATCGACCACCACGGCACCCTGTTTAATCCATGCTTTTTTAACCAGCTCTGGCACACCAGCTGCGCCCACAACAATATCGGCTTGACCAACATGCTCGGGCAAGTTTTGGGTTTTAGAATGGCAAATCGTCACGGTACAGTTGGCGTTTAACAGCATTTGCGCCATTGGCTTGCCCAAAATAGCGCTGCGCCCTACGACCACTGCATGCTTTCCTGCAAGTTCAATACCATAATGCTCAAGCAAATACATAATGCCCTGCGGGGTACACGACCCAAAAGCGGCCTCGCCCATGCTCATTCGCCCAAAGCCTAGCGCCGTTACCCCATCCACATCCTTGGCCAACTCAATCGCATCAAAACAGGCGCGCTCATCAATCTGTGCAGGTACCGGATGTTGCAGCAAAATTCCGTGCACATCTGGGTTATGATTTAACTCGTTAATTTTGCTTAGCAACTCTGCAGTCGTGGTTGACTCATCCATCTCAACCCGCAGAGACTCCATGCCCACTCGTCGGCAAGCATTGCCCTTCATACGCACATAAGTGGCAGAGGCGGAATCTGCGCCTACTAAAATGGTTGCTAAAATTGGGGTACGCCCCGTGCTCGATTTGATGGCAGCCACTCGTGAGATTAAGACTTGCTCAATTTTTTGTGCCAGTGCTTTGCCATCTAATGTCATTGCGCTCATAGTTTGCCCTATTGATACCCGATAATCAGTTAATAAGTGTGCACATTTGCAGGTTTAGTCTGTACAGCCATTAAAGGCCGTTAAAATGGGTCTATTGTACTGAACTTGGGCTTAAAATTCAGCCTATAAGCGGCCTTACGTTTGCTTAAGTGACTAAATATTACACGATTAAAAATAGTGCTTGTAATTCAACCAATTTTTGATATGATTGTTCCCCTTAAATGGCTGGGTAGCAAAGTGGTTATGCAGCGGATTGCAAATCCGTCTACGCCGGTTCGATTCCGGCCTCAGCCTCCAGATTAAGCCCTACTGAGCAATAATTAGCGTTATTTTAGGGTCTGCGGTTGTTTTAGGTGTTGACGAGCGTCGTTTTTATCTATACTATACGCCCACTAAATTGCAGTTTAATAAGATACTTTATCTTATTAATTGTTGTTAAAAGTTTTGCCCGGATGGTGAAATTGGTAGACACAAGGGATTTAAAATCCCTCGCTAGAAATAGTGTGCCGGTTCAAGTCCGGCTCCGGGTACCATCATAGCGTTCTATGCTATCTCATAGAAACCTCAAGCCCTTGACTATCAAGGGCTTTGTTGTATCTGGCGTTCTATACTGTCCTGTATTATCTCGCTCAATCCCTGCTTATCCCTGCTTATGATGCCCACTCTGATTGCTTAGGAGTCTGGTAGATAAATATTGCAGTGCAAGCTCTTATAAAATATCAATTAAGGACTAAAAGCCGTTAAATATAGCGATGCTTGATTCGAATACTGCTCAAGTTTTGCCTATCTAACTTTTACGCAACCAATATGACATTTGTAGATTTAAACACATGTGGTTTAATCCATCTCTATCGTTTCAAGTTCTATCGTTTCAAGCCTTACGTAACGGACTTAAGAAAGACCTTTCACATTGTAAGCCTAAGCAAATTAAACAGCACCAACCTGTCATCTATACCTGCTATGATAAAATGCTCACTCTAACCTGACCCAAATCATCATGACCTCGAAGCTACTCGGCAAGCTCAATCCCGCAAGCTACCTGCCATTGCCTTACTATATTGAAAAAGTGCCAGCAGGATTTCCCTCCCCGGCCGCAGGTTACGTTGAAGCCAGTATTGACCTAAATGAGCTATGTATCAGTCATCCCAATGCCACCTTTTTGGTCAGGGCGGGCGGATTGTCTATGGTCAATGCCGGTATTTATCCAGAGGACTTACTGGTCGTCGATAGAAGCTTAGAGGCGCAGCACTGCGACATTATCGTCTGTGCGCTTGCTGGCGAGTTTACGGTCAAAGAGCTGTGCTTAGAGCCTGTACCAAGATTAATAGCGTACAACGATGACTTTGCCGATATTCTTATCGATGACGACACCGACTTTGAAGTATTTGGCGTGGTCATTAATATCATCCGAGAAATCAAACGCGGCCGTGGGCAAAATCGTCGTCCTGACTTTTAATGGCTGATTTGTGACTCTTGCACTCACCTGTCACATCCCTTTTAGACATAGCCCCTCATTACGATAACTGTATCCACACTGCTAACGGTCTATGTCAACATTGTCATCAACCTAAAATTAAACGACATCAGTCGTCGTCTGTTTGCTGTTAACCCTATCCCTAATTGGCTAAACTTTGTTAGTCTGCAGACAACATCTGCACCCTTAAACCTATCACCTTAACCCATTGCTTATCGAGAAACCCTGATTCGATGAGGAGACTATCGTGTATGCCCTAGTTGACTGCAACAGCTTTTATGCCGCCTGTGAAAAGCTCTTTAGACCTGACCTAAAACACAAACCCGTTGTGGTGCTGTCTAATAATGACGGTTGTGTGGTAGCCCGCTCTAGTGAGGCCAAAGCTTTAGGCATCAAAATGGGCGTCCCTTACTTTCAGGTAAAAGACTATTGCAAACACAATAACGTTGCCGTTTTCAGCTCCAACTATGCGCTATATGCCGATATGTCGCATCGAGTCATGAACACTATAGAGACGCTATGCCCTACGGTTGAGGTGTACTCCATTGATGAGGCTTTTTTATATCTGGCAGATTATCCGGCGGCTATGCAAGATTTAAAAGCCTATGCCAAAAGCATTAAGGAGATGATTGAGAGACACACCGGTATTGCGGTTGGGGTGGGGGTTGGTCAAACCAAAACCTTAGCTAAGCTTGCCAATCATGCCGCCAAAAAGTATCCGGCAACCAAAGGCGTCTGCGTGTTAGATAATGAGCCGTGGATACGGCGCTTAATGCAAATAACCGATATCGGCGAGGTATGGGGCGTTGGCAGTCGCTATAAAAAGCGCTTAGCGGCATTGGGGGTCACTACGGTTTATCAGTTTGCCATTTGCGAACCTGCCAAAATACGCCAGCATTTTGGCGTGGTATTAGAGCGTACTTGCTTAGAGCTTAATGGGCAGGCATGCATCGGTATTGAGACGGTTGAACCTAAAAAACAAATTGTGTCCTCACGCTCCTTCTCGCACCGAGTCACCGATCAACAAGATTTAAGCGAGGCGATATGTGGTCATGTTGCTAAAGCGGCGGTTAAGCTGCGACGCCAAAACAGTGTGTGCGGATTTTTAGATGTGTTTGCTAAAAACAGCGCCTTTAGTGAACAAGAAAAGTATGTGTCCATCTCCGGACAATATCAGTTTATTACCCCGACAGCAGATACGAGACAGATGATGTTAGCCGCTCGTGAGGTATTGGCGAGGGTGTATAAGCGGGAGGTACGCTATGCCAAGGCGGGGGTTATCTTAGGCGGGATTTGTCAGCATGACGAGGTGCAACTCGATATGTTTGCGGCTGTGGATAGTCATGAGTGTGGCGATGGTAGCGAAAAATCAGACAAAAAAGAGGCGTTAATGGCCATCATGGATGAGTTAAATAGTCGGTTTAGGCAAGATAGAAATCAACAACCTGCCGTGTTTATCGCCAGCGAAGGTATTAAAGATAAGCAAGGGTGGCAGATGAACCGGCAGTTGCTTAGCCCGTGTTATACGACACGGGTGACTGATTTGTTGGTGGTGAAGTAAAGGATGAGATGTACTTACTTAAACCTAGTGTTGGTTTTATCTTGAATTGATGCCGACAGCTTACGGCTAAAATAGCGGTGCTTGGCTTGCTTCTAATTGCCGTGGCTTTTTTAAAACAGGCTGCGCAACAAAGTCATCGCCCATAGGCTGCAAAAACTCATGGGCGTGCTTGAAATCACCCCGAAGCCATTGCATACGCTGCTTAGGTGGGATAACGACTATAGAGCGTTTCTTGGCATCCGGACGATGAAATTGTGCCATAAAGGGATGGTTGTCGGCATTGATGGTCAACATCGACATAGAGCGGATAATATCCTCACCGATTTTGGCCACTTCATAAATAGCGGCGACGGTAAAAGGCTGGTTGTCTTGTTGTTGTATGCCCCACCTTTGGGCTTTGCCGTTGATGTATTTGGGCTCATAAATCGTTTGTACCGGTATTAGCCCAAACTGGCTGTTATGCCAAGCATGACGAAAGCTGGGTTTTTCATGCACAGTTTCACTTCTGGCATTGTAAGTATAGCGAGTAATACTCGTATCCTTTGCCCATTTAGGTATCATGCCAAAACGCACCTCACGCCACTGCATTTGCTCATCCTCATGGGTGGCAAATAGCAGTGGCGTATTTTGGTTTGGGTAAATGTCATCGTTAAAGTCAAAGCTTAGCTGATTGCTGGTGAACAGCTTGGCTTGATGTTTTTGAATGGGCTGGAAGTTTGAGCACATAAGTTTTGTTCAATGTTAAAGGTATGTTTAAGCCAGTATAGCCTCAAACATATCATCCAAATATTTAGTTTGATTGCCTACCATAAATAACACATTACGGGCTTTTAATTCGTCCTCAGACATTGATTTATCTATCAAATTTTTCATAGGTGTGAGTGCGAAGCGAGGCTATTTTTTTGCCAATAACTTAACGTTTTTTATAAAAGCGCTGTTTATGAAAATGCTGCTGCTGATACTTTAAAATACTGCCAAAAATAGCATCATCATACGGGATAACCAACTGCTTGGGGACATCGAGTATAAAGTCGCCGGCGCTTACTCTGAGCAGCTTTGCATCTAAATGACTTATGTTAAGCCCATAATGCTTTAAATCGTCTGCCAATTCGGCGAGTATGGTCTCTTTTTCTGCCTCGCAAATTTGCGGCTTGGTGTAGCTTTGCGGCTGAATCACCACCCGGTTGTCTACCACTTCGTAATCTACCTCAGGGTTGCTATTGAGCAGCACACTGGCTTCGACCTGCGCTTTATAGCGGTCGTTGATAATCCCCATATCTCACTCCAGATATTTTAGACGTTATAACATACTTTAAACGGTATTTGTTTCGGATGCTGCTTGTTTTAAACGCCATCCGTCTTCAGTGCTAACTGGTCAACAATAAGCATTTAAAGCGCACAATCCTAGCGCTAATCGGTATACATATACGTAAAGGTGAGCACGTCTTTTTTAACTTTGCCATTTGGCCGACAACCGGCGCTGTAGCTTGCACGCGTGCCAGTGACAACCACCTTGGGGCCATCATACACGTTGCCACTCACGTTGTAGGGCAAGCTGTTTTGGCAATCCTTTGAAAACACCCGAGCCGTGCCATAGTATTTATCACCCGACTTTATCCCATCAAACAGCAAAGTGCCTCTCGTGACGCCTGCTCGCTGCATGGTGACGGTGGGATGCTCGTAATAAAAATAACGATGGTTGCCGTCTGCTGCCAGTCGCATCACCGAACCATTGTGATCCCAGTATGAATCGGCAAACGCCGTAGAGGCTAAGGGTAGCAGGCATAGCACTAATAAGTTTTTAAGTATCAAAACGAAATTATCTTATAATATGAAATCTTATAGTGTGGTTTAGCACAACATACCCCACAAAAATCAGATTATATTTTAAATTTGTTCTGTTACTTAAGCATAATAAATCCTTTAATAAGTATCTAAAGACCCTACCACTTTAATAAGGACGCTAACGCTAGTCAAGTTACTGCCCATTTAATATCAACTATTTTAGTTTAACGACAATATTTTCTAATTTCAGATTTTGTCGAGATTCCCTCAGCGCTTAGCACGTCCGTTACTTTGCAAATGTCTGCATCGCAATTAAAAGTGTAATCTTTATAAATGTCAAACTCATGACTGTCGACATCTTTATTATAAGGGTCGGTGATCATGCTGGCCCTGACGTTGCCATTTTTCAGCACTCTATAATCTACTTCAATAATGTCTTTAACGTCCAAATCTTGTGTCGGCAACAAATTTAATTCCCACCCTACCTCATCACAGTCCGATATACCATTATCATACATTTGCTCGTCCGTTGAGGCTTTTGCCGTGGCAAGCTCCCTGGCACTTTGTAAATCTCTTTCGCCATATTTGTCAAAAATAGTGGGCAGATCGTTACCCGCTTGCAGGTCGTCATACATTGAGCGTACTGTTTTAATTTTTAGGTCGTCTTTACCCAGCCTAACTAGATGGCCATCATTAGCCTCAGCTGCACTGGCATGATTCGCTGCTACTTTCGCAGACGCTTGCTCATAGGCAAGCGGCGCTTGATTGGTGCTGTTGTCGCACCCTATTAATATCCAGCATAGCGTTACACTGGCTAACATTAAACGTTTCATACCGCCCTCTTACAATGAGTGGATAATTTTTATAAACCATAAGTATCAAAACGAAATTATCTTATAATATGAAATCTTATAGTGTGGTTTAGCACAACATACCCCACAAAAATCAGATTATATTTTAAATTTGTTCTGTTACTTAGCACATTTATGTAATTATTAATCAATTGTTTAGCCCCACTTTTGAATAAAAAACTTAAAACGTTTCATTGCACCTGTTTAACCCTTGTTTTAATTCAATTTTAGTTATCCCTTCGCTTTTGTGGCGATAAAAGCGGTATGATATCGAAGATGTCTCTTTAACCCTTTCATGAAAAGGACTTTATTATGAAAAAAATACTCATTAGCTTGGTGATTGCGTTAGGAAGCTTAAGCCTACAGCCTGCCATCTCGGCGACCCCTGCCTTCTCGGCGCAAGCTATTGCCCAAACCCAGCTAACAGACTTAAGCCTTGAGCAAATCATGCCTGAGTTTTACAACGGTCAAATGAATGATGCTGTTGTGGATGATGATAGTCTTAACGCCCTGCCCCATGTTGGTTTAGGTGCCGTGGAGGGTGAAGAACGAACTGTCGCTGCAATGCACCCGGTCATAGCGTATCAAAATGCCGCTAGTGAGCCTCGCTATCTGGTTATTATCGAAAAAGTGCAGGTTTATCAAGATTCGGGCAAAGTAGTTGATTGCCACGCTTGTCAAGCATTGGCAGATTTATACACCTTTAAACCGCTTGATGACGGCTCTTATCAATTGGTCAGTGACACTCAAAAGGATGATGTGTTTTCAAGCAGCTGGGGAAGAATACAGCTTGATGAGACTGCAATAACAGAAGGTATGCAGCCCTTAGGCAGCAAGCTGGTAGGGAGTATTTTTGAAAACGGCGTCTCGTCTACGGGTACAGATGAAAGCTGGTGGGAGGTTCTGCATTTACCCGAAGATGACTATATCAATGTTTATAGTTTAGGCGATGCAGGTGGTAGTAATGGTGGTGAGTATGATGAAGGGTCTCCATTAAGTTATGCCTATACGGCAACCTATCAAGTCATACCCAATAAAGCTAAATATTACCCCATCAAAAAAACGTTCGAGGGGACGAAACCCTCAGAAGATTATGAGCGTATCGTGCCTGTGAATGGCACTGAAATTTTGAACTTTGATGAGGTCGAACAAGTTTATAAATAGGCTGATGCACCAATGTCAACATAAAGGTGTGGTACGATTAGACAGTGTTATTAACATTAGCACAGGTATTAGCATAGGCATAGGCATAGATATTGGTATCAACATTGGCAGCGGATGATGTAGCGGTGGCAAGCTCACTCACACTTTGTTAATCTCTCGCCATCTTTAGCAAAAATAGTGGGTAGATGCCTATATGGTTAACAACCACCCCCTAAGGCGCCAAAGGGTTTTTAATCGCTAAGGCTGATTTATCAAGGGGCGATGTTAGCTGAATCAATTGATTTCTACGATTTAGCATCGCTCCGCCATCACGAATTAACGGTTGATATACCAACGTCGTAGAGCCTGATGCCCAAGGTTTAAACAACGTATCAAAGGGGATGGACACATAAATGCCTTTATCCAAACTGCCCTCGCCAAAGTCCTCAGAGCTCACATCTGTTTTAGTCAGCCAGCCACCCATCTTGACGCCATTGTTAAACTGACGAGACATGTCTAAGGTAGCCCCTTTATCACCCGCTAAATACTGACCCGCGGATAATTTCATAGCAATGTCATACCACGGCGTATCCCAATAAAGACTGACATTGCCTGTTGTGGCGTTATAATCTTGCAAACCAAAATGCTGATTGAAGTCGCGCTTACGAACGTGGTTTAAGTCGATACCCACGGCCCAAGGTTGGTTGGGTTGACGATACATGACCTCGGCACCCACACCAGCATACATCGACTCAAGGTAACCGGCGTAAGCCAAACCATACCAGTTCGCCCCTAAGGATTTAAATTGATTGAGCTGCAAGTTGGGCATTAATATTCGAGACGTGGTCATGTAGTCACCAATATTGGTTCGCACTCGTGGCAGCTTGCTATCTGCGGTGTAACTGTAATGATCATAATTATCTAGCAAACGCAGTTGCGCATTACCATCCAACCAAGCGCCTTGCCACAATGGGTAATCGACATTGGCATTGGCGAAAACGCCATACAAATAACCATCAGGCCCTCCTATACTTTGTTGGATGCTGGGCGAAAAAGTCAAAGTGCCCTTTGGCAATGCAGTGTGCGCGACAACATCGGCGCTAGGTTCAGGGTCAAGGTGGCTTGCTGCGCTAATGGTAACAGGATGCTCAATGCGCTGTGAGGGTGGCAGCAACTGTAAATACTGCTGCGACCATGTTTGCGGGTTAATGGTCAACACGCCTACCGCTTCGCCATAGCGCGATACTTGAATATGAATAAGCTTGGTGTCAGCAGGCAGTGCTTGACGCAAAATCTCCATACCTTGCTGTAGACGCTCATTGATAAACACGCCGCCGTAATTGTCGACATTTAGCCGCACTTCACCTTGATGCATCGTGATATCTGTTGCGCGCCATCCTGTTGCTTGCGAGAAGGCATTGAGTAATGGCGTATTGATAGAATCATCAATCCCATTGCTACCGCCCTCGTTGACAGCGCCCAAATTAATACGATACTTTAGGCCTGAATACTGAGTGTTGGGCAGCTTTTGTAAATTTTGCACTTGATACGCTTTGGGTTTAACTTGCCCAAGCGTGCTTAAGTCACCTTGCAAGCTGACACCAAGCATTACCGTATCACCACGCTCGAAGCCGGCGCTTACAGCTACCCCTCTATCCTTATCTTGCCAAGTAAGACCGACATTGACGGGAATATTTTTGGTATTATAATTGGTATTAGAATAAGGTTCATTTTTATAGTCATTGCCATCATATTCAACTTTTAAGGTCAGCGGATCGTAAGGCGTATGCCATTGCACACCGCCAAATAGAGAGCTTGAGCCTGTAAACCAAGACTTTGCACTTAACTTACCCCCTTGTCCTACTTGATTCACCTCGCGCTGTTTAAAGTGCTCATCAATAGAGCCTAACGGATTTTCAATGTTGCCCCGCGCACCCAAATAACCCCAACCCAGCCCTAAGCTCACATCAAAGTCACCATAGCGCTTATTGGCCACCACATACTCCCCAGCAAACAAGCTAGTTCCGGCCATATCTCGCCAGCCAACCGCCACCTCTGGTAACCAGTGACCCTCATTGACTAGCTTTAACTTCACATCTAAAGACTTATCCTTTAAATCTTGCTCAGGGCTCACTGGCCCATAAGACACCCCACTGATATTGCTATAGCGCACAGTGGTCTCAAGCCGCTCAAAAGGTTGCAGTGATATATTGTATTGAGTATAAGGCGACACATGCGACACATGGGTGACAAGCGAGCCCTGTTTTTGCATACGTGCACTGGGCGTTTGTAATAACCCTGCTACCCCCCAATCGCTCGAACTGATGGGTAAGTCTCTTGCTGTTTCGGGTTGCTGACTAACAAGGCGAACCACTGTGTTATCTTGACCATTAGGCGCTGCCAAATTTATCCCTTGCGTGGCAATAAACTGTGCAACCTGTGTTGCCAAATCATCAGACCAATGATTGGCGGCATTAGGTACCCATAACCATGCGCCGACACTAGGCGCCATCTGCTGCTTGGCATTCCATTTTGCCAGTGAAATAGCGTGCACAGTGCCATCGGCTAAAATAAGATAGGCTGTATCGACTTGTACTTTTTTGCCTAACTTTAGCATACAGCTGTCAATATAGTCCTTGGCTCTCACCCCGGCATCATAGCTGACTTGACACGCCTTAGCCTCATCAAACAACACGGTAACCGTATCAGGACGCTGATACATTATCAGTGTATCGCCCACCGCAACAACAGGCTCAACGCTCGGGTTGACTTGTAGGTAGCGCGCATCTTGTTTAGGCAACACGACCCGCCCTGTAGCGTCTAATGACGTCACCCAGTGCTGTAAAGCGCGTAAACCCGCTTGTCGACTTGAGGCATTTTTAAGCGCTAACTGCTCAATTCTCTGGCTTAGCATTGCTTGTTGCAGCTGCTGAGGTTTAATTTCTGAGCTGGCTGCCCACAGGGTTGCAGGCTCATAATAGTGCCGATTGTCTGTTTCAAGCTCTTGACTGAGCCATTCGCCCAGACGCTGCCGTTTGGAAGAGATTATCCTTTTTGATAGGATACGGCTGTTGTCATCCACAAATACAGACTCAGCATTGGTATGAGTGTCATTGCCCTGAAGTGGTAGCACATCTGCGGCATTGTCGCTATTTGTTGAATTTAAGTCATTTGCTTTATTGACTGTTTGCGCTGTGTTTAAGGCATCAGCTGTATTTGCAATATCGGCATAACTGGGCAAGCTGATACCGGCCATCAACGCAAAGACGATAGACTGATACTTTAAATTGGGCGGGGTACTAAGGTTATATGGGGTCATGACTTCGTCCATACTTGCCAGGCTAGGCAATAATTTTTTGATAGACAGTGCTGTCCATACACCGGCTCACTTAAGTCGTTTATTTTAAACGCATACCAATTATCATAGGAGGGGCTATCTCTCATTGCTGCTGAGGTCGCGATACCCGTTTCATGCATCCAAAGAAGCGGTGTTTTATCCCCGACATAGCTGTCATGATTTGGGATGACGCTGCTCGTCAGTTGCCGCTGCTCTTTTTTAGCGGTTAATCCCTCAACCGTATCAATGTCTCGGATAAACTTAAAAGGCTTTACTGCTGCCCAGTTGATTGGCTTGCGCGTATGTTCACGCCAGTTATACTCAGGGGTAGTTACCGATATCAAGCGACCATTAGCCCATTTAAACACGGAGCGATCTGCACTGTAGTATACCTTGGTATCAGCAGCCGGCCATTGGTCTGTAGCGCCTTGGGCCAACCAGACAACCTGCCCATTCATTGACACTCTCATATAGTTAAAATTTTGAGTTAACGCAGGATTTTGGGTGTTGTTTTTCAAAAAACCCGTCGACGCTGCAAAGCATTGCGTACGCTCACCTGTGCAACCGGTTTTGGCACTACACCCGATTACTCCCAATACCTCCAATACCCCAAACAGTATTAATAATTGACAAAGTGGCTTATTATTTTTCAGCATGTGCTCTCAACTCTAAGTCTCATAAAAAAATATGCCCTAAATTAAAAAATTTAAGGCATATTTGACGCCATCATCAACCAATTAGCCAATGAGTCGTTAACTTGTGGGCTTTAAGATTTATCGAGTTGTACCTGTGGTACCTGATGACCCAGATGATGAGTCAGAACCACCGCTGGCAATAGCAATCCCAATAACCGCTACTGCAGCAATGGGTGCCCAAGCAGGAAGACTACCTAATGCTGCCTGAACTGCTTGCACAGGTGCAGGGGGAACAGGTGCGGGTGTATAAACTGGTGCGGGTGCAGGCTGGACGATGGGCTGTGGCGGCGTTGGTTGCACAACAGGCTTTGGTATGGGTTGCGGCGCTGGTTCTACAATAGGCTCAGGAGTGGGCTCAGCAGCAGGTGGCGGCGCGATGGGCATGCCTTTAGGAAAGGCGCCGCTAAACCAATTATCACACTGCTCCATTGACACACGCACTATATTACCAGACGAATCAACATATTGGTTAATCATCATATCCGGAGAATAGGGTATATATTTGCCTTGTAAGGCTTTAGCCACGCCATCACGTCCGCCGCGGCGCTCCGTTCCCAAATCACACGTGCCGTACTGATATTGCGGCGCTAAATTGCCCAATAATCCTTGAGTCACTTTCACTTCATTAGCCCGCAGTAAAGGCTTATGGGTGGTACTGGATCTATAGAATTTTGCTGTATTGGTTTCAATAGCGTTTTGGCATTCGGCTAAGGTATCATAACCGACGTTACCATGAGAATCTTGAGTAATTGCAGCTTGCGCTGAGACACTAAGCATACCTAGTGTCAGTAATGAGAGTACGCTAACAAGACTTTTCAATGTGAATCTCCATTAATGTTATTGAAACAATGATATTGATTAAGCAAAATTTAAAGCTAAGACTAGCATTAAAACCCACAAAAATCCAACATTTTTTCATTATTTAATTAAGCCATTTGTTAGAAAAATACAGTGTTTATCCTATTTTATTGCTTTTAATCAAGGCTTTATAGGCTATAAAAAACCTCAAAATTTATTTTTTATTTTAAAATAACGCATCGTCTAACAAAAATTATTGCTCAAAATTACCTAATAGCAAGCGGTGGATATTGATGCATTACGATTTACGCCAGCGTTCAAATATATTGAATTTTAGGCGACGGGATTGTTAATATAGTGAGTTCAATATAAAAGCGATACAGTGGCACGGGGATGAATTTTTTGCAGCCTCTGCCAGCAACGGCACAGCACGCCAGAAAAACTCATCCTAGTGCCACGTCAGAACATGACGTCTCTATTTTATTTAGAATTGACTATAGCACCACAAGTACAAACGTACAGCCCGTTCTAATAAATGATAACCAGTCGCCACCCCTTTGGAGTGTGCATAAGTTCTATGACTCTTGCTCCAACGGTTATCTATCAGCGCGACCCTTATCCGTCAATGATCGCCCAAAAGTGTTGCCATTACTGCACTGTTTTTAACTCTCTTGCAGCCTTTTGTGGCAGACACTAAGGGGATTTGGTTTAAATTGCAGATGCACTATTTGTAGCTGACTAAACGTCCCTGTATCAAGAGATATTCGAGCAAGCCGAAAACTTCAAGCGACATCGGGTGCGGTAGCGGCGTTTGCACCGATTTCATCATTCCATCATTTCATCAAAAATCCATCCCCCTTACATCAGTCTTCCTTCTGGTTGTCCTATGATGCCATTGATACGTTTTTAGCCTCTTTTCAAAGTTTCTCATGCGTGTGTCACTCATCTGCCACGCAGCAATCGGTTAAGGAAGCCTTATGCAAAAAACCCTGTTTATCAAACTGTCGATGATTGCCGGCCTGTGTCTTCTGTTTACCATGGCGCTGATTATGTTTAGCTCGGTCATTGCCGAGCGCCAAAGTTATGCCGACTCGGTCACCAGAGACATCGCCAAACAAAACGTTAATCCACAGCAAGTCATCACCCCCTTTGTGGTGGTGCCGACCACCGTAACGCCAGTCTGTAACCCAGCAGTGCTGACCCAAAAAGACAAATGCCCCGAAGCCTATACCCAAGTCAAAACCTTGCTGGCGCAGCAAACGGTTGCCAAGCAGCATTTGGCGGTGCGTACCGATAAGTATCAACTCGGCATTTATCACGTCACCAGCTATAACGGCGATTTAGATTTTCAGCAGCGCTACCAAATAGCCGATATTGGCACAGCGCTGGCAACCAGTAATGACTTGCCAAACCAAGCATTGGTGGCAAAAGAGGTGGTACATTGGCAACAGGCTCGCCTTATTATCCCGGTATCAGACTTGCGCGGCGTCGCTACCTTGCCCACAGTAACCATTGACCAGCAAAAAACCAAAGCCACCTACCCGCAACTGCCCCTATTGACAGGGCTTAGTTATGTGGAGGTCGCCCTGCCGCCAAGCGTGATAAACCGCTTACAAAAACGGGCGAGCATACAACAACCACAGGGCTTAAACAGCACAGCGCAGGCACAGACCCCTTTCATCGCTACAACCGCCCAAACAGCACGTGGTACCGATACTGGTATTGATACTGGACTTGATAACGCAACCGCAGTTGCTAAGGCAAACCTTGGCGCATCCGACGCTAGCAACACTGCCCTTACACCATCTACCCTCAGTCAAGACGCTGCTGCCATTGCTATTGATATCCATCTACCGCTCACAGGCATCGCCAGTTTAAGCACCGTCCCCACGGGCAACAATTTTGAGATGAGCATGAGCAGCAATTGGCATGCCCCCAACTTTGTGATTGGCGCGACGCTACCCAACGATAAAACCATCACCAATAATGGCTTTGTGGCTAAATGGCAAAACCAGTATCTGACCATCGCCAATAACCAAAATTTACAGCAGTGTTTAAACGTCAAAAATGGTCAGTGTCGCCTACTCAATGAGCCGTTGTTGGATGCAGACAGCTATGACATTAATGCCGTTGATGCCGCCGTTGATGTCGCGGCAGATAATACCAATGCCCAATTAGATAGCGTGCGTTTCAGCAGCTTTGGCGTCAGCTTTGCCGAGCCAAACAATGTGTATTTGCAAACCGAGCGCGCCATGAAGTATGCGTTGCTGCTGGTATTGGTCTCGTTTGGTACGTTCTTTTTATTCGAGATTATCAAAGCAAGCCGCATTCACCCGATTCAATATTTGTTGGTGGGCAGTGCGCTACTGGTATTTTATGTGCTGTTGCTGCCGCTTGCTGAGCAAATTGCGTTTTGGAAAGCCTATGCCATTGCGGCAACCGCCTGTGTTGGGCTAATTGGTTGGTACAGTTACTACGTGTTAGGCAGCGTCAAGCGAGCAGCCATGTTTAGCGCCATTTTGTCCGGCTTATACGCCGCTTTTTACGGCATCCTTACTACCGAGGATTTAAACCTACTGCTAGGCGCTGTGTTCTGCTTTGTGTTGCTTGCCAGCGTGATGGTGATGACCCGCAAAATTGACTGGTATAAAGTCGCTTGATAGCTCGCCCTTAACGTTTATCCGCCATGCTCAAGGTGCGTCTCATGTAGCGCCTTGACGCTTTGAAATACGGATGACTACTCATACCAGCATCAGTAAACAAGGTACCTTTGTCATGCAATATGTTAATAGCAACAACCTTGCTTGTCCTCTCCCTTACTCTCTCCCTTACTCCCTCAATCATGGCTCAGCTGATAAGGGGGGTTATATCGGGCTATCGCGTTGCCACTGCGCCCAACTATTTATTGAGCAAAACCTGCCAACCGCTTTATTTGCCACTTGGATGCTGGTGCCCAAACTTGGCATTTTGCTCACCTTTCGCCATCAGTGCTGTGTGGCAGTCGAGGCGATTGCAGCAATTGACTCAAACGATGACGATGTCGACCCCGCCTATCAACATAACCCTGTGACTCGTCAATACAAGATACGCGGATAGCTGCCAAACGATAACCCTAAACTAAAAAAGGTCAGCATCTTGTCGATACTAACCTTTTTATTGACATAAATATTAAGCGGCAATTGCGGCTTAAACTAAACCTTGGCCAATGCCTGCTCTAAATCGGCTTTAATATCCTCAATATGTTCAATCCCGATAGACAAGCGCACCATATCCTCGCTCACCCCGGCTTGCTCAAGCTCTTGACCATTTAATTGACGATGGGTGGTGGTCGCAGGGTGGCAGGCCAGCGACTTTGCATCGCCAATGTTCACCAGTCGAGTAATCAAATTGAGCGCATCAATAAAGCGAGCGCCCGCCGCACGGCCACCTTTAACGCCAAAGGTTAAAATACCAGAGGGCGTACCTTGCATGTATTTTTGTGCTAGTGCATGCTCAGGGTGGTCTGGCAAGCCGGCATATTTTACCCACGCTACTTTGTCATGCTGCTGCAAATATTCGGCAACCGCTTGGGTGTTTTGCACATGGCGCTCCATGCGCAAACTGAGCGTTTGCATCCCTTGCATAATGCTAAACGCATTGAGCGGGCTTAACGCCGCCCCTGTATTGCGTAAGGGTGCAACGCGGGCACGGGCGATAAACGCCGCTGCGCCCACATCCTTCACAAAATTTACCCCATGATAGCTGGCATCGGGCTCATTTAATAACGGAAACCGCTCGGGGTAATCGCCCCATGCAAAGTTGCCACTGTCCACGATTGCGCCGCCAATTGAGGTGCCGGTGCCGCTCATATATTTGGTCAGCGAGTGCACGACGATATCGGCGCCAAATTCAAACGGTTTGCACAGCGCGGGAGTTGCCACGGTATTGTCAATCACCAGCGGCACGCCATACTCGTGGGCAATGCTGGCCAATGCTTCGATATCAACAATGTTGCCAAGCGGATTACCGATACTTTCGGCATAGACCATTTTGGTTTTATCGTCGATTAAATCACGAATCGATTCGGGGTTTTTATAATCAAAAAAACGCACCTCGATGCCTTGACGTGGCAGCGTGTGAGCAAAAAAGTTATAAGTGCCACCATATAAGGTTGATGCGGCAACAATATTATCACCCATCTCGCAAATGGTTTGCACCGTATAGGTGATTGCCGCCATACCAGACGCCACCGCCAATCCGCCAATACCGCCCTCAAGTGCAGCGACTCGCTCTTCTAACACCGCATTGGTGGGGTTCATAATGCGGGTATAAATATTGCCCTGCACCTTTAAGTCAAACAAATCTGCCCCGTGCTGGGTGTCATCAAAGGCATACGAGCTGGTATGATAAATGGGTACCGCCACTGCTTTGGTAGTCGGCTCAACACGATAACCGGCATGGATAGCAAGGGTTTCTAGGCGGTGGTTACTAATTGAATTGGCTGGATTGGCTGCATTAGCGGTGTTAGCAGTATTATCGCTCATCATATTTCCTTATAAAGGTAAAGTCGCAGTCGCTCTGAAATAAGCGGCAGTTGATAACAAAAAATTGGACTATCTATATCTATATCTAACTATATCTAAGCATAGCCCAGTTTTTGACCACTATGACGGTTTCAATAATGGCTATTTGGATACAAGCAATGAGTAAAATGAGCAATGAGCAAAATAGGCAATTAGTAATAGGCGTTTTCGGTTTTGCTGTGGTCGGTTTCATCCACCACTTGCATCAATTCGGGCACTTGTTGTTTTAGCTGCACCTCAACCCCTTGGCGCAAGGTCATATCCACGGCCGAACAGCCCTGACAGCCGCCACCAAATTTTAACACGGCGGTGAGGCCAACGCCCTCTTCGTCAATTAATTGCATCAGTTGCACATTGCCGCCATGCGAGGCTAAACCGGGGTTAATTTCGGACTGCAATACATAATTGATACGCTCTTCAACACTCGCATCGGCACCCACTTTCGGAATTTTAGAATTGGGCGCACGAAAGGTTAACTGACCGCCAAAACGGTCTTTATTATAGTCAATCACCGCATCTTCTAGATAAGGAATCGAGGCAGCATCGATAAAGGCGGTAAAGTGCGCATACGCCAGTTGTAAATCCTCGGGCTCTTCTTCACCCGGTTGATTATACGCCATACAACATTCTGCACGCGGCGTACCTGGATGCTCCACAAAGATACGCACCCCAATGCCTGCGGTGTCTTGCTTAGCGAGCAGCTCGGCTAAATACGCTTGCGCCGATTCGGTAATGGTAATATTACTGGCATTGTTTGCCGCTGATTCTGGGCTTGGGGCTTGGTCTAGGGTTTTAGCTGGGCTTGGGGCATTGTCAGTCATAGGATGACCTCATATAGGGTATAGGGCGAATAATTTGTTAGCATTCGATTAAAACGATAGGCAATAATAATAGACAGTCAAAATGTGGTGATATGCTTTTATTATGGCGATGCTGACAAAATAATCAAGGTTGACTACTTATTATAACGGGAAAGCGCAATGATTTGCATAACAGATGGCTTATAATGACGACGCTATAATCACCAACCAATAATATCCTTAATGTGCTTATTTATTGTAGTTGCTTCTTCTTTGTTGCTTAAGCCTACCTGTATTGCTTACCCTTATTTTTGACCGTTGCATCTTAAGAGTGCCCGCCCCATGAGTTTATTGAGTGCTATTTTCTGTATTTTCATACTAATCAGCTTGAGCGCTTTAGTCTCCTGCTCAGAGCTTGCTCTAGCCTCTGCCCGCAACATTAAACTGCAAATTATGGCAAAAGAGGGCGACATTCGAGCCCTTGAAGTGTTAAGCATGCAGGATAATCCCGGCAGCTTTATCACCGTGGTACAGGTGGCGCTAAACGCAGTCGCCATTTTGGCAGGTGTGGTGGGCGAGTCGGCCATTAGCCCTTATTTATTAAGCCTTGTACACATTGAGGCGCTGGCCTCAGTACTGTCATTTATTATAGTTACCAGTTTGTTTGTACTGTTTGCCGATTTGATGCCCAAACGCTTTGCCATGTCCAATGCCGAAACCTTAGCGGTTAAAATGGTGCGGCCAATGATGGTGCTTATCTTTATTTTCAAACCCCTAATTTGGGTATTTGATGGCGGCGCCAACTTATTGTTTAAACTGTTTGGCGTGTCCACCCTTCGTCAAGATGATATGACCTCTGAGGATATTTATGCAGTGATGGATGCTGGCGCCCAAGCGGGCGTGATTAAGCACCAAGAGCATCATCTGATTGAAAACATTTTTGAGATGCAAGAGCGCACCGTCACCTCGGTGATGACCAAGCGTGAGCACATTGTCTACTTTGATGTCGACACGCCTCATGACACCATTGTTGAGACGATGATTCAACAGCCGCATCACAAGTTTTTGGTTTGCCTAGAGGACGATTTAGAACAAACCGTTGGCTATGTGTTATCGCGTACCTTTTTGGCGTTGGTTATCAAAAAGGAGGAGGTTAAGCTGACCGACCCCTCTATTTTGCGCACGGTGTTGTTTATCCCCGATACGCTCACCTTGTTTGATGTATTAGAAACCTTTAAGTCCACCGGCTCGGACTTTGCCGCCATTGTTAACGAATATGCTTTAGTGGTTGGGGTGATAACTTTAAAAGATGTGATGAGCATTGTGATGGGCGAGCTGGTGACGGTGGATGATCAACCTATTGTCCAACGCACCGAAAACTCTTGGCTGATTGATGGGATGACCCCGATTGATGATGTGATTCGCACCTTAAATATCGTCAATTTACCGGGCGCTGAAAATTATGAAACCATCAGCGGCTTTATGATGTATATGCTGCGTAAAATCCCTAAAAAAACGGACATCATCGAACACTCGGGCTTTCATTTTGAGATACTCGATACCGAAAATTTGAAAATCAACCAGTTGTTGGTCACCAAAACGGATAACGTAACGGGTCTATTGCCCAGTACGGATGATAAAATGGTTAAACCCTAACCCAACCCATAACGGCAAAAGCTTGCCGTAGCAGCTAGCACCGCACCTACAAAGGCTAAAACGGAATATTGTCTCAATCATTGTTCAGTCGTATCGTTAAACAATGATGTTGAACTAAGTCGTATTGATGAACCGTTATGCCTCAACGAGTAATTGCACTACATGACTCGCGGCTTTATAACCGCTTTCAATACGCCCCGCATCGCACCAATCGCCCGTCACTATCCAGTGTTTTTTGCTATCCACATAGGCCAACTGCCTACCCGTTGCATGATTCGCTTTGGTGGCGGCATAGCGCCAGCGGTGGCAGTCAATATGGGCGGGTGCGCTGCTGTCATCCCATTGCACCAGGTGTTGCACGGCGTCCAATAGCTGGTCTTGCACTTCCCTTATGTCATCATCCACATGCGCTTGCGACCAGTCATTATCGGCATAAATCGTGATACTGGGTAGCAGATGGTCACGATTGGGTTTGTGATGCTCAATAAACACCTTGCCCAAACAGGATATGCGGCTGTTTACATGGCTTGAATGGTCTGCATTATCTGCTACTTTACACTCTAGCACTGACCACTTAGCATCGTGTAAACGCTGCGGCATAGCGCTAAGCGATTTCCAGCCTAGCATGAGGGTATAACACGCCAACATGGTTGGGGTTTTTAGTGCGTCTTGCTGTGCAAAGTCGCTATTTGCCAGCAAGTCAATCGCTTGCGCTTGCGGTGCGGTGCAAATTACCCAATCAAATTCGCCTAACTGATTGCCCTCAATATCCACTAGCGGGGTTTTGCTAGCGTTAACTACTGTATTATCGGCTAACGGTGACACTCGGGTTTTATAATGGATGGTGCTATGGGTGAGTTTTTTGGCGATGGCTCGCCCCCATGTGGTCATTTTGGGGCTACTGATATAGCGAGGTTGCTCGTGTTGAGCGCTGCCCCACTGTGCCGTTATGGTTGGCTGCACTGCCTTATCAACAATTGCGTCGCTATCTAATACGGCTACCACGGCTTGCCAAGGTTCAATAATACCGCTATCAAGCCAAGGTTGCAGGTACGCTTGAAACGCTGCCGTTTTGGCAGTAAAGTACTGCGCGCCAAAGTCAAACTGCCAATGTTTAGTGCTGATGGCGTCTGTTGGCGGCGTTTGATACCTTGTAGCAAGCCGCCCTACGCCAGCCGATTTTTCAAAAATAGTGATGGTGATGGGTCTGTTTTGACGTTTAAACGCTTGCTCTAACAGGTCGGCAGTGATTAAGCCGGTGAGCCCTGCACCGATGATGGCGATGTTGATTGGTATTGGTATTGGGCTTTGGCTTTGGCTTTGGTTAATGGTCATTGTAGCGTGTCGCTTTTTAATGAATAAAAAACGACTATAGCACGGTTGCCGTGGCTGAGATTGGTACTGGCTAACATTTTATTGTCTATTGCTGTAATGCGTTGGGTATTGTACCTTGATGCTAACCTACGACTTGCAGTGTGATGGCGTAGGGTGGGTTAGCGATAGCGTAACCCGCCAAATAAACATAGTGCATGTTAGTTATAAAACAAATAAGCAGGTGGGTTACGTTTTTTCTGCACCTTTTTAAGGCTGGAAAAATCTGATCCAGCCTATGCTGGCTATTCATTGGATACTTAAGTTTGTGTTGTTGCCTATGCACTCCGCTTGGTTTATAGTTTAGTTTCATAATAATTATAATAAAAGGAAGCAACATGGCCTTGTTAGCAAAGTTAACAGAGAAATTGGGCAGCGCAAAGCAGGAGTGGGTCAACAAAAAAGACTTTAAACAGAAGTTGATTGAGGTCTGCCAAGATGGCAAATTAAGTGAGTTAGAGTTACAGCAAATAAATGACTTGGCCACAGAGTATGGGATTGAAGAAGAGGATTTTAAGAAAGTCAACGTACCCGCCTATCAAGCTGCATTTAAAGCTATCATCAGTGATGGCATTATTACCGAACAAGAAGAGCGCGATATATTCGAAATTCAGCAAACTTTACTTGTGGAAAATCAGCAGATACCAAAACAAGTAGAAGTTATAAACTACCATAGGCAGTTACGTAATATTCAAAATGGCATCTTACCTATCGTTAGTAATTCAGGGTTAATCCTAACGGATAATGAACAAGTGCATTTTTTAGCCCGTACTAGCCTACTTGAAGAAAGAGTTGTTAAACGAGGTTACCAGGGCGGGTCGACTGGCATGAATATTCGGATTGCTAAAGGTGTTAGTTTTAAAGTAGGCGCACATAAAGGGCGTCTTACCAGTGAAACAGATATCATACCTATTGACGATGGTATGTTTTATGTCACTAATAAACGCCTTGTATATAAGGGTGGCAAGAAGTCCTTTTCGTATACGTTTGCACAATTGGTTGGCTATGAAGTATTTAAAAATGGTATAGATGTTCAGCCCATTAAAGGTGATACGAGGAAGTTAAAGTTTACCCAACAGATTGACTCTGACGTTTTGGATTTAATTATTAATGTAGCGTTGAGTAACTAATTGTTCGATAGGCAGATGTAAAGAATCTATGTAGCAAGCGTAGGCTGGGCTTATAACCCAGCATATGAGGCGTTCACACAATCGCGAGGGATAGCGATAGCCCACGGCGATAATAACGTCAGCAAGGTGGACTTTGACGTTTTACCCCTACGTCAGTTCAATTGACTAAGCTATTTAAAAGATGCGTGGAACGCACCCTACAGGCTACAGGCTGCTTGATTTTAAAAGACTGCGTAAGTTCAGTTATTAGTCTTGCTGCTGCGCTTTAATCAGTGCAATCAAATCGCCTACCACATCGGCATCGGCCAAGGTCGATAAGTCGCCCAAGCCTTCAAACTCGCCGGCTGCCAGCTTGCGTAAGATGCGCCGCATAATTTTGCCCGAGCGGGTTTTGGGCAAGGCGTCCACCAAATAGATGGCATCGAGGTTGGCAATGGGGCCAATCTCATGGCGCACATGGCGATTTAGCTCGCCTTTTAATGCCTCTGACGGCTCCTCGCCCGATTTGAGAATCACGTAAGCGCCAACGCCCTGCCCTTTCACCTCGTGCGGTATGCCCACAATGGCGGCCTCGGCGGTGGCAGGGTGCGACACCAACGCACTCTCAATTTCGGCGGTGCCCAAACGGTGCCCCGATACATTAAGCACATCATCGACTCGCCCAGTTATCCAGTAATGGCCGTCTTCATCCCGAAACACACCATCGCCGGTAAAATAACTGCCCGGATAAGTGCTAAAATAAGTGTCTAAAAAACGCTGGTGGTCGCCATAAATGGTGCGCATTTGCCCCGGCCAGCTGTCTTTGATAATCAGGTTGCCCTCGGTAGGCCCCTCTATTTCATTGCCTTCGGCATCGACAATGGCAGGGATAATGCCATAAAGCGGGGTCATCGCGGCACCCGGCTTTAAGTCGACTGCCCCGGGGATAGGGGTCATTAACGCGGCGCCCGTTTCGGTTTGCCACCACGTGTCGACAATCGGACAACGGCCTTCACCCACCACGTTATAGTACCAATCCCACGCTTCGGGGTTAATGGGCTCGCCCACCGAGCCCAGCAAGCGCAGGCTAGAACGATCCGATTCGCGCACAAAGGCATCGCCCTCTTTCATCATCGCTCGAATGGCGGTGGGGGCGGTGTATAAAATGGTCACGTTATGTTTGTCAATAATTTGCCCCACCCGTGCCCAAGTGGGGTATTGCGGCACCCCCTCAAACATAACGGTGGTGGTGGCATTGGCAAGCGGCGCATAGGTCACATAGGTATGTCCCGTTACCCAGCCCACATCAGCGGTACACCAAAACACGTCGTCCTCTTTGATGTCAAACACGTCTCTAAAGGTAGAGAGTGCATAGGTTAAATAGCCGCCTGTGGTGTGCACCACGCCTTTGGGTTTGCCCGTAGAGCCTGAGGTGTAGAGCAAAAACAGTGGGTCTTCGGCGTTCATCACCTCAGGCTTACAGTCCTCTTGAGCGTTGTCGATAACGGTGTGATACCACACATCACGGCGGCCACTCATCGGCACAGAAGAACCGGTGCGATACACCACAATCACCTTTTCAACGCACTCGGTGCCATCAATATCCAGCGCTTTATCCACATTGGTTTTAAGCGGCGTATGCTTGCCGCCGCGCAAGCCTTCATCGGCGGTGATGACCAGTTTTGCTTGACAATCGACAATCCGACTCGCCAAACTGTCGGCGGAAAATCCGCCAAATACCACGGTATGCACTGCGCCAATACGGGCGCACGCCAGCATGGCAATCACCGCTTCAGGTATCATCGGTAAATACAGGGTGACTCTATCGCCCTTGCCCACGCCCATTTTGCGCATGGCATTACCCAGCCGGCACACCTCGGCGTGTAGCTCTTGATACGAGATGATTTTATGCTGCGACGGATGGTCGCCCTCCCAAATAATGGCAGGTTTTAGGGCATTGCCCTTTAGATGACGGTCTAGGCAGTTGACCGACACATTCAGCTGCCCATCTTCAAACCACTTGATGCTAAAATTGTCTAAGTCATAATTGACGTTTTTGATGATCGTGGGCGGCTGCACCCAATCGAGCAGCTCGGCACGCTTTGCCCAAAAGGCATCATTATGGGTGATGGAATCTTGATAGGTTTGGGTATAGTCTGCGGGGGTGGTGTTGGCCTGTGCTAAAAACTCGGCACTGATGGGAAATGTGTTATTCATGATAAAATCCTTTTTATCGTCAGTCGTGTCTGCCATATCCACGACTATGCATTATTGCTATTGGTAACCAATAGATGACCATCTTAGTGTAACGAGATTATTGAAGTGTTGTAAACTGAAATTTGTGGTTGTTTTTATACTCGGTTTAAACCTAATCTCTTTTTTTAAAAGGTAACATATCTTTGCCAAACAAAGCGACCCCTTGTATCGACGTGCTAATCGATGTGCTAATAATCGGTGCAGGTGCATCGGGCTTATATTGCGCTCTCACTGCGGGCAAAGCAGGTAAATCGGTGCTGGTGCTTGACCATGCCAACAAGGCCGGCAAAAAGATTTTAATGTCGGGCGGTGGGCGCTGCAACTTTACCAATTATGTGGTTGAGCCGCAGCACTTTATTGGCAACAACGGCCACTTTTGTAAATCGGCACTCAAGCGCTTTAACCCGTGGGAGTTTATCGGGTTGGTCGAAAAACATGGCATTGCCTACCACGAGCGTGACTACGGGCAACTGTTTTGCGACGACTCCTCCAAAGATATTTTAACCATGCTACTGGCAGAATGCGCCCAAGCTGGCGTGACGCTGCAGCTTAAAACCGAGGTTCATGCCATAACGGCTACTGCCACTAACATTGACCTTAACCATGAGACCAAGAGCATCACTGCAACTGAACAAGCCAACGCCCTGCCCATTACCAATTTTGTGGTTAAAACGTCTAAGGGGGATATCCACTGCGCCTCGCTAGTGATTGCCACAGGGGGATTGTCCATCCCGACAATGGGCGCCACCGGTTTTGGTTATCAGGTTGCCGAACAGTTTGGCCATCGTATCGTGCCCACCTCGGCAGGGTTGGTGCCGTTTACCTTTACCGGCCATATTGGTGAGATGATTGCCGCCTTGTCTGGTTTAAGCCTTGATGTGGTAGCATTTAATGAGCGTATCGCCTTTGCTCGGCCGATGCTGTTTACCCACCGCGGCTTATCGGGGCCTGCCATGTTGCAACTGTCCAACTATTGGCAAGTGGGCGAGCCTATTCACATTAATCTTGCCCCTCATGTCGATATTGGCAAACTGTTAATTGCCGCCAAAACGAGTCATCCCAAGCAGCGCATTCGTAGCGTGTTAGCAGAGTATTTTCCCAGAAAACTGTTGTTCGCCTTGCAAGATTTGCTATGGCCGGCGGATAAAGACAAAGAATTGGCCAATTTAAAAGACGACACCTTGCAAAGCATCGGTGATAGCTTGAATAACTGGACGATTAAGCCATCAGGCACCGAAGGCTATCGTACTGCCGAGGTGACCCGTGGCGGCATTGCTACCGACGAGGTGTCGTCAAAAACGTTTGAAAGTAAGCTGCAACCCAATTTGTATTTTATTGGTGAAGTATTGGACGTGACCGGCTGGCTGGGCGGCTACAATTTTCAATGGGCGTGGGCAAGCGGTAAGGCTTGCGGCGAGGTGGTTTGATACTAGGTGGCGAGGCAAACGGCTCGGTTGTGGAATGATATTTTGCACGGGGTGATATCGTCAAATATAGGGGCGTAACATACAAAGTGTAAAATTATGCTTGTCACTCTTTCAAAAGGCTTGGTGCTTAGTTGTGTCGTCATCGCCTGCTCAGCAAAATTAAGAGCCACATTTGCCGCAGCCAGAGCCACATTTGGCGTTCTTTTTAAACAAAACGTTATGCCAAACATAATAGGCGGCAATCAGCAAAATTAGCAATACAATGCCATATTCGACCCAGTTATTGATGCTACTGACGTTATTCAAGCTATTCATCCTACTACCCTCCATAACCATATAATGTGCCGACTATTTTGTAAGTTAGCCACGCCGTCACATAAGCCAAAACAAATAAATAAGCGGTGATTGCCAAAGTTTGCGGCAATGACTTGGTTTCACGTCGAATCACCGCCAATGTTGCTAAGCACATCGGCGCATAGATATAAAATGCCAAAAATGCAAAGGCGGTCGCTAAGCCCCACTGCGCACGAATAATCGGCACCAAAGTGTGATGCACCATCTCATCGCCCACGTTGCCCACCGCATACACAGTGCCCAATGCCGCCACCACCACCTCGCGCGCTGCCAAGCCGGGTATCAGCGCAATGCACATCTGCCAGCTAAAGCCAATGGGGGCAAATAGAGGCTCGATGATATGGCCTAACATGCCCGCTAGGCTATAATCAATGGCTGGCCCTACTGCGCCCAGCGGCGGTTTAGGAAAGCTGACCAGCGCCCATAACAGCACCGATAAAGAAAATATCACGGTGCCCGCCTGCATTAAAAAGGCTCGCACCTTGCTCCAAAGCTCGGTGGCAATATGCTTGATATTGGGCATCCGATACGTTGGCAATTCCATCAACAGCGGAAAGCTTATTTTATTAGCGTCGCCCTTGGCAAAACGGGTTAGCAACCAAGAGACTAGTGCCGCCGAGACAATTCCAGCCGTATACAGGATAAATAGGGTCAACCCTTGCAAATTAAACAGCCCCAATATGGTTTTTTTGGGGATGACCGCGGCAATAATCAGCGCATAAATAGGCAGCCTAGCCGAGCAGGTCAAAATAGGCAGCACGGCAATAGCGATAAAGCGCTCTCTTGGGTTAGGAATGGTTCGGGTGGACATAATGGCAGGCACTGCACAAGCAAAACCTGACAATAACGGGATAAATGAGCGACCAGATAGCCCCACCTTAGCCAATACATTGTCTAGCAAAAATGCTGCTCGCGGCAAATATCCTGAATCTTCTAACAGTAATAAAAACAAAAATAATAAGGCGATTTGCGGCACAAAGACCACCACGCTACCCACACCAGCCACAATGCCATCCACCAGCAAACTTTTTAAGATACCCTCAGGTAGCCAGCCTGCCAGCATGGCCCCAAAAGCATCCACCAACCCTTGCAAACCATCCATCATGGGCGCCGCCCAAGCATACACCGCCTGAAAAATAACGAACAGTATCACAAACAACAGAGCCACCCCAACAATAGGGTGTAATGCCCAATAATCCAGACGTTGGTGCCAGTTGGGTAGGCTTGGTGCGGTAGTCACCGTGTGCTGAATAATATCATCGGCTTGTTGGTATAATCGCTGCGCCTCGGCCATGGGTTGACGAAAGCGTATAGGGCGGGCGTAAGGCTGGTGCTGCTCGGCAAATTCGTTTATCAACGCCATCAGAGGTTGATTGGCTCCACGTTTGATGGCCACTGTTTTTACCACCGGCATGCCCAGCGCATCGGAGAGCTGTTTTTCATCCACCACCAACCCTCGGCTTGCGGCCACATCGTGCAAATTTAGCGCCACCATCATCGGAAGCCCCAAACTTTTAAGCTCCAGTATCATCCGCAGCGACAGTCGCAAATTAGTCGCATCCGCTACCACAATAATGGCATCGGGGATTGCCTCATTTGGCATCTCGCCATACAATACCCGGCGGGTGACTTCCTCATCGGGACTCGTGGTTGCCAAACTATACGTGCCGGGTAAATCTAAAATGCGCACTCGGGTATCGCCGCTAAAGCTTGCTGAGCGTTTATCAACCGTTACCCCAGAATAATTGGCAACTTTTGCGTTTGAGCCGGTTAATAGGTTAAATAAGGCCGTTTTACCGCAGTTAGGCGCACCCACAAGAGCCAAAGTGATGACAGAGTTTGCAGAACTTGCCGATTGTGGCGGGGTATTTTGAACAAGAGAGGTTGGCATCAAGATTGAGTCACTGCTATAAAGTCACTGCTATAAAGTCACTGAGATAAAGTCACTGAGATAAAGCGACAGGGAAACCAAAGATAAATCTGTGTTAATCGCGACTTAGCAAAAAGTATTCGCTTCGTCCAAGGCATACGACATTGCTAAGCTTTTAAATTAGCTTTAAAATTAGCTTTTAAATCTAGGCTCTAAAATCGGTTAAGCAGCACCATCCACTAAAGCACCACAATTGGGTGGACAAATTAGATGGATAAGTGAATTGAATAAATTATCTGAAAAAATAGGTGCTCAGCAACAGTTATTACCTACCCAAGCAACCATTGCGATAGCATTGGCAGTTAGCAGGTACAACAATAGATAGCAGATATAGACAGCAGATATAGATAGCCAAACTGCTGCCGCCAACGATTTAACCCGAAGGCGCTATATCACCCGGCAGCGAATTTTTTTCAGCTCATCAACACGTAAGCTAAACTGCACGCCTGAGCTCAATTGCACGGCATAAGGAGGGCGACCAAATAACCCTTTGGCAATAATACGTAAGGTAGTATTTGGCAAAAACC
Source organism: Psychrobacter sp. (assembly GCA_018260445.1). Classification (GTDB taxonomy): domain Bacteria; phylum Pseudomonadota; class Gammaproteobacteria; order Pseudomonadales; family Moraxellaceae; genus Psychrobacter. Next base: position 120,151 of record JAGLBE010000004.1, read on the forward strand.
CTAAATCTTTTAAGCGTTGACTTACCAGCTTGTCACTGTCGCCAAAATTGGCATTATCAACGATACTGTCAATCAAGGCGATTTGATTTTTGCCCACCTCCACCAACGAGCAAACAGGAGAAAGTGCCTTTTCTGTATGGCACGCTTGATAAACCGTTGGGAGGGTCATCACCGCAAGTGAGGTCATATATCAGTCCAAAAACAAAGGTAAATGTAAATAAGAATGCTTTGCATTTACACTATTATAGACCTAGTTTTGTCAATGAACAATACTTTTTATCTTTTTATCTTTTTATCAAGCCTAAAATGTTCGTGCTTGCGCTGCCACCTCTAAAACACTGGATCGGTAAACAGACCTGCGCGCTCAAACTCGCCTGCCAATGATAACAACGTGGCCTCGTCATTCATTTGACCAATAAACTGCATACCAATGGGCAGACCTTTTTTACTCATGCCAAGGGGGACAGACATTGCTGGCAAACCAGTGATATTGCCAAGCGTGGTGAACGCCATTTTGCTCAGCACTGGGTAACTAAGTTTTTCGATGAGACTGGAGTGATAAATCAGCTTGCCCACGTTGACCCGTTTGTCGACAATACCGGTCGTCGCCAATAACATTTCATCAAAGCGGCTGGGTGGCAACACCCCGAGTTTGACCGCTGTTGTGGGCACAGTGGGAGATAAAATCATGTCGTATTTTTCTAACAATAGCCCCGTTTGATACTGCACCTTATGCCAGCCATGTTTGGCTTGCAGTAAGTCTATGGCAGTGAGTGACTTGCCGATCATTGCCACATTCAGGGTTTGCGGCTCAAGTTCCGCTATTTGCTCTTTGCCGTAATGTTCGGTTAGATAATCTATTTTAAACGCCGTGTGCGCACTCACCACAGTAAAAAAATCGCGCCACATCATGTTGATATCGATATCAGGTTGGGCGTATTCCACGCTATGCCCCATCGCCTCTAATTGCTTGGCCGTTTGCTCGAATACTTTGCTAACGTCTTTCTCCACTTGGGTATTTGGAAACAAGGGGTCACGCATCAGCGCAATTTTAAGCGGTTTGGGTGCCCGCTGTGCTGCCTCTAAAAAGCTGGTGCTGCTATTGGGTGCAATCACATAGGGGGCGCCAACCTCACGCCCGGCAGTGGCATCAAGCATCGCCGCACTATCGCGCACCGAGCGGGTGATAACATGGTCGGCAATAGCGCCCTCCCAGCCATCGCCCCAGGTTGGCCCTTGCGGATTGCGCCCTCGGCTGGGTTTGAGACCAAACACACCGCACCAGGCCGCCGGAAAGCGAATGGAGCCGCCGCCATCGCCAGCACCCGCCATGGGCACGATGCCTGCACTGACAGCAGCCGCACTACCACCTGATGAGCCACCCGTGCTATAGCCCTTTTTAAACGGGTTATGGGTTGGGCCAAAAGATTTGGGCTCAGTGGTGATAATTAGCCCCAATTCTGGCGTATTGGTTTTTCCAAAGGTGTTTAGTCCAGCAGCGCGCATGCGCTTGACCAATTCACTATCTTTGGTGGGCACAATATTAATACTACGGCTGCCAAACTTTATGGGCTCGTCTGCAAACATAAAGCCCAAGTCTTTGAGCAAATAGGGCACCCCGCTAAAAGGGCCCTCTGGCAACCCGTTTTGAATAGCGTTAAATGCCCGCTCATCAAAGCGATGGATAATGGCATTGAGCTTGGGGTTTAGGGTATTGGCCTGATGAATAGCGGCCTGTAGCGCCTCTTTGGCGCTGATGTCACCCGCTTTGATAAGTGCGGCCAAGCCCATCGCATCGTATTGATTGTATTCCTTAAAGTTTGCGCCATTGGCGGGCGCTGCGATGAGTGCTTTATAAGCGGTAGACTTTAAGGCTTTGGTTGCTGTGGACTTAAGCACCTTGGTTGCCGTCGATTTAAGAGAGATCGATTTGAACATAGCTTTCTTCCTTGAAATTGCGAGTAATAAATCAGACTTATGATGGCTTTATCTTTCGAGTATACCGTAAACTAACTTGACAAAACATAACAAAAAAAAGCCAAACCCTAAGGTTTGACTTTTTTTGAACAGCTTGATACAGAATGTTGACTGCAAAATAGTTGGCAAATAAGGCGTTGTTTATGATGCCCAGTTTTACGCAAGCCTACTGCATATATAAGCCTACTGCATAAACTTACTGCATAAGCTTACATAGGAACTTCCATTAACAACACCCGTGAATCTTCTAACGCTTCTACGTCAAAAGCATCAGCATCTTCGATACCTAAGCCATCACGCGTATCTAAAACTTGCTCACCGATTTTGACCTTACCTTCAATCACAAACACATACACCCCGTCGCCTTTATTTTTAAGGCTATAAGGCGCTGTCACACCCTTATCCAAATTGCCCATATGAAACCAAGCATCTTGATGAATCCAAACACCTGCATCATCTGGGTTTGGCGATAGGATTTGTCCAAACTCATTGGGTTTGAGCATATCGGCAATTTTTAACTGCTGATAGCGAGGTGCAACCCCTTGTTTGTTGGGCATCACCCAAATCTGAAAAAATCGCACCGGCTCGCCGGCGTTGCCGTTCATTTCGCTATGGGCAATACCGGTACCGGCTGACATGACTTGTATTTCGCCACTTTCGATGATGCCATCGGTGCCAATAGTGTCTTTGTGCGCCAATTTGCCCGACGTCGGGATAGAGATAATTTCCATATCACGGTGCGGATGGGTGCCAAAGCCTCGGCTGCCTTCTACAAAGTCATCATTGATGACACGTAGGGCGCCAAAGCCCATACGCTCAGGGTTGTAGTAATTGGCAAAGCTAAAAGTGTGTTTACTTTTTAGCCAACCATGATCGGCATTGCCACGAGTGTCTGCTTTATGGAGGGTGGTTTTCATAATATTTCCTTAATATCAATATAATTTAATAAGTAACAGAACAAATTTAAAATATAATCTGATTTTTGTGGGGTATGTTGTGCTAAACCACACTATAAGATTTCATATTATAAGATAATTTCGTTTTGATACTTAATTTAAAAATGTAATCAAATGATGGCCTGTCACCTAAACCATGCCATTTTATCATCAACATTTACTTAATAAGGACGGGTTATTGTTAATTCAAGTTTAATTCTGTAAAACAGAGGCTACGCTTAAAAAAACAGGCTACATCAATAGCTCACGTTTGCCACTTTTACCCATAGAGCTGACCAAGCCGGCATCCTCCATGGAGTCAACAATACGCGCCGCTCGGTTATAACCTATACTAAATTTACGCTGAATGCTAGAGGCCGATACCTTGCGGGTTTCCAGCACAAACGCCACCGCTTCATCATATAAATTGTCATCCTCCCCAGAGGTATTGTCGGCACCACTACTGCCACTGGCAGTTAACTCAAAATTGCTCGCCATATTGTCAATATAATCTGGGGCGCCTCGTTCTCGCCAAGCATCGCAGACTCGGTTGACCTCTTCATCGCTCACATAAGCGCCATGCACCCGCTCGGGTTCGATTTGTCCAGGGCCTAAAAACAGCATATCGCCATTGCCCAGCATGTCTTCAGCGCCGCCGGCATCTAAAATTGTGCGCGAGTCAATTTTTGAGTTTACCCGCAGTGCTGCACGCACCGGAATATTGGCTTTAATCAAACCGGTAATCACATCTACTGAGGGGCGCTGCGTCGCCAGCATTAAATGAATGCCCGCAGCGCGCGATTTTTGTGCCAGCCTTGTGATGAGCTCCTCGGCTTGCTTGCCCACTTGCATAATCATATCGGCAAACTCATCGGCCACAATCACAATCATTGGTAAGGTTTTGAGCTTTGGCGCTCTGTCGATACTCACGCTGTCATTGGGACGCCACAATGGGTCAATCATCGGCCTGCCCGCTTTTTCTGCGGCAATCACTTTTTTATTAAACTCGTCAAGCTTACGCACTTTAAGCAGGCTCATGAGCTGATAACGGCGCTCCATCTCGGCGACGCACCACGACAAGCTACTGGCCGCCTCATTCATGTCGGTCACCACTGGGGTGAGTAGATGCGGTATGTCATTGTAATTGGCCAACTCCAATTGTTTGGGGTCAATCAAAATCAAGCGCAGCTCGGATGGTTTATATTTAAGTAGCATCGATAACAGCATGGAATTGACCAAAACCGATTTGCCCGACCCTGTGGTCCCTGCTACCAACATATGCGGTGCGCGTGCCAAATCGGTAATAATGGGTTTACCGCCAATATCCATGCCCATTGCCATGCTTATTTGCGCATTGGGGTCTTTATATTTTTCGGTCTCGAGCAATTCTACCAGGCGCACCATAGCCCGTTTTTTGTTGGGGATTTCGATACCAATATAGGGTTTACCGGGAATCACTTCGACCACCCGCAAAGTCGCCATCGATAATGAGCGGGCTAAATCCCTTGATATTCCAGTGACTTTACTGGCTTTTATGCCCGGCGCCAGCTCGACTTCAAAACGGGTAACGACCGGCCCGGGTATCGCATTGATAACCTCAGCTTTGACATTAAATTCTTGCAATTTAATCTCTAATAATTCAGCTAGCTGCACCAAGTCAGCTTCGGTATAACTTGGACTACGGTCAGGGTCGGGTGCATCAAGTATGGATATTGCGGGCAATGGCGATAAGCTTTCACGGTGCTTTGCGGTTTGCATCGAGCGACTTTTTGCTCTATAAGCGGCATCATCGTGGATATCCGGCAATTGACTCACGCTCGCCGAATTTGTATCTGGCACCATCTCTTCGATGTAATTTTCTAAACCGCTGTCTGGCACTTCAAAATGCACCCTAGACAGTGTTGTTGTCTCTGTGTCACTGTCAATACTGTAATTTCTATCACTGGCATTTCTGCGACTATTTCTATCACTATCATTACTGTCGTCACTATCATTACTGTCGTCACTATCATTACTGTCGTCACTATTATTACTGTCGTTACTACCACTATCAGTACCACTGTCATCAATCATGCTTTCAGTCAGTTGAACTGCTGCTGATTGACTCAGCTTTGGGGATAAATCAGCAAACGGATTGGCTGAAGGCATATTGTTATGATGGCTGACATCGGTGGCCTCTGTTAACTGAGCATTCTGCCGCGCGCTATCAAGCAGAGTATGCGCCGCAATGTCTAGCACGCTATGCGCTGTCGACCCTGTTGACTCTGCTAACTCAGCGCTGGGGACTGCCGATTTAGCAGCGCCAAAAGAAAAACCGGCTATTTTTTTGGTATGCTCAGTGGCATCGCCCTGAGTAGGGTCAGAGGTATGGCTATACGCATTGTTCGCCTCTGGACTTAGGTCGTGGCTTGCATCATGACTATTGGCATTATAGGCATAGTCCTGCTCTGCTCTGAAAGCCGCCAGTGAATCGCCATCGCCATCACTTTGCCCAGGTGCCTGCCCTTGGTTGACCCGCTGCTCATTAAAGCTATCCACCCTGCTTTTTAAATCGGTCACCCCGTCTTTTAATAATTTCTCTTGCGCTTCTTGGCGTTGTAAATTGAGTAAGCTCTCACCAATACCCGAGCCTACCAAAAACTCATCCAACAAATTACCAAACGGCGCGTTTTGGTTTTGGTCTTGGTTTTGGTCTTGGTCATGTTGCGGTGGCAAATGAGCGTTGTTGATACTATCTTCGTGACAAGATTGCTCGTTTAAATCCAAGGCCAATTGATCAAACAACGGCGATGTTGTGCCATTACGGCGATTGCGCCCCGTCGTATGGTCGTCACTAGCGTCACTAGCATCACTATTGTCACTATAGGTAGCATGGCTAACGTCATTACTATTACCATCGTCGTTGCTATAGTTGTGGTCACGCTTATGGTCATGATCAGCGATACCGTCTTGAGTATCCTGCCAGCCCTTTTGCGCCAACTCATTGGGTGGCAAACCTGCGTTGTCAGCCGTAGCCTCTATATCAGAATGAAATACCTCCGCTTCTGGGTCAGTCAGTGCAGGGACACGGCCAGATAAGCCTAAAGTGACGCTAAAAAGGCGGCGCCAATGAATGTTAAAGACAAACGTGACCGTCAGCAGCAAAAACACGGCTAAAAAAATAGCGGCAGCAACAGGGGTTAACAAATGGGCCAAGCGATAGGCTACCTCAACACCCATGATACCGCCATAATGAATGTCTGTTGCGGTGATGACATTGAGCAGTTGCAGCAATAGCGTGAGCAAACCACAACTGGCAAACAACACAAACACGTAGCCAACCACCCGTAACGCTGCAAAGGCTTGTGGGCGTTGCCACCATAGGCTAATGGCCTCAAAAGCGATAAAAACCGTCAGCCACCAAGCAGACCAGCCTAAAAAGGTATACAGTAAATCGGCTAGCCATGCGCCAACGGCCCCGCCCATGTTGCTCACCTGACCCATATTGCTACTGATATGCGACCAGCTCGGGTCATTAGCGGTATACGTCAGCAGGATAATAAACATATAGGCGATCAAACAGACAGCAAGCGTCGTCAAGATACCTTTTCTAGCGGTAGAAAAATGTTGTGCCGTTATCATCTAATCATCCTAACTTAAAATCTTAATCTAACCCAAATAACATTTAGCCTAGCACTCAACCCCCTATAATAACAAATTGCACCAATCTTTTTAGTAACTATCCTGCCTTATTTAGGCAATTAATAGCAGTTTTGAGCGCAACCGATTTGCTATTGTGTATAATTGACCTCATTGTAGAATTATAGAACTCAAGCGTTTAGCGCAATGGTATCTCTCTCATTATTTAGATTAAGGAAGTAGCATGTCAACTGACCCCAATAAAATCGATAATCCACCTAAAACGCGCCATGAAAAGCTTATTATTTTGGGCTCAGGGCCGGCAGGTTACGCTGCTGCGGTTTACGCCGCCCGTGCCAACCTAAAGCCCGTCATCGTCACAGGTATGCAAATGGGGGGTCAATTAACCACGACCACCGAGGTAGATAACTGGCCAGGCGATGCGCATGGCTTAACCGGCCCGGATTTAATGGTGCGGATGCAAGCACACGCCGAGCGTTTTGGTACCGAGTTGGTGAACGACCATATCAACCAAGTGACCCTAACCGAGCGACCTTTTATATTAGAGGGCAATGCAGGCACTTATAGTTGCGATGCGCTCATTATTGCGACCGGTGCTTCGGCGCAGTATCTAGGACTGGAATCTGAAACCAAGTTTAAAGGCCTGGGTGTGTCTGCTTGTGCCACTTGCGATGGTTTTTTCTATAAGGATCAAAAAGTGGCGGTCATTGGCGGTGGCAATACCGCGGTTGAAGAGGCGTTATATTTGTCCAATATCGCCTCAGAGGTGGTGTTGGTGCATCGCCGTGATAGCTTACGTTCTGAAAAAATACTACAAGATAAGCTGTTTGAAAAGGCCAAAAACGGCAATATTACCATTGAATGGAACCATCAAGTCAAAGAGGTAGTGGGCGATGATATGGGCGTCAATGGCCTCATTATCGAATCCACTCAAGATGGCAGCACTAAAAAGCTGGATGTTATGGGTTTGTTTGTCGCTATCGGACATAAACCCAATACCGCTATCTTTGACGGTCAACTGGCGATGCAAGATGGCTATATTGTGGTGAATAGTGGGCTGGCTGGGATGGCGACACAAACCAGTGTGGAGGGCGTTTTTGCGGCAGGCGACGTGGCCGACCACGTCTATCGTCAAGCCATTACCTCCGCTGGCACCGGCTGTATGGCCGCACTCGATGCCGAAAAATATTTGGATGCGATAGGCGAAACACAGGCCACAAGCCACACCTATGCCTCGACGTTGGATGAAAATGGGCAGATTTTTCAGCATCCCAAAGTTTAGGTTTGGCTTAGGTCTGGCTTAGGTCTATAAGTTTAGCTCTAAGCACTTAACGGCATTCAAATATTTAACCAGGGTAATCCTATATTGTGATGGCTCATCTTCTTAACGCTGCGGTTTATCGGTTTCCTAATCCCAATATTGTTGACCCTGACGGCAATGGCTTAATTGCGATGGGGGCGGATTTGGCGCCGTCTACTTTACTGCTCGCCTACTCGCAAGGATTATTCCCTTGGTTTAATGAGGATGACGCCATAGCCTGGTGGTGCCCCGAGCCGCGCTGCGTGTTAGACCCCACCACCTTTAAGCCCAGTAAATCCCTCAAACGCCAAGCCAAAACCAGCACGTGGCATTGGTCTATCAACCAAGCGTTTAACGAGGTCATTCATGCCTGCAGCCTACCGCGCAGTTATGCCAATGACACTTGGATCCATGACGAGATGATCGCTGCTTATCACGAGCTGCACCGTCTAGGTTTTGCCCATAGCATCGAAGTTTGGGATGGGCAGGATTTGGTAGGCGGTTTATACGGTTTAAAGTTAGGACAAATATACTGTGGCGAGTCTATGTTTCATCGCCAAACTAACGCCTCTAAAGTGGCCTTTTGGGCGTTGACTGTGTTGTGCGCCCACAGCCAAATGTCACTAATCGATTGCCAATTGCCCAACCCTCATTTACAAAGCTTGGGTGCGGTGACACTGCCACGACAAGCGTTTCTTGCCAAACTACCCGCTTTAATAGCCGAAGGGGGTTTAGATTGGCAAACGTTCCAAGACTGCCGTTTTGCGGTGTCTGAGTTGGCTAATCCTAACGCTCTAATACCAACCGCTTTAAGGTAAATGCCGCTTTTTAATTTATCACTGTGCCCCAGTTGGTCAATATCGCTTAAAAGGATTAGATTGCATGCATCGTGCTAGACCACATATTTTAGATAGGCATAACTTTGATGCTGACATCTTAAGAGCCTCACCCTTACGCCTGTGTAGTTATCTGCCCGACCGTGCCTCGCAGCTGACCTTTTTTTTGTTAGACGTCAACCAAGCTATTGACCCTCATTTATACCAATATCTGGCGCATCAAGGTTTTAGACGCAGCGGCAATGCATTTTATCGGCCTAAATGTCGCCACTGCTTACAGTGTATTGCTAGCCGGGTTGTGGTGGCGGAGTTTACGCCATCGAGGCGTTATCGCAAAGTACTCAATCGTAATGCGCAGCTTAGCGTCACCTTGCGTGACATTAGCCATGCCAGCCATGAGCACTATAATTTGTATGCGCGTTATATCGTTGTGCGCCATGCTGATGGCGATATGTATCCGCCTAGTCTGCACACCTTTGAGCAGTTTTTGCTCGATAGCCCTGCCCAAACCTTGATGATGGAATGCCGTGAACCTAACGGCAAATTAGTCGCCGTTGCCTTCACTGATGTATTGGCGGATGGTCTGTCTGGTACCTATACTTTTTTTGACCCAAGCGACGCCTATCGAACGCGCAGCCTTGGGGTGTATTGCGTGTTACAACAAATCGAAACGGCACAAACCCTGGGGCTCGATTATGTTTATTTGGGCTATTTTATTCCTAGCGTTAAAAAGATGCGTTATAAGATAGATTACACCCCTATCGAGCTCCTCATTAATGAGCGCTGGCTACGTTTTGACGATAAACCCGATGGCGATGATATACTCAAGTTGCTACAGACATTTCCGGCCAATAGTTATTTATAATCCTCTTTCTTATTCTTAATCTAATTTCAATATCTAGTTTCATTTTTTCAATCTAAAATCTGCTTGTCTTAGCAGTGCCCTGCCTTGCCTGTCTTAGCATTGTCCTGCCTTGCCTGTCTTAGCAGTGCCTGTCTTAGTATTGCCAAGCCCTGCCTAGCGTTGTCGTTAGTTCAAGCGGGTATATTGCATAATAATCGCATCACACAGGGTTGACCCCGTCTCTTTACCGATTTCCAATACTGTCGCACCTGCTGTCACGCCAGTTTTAAGCGGGTTAGTAGTATAGTAGTTGCGTCTTCTATGCGTCTCAACAAACCCTAATTTTTGATATAAATGAATGGCAGCGTTATTATCTGCCCTTACCTCAAGTATTATCCTATCTGTCATGTCTCTCGCCATAGCGTCTATGACTGTGGTTAATAAAGCGGCGGCTAACCCACGACGCTGATACTGAGGATGGGTGCCGATTCTTAAGATATCGACCACCTCAAACACTTTGCTAAACAGGCAATAGGCAACCACCTTATACGGACATGTTGTCTCGTCCTCATCCTTGTTTATGGTTATCGTTTTAGGGTGAAGCATCACCCCGCAGTGGTTAACTTTTTGCGCTAAAGTATCCGTTATGGCAGGTTTATGCCAATGGTCAAGCGGTTGAATGACATGCTCAATATCTGCTATCTGTTGGATTAATGCATTGTCTTGCACGTCGGTGACATGGTAGATAAACGGTAAAGCGTCTTTTGTCATTACTTTCGTCATCATCCCTCTTGCCTGCTAAAAGCTAAAAAAAGAGCCTCCAATCTTAGGATTGCAGGCTCTCTTACGCTTGGTGTCAAATTAGAGCTATAAAACTCAAGGGGCTATACTCAAGGGCTATATAGAGAAAAAATGGATAAAAACTTGACCAGTTATCCAGTAATATCACCATACTAACTACCTAGTCCCCAGTCTGACATAGCTTACATACATAGCTACCTAGCCATTAACATCTTATAGCTTGCTGGTGAGCTCTGGTAGGGCTTGAAACAAATCCGCCTCCAAAAAGTAATCGGCGACACTAGCCATTGGCGATTCTGGGTCATTGTTAATCGCCACAATCACTTTAGAGTCTTTCATTCCTGCTAAATGCTGAATAGCACCAGAAATGCCGGCAGCAATATACAAGGTTGGGGCAACAATTTTGCCGGTTTGACCAACCTGCATATCGTTTGGCACAAAGCCGGCGTCAACCGCAGCACGCGATGCTCCAATAGCGGCGCCCAATTTATCTGCCAATGGCTCAAGATATTTGGTAAAGTTTTCGCCACTTTGCAGCGCACGGCCACCAGACACAACAATGGCAGCTGAGGTGAGTTCAGGGCGATCTGACACGGCTAACGCTTCGCTAACAAAGCTTGACTTGCCCGCATCTTGTACATCATCAAGCTGCTCAACCGTGGCTGTGCCACCTGTCGTCGCTGCAGCGTCAAAAGCAGTAGAACGCACGGTTAATAGTATTTTATCTTCGCTAATCTTTACGGTAGCAATAGCATTACCGGCATAGATAGTACGCTCAAAGGTGTTGGCATCAATCACTTTGGTGATGTCTGACAACATACTCACATCTAAAAGTGCCGCAACGCGAGGCATAAAGTTTTTACCATTGCTGGTAGAAGGTGCCAAGATATGGCTATAGCTGCCGGCTAAATCTTTTACCAATAATGCCACGTTTTCTGCCAATTGATGCGCATAAACAGCATTATCCACACAAATCACCTTGCTTACACCAGCAACGCTTGCAGCCAATTGTGCCACCGGCGCACAGCCAGAGCCAGCCACTAATACATGCACCTCATCGCTCAGTTGCGTGGCTGCGGTAATGGTATTTAAAGTGGCTTTTTTCAGCTCGGCGTTATCATGTTCTGCATATACTAAAACTGCCATGAGATTATCCTTTCATCTTATATGGTGAATGACTAGAATGCTAAACGGCTGTTCACCTATTAAGCACCCTTTTCAAATAAATGTGCTTTCAAATAAATGTTTTACAAACAATAACTATTAAATTTTATGTAACCGGACACGTCTTGATAACGATTGGTTATTAAATAGGAGTACTGAATCTAAATATGCGTATTAAATAACGTGCGCTTCGTTTTTAAGTTTATCAATCAACTCATCTACCGATGCCACTTTAATACCGGCAGAGCGCTCTGGTGGTGGCGTCACTTTGATAACGTCCTGCTTAGAGGTCATAGTCACCCCAAAATCAGCAGGCGTTTTCTCATCAAGCGGTTTTTTCTTGGCTTTCATGATGTTTGGCAATTTAGCATAACGCGGCTCATTCAAGCGTAAATCGGTGGTGATAATGGCAGGCAAAGGTAGGGCAATGGTCTCTAAACCACCATCTACTTCGCGGGTAACGTTTGCTTTACCCTCTACAACCTCAACTTTGGAGGCAAATGTACCTTGACCGACGCCCATGAGTGCCGCTAGCATTTGGCCAGTTTGGTTGTTGTCATCATCAATGGCAATTTTACCTAGCAAAATGATATCTGCACCTTCTTGCTCAGCAATACCTTTAAGGATTTTAGCCACTTGTAATGGATACGCTTTGTCCTCAGTTTGTACTAAAATGCCACGGTCGGCACCCAACGCTAGAGCAGCACGAATTTGCTCTTGCGCCTCTTTGGGGCCAATAGACGCCACAATAACCTCATCGACCACACCCGCCTCTTTTAAACGCACTGCTTCTTCAACAGCAATTTCGCAAAATGGGTTTATCGACATTTTGGTATTGCTTAAATCAACACCCGAATGGTCTGCTTTAACCCGAACTTTCACGTTATAGTCAATCACACGCTTTATAGCAACTAATGCTTTCATACGTTCCTCTTATGGTCATGTTATAAGTTATTAAATATAATGCCGTAATACAACAATATGGTGTACCTAAAAATTGCACTTATTTACCTACAGGGTATTATAGCGCACAAAGTATCGACTGGTGGTGAGAGATACATATCCATAATAGTTTATATGTTCTAGACATAGTAACGGTCATCTCGCTATCCAACCCGAGTCGCAAGCTTGCATAGACATATAGATATAGAGGTATAGATAAAGACAATTTATTAAACCCTATTATAGTGCGTCACACCTCGTTTAAGGTCAAGCAAACCGCGTGAATAAAGGGTCATAAATTGATAACTGCAGCTGACTTCAGCTGATTGCAACTTGTCTATGACAATTTTATGCCAAAAAAAAACAACTCAGGCGAGTTGTCTTTTCAAGTACCATCATCTTTTTAGACAATTAATACTTATCAATTAGGTCAAGCCTAAAAATTATTATTCTGCTGATTCGATTTGTTCAGCTTGTGGTCCTTTTTGACCTTGGCCAAGCACAAACGTTACTTTTTGGCCTTCAGCTAGGGTTTTAAAACCACTACCTTGAATAGCACTGTAATGAGCAAACACGTCTTGGCCGCCATCGTCTTGTGCGATGAAACCAAAACCTTTCGCTTCGTTGAACCATTTAACAGTACCTTGAACACGTTCTGACATAACTTATCCTAATATAAAAATTGATTTAACATTGAACAAAATCATGAAGCCCTTACCACTCAAACATATGAGGATAAAAACTGGTATCAATACCATAGCCCGTATTAACATGTTGATTAAATCAACGTACTAACATTGCTATTTGATTGAGCCCGCTACCACGGTGGGTAGTCATAGTTGAATTACGGACTGTCGCCCCTAATCCAATAAGTAACAAGTTACTTGCGTCTAGTATAGCATTTTTGCAAACGTTGTCTAATTAAATTTAAATTTATACGCCTAATACCCAACATTTAGTAACACAAATAGACACAGCGCAAAAAACGTTGTGGCAAAAGACTGGCTAAAAGCGATATAAGGTAAGGGAATTATAAGCCTGTCAGGGGTTTTAGGTAGCCCAGTTTGGCGTAATAAATAGATGCCGTATAGCCAACTCGATAGCGTATAAAGACTATAAGCAGCAGGTACGGCCAATACCAAACCTTGTAAATCTAATATAGTTAGAGCGGCGATACTGACCAAAAACCAGCCGGCCTCTATCCAAGAAATCAGGTAAAAAGCACCAACCTTAGGTAACTTGCCCTTATTTTTCTTCAACATTTGCCCCTCTACCCAAATGAGTACCGCTACCAGTGCGCTTAAACTGACATAAATAACGGACGCGGCAGCAGGCGTGGATACATCAATGAGCATAAACAAAGCACCTTTTTTTAATTTATGTTCAGTAGATTGCTAGGATACTCAGAGTTCTAAGGGCTATAACCACAAAACCCATAGGTTCTTAGTAAAAGCCTATGGGTTTGTAGATGTCAAGCTAGCTTGTTTAACGATTACCGGTTCTTAGTCCCAGAATCCGTCTTAGTTTTTATCTTTATCAATAATTTTGTTACCACCAATCCACGGCATCATCGAGCGCAGTTTGGCACCGGTTTTCTCAATTTCATGCTCGGCATTATTACGACGACGGGCTGTCATAGACGGATAGTTGGTCGCACCCTCTGAAATAAACATTTTCGCATATTCGCCAGATTGAATACGTTTTAGCGCATGGCGCATGGCGGCGCGTGATTGCTCGTTAATCACTTCGGTACCAGTCACATACTCGCCATATTCGGCATTGTTACTGATAGAGTAGTTCATATCAGCGATACCGCCTTCGTACATCAAATCGACAATCAGCTTTAGCTCATGCAAACATTCAAAATAGGCCATCTCGGGAGCATAGCCCGCTTCGGTCAAGGTTTCAAAGCCCATTTTAACCAGCTCAACCGCACCGCCACATAACACCGCTTGCTCACCAAATAAATCGGTTTCGGTTTCATCTTTAAAGGTGGTTTCAATAATACCAGAGCGCCCCCCGCCCACGCCCGCGGCATAAGACAGTGCCACTTGTTTGGCTTGACCTGACGCATCTTGATAAATGGCGATTAAATCGGGGATGCCGCCGCCTTTGGTAAACTCGTTGCGCACGGTATGGCCGGGAGCTTTAGGCGCAACCATAATCACGTCCAAATCGCTGCGTGGTACCACTTGATTGTAATGAATGGCAAAACCATGCGCAAACGCAAGGGTAGCACCTTGCTTAATATTGGGCTCAATCACCTCAAGATACAGCTCTTTTTGAAACTCATCTGGGGTTAAAATCATCACGATATCGGCCGTTGTAACCGCATCGGCCACTTCGGCCACTTGCAAGCCAGCGTTTTGGGCTTTTTTCCACGAGCCTGAATGGGCACGTAATCCAACCGTGACATCGACGCCAGAATCTTTAAGGTTTAAGGCATGGGCATGGCCCTGCGAGCCATAGCCAATAATCGCCACTTTTTTGGCTTGTACAATCGATAAATCGCAATCTTTATCATAATAAATGTTCATAAAAAAGTCCTTCTCACTTAAAAAATAATAAAAATGCTGGGCTAAAGCCGCAGCTGACGTTAAAACGTAAAAATAGTGACCGCACTACGGTCATTTTAAAACACCTAGCACCATCGCTTTGAGTATCAAACGCTGAGCGTACGCTCGCCTCGTAGGATACCTATTACGCCCGAGCGTACCACTTCTAAAATACGGTCCCGGCCGACCACATCGATAAAGCCATCTAATTTTGCCGTGTCGCCCACAATTTGAATGGTGTATAAATTAGCGGTCACATCAACAATTTGCGCCCGAAAAATATCCGCACTGCGTTTCAGCTCTTCCCGTACTGCCCCCGTAGCACGCACTTTAATGAGCATCAGCTCGCGCTCGATATGCGGGTTTGCCGATAAATTAATCACCTTAATCACTTCAATTAACTTGTGTAATTGCTTGGTGATTTGCTCAATTTTATCCGGGCTGGCGTTGGTGGTTAGGGTTAAGCGTGAAATGGTTTTATCTTCGGTTGGGGCCACATTTAAAGTTTCAATATTATAACCGCGCTGCGAGAATAAGCCCACCAGCCGTGATAACGAGCCGGTCTCATTTTCCATCAGTACAGAGATTAAATGTTGTTGCATTAGGTGCGCTCCCCCTTCGTTAACCACATATCACGCATGGCTTGACCGGCTATTTGCATTGGATAGACGTGCTCGTGACGGTCGACTTGGACATCAATAAACACTAGTTTATCGCTCATTGCCATCGCTGCGGCAAGCTGTTCTTCTAAGGTATCTGGGTCGCTAATTTTGACGCCGACATGACCATAGCTTTCAGCAAGCTTGACAAAATCGGGCAACGATTCCATATACGATGAGGCATGACGACCCTCATACAGCATATCTTGCCACTGCTTTACCATGCCTAACTGGGCGTTATTGATGCATAAAATCTTAACTGGCAAATTGTACTGAAAACAGGTCGACAGCTCTTGGATATTCATCTGAATTGAGCCTTCACCGGTGATACACACCACATCGCGCTCAGGCTCCACCAGTTTGGCCGCCATCGCATACGGCAAACCCACTCCCATCGTGCCAAGGCCGCCAGAGTTTAACCATTGGCGGGGCTCATCATACTTATAATACAAGGCGGCAAACATTTGATGCTGACCGACGTCGCTGGTGATAATGGCTTTACCATCGGTCACTTTATATAGGGCTTCGACCACAGCTTGCGGCTTGATGCCCTCATCGGTACTGGTGTCATAACGTAGCCCGTGCCGTTTGCGCCATTCGTTAATTTGCGACCACCAATCGTGCAAGGCGGACTGTTCTAACTGTTTATCATCAAGCTGCTCTAGCATATCGCTTAACACGGATTTCACATCACCGACAATAGGCACATCGGCCATGATGATTTTTGAGATAGAGGTCGGGTCGATATCAATATGAATAATGGTCGCATGCGGGGCAAATTTTTCAACATTGTTGGTTACACGGTCATCAAAGCGGGCGCCCACTGCCAAAATAACGTCGGCATTGTGCATCACCATATTGGCCTCATAAGTCCCATGCATCCCAAGCATCCCCAAAAACTGCGGGTCAGATCCTGGAAAACCGCCCAAACCCATCAACGTATTGGTCACAGGTAGGTTGAGCTGATGCGCAAGCTGGGTCAACTCTGCATGCGCACTACCAATAATCACGCCGCCGCCTGAATAAACCACAGGACGCTTAGCAGCAAGTAAGGTTTCAATGGCTTTTTTGATTTGACCACTGTGCCCTTTTATAGACGGCTGATAGGAGCGAATATTTACCGTTTCGGGATAGGTGTAGGCAAACTTTTCATGCGGTGCGGTGGTATCTTTAGGGATATCAATCACGACCGGACCAGGTCGCCCTGATGCCGCTATATAAAACGCTTTTTTGACAATAGCCGGTATTTCGCTCGCATGACGCACCTGAAAGCTGTGCTTGACGATAGGGCGTGATACCCCAACCATATCCGTTTCTTGAAACGCATCATCGCCAATCAGGTTTCTAGGCACCTGCCCGGCAATCACCACCATCGGTATGGAGTCCATAAACGCCGTCGCTATAGCGGTAACGGTGTTGGTCGCACCCGGCCCAGATGTCGCTAAAACCACGCCTGTTTTGCCGGTTCTGCGTGAATAAGCATCGGCCATGTGACCAGCCGCTTGCTCATGACGTACCAGCAAATGCTCAATGGTGTCTTGTTTGAACAGGGCATCATAGATATGCAGCACTGCACCGCCGGGGTACCCAAAAATGTAGTCGACCCCTTCATCAATTAACGACTGCACCAGCAGCTCGGCACCGGATAACCGAATCGTCGCATCGCCCTGCGCCAATAACGTCCGTTTTTTGCCAAAATGAGGCGCCGCATGCGCGGTTTGGTTATCTCCCGTCATGTTAGGCGCTTGGGTTGACTGCTCTTGGCTGGTACTGTGGCTACCGGTGCCGTCAGTATGATCTTTTAATTGGCTGCTTGAGTTGCCGTTTGAATCAGAACTAAAATTACTGCTTGGTTCAGCACTTGTATTACTGCTTGTATTAGAATGAGAAATAGTCACTGTCATCACCTTGTATAGTGCGGGATGCTTTATTGCAAAATAGGGTTACTATGTTATGGGTCATGGGTCATGGGTCATGGGTCGCACAAAAAATACCAGCATGAATAAACCATGTGATATGCGGCCTGTGCTAGGACTAGGATTAAGGATAACAACGACTGATAGCATCCGCACGACTGGCAAGATGGCAATAGTGAGCTAACAAGACGCAGCATAAAAGTTTATTGGATAAGTCAAATGGTCAGGCTTATTCATAAACGGCGTTTGTTAAAAGTATAGACAATATACCCATCAACTTGATGTTAATTTTATGTTGAAAAATAACACTAAGAAGATTGCTAAGTCATTGTAGACCGATAAGTCCTAGAATATAGACCCATTAACAGTAAGCGGTTAGTGGCTCTTTATTCTGCACATCAAAAGTAGACACCCTTGGGCGGACGGTAATCCTGCCATAATCTCTACTTTAAAGTTAATATCGCTCGATAAAGCACATTAACTGACCATAAAAAACCTATCATCTTAGGTTTTGGCGGTATTGTCAACCAAATAATTTAAACCCTGCGATGAAAAAAAAGAAGACATAACCCAATTATTGACGCACTAAACGGCTGGGTTTGGGTAGCAAGGCTAAATCACTGACACGGCATGGGTTGATATCAATACCGCCACGGCGGGTGTACCAGGCTCGCACCATCAGCTTGCTAGGCTTAAAATATTGGCTGATATCGGCAAAAATTTGTTCGACGCATTGCTCATGAAAGCCATTGTGCTGGCGATAACTTAAAATATAAGCCAGTAAATTGGCTTTGTTAACGCTTATCTGTGTGCTCATCGCAATCGCCACGCTGCCCCAATCGGGCTGATTGGTCACCGGGCAATTACTGCGTAGTAAATTGCAGTATAGCTGATGGCTTTGTTCGATGTCCTGCCCTTCACTAGCGATATCTTCCCTGACACTGCTTAATAAACGGGCATCAGGATGCGCTACCAACTCAAGTTTTGTTGTACGATCGTCTAAAGCCGTATCAATACACTCGCCTGGCAAGTCTTGGATTAAAAAGCTTGGCTCTAACGGCTGCGCCATTAAGTCAAACAACTGCACCGTTATCGCCATGCCCACGCAATTTGATAAATCTGCGGTTATGGTGTCCTCAACAGCCTGCCAGCTCGCAAACTCGCTCAAGTTTAAACTGTTTAAATACAGTTTTAATGATTTTGACTCAATGATATTGGGCGAGTTAGCGGGTACACTAATTCGGGCAGTGGCAACTTGTGATATGCCCTGCGGATTTAGCCAAGAGACTTCAAACGCTTGCCACCAATCGACACCAATGGCTAGTTTAACGGCGGGCCAAGCAATATGTTCTCGTCCTATAGCCCGAGGGATAGGATATAAGACCGTTGCATCATAGGTTTGCGGGTAGCTGGTACTGACACCTAACACACCATGTCTACTCATTGTTCGATTGCTCCCAAAATAAACCTTTAGTATCTAATAACATGGCCTGCACAGCTAATAACCAAAGTTAACATGATTCGTTAGACAGCACCAAATAAACAGCACTAGAAAAACACTACAACCGCAACTTCGACCCATTCATCAGCAAACGATAGGCGATGATATAAAACAGCGCACAAAACGAGAAAATAGCTACCATCGACCACCACACATTCACATCCGAATAACCCAGGATGCCATAGCGAAACGAATTGACCATATACACTATGGGGTTAAGTAGCGAGATGTTTTGCCAAAACGGCGATAGGTTTTCCAACGAATAAAACACCCCGCCAAGGTAGGTTAATGGGGTTAGCACAAAGCTTGGAATGATTGAGATATCATCAAACGAGCGGGCGAATACCGCATTGATAAAACCGCCGAGCGAAAACAATACCGAGGTGCCAAGCACGGTAAAGAACATGATAAAAAAGTGCTCAATCCCGAGCTGGGTAAAAAACTGCGCCACAATGGAGACGATAACCGCAATCATGAGTCCCCGAAATACCCCACCACTCACGTAACCGAGCAAGATAGAATGCTTTGAAACCGGTGATACCAATAACTCTTCAATGCTGGAGGTGAATTTGGCACTAAAAAAGCTGGAGACCACGTTAGAGTAGCTGTTGGTAATCACCGACATCATAATCAAACCAGGTACAATAAACTGCATATAGGGCACTCCGCCCATCTCCCCCACCCGAGAGCCAATCATTTTACCAAAGATGACAAAATAGAGGCTCATGGTAATCACAGGCGGCAACAAAGTTTGTGGCCAAATGCGTAGAATACGGCGCACTTCTTTGAGCAAAATAGTGCGAAAGGCTATCCATTTTTGGGCAATGCTCAGCCCCCTATTATGCGGCAAGCTTGGCTGCTGCTTTGACGGCTGTGGCTGCTGCTTTAGGGGGCTATCCAAATTGTCCATGTCGCGACCACTCATAATCCTGCCTCCTGCATACTGTCGCTACTTTGCACGCCCTGATCCACCAAGCGCATAAATAACTCCTCCAAACGGTTGGCTTTATTGCGCATACTGGTGACGCCAATATTTAAGTTGTTTAACTGCTCAAACACAGCATTAAGCGACTGCCCAGCACCCAACGTCACCTCTAACGTACGCGCATCGGGCTGCTTAATGTCAGTAACTTCTTTAATATCGAGCTTAGTGGCTAACGGCTTAGCCAAATCAAACACAAAGGTTTCGATAGACAGTTGTCCAAGCAACAACTTCATTTCGGTATTGATGCGAATCTCACCTTGATCAAGAATGGCAATATAGCGGCACAGTTGTTCTGCCTCTTCTAGATAATGGGTGGTTAGGATAATGGTGGTGTTTTCTTCTTGATTAATCTGCTGCATAAACGCCCACATCGAGCGGCGTAGCTCGATGTCTACGCCAGCGGTGGGCTCATCTAAAATAAGCAATCTGGGTTTATGAATGAGGGCTCGAGCAATCATGAGTCGCCGCTTCATCCCGCCAGATAATGCCCGCGATTTGGTGTCCCGTTTGTCCCAAAGCCCAAGAGCGGTCAACAGCTTTTTGGCGCGTGGCCGTGACTCACTGGCGGCAATACCAAAGTAGCCGGCTTGATTAATCAAGATATCTTCTACTTTTTCAAACTGGTTAAAATTAAACTCTTGCGGTACGATACCCAAGTATTGCTTGGCAACGGTCGGATTGGCTAATAAATCGGTACCAAAAATTTGCACGCTACCGGCTGTGGGCTTAAACAACGAGCTAATAATACCTATCATAGTGGACTTGCCCGCCCCATTAGGGCCAAGTAGGGCAAAAAATCCGCCTTGCGGCACGGTTAAATTGACATCTTTTAAGGCCACAAAGCCATTGTCATAAACTTTAGATAAACCATTAACTTGTAGGGCCGGTATTGAATGCGTCATGGGGTGACAACTTGTATAATATAAAGGGATAATAAGGCTAAGACTGCTAAGACACAGAATGCGGTTAAACACAGTATGGTGGCAAAATTTTGGATTTAAAGCCCAATAAAAAACGCTCACCTTAAGGTAAGCGTTGTCAATACAGGCAATGATAGGCAATGGCGACAAATACGGCTCAGACAACCCTAGCAGAATCAAGCCAAAAAGAAAACTCAGCTTGGTTTGGCTTAGCTGCCTGCTTTGACCATATAATCCACAGCATTTTTCACTTCTTCATCAGGAATATCAGCGCCGCCTTTTGCTGGCATGGCATTAAAACCATGCAGGGCGTGGTTATATAGCGTGTCTTTACCCTTGGCAATACGTGGCCCCCAAGCGCCTTTGTCCCCAAATGGTGGCGACCCAAGCAGCCCTGACGCATGACAAGTTTGACACACTGCATCATAAACCGCTTTGCCATCACGCGGCTTGCCATCAGCCGAGCCACCTGCAGCAATCAAGGTAATATCACATTCTTCATTGCTAAAACAAACCTTCGCATACGGGTGAATACGCTCAATTAACTTTGGGTATAACTTAATCAGGGCCTGCACTTGAGGCGAGTCTTTAGGCACCACCACGGTGTCAACCGCCTCTGCTTTAGCCTCTGCCTTTGCTGTGGCTTCCGCTGCCGCACCATCTTGCTGGGGGGTGCCATCGTTTGGATCGCCCGCAGCCGGGTCGGCTTCAACATCAGTGGCAGCCGCCATCGGTTTATCGAGCAACTCGTCCACGCTAGCATTTTTAGCGTCTATAGCGTCGGGTATTGACGTCTCTACAGGCGTATTAATAACGTCTTCAGCTTGGCTAACAACGATACCTGACAGGCCAATAATGGTGGCGGCAGCTAACATTATGATTTTTTTCATGCGGCACAATCTCTGATTAAAGCGACAAAACTAAACGCTGGCCATTACAATACGGTTAAGCGAGCGTCAGTTGCCGTGAATGATTGACTTATCTCTAATTTATGACCAGCCTTATGCGTATGGAGACTTAAAATGGGCGGTTAAATCAGTTTATTGTCTACTTATTAATGTCTTCTCCTTAGTATTATAAGGGAAAACGACGCCTAAAAGCCACGATTGAATAATGACTGTCACGACAAGACAGCGACTAAACGCAATTATTATCCATCCTACTGCTATAAAGTTGGTTTTTTAACTTGTTTTTTGCTAGACTAGCCACCCTAAACAATACATCCTGTTTGGTTTGGTCTAGTGACACTGCTAAAAGGTTGGTATTAAAAGGTTAGCATGATGTTAGCGACACCTGCAACATATGCGCTCGTAGCTCAGTTGGATAGAGTATCGGTCTCCGAAGCCGAGGGTCGTGGGTTCGATTCCCGCCGAGCGCACCATCTATAGGGTTTTACCCTTTCCTAGCATTACCTTACACCCTTCAAACCCTTAGTAAGTATTAAAGAGCGGGTGGCTATTTTAGACTGTCATATTGACGTTAAAAGCATCAAAGCTTGCAAAAAAACCCAGTCCATGCCATTTCAGCCCATGTCAATTCAGTGAATCCGGGTACCCAGCTTACCCTTAGATTAAATTTGAATAACTCAATCAATTAACTGAACCTACGCATGACTGGATATTAGGGCAACTGGTAATCATTTATGAATCGTCTCAAGGTAGAGCGAAGCCGCTCCAAACATAATTACCAGTCACTTTATGACGCTGTTCAATCATATTTTGCGTAAGTCCTAAGTTAGTTAGTTATTTAGCTAGTTAGCTAAGCCCCTTTAATTCAATCTTTAGCTCGGCAACATTGGGCAGGTTGTGAAAATTAATGACGACGACATCACCGAGTCGCCGCCGTCCTATGTCAATACTCTCATCTAAAGTTAGCATAGCAACCTTAGTGGCGTTTTTCTCTAGCACCAAATGGTGTTGGCGCACGTTAACGCTAAACTCGTTAAAATGCTGGACAATCATTTTTTGTAACTTATACAGTTGTTTGTCCGAGGCCTTGCTAAAGCTGCCCACCTTACTTTTAAAGCGTGCAGGTTTTTTATGGCTATTTTTAATGAGTTTGCCACCACGCTTAGGTTGCGTATTGCGAGTAACAAAGTTGGGCTGGTTAAAGTTAGGCTTGATAAAATAGGCGACAGCAAATAAGGCTACTGCGATTAGCACAACTATACTGAGTAACACGACACCACTAAATGTTTGATTCATAACCCCTCCATTTGGCGCAAATGTGTTGTATGATGGTAGTTGTGATACGGTCTAAATAACCGTCACAAATCTGTAATAACCCGATAGGCAGGTGTGCGATGTCCCCTACTCATAGTAGCACGAAAGGCGATGGCATAGACGAAAATACAGCATTTAGCGATTGCCCCGATGCTGCAGTTCAAGCTATAAAATTACAGTTATCTCGCCTGCGTGCAGCAAAAAGTATTTGTATTTTAACGGGCGCGGGCATCTCTGCAGAAAGTGGTATTCCCACGTTTCGGGATAAGCAAACAGGCTTATGGGAAAACTACCGTGCCGAAGAGTTAGCCAATATAGCAGCGTTTGAGCGAGATCCAAAAACAGTATGGTCATGGTATCAATGGCGGCGGCAACTGGTTCAGGATAAACTGCCGAATCCTGCGCATTACGCTTTGGCACAATGGCAGGCGTGGGCAGGCACGCAAGGTCAAAACATTGATTTGGTTACTCAAAATGTAGACGACTTACACGAAACAGCAGGCAGTGAGGTCATTCATCTACATGGGCATTTGTGGCAAAATAAATGCAGCCAGTGCGAGTTAACCTTTGAGGAGGACGTTGATTATGCTAATAATGAGTTGCTGCGGTGTGAAGCCTGTGCCGGTTATGTACGCCCCAATATTGTTTGGTTTGGTGAGGGTTTGCCGCAGAAAGAATGGCAAGCGGCAGAATTGGCTGCAAAAAATTGCGCTGTGTTTATCAGCATCGGCACCTCAAGCTTGGTCTATCCTGCAGCCGGCTTGGCGCAGCTGGCCAAACAACATGGCGCTTATATCATCGAGATTAATTTAAACCCTACCCAAAGCGCCGTGGTAGATTCGGTACTCGCTGGTAAAGCGGGCGAGATTATCCCCGCCTTGGTTGCACAATTGATCACTTAGGCCAAATAGGCCAAAGCAACCCAGCCACTATTTTAAAAAGACCACCGTATCGGCCAACTCATTACCCTGTGGGTCGTTATCTGCACCATTTTGGTTATTGTCATCTGGGGCACTGTCATCTGGGGTTAAGTAATAATGTTGACGCAGCACCCGGCCAATTTCGTCCAACAAGTCGGCCAAGCTTTGCTCCATCTTGCCATTGCTCATCCCTGCCAAAGCTTTGTCACACATCGCTCGCCAAACAGTATCGCTCACATGGCTACTGACTCCACGGTCTGCCACAATCTCTAACCCATGCTCGCAGATGTTGACATAGACCAAAACGCCGGTATTTTCTTCAGTGTCCCACACCCGATATAGGCTAAACAAATCAATAGCCCGACTGCGCACGCCGGCATAATAAGCATCGTGCAACGGCAAATGGTTTTCGACCACCAAAAACACCTCACCGCGATGACCTACTTCAGCAGCAGCCACTTTTTCGGTGAGCCTTTTTTGCACCGCTTTGCTAAACCAGCGACTTTGCAACAATGGCACAAACAGGACTTGGCGCCACCATCTGGCGAAACTGGGCGAGTCGTTCACGATATGGGTCTCATTGGTGCTCGGATGATGAATAAGTGGTTTAGAGTTTGGTTGATGTGGCATGCAAGCGTCCCTTATTTTCTTCTATTAAACCATATGGCGATATTTTATGATGTGGCAAGGTGACTGTTTATGTTATGAGCTTATGTGATTGCGATTACCATGAGCCGCCAGCACCGCCGCCACCGAAACCGCCGCCACCGCCGCCAAATCCGCCGCCACCGAAGCCACCACCACCGCCAAATCCGCCGCCGCCCCCACCGAAGCCGCCGCCTGGTAAAAATATAAAACCACCGCCGCGGCCGCCTCTACCACCACGACCACGACCACCCCCCCCACCTAAGGACGACAAAAACATCCATAAAAAGAGGGCCATCGGTATCACCAAAATTAAGCTGGCGCCACTGGACATCGCTAGGAAACCAAAGCCACCCGTCGCCACGAGCGACCCCAAAAATTTGCCCAATAAGCGGGTCAAAAACATGCCAAAAATAAACGCAATGATAAACGTGCCAAATAATGACGGCGCTTGTTTTTCGACCGATGGGCTGTTAGAGCGCTGCGCCGCCACCGCATCGGCCTGCGCTAAAACACTTGGGTCAGCAAGCAAACGCTCTTCAATGCGATTAATACCTTTCATTAAGCCAGTAAAATAATCACTGCCATTTTCTGGTTTAAATGAGGGGGTAATTTCGGTGTCCACAATACGATTGGTGATGGCATCAGGTAGTACGCCTTCTAGCCCATAGCCAGTCAAAATGTACATTTTACGGTCATTAACCGCAACCAGCATGAGCAAGCCATCATCAGTATCTTTGTTACCTAGACCCCATTTTTCGGCCACTTGTAAGGCGTAATCAAAAATATCCATGCCATTGGTGCTAGGCACGGTGACGATAGCGGCTTGCGCCAAGCCTCTATCGTATAAGCTTCTTAAGCGCTGGCTTAGTATCTGTTTTTGCTGTGCACTAAAAATATTGGCTTGATCCACCACCGGTGAGTTGAGTATTAGCTTATCACTGTCCACACTTTGGGCAGTCGATTGCCGAGGCTGGGCTCGGGCAACTGTAGTATTGGCATTGGTATTGGTATTGGTATTGGTATTGGCGTTGGCGTTGGCGTTGCCACTAGCGCTGGCTTCTGCTTGGTTATCGTCAGCACTGGCTTCGGCTATATCGGGTACATTATCGCTTATGGCCTCATTGCCCAACACCGCATCATTAATGGCTTCATTTTGTTGACCTGCTTTGGCAATTGCGACCATATCCTCAACACTTGAGTCTATCAGGGGCTGTGCTTGTGTCGCCGTCTGTGCAAAAGTGACAGGAGCGAGCGCCATACCGCTGGTCAACAGTATCGCCATTAAGCAGGGTCTAAATTTTAGCATATTAATATCTACCATCTAATAATTTACTAACAAAGCATTTAATGGTGATAATACGGTACTCACAACGATTAACCATTATTATTAGCAATGAGAATGGGGTATGAATAAGGGTCTATAAAACATAGGCCCTTATCTTTTAAAGTTTATGCATTAGATGCGTTAAAGATATGCGGTTAGAACGCGGCAATACGTCCATCTTTGGCACAATATCAATACCTTAACATCAGTACCTTGACATCAGTACCTTTAGCCACATTGCCATACCTTGATCACAAGATATTGTTCATCATAAGATATTGTTCCGCTTTCTTAGCAGTCAATATCAATCAACTGACAGGTTACTCACCAAAATTAACCTTAGGCGCCGTTGAAATCTCTTTTTCATTATCGACACTAAAGTTTTCTTTGGCATCCAAGCCAAACACTTTAGCCGTAATATTATTAGGAAACTGGCGAACGGACGTGTTGTAGCTTTTCACATCTTGAATATAACGATTACGGGCCACGGCAATACGGTTTTCTGTGCCCTCAAGCTGTGCTTGCAAGTCAGCAAAACGTTGATCTGCTTTGAGCTCAGGATAACGTTCGGACACGGCCATCAATCGTGACAAAGCACTGGTCATCTCCGCTTGCGCCGCTTGATAGTTCTCCATCGCTTGCGGGTTGTTTAAGGCCTCTGGGGTCAATTGAATACTGCCCGCTTTTGAGCGTGCTTCTGCCACATCCGTGAATACTTCTTGTTCGTGGTCGGCATATTGTTTGACCACTTCGACCAAGTTTGGCACCAAATCGGCACGGCGTTGATATTGGTTGACCACTTCAGACCAAGCGGCATTCACCTCTTCATCTTGTGCTTGTAGGTTGTTATACCCACAGCCTGTCATACTCATGGAGGATAAGGCTAAAATAGCGGACATTAGCAATGGTTTTATAAGGGATGCTGACATAGTAACGACTCCTAAAAATTGTTTTCACTAATATACGGTACTGTTTTGAAAAATCTATGGGTTTTTCGTATTTTTTGACGAATGGAACATATCTCGAGAAGCAGACGCCAGTTGTAGCTCCATTTAGTCTTATCTAGGTTCAACCCGCATGCATCATTTTGCAACATTCCTTGGTTCATATTTTATAGGACATCGTAGTTTATAGTTCGTGATTTATAGCGAGTATAGACGGCTAATTATAAAGACTCAAAGGCAGAAATATACAAAATAACCTAGCAATTGCACCCAATCTATGGCAAATTACTGTTACGTAGAAATACTTTCGTGTAACAATTTATTGGTCTACGCATAGGCTAATTGTCCAGAAGTAACGTCACGTTTTTTTGTTTTTCTAAATAATTTAAATATATCAATAGGTTAAAAATATGTTGATTGTGCTCTACTTATTATTTAGATAAGCATTGTATATTGAATAATAGAGGTCTGAGAAACCGTAACAAAACCTCAATTATTTTACAACTTATTATGTTAGGAACATACCATGCAAGATATTATTAGTGCTCTAAATAACATTATTTGGAGCCCTGCCCTAATTTATTTATGCTTAGGTGCAGGTTTATTTTATTCTATTTTAACCCGCTTTGTTCAGGTGCGTTTATTTGGCTAGATGATTCGGCTATTGTTTAAAGGCAAGCCAAGTAACGATGGCATCTCGTCATTTCAGGCGTTAGCCGTGTCACTGGCTGGCCGTGTGGGTATGGGTAACATCGCTGGTGTTGCCGCTGCCATTGGTTTTGGCGGCCCGGGTGCAGTGTTTTGGATGTGGGTGGTGGCCTTTTTGGGCGCCTCGACCGCTTATGTCGAGTCCACATTGGGTCAAATTTATAAAGAGCGCGACGCCATTACCGGTGAATACCGTGGTGGCCCTGCTTACTACTTTGAGCGGGCGCTGGGTCAAAAATGGTATGGCATCTTATTTGCTATCGCCTCTATTGTCGCCTGTGGTATCTTTTTACCAGGTGTGCAGGCCAACGGGGTTATAAATGCCGTGGCTCAAGTGGCTGGTGAAGGCTCTACTATGAACCTTATGGGTTTAGAGACAACCGGCACTCGTTTAATGGCCTTGGCCGTCATCCTGGTGGTTCTGGGCTTTATCATCTTTGGTGGTATTAAACGTATTGCCACCTTTACCGAATATGCCGTGCCGTTTATGGCAGTTGGCTATATTATCCTTGCCCTACTTATTATGTTCACCAACTTTAGCATGGTGCCAGAAGTATTTGGTATGATTATTGGCGATGCTTTCACTGCACAAGCGGGTTTTAGTGCGGCGATTGGTTGGGGCGTTAAACGCGGTGTTTACTCGAATGAGGCCGGTCAAGGTACAGGCCCACATGCAGCTGCGGCCGCCGAAGTGGACCATCCTGCCCAACAGGGTTTGGTGCAAGCATTCTCAGTTTATGTTGATACCTTGTTGGTGTGTTCTGCCACAGCGTTTATGATTTTATCCACAGGTATGTATAATATTCAAGGCACTTTGGATAAGGGGGAGTTTATCGTCCAAAATGTGGCGGCAGATATCGAGATTAACTCGCCATCGTTTACCCAAATGGCAATGGAATCGGTTTATGGCACCTTTGGTGATACCTTTATTGCGATTGCCGTCTTCTTCTTTGCTTTTACCACTATTTTGGCCTATTACTATATTGCCGAAGTTAACATCGCTTATTTAACCCGGTTTATGGGTCAAGAGGCGAGTAAAGTTGGTCAAATCATTGTTAAGATTTTAATAATGTTTATGGTCGCTTATGGCGGTTTGAACAGTGCCGGTTATATCTGGGGTCTTGGCGATGTGGGTGTTGGCCTGATGGCTTGGTTGAACATCATCGGCATCATCATTGTCTTCTTTGTGGCGCGTCCGGCTTTGTCCATTCTTAAAGACTATGAGGCACAGCTTAAAGCGGGCGGCGGTACCTCTGCCAAGCGTTTTGTGTTTGATCCGGCTAAATTTGGTATCAAAAATGCGCCTTATTGGGAAGAGCGTCATCGTCAATCGGTCGATTCTAACCCAACCAAGCGTGATGATAGTAACCGTGTTTAAGTTTTAACCTTAAAACATGGTTCAGTACCACGTTGTTAAAACCAGTTAAGAGCCCCGATATAAGACATATCGGGGCTTTTTTTATTGCTCGCTAAGCTTAAGGTGAGTCGCTTGTGTGGCGCCGATAACAAAGTAAAGACTCGCACGTAAATACTCGAAATTTTTATACTGACTAACCACTTAACGCATTGGAAACAGCACTTTATCAATCACATGTAGGGTGCCGTTTTTAGTCATAATATCCGGTTGCACGATATGCGCCATACGGCCTCTATCGTCTACTAGGTTTTTTTGCGGGGTAACCGTTAAGCTGCGTTTGTTGAACGTGGTGAGCCTGCCCGCTTGCAGGTTATTGGCGTATAACGGCTTGTCGCTTTTAACCACGTGATAACCCAATAGTATTTGCAGCATAGGTTTGTTGGACAGCAGTTTTGCTTTAGTGAGCGTTGTCTCTTGAAATAACGATTCAAACGCCGTATTACTGGGGGCAAAAATGGTATAATTACTGCCGGCAAACGTGAGTGCGCTTGCCATGCCCGAAGCTTCTATGGCCTCTACCATAATCGATAGATTAGGATTTTGCCGTGCCACGGTTAAGGCATTGGCGGGCGCACTGGCGGTTATTGGGGTCAGCATATATGCCGATGCCGATTGGCCAACCCCGAAACTTAATATGGCAACACATAAGGTTGCTAAGCTAAGCGACGTTTTCATATGATAGTCATCCTTGATTGATTACAAATAGACTGGCAATTTTAGTAACTGCGCTGTTAGTGAGTAAACCATACCGTTTATCATACAACGGTTTGCGACTTGCCTGCATAGTAATTTTACCTCTGCTTTGTTACCCTAACTTAACCCTCTACCTCACCTTTTATTTATTTAAGACAAGATAGCCCTATGAATTGTGCCCACCCCGAACATAACACCAAGCTCAATAGCAAAGTTAACGTCGATCAAGACCCTGCTGCTGTGCAAGCCAAACAAGGTCACAATCCTGATAACTTCAATCTGGTGCCGCCAGCAGAGTTTCCGTTTAAAGAACAACAGCTGAGCGTCCGCCAGCGGATTACCGAGCAATTGGCTCAGCGTATTTTGATGCTTGATGGCGCGATGGGCACGCAAATTCAGACCTTTAAGCTGCAAGAGGCAGATTACCG
Source organism: Psychrobacter sp. (assembly GCA_018260445.1). GTDB lineage: Bacteria > Pseudomonadota > Gammaproteobacteria > Pseudomonadales > Moraxellaceae > Psychrobacter. The sequence continues at coordinate 150,429 of JAGLBE010000004.1, forward strand.
CGGCGAGCGTTTTGCCAATATAGCGCAAGATGTACAGGGGAATAACGATCTATTGGTGCTCACTCAGCCCGAGATTATCAAAGGCATACACCGAGACCATCTGGAGGCGGGTGCGGATATCATTGAGACCAACAGTTTTAATGGTACGCAAATCTCTATGGCCGATTATGACATGGCGTATCTGGTACCGGAGATAAACCGTGAAGCGGCTCGCCTTGCCCGAAAGACCGCTGATGAATTCACGGCTAAAAATCCAGATAAACCTCGATTTGTGGCGGGTGTTATTGGGCCAACGTCTCGCACCTGCTCACTCTCTCCTGATGTCAATGACCCAGCCTATCGTAACGTCACCTTTGATGAACTGGTCGATAACTATACCGAAGCCTTATACGCCTTGATTGAAGGTGGCATTGATCTGGTTTTAATCGAAACCATTTTTGATACTCTAAATGCTAAAGCGGCTATATTTGCGGTCACCGGTGTGTTTGAAACCATCGGGTTTGAATTGCCGATTATGATATCAGGGACGATTACCGATGCGTCGGGGCGAACCCTATCGGGACAGACGGCCGAAGCCTTTTATAACTCGATTCGCCATGCCAAACCTCTATCGGTTGGTTTTAACTGTGCGCTAGGTGCCGATGCCCTGAAACCGCACATTCAAACCTTATCGGATATAGCCGATACTTATGTGTCAGCGCATCCCAATGCGGGCTTGCCGAACGAATTTGGCGAATATGATGAAACTGCCGAGCAAACCGCTGCCCTACTCGATGGCTTTGGTAAATCAGGCATCTTAAACATCGTTGGCGGTTGCTGCGGTACTCGCCCCGAGCATATCAAAGCCATCCATGATGTGATGCAGCAGTATCAGCCGCGTGCAATCCCAACCATTGCCCCTGCCTGCCGTTTGTCTGGTTTAGAGCCCTTTACCATCAATCAAGACAGCTTGTTTGTCAATGTTGGCGAGCGTACCAATGTAACAGGCTCAAAGAAATTCCTACGCCTCATTAAAACAGGCGAATTTACCGAAGCATTAGAAGTCGCCTTAAATCAAGTGGAAGGTGGCGCTCAAATCGTCGATATTAACATGGATGAGGGCATGCTCGACTCCAAAGGGGCGATGATTCACTTCTTAAACTTAGTCGCAGGCGAGCCTGATATTAGCCGGGTACCCCTGATGATTGACTCCTCAAAATGGGACATCATTGAGGAGGGATTGAAGCGCACCCAAGGCAAAGCCATCGTCAACTCCATATCCTTAAAAGAGGGCTATGCTGAGTTTGTTGAACGTGCCAAGCTATGTATGCGCTATGGTGCTGCTGTCATTGTTATGGCGTTTGATGAAGACGGACAGGCCGATACGTATGAGCGCAAAATAGACATCTGCAAACGCAGTTATGACATTTTGGTCGATGAAGTCGGTTTTCCGAGTGAAGATATTATTTTTGACCCGAATATCTTTGCCGTCGCCACCGGTATCGTTGAGCACAACAACTACGGCGCAGACTTTATCAATGCGACCCAGTGGATAACCGATAACCTACCCAATGCCATGGTGTCAGGCGGCGTGTCTAACGTCTCGTTTAGTTTCCGAGGCAACCCCATTCGGGAAGCCATCAATGCCGTATTTTTGTATCACGCCATCAAGGCGGGCCTCACCATGGGTATCGTCAACCCTGCGATGCTTGAGGTGTACGACGAGATTCCCAAAGAGGCCCGTGATGCCATCGAAGATGTGATGCTCAATCGCAATCAGGGTGCAAGTGGTCAAGATGCCACCGAGCGCTTAATGACCGTCGCCGAAGGTTATGTGGCGGGTGGCAAGCTTAATGACGGCACGATTGATTTGTCATGGCGTGAAAAATCAGTCGAGAAACGTATCGAACATGCTTTAGTCAAAGGCATTACCACTTATATTGACGAAGACACCGAAGAAGCGCGGCAAAAATACGCCAAACCGTTAGAGGTCATCGAAGGCCCACTCATGGATGGCATGAACGTGGTCGGTGATTTATTTGGTGCCGGTAAAATGTTTTTACCGCAGGTGGTCAAATCTGCTCGGGTGATGAAACGCTCGGTTGCGGTATTAAACCCCTACATTGAAGCTGAAAAAGTAGAGGGTGAGGTCAAAGGTAAAATCTTGATGGCGACTGTTAAAGGCGACGTGCATGACATCGGTAAAAACATCGTGGGTGTGGTGCTCGGCTGTAACGGTTATGACGTGGTTGACTTAGGCGTGATGGTGCCGTGTGATAAAATTCTCGACACCGCCATTAGCGAAAAATGCGACATTATTGGGCTGTCTGGCTTGATTACTCCAAGCCTTGATGAAATGGTATATGTCGCCAAACAAATGCAAGAACGGGGTATGACCCTACCGCTAATGATTGGGGGCGCCACCACGTCCAAAGCCCATACCGCTGTCAAAATTGAACCCAACTATCAAAACGATGCGGTGATTTATGTGACCGATGCCTCACGTTCTGTCGGCGTGGTGACCAAACTGCTCTCGAAAGAACACCGAGTGGATCTTATCAGCGAAGCCCGTGCCGAGTACCAAAAAGTGCGCGAGCGCCTTGCCAATCGTAAGCCCAAAGCGGACAAACTCACCTTTAAAGAATCCATCAAGCAAGGCTTTCAATTTGACTGGGAAAACTATACTCCGCCCAAACCCAATACCCTTGGGCAGATTATCTTAGACGACTATTCTATCGACAACTTATTGCCTTATATTGACTGGACACCGTTTTTTATCTCATGGGGATTGGTCGGTAAATATCCGAAAATATTTGATGATGACGTCGTCGGTGAGGAAGCCAAAGACTTGTTTGGCAACGCCCAAGACTTAGTGTGCAAAATGATAGATGAAAAATTGGTGACTGCCAAAGGCGTGTTTAAACTCATGCCGGCACGTCGCACAGGTCACGATACCCTGACCGTTTATGATGCTGACCCGAATGCAGGCGGACAGCCCACCCATGTGTTTGAGCACTTACGCCAGCAGTCTGATAAAGCCAGTAAAAAACCCAATTATAGCCTAGCGGACTTTATCTCACCGCTTGAGACACCTACTGATTATCTAGGTGGATTTACCGTCTCTATTGAAGGCGCTCATGAGCTGGCTGACAGTTACAAAGAAGCAGGCGATGACTACAACGCTATCATGGTACAGGCCTTGTGTGACCGCTTAGCCGAAGCGTTTGCCGAACATCTGCATATGCTGATTCGTACTCAGTATTGGGGATATCAAGCAGGTGAAAGCCTGACCAACGAAGAGCTGATTAAAGAGAAATACGTTGGTATCCGCCCTGCTCCCGGCTACCCTGCTTGCCCTGAGCATACCGAAAAAGGTCAGCTGTTTGACTGGCTAGACACCACCAATGCTATCGGCACGACGTTGACTGAAAGCTTTGCCATGTGGCCAGCATCTTCGGTCAGTGGCTTTTATTACTCGCACCCTGAAAGTGTGTATTTTAATGTGGGTAAAATAGACCAAGACCAATTAGAAGATTATGCCAAGCGCAAAGGTTGGGATATGCAGACGGCTGAAAAGTGGTTGAATCCGAATTTATAGCCAATCGCGCTTTTCGCTCCTATCTTGCTTGCCCACTGGAGCGGTGACTACAAGCTAGTGTCGTTCCTGACTTAGCGATAACGCCACTAGCTAAGTCACCGCAATCCAGTGGTCAAACAAGTATATCCGCTACAATCACGGCTAAACCGCACCTCCGATTCCACGCTTGCCTATAAAATCAAATTTATGCCGTAGGGTGCGCCGTGCGCACCATTGTGACGAAAAGGTTAGCATACCCTTTTTAATTTAAATGGTGCGCGGGGCGCACCCTACTGCTGCAATTTTAGGGTCGCAAGAGAAAATCGCTTAAAGGCGATTTTCTGAAGCGGATATACTTGGCTGGACAAAGCGTTGCGGGTGCTTAGCTAGGGGCGTTATCGAGGCAACAGGAACGACACTAGCTATTAGCACCCGCCGCTTTGCCAGCCAAGATAGTATCGCAAAGCGGGAATAGCTACTCAAAATACGACCATTTTATAACCAGTCCTTTCACATTAGTCAACTTATATTAGGAATCAGGCTTCTCAACCCCCTCATACATCTTAACCCGTCGGCATCTATCCGAACAATACACAATACTGTCCCAATTTTTATCCAGCTTTTTGCTCCAGCTAAATTCACGCTGGCAGACGGGGCATTCTTTTGAGCGGACGTTCTTTTTTTTATGCGCCATAGTGTTGTCTTAAATAGTCTTGTCTTAAGTAGTGATGTTTTAAGTTACGGCTTGGTTGTCTGGATTCTGGCTATAGGGAGCGTACTAGGCTACAGCACCAGTCTACACCCAAGTTTGGCTGTTGCAAGCAGATAGATACAGTACCCACCTACTCAAACTCATCCATAATCTCATTAAGACGGTGCAAGCTGCTGGCTATCAATTTGCCCGATTGCTCGGTGGCTTTATCCACTTGTAGCTTTTCATCCAAACGCACCGTCAACGGCTCTAAAGCTTGTTGTAAAGCGGTTGCCAGCAGTGCCATGTTGCGTTGGTGTTGGTCGGTATCGCCATCTTGGCCCTGATGGCTGTGCTGGGCTGTTTGCGGACTGGCTTGCGGGTTTGCTTGCGAGTTTGCCAAGGTCGACTCTAACATCTGCGGTTGCGCCGCATTAACGGCTAAACCATCCTCCAAACGCTGCGCCAACTGCTCAACCGCTTCAATAAGCTTGCGCATCATTTGCTGTTGGGTATGCTGGTTTTGCGCTAAATGTTTACCCTCGGTTTGGTGGTCATGTTTTTACAGTTGCACCAGCTGAGCCATGCTTTTTTCTAAGCCTGAATCAATACTTTCACTCACCACTTTCGCATTATCCATCAAGCTATCGGCAAGCAGTTTTTGGTTTTTAAGCTGTGCGTCCAATTGCACGGACAGTTGCGACTCTTTACGCTTAGCCAGCTTTTCTGGATTATGCGCATCAAGATATTTATCAAACTGGCGGCTGATAGCACTAAATTCTCCTGCCATATCCACCAATTGCGCCACGATACGGGCGCCAACGTCACCATCCTCCCCGCCCATGGCTTTGTTACGTAAAAAGTCGGCTTTAATTTGCGCCCAACGTTGGGCTTCTGCTTCGGTTAATGTCCCACGCATTTCGCCCAGCTTTAATAGATTGCTTTCTGCCCCAGTGGTTAGCAGCTGCGATTCACCCAAATAATGGTCATCAATCAGCTGATTAAGCTCGTCTTCATTCATCACCATCACACTCACCAAATATTCGCAGGCTAACTGAACGTGACGCAATTTAAAGATGTCTGCTTTATTGCTTGAGACATCCTTTAACGCATCGTTCGTCTGGTCGGTTAGCGCATTATCTGCATCAATACCCTCGTCATTGTTAAGGTGAGGTTGAGAATCCGTAGTGTGTTGCGACGGCTTAGTGTGTGCATCACTGTAAGCGGCAACAAAATCTGCCATCACGTGGGTCATATTTTCAACCAATAGCGCTTGGGCGGTATCACTGCCTAACGTGTTGCGCAATTGCTCGGCAGTAATCGCTCGGTCGCTCCAATTGGCAATGCGGGTTAAGGTCGCCTCATTGAGCCAACCAGCATAGCCAAACTGGGTTAACACCTTGATGCCTAACGCTTGCACTAGGCTTAGTTGCCAATAAAACAGCTGCGCCAAGGCCCGCACTTGTGGCGTATATATCAGCAACCCCGCCTGTTTTAAGGTCGGTAAAATACGCATTAATATTAACGTGGCATCGTGGTCGTGTATGCCTTTTGCATAGCCTAATTGATAGCGAGGCGTGGCATAGGCTTTGACCAGTTTGGATAACGGGCTATTATTGTCAATATCGCCATTGATATCCAAGTTCAATAACGAGGCATCATACGCCTTATAAAGACGGGCTTCGGTTAGTCCATCCTGACCAATTTTTGCACTCTCAATAAGGCTATACGCCAAATATTCTGCCCGATATACGTTATCGGATTCGGATGCCACATTCATATCCCAATAAGGGCGTAGCGCATTAAGCTCGCTATTGTGCAAGGCTTCGTAATAATCCGTACCGGTTAGATGCAGATTGAGCACTCGTGTCTGCTTTAATGAACTGTCCGTCTGCTGACGACTTAATAAGGTCAAATCTAACGGCTGGGTATTCACCGAAAAGCGATGCTTGCCCAGCTTAATAACCTGCCCGCCCGCTTCAAACAAATCAGACTTATCTTTTAAACTCTTATACGCCTCAACTTGGATGGCTTTTAGACGGGCATCAATGTCATCCGCTTTAACGCTAAAGTCCATCTCTTGTAATTGCTGCACGATACGGCGTACTTTTTGTACCAAACCATCGGATGCAAAATAGGTATTGAGTGCATCTTCATCAACAAACCCTGTCACCCCCGTGCTTTGGGTGCGCTTTTTGATACTCTCCAACATGCGCAGCGCACCGTCACCCAAGTTTTGCGCTTTACGGTTGCGGGCATCGAGCAATTGCTGTTTGTGATTCTCAAAGGTCTCGTAAATCTCTTCCCGCTTGGCAATAATATCGGCTAAAAACTGGTCGCCTGCGCCCGTCTCTGGGTCGGCAAACTGACTCTCTAGTTCCTCTAACTGCACCAATAGCTTCGCCATTTGCTCATCGGACTTTTCAGGCGTATTGGCGGTCGATAATGCATTGGCAATCGACTGCCCAAACAGCTTAAACTGTGCGCCAAATTGCGCTACTGCTTCAGCCGAGCCTAAGTTTTTACGTTTATGATTGAGCTTGGCTTTGGTTTGATTGAGCTGCGAGTAAATGGTCGAAATATCATCAATAATTTGGGTACGCACCGTCGCATCTGCCACATCAAGCGTGCCCAATAGTTCGGTTAATAAATCGAGCCCTTGCGCCGTACGGTCTATCGTTTCTAGCACGGGCGCAAGCTCGGCATTGGTGTCGGCAGTGCTCACCCGTTCGCTCATGTCCTCTAATATCGCATCATAGCTTGCTAGCGCATCCTCACCGCTTAAAAAATGCACCGTTTGTTCAGCCAGCTCACTTTCGGCCAGCGCAACCTGTTCTTGCAACGCCACTAGCTTGCCTTTATCTAAATAACGCAGCGACTCTAAACTAACCAGATGCCCTTTTTGTTGACGCAGCGCGGATAATTGCTCAACATAGTCACGGGTAGACTCAAATGTCGTCACCCGAATTTGACGCAAAATCTCGTTTTGCTGGGTTTCAGCATCGCTTAACGCCTTTTGCGTTTGCTTTTGAATGCTTTGCACTTTGGCAAATTCATCAATCACCAGCTCAGCGGTGGCGGTGACCTCTTTAATACTGCCTGCCACTTCGGTGAGCTCTGTTTCTGACAACCAATAATAACTGTCAAACAACTTACTGGTATTGTCCGCCAGCTCTTCATACAGCTTTTGCGACACCTTTTGATTGTCAATCAAACGGGTAATGCTGTATAGGTCAGAGATGCCCCGCACCAGCTCTTTATTGCCAATTTTGCCGTAAAAACTGCTGCTCTCTGGCAACTCACTCACATATTCGGGCGACGCATAGGGGGTGTGCCAAATTTACATCGGATGGATGCGGGACGGCTCGCTTTGGGCGCTAAACAACACCAAACGGCCACTGTCTGCCAGCGCCATCCCATTACAATAAATCGGATTCGCCAGTTGTTTTTTAATGATGTTATAAGGGAATAACCCCGTTACCCCAAGCGCCACATCATAAAATAAAAACAGCACATCTTCGCCATTGGGCGACACAATTTTGCGCTTAAACCGCAGGTCGCTTGCGCCCGCATCTTTGCCATCAAACAGCTTGTGTTCACCGGTTTGTAAATAGTAGCCACCGGGAAAGATAATGCCGTGGTTTTCGGGCAATTGCACACACAACTGCCCAATTGCATCAAGACGCAGCACCGTTTCGGTTAAGGTGTTATAAACAAAATAGCGATAATCGTCTTCTCGATACGGCAAGATTTTTAGCAGAATTAAGCTGCCCACCTTGGCATAATCAATCTGGGCATCGGTTAGCGACTGGGTACGGTCGGTCACGGGCTCGCTATAAATCCCCTTGCCCGACTCGGTATTGTTCTCAACCTTAATGGTTAAATCGCTACCCACCGTTTCCACAAACAGCGTATCCATAATATTCATATGCGGAAACTTACCGTTCACCATTTGCTCACGGGTGGTTTCAATCCAAGCAAAATCATAAGCGGGCGGCAACTCGATATCTCGCTCACCGCGATTGTCCACATACGCCACTTGCGCTGATTTCGGAATATTGTCGCTAAAGTCTAACGCAAAGCGAAACACCCGAATGTCCGACACTCGTTCACCAATCTGAAACGCCAACAGCAACTTGCTATCTCGTACCGTCAACTGCATCAATCGGGTTTGTTTGTAATAGCGATACAGCTCATTAAAATCCTGCACAATGGCAGGTTGACTTAAAAACGTGCCCGCTAAATCCACTTCCTCAAGCGTATATTCCGTATTGGTAGTGGTTTCTGAATTGCTACTACTACCTTTCCCGCCATCCACCGGTTCAATAATACGATACAGCGACAACACATCCTTAATATTGCTGGTGCGTTTTAGCCCCATAAACACGTTATAGCCAAACAGCAAATACTCACCCACCTGCACCATATCTTGCGCCACACAGTTGTACTCGGTGCGGATACGGGTACGGGCAATTACTTGCATTTGGGTACTGCCAAACTCTGCCAAACGGGCGTTATTGAGCTTAGCAGTTTGCTGCTCTAAGCGCTCCCCTTGCTCGGTCAACCGCTTTTTAATCAACTCATACGCATTGCCCGAAGCGACGGCATGCTCGGATTGAACCGCTTTGGTTTGGTTGGCTGGGTTTGGTTGGCTGGGTTGGCTTGGTCTGCATTGGTCACATTATTATTATCACTGTCGGTATTGGCTTGATTTTGCGTGTCTGCCATTGTGTTATTTCCGTTTGCGGCTTTGGGGTGGGTATGGGTTTGGTTTTAAGAGTTTCAATCACCACAATAAGTCAACGTCATACTTTTGAAAAACACTATCTTTACTTATCAAAGTCATGCCCTCTGATATGGCTTGCACAATGATTAGACGGTCAAAGGGGTCTCGATGAAAATATTCGAGCTCACTAACCAATTTCAAATGTTCAATAGCTATAGGTAATATTTCTATAGAATTAATTTCTAACTGCTTTGGAAAGACTTCTGCAAATGGTTGAGCTAATTTTAATTTACCCAAGCTAATTTTGAGCGATATTTCCCACAGCGAGGCAATACTAACAACCACATTTTCATTCTCAATAGCCTCTAACGCTTTTTTACTCAACTGCTTGCTATTACTTAAAAACCAAATCAAAGCATGAGTATCAATTAAATAAATCACGGCATATATTCCTCAAAATCCTCTAATGGTTCATCAAAATCATCTGAAAAAACAACCTCGCCCTTCAATGTACCTGCATGGCGTTTTTTAACCTTTTTATTTTCAACTTTAGTCACCATACGCATTCTTAAAAAATCAATATAATGAAACACCTCTTCACGCAAGGTTGGCGGAAGTGTTTGCAAATGATTCATTGCATCCGCTAAAGATTTCGTTTGTTCGACTTGCATCATGGTTTCTCCATCGTGTATTCAATAGTTTGCGTAGGCTGGGCTTTTAGCCCAGCAAATCAAACTCTTCAAAGTTTTATTGTTCAATCATAGTCCAAAAAAATATTGCTTTCGATTTTGTTAGATCCCCAATCTATAGGGTAAACACCGTCGCTTATAAACTTATGAATGGTCGAATACGCCCAATCTGTAGGACGACTCACGTATCCATGTTTAACAGGATTGTAATGGATATAATCAATATGTTGCTTATAATCCTTATCGTCCCGAATTTTATGTTCCCAAAATCGTCTTTGCCATAACCCACGTTCTCTTTTTTTGGCTCTTGATGACGATATTACTTCTCTATCCGTCTTTGATATCAATCGTGAAAAATTACCTTTTATGGCAGATATTATTTTTGAATAATCATCCGATTGGTGCGGTAATGTGATTATTATGTGAAAGTGGTCTGGCAATACCACGCAAGCATCAATCTCAAACGTTTGCGTCCTTTTGGTTTTTTTAAAGGCTTGTCTTAATTCGTTGATATGAGCACTTAATAGATTTGACTGCCTATCGTATACATTTACGGTCAAAAAATAACATCCACCTTTTGTTTTATCTCGGATATAGGTGCGCATGGTCAATCTCTTATATAAATTTGCTGGGCTATAAGCCCAGCCTACGACTAAAGCAATGCAAAATATCAATCTAACACTTAACTACAAATAGTCCTTAAAATCTTCCAGCGGTTCATCAAAATCATCTGAAAAGATAACCTCGCCCTTCAGAGTACCTGCATGACGTTTGACAGTCTTAGTTTCGACAAACTCATCCTCTGTCATCTCAAAATCATCCTTGATGACAAAGCTACCTTTATCCTTGCAAATGCCAAAATGACGTTTTTTTATAGCGGTTTGCATTTGTTCTTTATGGACATTACGCATTATTAAAAAATCAATATAATGAAACACCTCTTCACGCAAAGTTGGCGGCAGCGATTGCAAATGATGAATGGCATCCTCTAAAGATTTGGTTTGTTCAACTTGCATCATGGTTTCCCCATCGTATAATCCATAATATTTTAGGACATTTCACAAAGCCAACCTACCTAAGTCGATTAGTCATCCGTCTTAACCACCTCAGATGACCCCTTAGCCCCACTAGCTTTTGCCGCCTGACCCGCCATCACCGTATTAATAATACCGCTTAACGTATCGGACTTACCGGCCAGCCCGTCAATGGCTTTACCAATCGATAACGACTTAGCAAAGTTATCAAAGAAGTGCTCCTCGCCGCCCACAATATCAATTTTGGCTTTTTGCAACGCCACGGCCAATACTTCGGCGTTCTCTTTGGCAATCTCTTTGCCCGCATTAATGGATGCTAAGGCTTCTTCTAAAGCCGTCTCTAAGCTCATACGGAACTCTTCGTGCTCGCGTGCCGCAGGGCTCATGCTGCCCATCGCATTGAACTTCTCAACCAAACCATCGGCTTCGGCTTTAAAGTGCTCACGGGTCACTTCGGCTTTCGCTAGCCCAACATCACGCTCGGCTTTGGCGCTTGACTCACCACGGGCGGCAATCACCTCAGCATCCGCCAAGCCTTTTTCACGCTCGGATTGTGCTTCAGCTTGTCCGGTGGCTTTAATCACATTCGCCTTCGCTAAGCCTTCTTTCTCTAAAGAGGACGCTTTGGCTTCTTGAATCGCCGCTTCGGCAAAGCCATGTGCAGATTCTTCCGCCTTAATGCCTTCCGACAATCTAATTTTTGCCTCCGCCTCTTTGGCGCTGGCCTCTAAATTAGCAGTGGCAAGCGTGGTGATTTCTATCGCTTTGTGTTTGGCAGCCAACTCTTCGGCCTCAGCTTCTTTGACTCGGCCAACTTTCGCTTCTTCGACTTCAGCCTCGGCAGCAAGCACTTTGGTTTGCTTAGCACGATCCGCCTCGCTGACCTCACGCACCTCTTTAATCCGCTCTTCTTCTTGCGCCACCGTCTTATCCACCACAACCCGTTCCCGAATCACATTGGCAATTTCTTTTTTCTCAATCTCAATTGCTTTGTCGGCTTCAAGGCGCTGCAAATCGACTTCACGCTCACGAGAAACGATTTCTAAATCACGGGCACGGGTCACTTTTTCTTGTTCAATGACCACCGCACGTAAGCGGTTTTGCTCAGCAACGTCAATTTCACGTTGTTGGTTTTCCTGCTGTACCGCCAAGTCCTGCTCAACCATGATAATCGCCGTTTCCGACTTTTTGCGCTCTTCTTCCTCTATCTTGCGGGTTTCTGACTGTTCGCGAGCAATCACCGAGGCGATTTCACGGTGCTGTTTGGCTTCGGCATCGGCTTGCTGGCGCTCAAGCTCTAGCATGGCCTCAACCGTTTCCACATCCTTTTTCTTAATCGCGAGCGACTCATCCCGCTCCAGCTCATTGGTTACCACATTTTGCATGGCGGTAAGCTGGGTGATTTTTTAGATACCCTCAGCATCCAAAATATTACTGGGGTCGAGCGCTGTCTTCGGCGTTTGCTCTAGGTTATCAATCGCCACATCTTCTAAAATATAACCATTTAAATCGTTGCCAATTTCTTGCACGATTTTATCGCGAAACTCGCTGCGGTTTTCAAACAACTTCACAAAATCAATCTGCTTACCCACGGTTTTTAAGGCTTCAGAAAATTTGGCATTAAATAGCTCGTTCACCGCAACTTTATCGGACGCTCTGTCCACCCCTACCGATTTGGCAACTTTAAGCACGTCTTCTTCGGTCTCGTTCACCCGCAAGTAGAAAGCAACGGTAATATCCGCCCGCATATTATCGGCGCAAATCAAACCCTCTTTACCGCGTCTATCCACCTCTAGAGTAATCAGCGAGATTTTCATTAATTCTTTTTTATTAATGACGGGCTAAACAAAGCCACCATCAAAACGCACCGCAATTTTGCTTACGCCGTTAATGATTAGGGCAGTGCCTTGATCCACCTTAAAATAAAAGGCTTTGAGCATCAGTAGCGCGGCCATCATAAAAACAAATAGCAGCACCACAACAATGCTGACCATAATTAGTATATGCATAACTTTTTCTTTATTGTATTTGTGCAAACTGAACGTTAACTGTTGTTGTCGTTGTAGTATAGCTAAACTCAAATTATATTATAGGCTATTTAAAATTTATGGGTTATGCGTCGCTAACCACACGCTACGATTAGTCATATTCGTAGGGTGCGCTCCGCACACCTTTTATTCACAATGCTGATTCACAATGCTGATTGGTGCGCTGGGCGCACCCTACCAAACATGCTTGTTTTAATTCAGGTTTTACTATAGTTCATAGCGCATAGTGGTAAATAAATAGATACTGTTCTCTAGGCCACTTGTGCTACTTGTGCGTTTTCCTTAACCTATCTTTTAACTGGATATTTTAGTACCCCTACTTTTGCACCGGGGCAACTTGATACGCATTATCCGCGGCAAGGTACGCCACCAAAACCACCTCATCGCCTTGATTTAAGGTGTACGGTTGGCTTGATTCGGCGGGACGCACCCTTAATATTAGCCCAGCACCACCGTCATTTAATAGCGCTTCACCGTGGTGGTTTGTCACGCTTAAGGTACGCACCACCGCAATTTTGCCAATATTGGTGGCCGCATTGCGCTTAGGCACTTTAGCGGCGTTGTTGCGAATGGGCGCAATAATCAGCCCCGTTAGCCACATGGACACCACCAACACCAAAATAAACGCCCCCGTACCAAACACATAATATAAAACACCGCTATCAATCCGCTGATGCAAAAAGCTGGTATATAAATAGCTTAATAGCCAACCAATCAAACTAATGAGGGTCAAAATAACGATTAACGGCACGCCATACAGCCCTAGTCTTAATAGCAAGCCGGTAAACAAACCCGTCGCTGAGAGGCTGCTTAAATGGACATCGCTACCACTGTTTAAGTCGCCGCCTACATCACTGCCCATGCCGCCACTCATGTCACCAATCCCGCCACTCATGTCACCAATGTCGCCGCCCACAGCGCCAATGTCTACCGCATCCATATCCACCATACCCAACAAAGAGACAAGCCAATATAGGGTCACAAACAGTACCATAGCGGTAAAAAGAACCGTAGGATATAAACTAATGTTGGTTATAAGCACCCAAAAAGCGTCTTGCATGGCATACTCCTTTGTTACGTGGTCAAGCCGCCCGTTGTTAAATCGCTAGTATTTTAATCCTAGTCTTTAAATTGCTAGCTTGGTTAAATCCTAAGCAAATAACAATCATTTGACGCTGCCAACACTTTTTATCAATATGCTTTATCAATATGATTTTTTAGACCTTTTATCTATTATATATACAATGTATTGCATAATATAGGAAATTCGAAATTATCGGCTTGTAATATTATATATATTATATCATTAGTTATTATTAACGATAAGTAGCTGTGGGCATTATTGGATTTGCCTCGGGGTAATGCTAACAATCTATTTTAGCCACTTAGCTGTAGGCCGAATCAGCACCAAAGCGTGACAAACATCCATAAAAAAAGCCAGACCATAATTGGGTCTAGCTTTTATGAAATACTTGTTTTTACATAACTGGGACTTAAGCATTTTAACAAGATATGACGACTGGCAACTATTTTTGAATCGTCTAGAGATAGAGCGAAGCCGTACCAAAAATAGTTACCAGTCGTTTTTGACAAGGTAATATCGTTTTTACGTAAGTCCTAATACGGTTAACGATGGCTTATGTTTAGTATCAAAAACGCTTTTTAAACTCAGGTGGCAGGTTTTTCTGCACGTCTTTCATCTGTCTTTCCATATCCTCTGCACTTGGCATCATATTGGGGTCTAGCCCCATACTTTTTGCCATCTCTAGTGGGTTGTTTTGACTATGCACGCCCGCCATACTCGCGCCCGGCTTTGCATTGCCGCCTTTATTCGCATTAGCGCCACCACCAAACAAAGGGCCACCGCCACTACCGCCGCCCATGCCGCCCGCCAGACCCTGTACCGCTTTCATCATCTTACTTATGCCTTCGGGTTTAGACAACATTTTCATCATCTTTGCCATCTGCTTATGCTGCTTGAGCAACTGATTGATATCTTGCACCGTTTTGCCAGAGCCTGATGCAATACGGCGCTTGCGGCTTGGGTTGATTTTTTCAGGGTTTTTTCGCTCAAATGGGGTCATAGAATTGATAAGCGCCTCCATCTCTTTCACCTTTTCTTCAGGCTTCGCCTCTGCAAGCGCCTCCTTGATACCCGCGCCGCTCATCCCCGGCATTTTGTCCAAAAACCCCGCCATGCCGCCCATATTTTTCATTTGCTGAAACTGGGTGAGCAAATCCTCAAGGTCGAACTCGCCGCCCTTTTGGATTTTTTGTGCCATTTTTTCGGCTTTGTCTTTGTCAATCTTTTGCTCAACTTCTTCCACCAAGCTTAACACGTCACCCATGCCCAAAATACGCTGGGCAATGCGCTCGGGGTGAAACGCCTCTAGCGCATCAAGCTGCTCGCCGCGGCCTAAAAACTTAATCGGCTTATTGGTAATTGCCCGTACCGATAAGGCGGCACCGCCTCTGGCATCGCCGTCTGTTTTGGTTAAAATGACCCCCGTTAACGGCAGCGCATCGTTAAAGGCTTTGGCGGTATTGGCGGCATCTTGACCGGTCATCGAATCGACCACAAATAAGGTTTCTGACGGATTTGCAGCAGCGGTTAAGGCCTTAATCTCCTCCATCATCGCTTCATCAATGTGCAGACGCCCTGCAGTATCGATGATTAGGATATCTTGATACTGTAGCTTAGCCTCTGCAATCGCCCGTTTGACAATGTCGATTGGGTTTTCATCGGCGCTTGAGTTTACAAATTTAGCATTCACCTGCCCTGCCACTTGTTCAAGCTGTTTGATGGCCGCAGGGCGGTACACATCCGCCGATACCAACATGACTTTCTTTTTATGACGTTCTTGTAGATATTTAGCCAATTTGCCTGCGGTGGTCGTTTTACCAGCACCTTGCAAACCTGCCAATAAATACACAATCGGCGGCTTTCCCGTCATCTCTAACTGTTGGTTCTCGCTGCCCATCATGTCAGTCAGCTCGTCATACACAATTTTGACAAAGGCCTGACCCGGTGCGAGCTCTTTAAGCACCTCTTGACCCAAGGCTTGCTCTTTGACTCTTTGAACAAAATCTCGGGTGATAGGCAACGCCACATCGGCCTCTAGCAGTGCCATTCGCACTTCCCGCAGGGTGTCTTTAATATTGTCTTCGGTAAGCGTGGCGGACCCTGAAAGTTTGTGTAAACTGCCGGATAAACGTTCGGTTAAGGTGTCAAACATAGTGATGTCTCGCTAAAAAGTCAGTCTTGGTCAATCATTTGGTTTAAACGCTATTTGGGTACTTAAGGCATTTGCCCTAAAACCTATACGGATTCAGCGCACCTATGGCGTATTATGGTGTATTGTGTGTTAAATTACGCTGTGCACAGACTAACGGCGTTATCGCATTGAATAGGCTATATAATACCACAATAGCGTTGCCATGGCATGAATCAGATGGGCTGGGTATAACGCCTAACTCGCCTTGAGCGTGCAACCCTCACCATGTGCAACCATTTATTTTTTACTTAATTGGGGTTAAAACCACCGTGTTACTCGCTTACATGATTGCCATGATTGCCTACCTACTGGTTAGCGTGCATTTGTTTTGGGCGCTTGTTAGGTTAAGGCCTGTTGCCAAAGGCTTTACTTTGGGCGGGCTTGGTGTGGCTTTGATAGCGCATAGCATCGTGCTATATCCCAGCATTGTGACCCTCTACGG
Source organism: Psychrobacter sp. (assembly GCA_018260445.1). Taxonomy (GTDB): domain Bacteria; phylum Pseudomonadota; class Gammaproteobacteria; order Pseudomonadales; family Moraxellaceae; genus Psychrobacter. The sequence goes on from JAGLBE010000004.1 coordinate 166,890, forward strand.
TTTAAACTTTAATTTGTTTAATACGACAAGTTTAATTAGTTTGTTTTTTTTATTTTTCTATGTGCTATTTAGCTTATATCGGCCGATTTTAAGTCTGGGCGTTTTTGCGACACCAACGGCGATTATTGGCTTAAGTTTGGGTTATTTTGGCGTCGCCCCTTATCAGCCTTTGGTAGACACAAGCTTAGGGATGGATGTGCATATTGTTTTGTCCATCGCAGCCTACTGTGTGCTGTTGATGGCGGCTGTGCAGGCTATTTTTATGCGGTTTCAGATTCGCGAACTTAAGCACCAAACGGGGCATCGTTTTTGGGTCAACAAGTTACCGCCGTTACAAAGCATGGAATCGTTGTTGTTTGATATGTTGCTGCTCGGTTTTGTGCTGCTTACAGTGGCACTCAGCTTTGGCTTGGTGTATGTGCACGATTTATTGAGCCAGCATATCGCCCATAAAACCGTGTTTAGTATACTATCGTGGCTATTGTTTGGTGGCTTATTAATCGGCCATTGGCGCTCGGGCTGGGGCGGCCGCCGTGCTGCTAATATGGCGATTTTTGCTTTTTTGCTGTTGGCAGTAGGTTTTATTGGCAGTAAGTTTGTGCTCGAGATGCTGTTGTAGTGAAAGTAAATTAATTTATTATGCTTGTAAAAAAACCAGCCAACATTTATTGACTGGTTTTTTTTAATTTTTTGTTTTGTAAACTGTTAAGCGACTTATTATATTGGAAGGTATGGATTGAGACGCACTTTAGTTGCTGCTCCAGGAGAAGTCACTAACAACTCAACTTTGTCGCCAGCCACACAATTTGCTACATCAACGCCATATTTAACAACTGGATTGTCTAAAAAGCCATTCTTTAAAGACTCATTTTGCATATAAACGCGTTCTAAATCAATAACACTAGGAACAACTTCGGCACCGCTTATAATTTCAGCTTTACAGTCTTTTTTATTATCTGATCTATCCTCAGCAGTAACAGCCACAGTAGTCTTAGATGGCATAGGTAAGGTTAACGTATTATTACCATACATATCAAAAGTAATAGTATTGGAGCCTGGATTATAATATGTATTAATTAGGGTAGGTACACTGTCTGCAAAGCCCATGATAAATTGTTTACGTAAAATAGCATCTAGACCATTGTTACACGTTTTTGCAATATTTGGTTCATTAAAGAACGGTGGTTTAAGAAGAGGATATTCAACGTTTTGAGGCGTAACAAACTCACAGTCTGACGAACCATTTAGCGACGCACGACTATAGTA
>JAGLBE010000050.1 GCA_018260445.1 Psychrobacter sp.
ATGTAGAGAGAGAGAGATGTAGAGAGAGAGAGATAGATCTAGAGAGAGAGTGAGAGATGTAGAGAGAGAGAGATAGATCTAGAGAGAGAGTGAGAGATGTAGAGAGAGAGAGGTAGAGAGAGAGATAGATCTAGAGAGAGAGACAGGCAGACAGAGAGAATTTATTTCTAAATTCTAATAATTTAAAATCAGATGTTGACGTGGGTGGGGGGGCATTTCAATTGATGACTTCGATAAAAGATGGAAACCGCGTTAATCGATACTTTAATTATCGATTAATTAAATTAAATTTAATTATCGATACTTTAACCAATCTATAATTGGCAAAGGTTTTCAATTGGGGGGGAGGGGGAATCTAATTCGTCTGATGCCCAAATTCATCCCGAATGGTAAATTTAATTAATCGATTGCCACAGCCGAAACCTGTCATTCGGCGCCATTCTCGAATCGTTCGAAACGCCCTTCATCCCCCAAAGCGAATCCACGAAGGTGTGCTTGTCGATTGACCTTTGACCCCGCCGGGGACGTTTTCTCAGAACGACGAAAACAAATTGCCAAACGGTGACGAAATCCATTTTTTTTTTTTTTTTTTTTTTGGTAGAGGTTCAGGTCGATTTCTGATCTTGCTGCTGCTGCGGATCCCTTCCAGTCGAATCTTTTTTTTTTATTTTTATTTTTATTTTTATTTTTTTTTTTTTTTGCTCTTTTCGGTTGCCTCCTTGTAATCGAATACTTCGTCTGGGGCCAAAACTGGGGGACCCTGAGTTGTTCTGCCTTGCCCATAAAATTAAAACCGCGTAAAACGAAACCAGAATTATTATTATTATTTTTTTTTCGAAGGCGTTTTGCTGAGAATTCTTGCGTCCCAAACGTCGATTTCGGTCGTTGGAATTTTTTTTTTTTTTTTTTTTTTTTTTTTTTATTCTATCGTTTCAAAATCCATTTCGGAAGTTCATCCATTTCGGACGGATCGAAGGCGATTGAAAATTGATTTTTTTTTTTTTAAATTAAATTAAATTTAATTCAATTCGCTTCGGTTGAATCCGAAAATTTTCATCTTTCCCCCGATACGATTTCAATTGAATTTCGTCGGAAATTAAAGAGTCTTTGCCTATCAGATCCGGATTGTGGACGATGGGAAGATGGATGAAAAGCTGCGCTTTCAAGCCGCAGGTACGAAAACGTAGAAATCATGCTGAAAAAGTGTATGTTGCACATGATGTTGTTGTAACATGTGTTACGATCCTTTGAAATTTTCATCCCCGAAAGAGATTTTGCTCACCGGAAACGCAATTCGAGTCTGCTCGCTGCTCCATCGATTTTGGTTTTCCATTCGTTCGTTTATTTATTTATTTATTTATTTATTTATTTATTTATTTACCTGTGGAATAAAGGGAGGATTTCTGTTTTCTTTTTTTTTTTTTTTACTTCCAGCTTGAAATTTTTGAATTATTTTTCATTTCTGCTATTTCTGTCGGTGGTCGCATGGGTTAGAGAGAGAGA
>JAGLBE010000051.1:0-258 GCA_018260445.1 Psychrobacter sp.
GTTTGTATGTTTTTATATGTGTTTTGGTTGTTCCACATTTACTTATTTAATTCCTTTTCTTTTACTTAATTTTTTGTCACGATCGGTTTTATCTAAATGGCTGCCAGTGAAACGTTTGTCTTCTTTATATTTATTTATTTATTTATTTATATTTATTTTGATACATTTTTGACACTTGCTTATTTATTTTATTTTCACTTGTTTTTTTTTGGGGGGGGGGGGTTCGTTTCGGCCATCTTTGGACCACGTGATTTCGAC
>JAGLBE010000051.1:268-1492 GCA_018260445.1 Psychrobacter sp.
GAGGAACGTCAAGATCCTGTTGGTTCCTTCATCATTCGTTTCATAGATTTTTTACTTTTCCACGTTTACTCTCTTACTTTATTTTCGTTTGTTTTATTATTTTTTTGAAATTTAATGTTTTATCATTATTTATTTATTTATTTATTTTAATGCATTTTTGGCTTTTGTTTATTTATTTGATTTCCACTTGTTTTTTTTTTTTGCGTTCGTTTCGGCCATCTCTGGGCCACGTGATTTCGACCATTTCCTTCTAACCCAGCATTTCTCCTTCGTCTTCATGCCATGCTGATGCCTTCTTTCTTCTCTCCACTTTTTTATCAACATGTCTCTATTTATTTATTTATTTATTTAATTCTTTACATCTATTTATTTTGATATATTTTTGGCTTTATTCTTATTTATTTTGTTTTCACTGGACAACACGTGATTTCGACAATTTTCTTCTGACCCATTATTCCTTCATCTTTATGCTATTTGCTGTTGTTGTTGTTGTTGTTGTTGTCGTCGTTCTTCTGTCCACTTTGCACCTGTTTTTCTTTTTGGTGTGCCTGTGAAACAAGGGTTTCTGTTTTCTTGTTTTTTAAGTAAATTCCGCTTCTTGAAATCTCCTTGGTTTATCCCCAGTTTATAGAGCATCTTTTTCAATTTCAGAGAACCAAGCCCATTTGGTTTTCTTTTGGAGGAGGAATGTAAAGATCCTGCTGGTCAACCTGCCTAGCTTCATTCGTGTTATACGTCCGTGAAAAGCAAGTCTTCTTTTGCGTAAGACATCCGTTAGTTTTTGAACTGTGGCATATAGTTCTTTGTTGTGACGCCTCCTGCATGCATTGTTCTCTTTTATGGGACCCAGAATTTTTCTTTCTTTCAAAGCTAACTTTTCAACCGGACCCTTGCCCTTTAAGGTGAGACATTCTGTCGCATGCAAGACTTCTGGTCTGATAACCGTGCAATAATTCCTTAACCTTAGCTTTGATGGAAATGAACTTTTTCTTGTAAAGCTCTCTGGTCCTGTGATATGCCATCTCCAACTTGTGTGCCATGGCCTCTTTGGCTCTTTTCTCTCAATTCTTTTCGGTTAATAAGTAATTTAATTATTCGGTTAATAAGGTGTTCAAAGTTGTATTATCTATTTTTAATTATTAATAAAAAAAGGGCTTAATTTTTTTTATTTGAGATGTACATCACTGCTCCGCCAAGCTTGGTAAACAGTAAATGTTTAATATT
>JAGLBE010000052.1 GCA_018260445.1 Psychrobacter sp.
TTGCTTCCGCCGTAAAATTAATCCGCCGGCCGGCCTTAACAACCTTTGATTTATAAGAATATAAATATATTTATCATATTACGGTATATATATATATTATATATGTGAAGTCATATTATGATTTGATTTTGCGCATTAAAATTAAATTGTAATGTTATTATTATTATCATCGTTATAAGGATAGCAACGTAAATTAATTGATTGATTTAAGAGTTTGAAGTCTACACTCGCAACTATAAAATGTCACACTAGTGACTTATGTCATACCGCTTTATAAAAACTATTTGTATTATTATTAAAATTAATTTAATAGTTTAGATTGTAGTGTAGTACACATTAGTGACTGTAGAATGTCACTCCGGTGACTTACACTGTCCTGCCTGCATTTACCACGTAGATCCGTAGGAATATTAAATTTTTAGTTGTAGTCATAATTATTTTATTGGTGTTAGAAATTAGATTGCACGGGGACACATCTTGGCCCTGTCATTAATTTGGCACCAAGGGCCTCTGATAAATCACTGTTTCGAAATTCGTAAAATCCTTATCCGGGATTTCGAATTTGCAATCGAAAGTGATTGCAAACTTTTGATTTTTTTTTTCTTTGTCGGCTTCCCATCAAAAAAACCGTTGAAACCGAAAGTTTAAACGAACGGCTAACCGACGACCAACGCACCGCGTCCCCGTGAAAAAATTCTCAATTCACACATTACGCGTCAAAAAGAAAACGATTAAAAATAAAAATAAAAATAAAAATAAAAATATATTTCAACGAAAAGTTTTCCGTTATTTACTTATTTTTTTTTCCCTCGAAGAAGAACACTTCCGTTGTCCGTTGATGCCTCCTTGTGGGAAAGAGAAGAATGGAGGAGGTGAGGCGAGGGAAGGGAAGCGGCAGAAATTACGTTGGCACCACTTGCTTGTTTATGCGCGATTGGGATTTGAGAGAGAGAGAGAGAGAGATTTCTTTAATTTTCACTTTCTTTCTGATGTCATCCCTCGTTTCGAATTTACTTCGATCGGGAAAGTCGGCGATTTTCGGCACGGAATTCGAACCGTCCAGGTATGAAAAAGTGGATTGGAGAATCGCGGGAGATGGCCGTTACGACGATTTCACTCATTCCAGCCATGTCATGATATACGCCAAGACGGATTCGGCCTTCGAAGGGCACGAGAAAAAAGCCTTAATATTGGTCAGTGTTGATGATTTGGAGAAAGCATGAGAGGCTTGACAGAGAGAGAGAGATATTAGCCTTGCACGTTTTGTATGCTAAGACAAAACCTCTTTAAAACATCCTTTAAATGTTCCATTCAAAATTCGGTTAAAAGAGATAATAAAGGAAATGTGAAAAAAATTCAGAGATGAAATGCAACTTCTTGGTGTGAAATAGTAATGAAAGCAAACGAGCAGTAAGAGAGAGAGAGAGAGAGAGAGAGAGTTGCTTTTCATACTTTTGGCAATGCAGAACAAACGTTTATTGACCGTTT
>JAGLBE010000053.1:0-865 GCA_018260445.1 Psychrobacter sp.
CTTAATTATAGATGTTTGCACTTTTGGCTTATCCTTTATTAGTCAACAAAAATTTACTCATAATCATTGTAGTTCATTTTTTATGGTCAGGGCATATTTGGGATATATATTATTTAGTAGCCATTGGTTTTTAATAACAATAATTCGTTATAAAATCTAGGTTTAACTGACTTACGGTAGTAAATTAGCGACAAGACCTTAAAACTTTAGTTAAACTCTATTTTATGTTAGTGAAGACCGTTACCGTTAGCCATACAGACAAATTGATTTAGTAAACTTTATTTAACTCTTAAATTTAGAAACTGCTTTATGTTAATATTGATGCATTTCTGCCATAAAAACAGCAATAGCAATATCACGGAAAACTTAAATAAAACCTACTTTGTTCTATTTTTAACGTATATATCTTTCTGATTATTCACTGCTCAAGACTTAACGGTAATCCTAATTTAACGAATGCTGTAGGGAATGACTCATAATATAGGGTAGGAGTGGTATGACAACCTTTGGGAATAAAGCTTGAAAAATCGTCTTTAATAAACTAATTTTTCTAATGAGTGATTGTATATTTTTAATATCGCTCTATTTTAGCTAAAAATCATAGATTTAACGGGAACTTATAATTGACTCTTCTTATGTAAATTTTATGCTAAGTCACTGCTTAAATTTTATTCATATGCTGTTAGATAGCATTCAATCGTATTAATATACTTTAAAGGTATGGTCTATGCTGTCAATCCCGTAGACATGAACTTGATAGATATTCGATAAGCCGCTTGACGATGATAATCAAACCACACTTTTCTTGGTGACTTCATGCCTAAACCCTTTTGAATCCTAGTTTGGTTGTACTGTAGCTCAATAT
>JAGLBE010000053.1:875-1470 GCA_018260445.1 Psychrobacter sp.
CAGTAATGGCTTCAAGCCGTGTCTCATAGTGGTAGTGATATACCAGCTCATTCTTTAAGATGCCCCAGAAGCTCTCTATAGGGGTGTTATTATATGAACGAGGATTAGTAAGTGTCTGGGGGACAGTTACCCGAGTGCAAGGCGGAGGGCTATGCCCGTAGTGATTGCCCCGAGCACTCATTGAGCCGCTAAAATCATGCTGTTCGATGATATTGCGATAGTTATGACTGCAATACTGACTGCCTCTATCCGAATGGACAATCAGGTTTGAGCTAGGACGTCTATTCTCGATTGCCATGTTGAGTGCTTTGCATACTAAGTCAGCGGTCATGCGCTTATTTAGGGCATAGCCGACTACCTCTTTGGTATACAGGCCTTTTACCCCAGCAAGCTATAACCAGCCCTCTTTCGTCCAAATGCTGATATCGTGTCCCTGCATCGCTATATTGGCTTGCAGACGCTCATAACTATAATGCTCTATGATTTCGCTGTGAGCCCATTGAACTAGAAGCTTAAACCAGTTGCGGTGTCTCTGCTGAGCACTGAACTCACGCTGTGTCCAGTCCCATTTGTGAATAGGAGGCTTTAGGGCTTA
>JAGLBE010000054.1:0-304 GCA_018260445.1 Psychrobacter sp.
TGCCAAAAACTGAGAATTAGACTTGAAGATTCAAAAAGCAGGTCGTACTCAAGGAAAAAAACAAACCTATGTTTCATAGGCAAACCAAAAAGAAGAACAGGTACAAAGGGAGCAGAAAAACGAAAGCAACAACCTAACATAAAGATGAAGGAAGACTAGGTTAGGAAAAAATTGTCAAAATCCCGCGGTCCATAGCTGCCTGAAACGAAGAGAAGGAAATTATTATTACTATTTACATTACTATTTAACTATTGTATTATTATATATTATCTGTTATGACATTCATTTTTTAAAAAATGGATGT
>JAGLBE010000054.1:314-1440 GCA_018260445.1 Psychrobacter sp.
GATGTCTATTAATGTATTTCAATTTAATACTTAATTTAATACTTATAATTTTTATTTGACTGTTTTGGCCACTTTACAATGCTATAATATTTTACTCTTTTACACTATTATTTAACAATGATATTATTTGATTAGCTTATTCATTTTTTGCCAAAACCGTAATGTTTTCCGCAAAATTCGGAAACATTCGAAACATTCTCGTTCAAGGCCAAAACATTTTATATTTTTTGGAAGGGAGGAGGAGGAGAGGTAAACCAAAAAAATTTATTGCACTTTTACAATTATTATGCTTGTTTTGGTTCTTGCGTGAATAATTTTGACTGATTTGCACATTTAAAAAAGTTATAACTGTTTTTTTGCGGTTTGCAATTGTCATTTTGGTATAATTGACTCTTCAAAAAAAATAAAAATAAAAATAAAAATAAAAGAAGGAAAAAGAAATTCTTCGAATACGGACTTTGTTAGTCAGTCATCATAAAAATATGAAATGTGACGTTTAGTTTCCTTTTAACTTCTACTATTGTTGTTTTTTTATATATAGAGATTACTAGTTGCGCTTTAAACATTGAGAAATAACTCTTTGTAACTAGAATGGCATTTGAAGTTTTAATCCTTGATTAAATTTGGGTACCTTCCTAATTTTTTTGTCTTCTTAATATTAGTTTTAAAATTTACACGTAAAGCATGCCAATGTCATTTTAAATATGTAATAAGTTGCATTTTCATAACATTATGTCGTCAACGTCGTATAAGATGCTGAAACATGATCGCAATATTGTACACCGTAAAAACATTCTAGTTTTTGCTGATTTAAAAAAATTATAATTTATAATACGGTTTGTGTAACTATAATACGTTTAAAAAATAATAAAATATTAATTCAACATTTTCAGCTAGTTTCTTGATAATTAATTCAGGATTTTTGTTTAATTTTAAAATGAAAATTCAAAAATTCATATTAAAAAAATAAAAATAAAAACAAAATATTCGTTACGGTGCTTCCATTTTAATAAAAATAAAAATTTCTTTTTAGTTTTTTATGCTTTTTTATTGATTTTCTAGCATCAGCACATAAATTTTATAGCCGAAAACTTATAAATGAATTTTCCAGCTTCACTATCACTTT
>JAGLBE010000055.1 GCA_018260445.1 Psychrobacter sp.
AGTGCCTCTATTGCTTTTGATGCCATGCAATCGGCCAAAGCCAAAAATATTGACGTACTTATCGTTGACACCGCAGGGCGCTTGCAAAACAAAACCCACCTTATGGCAGAGCTTGAAAAAGTAGTGCGGGTGATGCGAAAAGCCGACCCTACTGCGCCGCATGAGGGGATGATAGTGCTGGATGCGGGTACGGGACAAAATGCCATCAATCAGGTGCAAATTTTTAACGATGCGGTGCCGTTAACCGGCATTACGATTACCAAACTTGATGGCACTGCCAAAGGCGGGGTTGTGTTCAACATCGCCAACACCACCGACATTCCTATTCGCTATATTGGAGTGGGGGAGAGCATTGACGATTTACGCGCCTTTAGCCCCAAGCAGTTTGTCGCCGCGTTGTTTGAAACCGACGAGTAGCATTAAACCAAGTAGTACAGGCTTTATGAGTAGCTACTGTAGCTAATCCTGCTTTTCGCTACTATCTGCCCATTTGGGTGAGGCAAGGGCTAAGGTTTGGCAAGTCTCTTGCTTCGCGTAGCCTTGCCAAACCAAGCCCTTGCAACTCACCCAAACGGCCAGTATATCCGCTACAATCAGGGCTAAACCGCACCCCTAAGCAACGTTTGCCGTTGTCCCATCACCACCCGTCTATATCCTAAAGCTGAGGATTACCCAACATGCTCACCCTAACTCGCACCATGTTATCAGGTCATGCCTTAGTGCTAGGTAGCCTGCTTGATAAGCCAGGTAGCAAGCCAGTCCTGGTGTTGATAAACTGGCTAACCAATAACCATTGGCAAGACTCGGAATCTCTAGTCAAAGCTAAAAACCACTATAAGCTTGTCGATAGCGACATTACCTTTATAGACCAAAATAGCCTAAGCACTAAAAATGCCGTCGGAACCTTACTACTAGCCACTATCTGCCAATTACATCAATATCAATCGGGCAGTCGTCAAAGGTTTGAGCTACCGATAGACACCAAATCAGGCACACCCTTTCAGCAAAAAGTTTGGCAAGCTTTGCAACAAATCCCGTATGGTCAAACCATCAGCTATGCGCTGTTGGCAAAAAATATCGAGCAACCTAACGCCTTTAGAGCGGTCGCCAGTGCCAATGGCAAAAACTGCTTTAGTGTTGTGATTCCCTGTCATCGAGTAATTGCCAGTGATGGGGGGCTAGGGGGCTACACCGGCGGAATAGATAAAAAGAAAATGCTTTTAGAAATTGAAAGGCAGGTCATTTAAAAGAATGACGAGTCGAAATATGAGAGGTTTATGGCAGTTGGTTTAACTGAATAAGGCAACCAACAAGCGGTACACTAAATGAAACTGCATATACGATAGGCTTAAGGATTGATAAATTCGATACCCAGCCCAGCCCCTAAATTGGTTGAATGCAAATCTGAATCTGTCGCCCAAACTCGG
>JAGLBE010000056.1 GCA_018260445.1 Psychrobacter sp.
TCTGGATAGGGAGGAGAAGAAGGTCTGCTGCCAGACCAGAAGGTATGCCATCGGGGGCCGAAGGAAGCATGCCAGATGTAAATCTTCATTTTCATACCGAAGGACGATGATGGTTTGGTCGTCGTCGTCGTCGTCGTCGTTGCTTCGTAATTTTCTGGTAAAAATCCTCCGTCGAGGGAAAGGATCAAAGGGTAAAAAAAAAAACGAAAACGAAAGATCCCAAGCTGATCTCTCTCTCTCTCTCTGAATCTCTCTCTCTCTCTCTTTCTCTCTTTATTTCTTTATCTCTCTCTGAATCACTCTATCTCTTTCTCTCTCTTTAAATCTCTCTCTCTCTCTAAACGATTTCATCATCCAAATCAAATTCATTTAATTTTCCAATTTCGAGAGAGGTCCGGGGAAAGAAAAAAAAAAAAGAGAATCACGAGATAGATAAAAAAAAAAAGAGCCCAGCTTATGATGAACGCCTCTCCTTCGCTTCTTTTTCCACCACCACCCCCTCTAATCTGAAAACTACCCCCTCTGAACCAAAGCCACCCCTAAAAAAAAAAAAAAACGATCTTTGAGTAATTAAAAAAGATCGAGTTTCTGGGGTTTCTCTTCACGATTTCCCTGCCCCGCAATTAATTTTTTCACAAGTTTCGTATGAAATTTCCCCGGGTCTCGTTCCCATTAAAATCGAGGCGGAGAGAAAGAGAGAGAGAGAGAGAGAGAGAGAAGCAGAAGAAGAATGCGGAGAGGAGGGCACGGGGAGGAGGTGTACAAAAAATAAAAAAATAAAAATAAAAAAATAAAAAGTTCTCTAAAAAGCTGTCATTTTCGTAAATGAGTTTTTTCGTGCCCGAAGATTAAGAAGCTGGGCGTGGTGAAACCGTCACAAATCCTTTTCAGACGAGGCTGGGCTGTGGGTGAAGCCAAATCGACGTCCTCCACCGCTCTCTCAGAAAGCAAAAAAAAAAAATAAAAATAAAAAAAAAAATAAAAATGAATCTCCGAGGAGGACGAAATGGTCTCCCCTCCCCCCCAGCCAGCCACCTATCCTGGCCACCTAGCCCCCACATGCTTCCCAAAGATAGAGAGAGAGAGAGAGAGAGAGAGAGGGGCCCCCCGTTCGCGATACCCGACCATACCAGACCCGACCATAGGCGGCCCCCCCTTCTTCGTCTATTCGCCGGGAACGGACGATAATTTGGGTTAATTTAAATTCTGTGAGCTTATTACTCACTCGGGGGTTGACCTTCGTCGCTGTCATTTGTGAGATGACCGCTGGAGAACTGGAGGCGGAGCGGACATCACTTTTCACCCGGCTCGTCCCGAAGATGGTCGATGTCTTATCTGGACACAGAGTCGGGACGCGATGGAGAAGAGAGGACGGATGCAGCACGGAAATGCTCGAGTCGTAGAAGCGCGGATTCTCCGGGCGAACT
>JAGLBE010000057.1 GCA_018260445.1 Psychrobacter sp.
TGCAATGAGTGAAGTTGTAAAAGACCTAAAAAAAGAAGTTAAAAAGATTGCAAAAGCTGCAGTTGATGCTACTACTAAAATACATAACAAAGTAGAAGGTCAAAAGAAGTTTAGACGTCAAGTGTTAAAGTTGCAATCAGTCGCTAACAAACGTTTAAAGCGATTAGAAGAAAAAGGAATGACAGGTTCTACCGCTTATCAGATGCACGAAAAGTTCAATGGTGGAGGTTATTTTTCGGTCAAAGGTAAGACGCAAGCCGAATTGCAAGAACATTTGCGCAAATTAGATAAATTTTTAAACGCAGAAACTTCGACAATTCGTGGTGTTAATAAGGTGCTTAGACATACTGCCAGTGATATGAATATTAAATATAGCACAATGAAAGAACTTCAAAAAGCAGCACCTATCTTTTTTGATATTGTAAGTAAGACACAGCAAATATTGAAAAATCAATCTGAAATTGCCGCACAAATTGGTTATAGACAGATTCAAATAAGTGTAGGAAATCATGTCAATGACATGAATATTGAGTTAGCAAATGCGGAGGGTGATATTAACAAAATTGCTGAAGCAGTAAGTGCGGCATTAACTGACTATGATAAAGGTGTTAAGTTAGATTTTAGTCACCTCGGGGGTGACACCGGAGAATGGTATTTACCGAAGGATTAATAATGTTCCACTATGACAAACTAATAGAAACGCTTGAAAAGTATAAACCTAGTATTGTTCGTAGCAATAAGAAAATAAAAGATAGGAATTTTGACTATTACAATGTAGAGTGTGGTTTCGATATTGAAACTACTTCAACCTTCACTCAGGGGGGTGACAAGTTCGCATTTATGTATGTTTGGATGTTCGGTATGGGCTATGGCTCTCCAACATATTTCGGTAGAACTTGGTGTGAATTTAGAGATTTCTTAAACAAACTACAAAAAGTCTTAAATTTAAGTGAATATTTATTACTACCCGTTTACGTTCATAATCTACCCTACGAGTTCTCATTCATGTGCCACGAACTAAATTGGATACGAGATAGCGTATATTGTAGAAGTGATAGAGACGTGTTAAAAGCGATAACGACAACTGGCATTGAATTTAGATGTTCGCTTGCGTTAAGCGGTCAATCTTTAGAAAATACAGCAAGAAACTTAACTAAGTTTGAAGTGAGAAAGTTAAAAGGTGATTTAGATTACAACTTGATACGTCATAGCAAAACCCCACTAACAAATAGTGTTTCAATCCACGCACCCGTGATGGGTGCGACGACAGGCGCTTTAGCTGTACTGCCTGATTTAACTTGTTTCAATCCACGCACCCGTGATGGGTGCGACCCTGTTGCCTACGCTCATTAATAAACGGGTCGCCGTTTCAATCCACGCACCCGTGATGGGTG
>JAGLBE010000058.1 GCA_018260445.1 Psychrobacter sp.
CTTGCGGCCTTGTTGACCGGTAATGAGGTGATTTTACATTATCCCACCCAAGCAGACATTTGCGAGCAGGCATTAAGGGAACCTCGAAAAACCCTCAGCAAAACGTTAAAATAGCAAACATATCAAATAACGAGCCACAATCATGTCAAAGAGCAACAAACGCAGTGCCATAAAAACAGACCTATTTGCCAATCAAACGCACATCAGCAAACTGGACAAGCTAGGTGATCCTTTGCATGACATCGACACTCTAATTGATATCAAAGCACTAGCCCAAGCCGTAGAACAGACCTTACCTAAAGTTGACTACAGCAAAGGTGGCAGACCGCCATACCCCATCGAGGTCCTGTTACGCATTCTACTCATCAAAAGACTATACGGGCTATCTGACGAACAATGTGAATACCAACTACTAGACAGAACTAGCTACAAACGCTTTTGCAAACTAGAGAACTCACGTACCGTTCCTGACAGAACTACTATCTGGAACTTCCAGCAAACACTAGGCGAGAGTGGTGTTGATGCATTATTTAACGCCATTGATGTTCAAATCCAACAAGCAGGATACATCGCTCGTTGCGGTCAACTCATTGATGCCACCTTGATTAAAGCGCCGATTCAACGCAATAGTAAAAAAGACAACCAAAGCATCAAAGACGGTAACGTGCCTGATGACTGGAATGCACCCAAACGTCGTCAAAAGGATGTAGATGCTACCTGGACAAAAAAGCATGGTAAAAGCCATTACGGCTATAAGCTATCTATTAACATCGACAATCAAAACAAGCTTATTCGTAAATACAAAACCGATACGGCCAAAGTTCATGACTCACAGCACATTGATGATCTAATAGACACTCTCAACACCAATGCCAACCTCTATGCTGATAGTGGTTATGCAGGTAAACCCATTAAAGACAAACTTAACGAGCATAACCTACGCAATCATATTCAAAGCAAAGGCGTCAAAAACAAACCTCTAAGCGAGTGTCAAAAAAGACGTAATAAACGTATTGCTAAAACACGAGTCAGAGTAGAGCATCCCTTTGCTCAAATAACACATATGGGTGGTAAGGTTATTAAAACCATTGGGCAAGCTCGAGCGAATGTACAAATAGGATTAACAGTAAGTTGCTATAACCTAAAACGTCTGACTTATTTAAAGAAACATGGGATAGTTGCGTTTTAAATTTGCCATCATGGTCAATTTAGTGCCAATATTGGCAGGTTATTCACACTCCATCCACAGGTTTGATGTTTATTTTGCCTCTTAGACCATTTCTCGGGTTTGTGGCTTGGTTTTTAGAGGTTCCCTAAAGAAGTTGATAAAGGAGAGGTATCGAATGAGGATTAAAAGGGGAGAGTTGGTGAATTTTAACTGGAGTCCAAT
>JAGLBE010000059.1 GCA_018260445.1 Psychrobacter sp.
TTACAATAGAACTAGAAATTCTAGTTCTAGAACTAGTTCCAAAATCTAGTTTTAGACTAGATAACCAAAAATCTAAGAGCAACCTTTGAATCAACCCAATGGAATTACATTAGAACTAGAAAATCTAGTTCAAGAACTAGTTCCAGTTTCTAGTTTTAGAACTAGAGAACCAAAAATCTAAGGACAACCTTTGAATCATCCCAATGAAATTACATTAGAACTAGAAAATCTAGTTCAAGAACTGGTTCCAGTTTCTGGTTTTAGAACTAGAGAACCAAAAATCTAAGGACAACCTTTGAATTATGACAACAGAATTACAATGGAATTAGAATGACCTAATTAGAGTTTTTAGACTTTCTCCGGCTTTTGTTACTCGCACTATTTTGTGTTTTTGGCTTATGAATTAGCCGCGTTGAAACTTTGTTTCAACAAACCCATGTAATCCAAAAACACTTAGAATGAGCAGAACAATCTAATTTCTAAAAATTAAAAAATAAAAATTTAGAACTTGAAAAACTGCCCGCCGAAAATGAATTGGACGTGAATAAAATTCGAATAACAAGTTCTCACGTGATGAAGACGGGCAATAAAAAATAAATTTATTATTATTATTATTGTTATTGTTATTGTTATTGTTATTATTATTATTAGTAGTAGTATTATTATTATTATTACTCACCTGCTTGTGCATTTCGACGTTAAGGCCGTACGACATTTCATAGTACTGAAAAGAGAAAAAGAAAAGGCTTTAATAATTCAATAACAGTTCGATAACAATTCAATAAAAGGCTGTAAAATGTAATAACATTGATT
The DNA here is from genome assembly GCA_018260445.1 of Psychrobacter sp. Classification (GTDB taxonomy): domain Bacteria; phylum Pseudomonadota; class Gammaproteobacteria; order Pseudomonadales; family Moraxellaceae; genus Psychrobacter. Next base: position 814 of record JAGLBE010000059.1, read on the forward strand.
GCGAGGCAAAAAAAATCGCTAATCATTCATTATACCATTATATTATTATATATTTTATACTGATATTAATACAATGTTATTATATATAATATAATATTATTAAATTATTATTGTGTGAGAAAATCGACAGTGCGGAAAATAAAATTACCTTTTCAAAAAGGTTCCACCTTAAGAACTTATCCGGCGAAAAATTAAATTTGTATTTAATTAACCGTAAATTAGAATTAAAGCTCAACTATTAACCATAACTGTTAGCTGCTGTAATTGTCGACGCTTCTGTCTCTTGTATTCTTGAAAATGAAAATTTTGGTTCTCAAGGCATCGGGATCGACCTGTAAGTGTTTGTGCGGACACTGGAAGTTTCTTCGGGCTGCATATCATCTGTTGTAGTCGGTTTTCTCACAAGGAAACGGAAAATGGTGAAAAAGGGTTCATCGTCCAGCAATCTTTAACGCGGGTTCGCCATAACCCAAAACACTTAGAATAAATGGTGCGAGAATCTAATACAGATTTCAGAAGTTTCCCCTC
>JAGLBE010000005.1 GCA_018260445.1 Psychrobacter sp.
CCTTAGTATAGTGGCATAAGTATAGTGGCATAGTCATTGCGACACCGCCAAATAGCCTGCCGCTGCAAACTGCTGCTGCGCCGCTGGCGACTGTAAATAAGTGGCAAAATCACTCGCCGCTTGCCTGTTTTTAGGCGCCCTGCCATTGAGCACAATGCCATCTTGCAAAATAGGCGGATAGTGATTGGGCGCTAACGTTTGGTATTGCGACGCTTTGGCGTGCGTTGCGATAAGTTGCGACACTGCCACCAATCCATAATCGACACTACCAGAATGGACATACTGAAACGCTTGCCCGATGTTTTCGGCCTGAATAATTCGCCCCTGTTGTCGCAGTTTGTCATAGAGCCCCAATTGCTGCAGATACACTTGCGCCGACGCCCCATAGGGGGCAAGCTGCGGGTTGGCAATACTGATTTTTTGGCCGCTAGCAAATAGAGTCGATAAGGTTTGTGTCGAGTTGGTAGTATGGCTAGGAAGGCTAAAGGTATTGGGATTAATAGGATGCAAAGTGCTATACCATGCCAGTTGTCCTTGAGCATAGGTAAACGGTTTTGAGCCGTTAGCGACGAGTTTGGTCTTGGCTAGTTTTAATGGATAGGCTTGATTGGCCGATAACAACATATCATAAGGCGCGCCCGCTGTAATTTGGGCATACAGTTTGCCCGATGAGGCATAGGTAACGTCAATTTTTATCGGTGTGGCGATTGTCGAGGCAGTTGGAGAGGCATTGATAGCGTTGTGGTTATCCACTTGATAAGTGGCAATAATTTTGGGTAGCACATCAGCCAAATTGGCAGCGGCCGCAATGCGAATCGTTTGGGTTGACGATGGTGTCGTGTTGTCATGCGTCTTGGCCGTATGATTTGCGGTATTCGCATTGTCGTTTTGAGCAGAGGGCGACGAACACCCGCTGAGTAAACCTAACACGGTCAATAGCAATGGCCGCGCTAGGCATAAATAAACCCCTGCAGGAATAGCAGGCGGAAAAATAAAGTTGACTAACAAGATAAGGGTTATCCCATGATAGGTGGATAAAAAGCGGTCATTAAAGCGCTAGACGCGCTACAGCAACGCAAGCGAGTGTATGACTAAAGCGGCACTTAGCGAGCGACTACCACCATTCAGGCTCATCCGTTTTAGGCGGTTGCCGTGCAGCGGCCCGTGTCACCACGTCAACGCTATGAGAGGGCACCTCGGCCACAAAGCGCGACACTTTATCAAAGTAGCCTGAGTAGCTAGAAAAAAAATCTGGGGCAGTGAGGTAAAGATGCGTTTTGGCCCGGCTACAAGCCACATAAAAGAGTTTACGCTCCTCTTCTAAATCCTCAAACTCCCCTATGGTACGGTGATGGGGCATTTGCCCATCGACTAACGCATTGACAAAAACAACCGGCCACTCCAGCCCCTTGGCACTATGAATGGTAGAAATAGTCACCACATCATTATCGTCATCTTCAGCAATTATCTTGACTTGAGCCTGAATGGCGGCACTGTCATTGGGCGGATCAAGGGCTAGATTTTCTAAAAAGCTATCTAAACTGTCATGCTCTTTGGCTAAGTTGGTCAGCACTTTAAAATCCTCAGAGCGCTCTCGCCAATTCTCCTCTATCGTTTTTAAGTGGGGATGATAAAAGTGAATTAAGTGCTCAACAATGTCTACCACACTAGCAAGCCGTTCGGCGTCTGTCAGCGCCTGATGAAGCACCAGTAGCGCTGGCGTCTTTGCGCTAAATTTGGCATCGAGTAGGGCGTCAAACTGCGGAGTGCTACTTTTCATCAAATTTGTCAGTTTGGTTGAGGTGACAGTTCCCACCCCTTTAAATAACGTTAAAATACGATGCCAGGCAATAGAATCGTTGGGATTGTACAACACTTTAACCAGTGCTAACACATCTTTGATATGGCGCCTCTCAATAAATTTTAGGCCGCCCACCACAATAAAAGGAATCCCTTGCTTCATAAATTCTAATTGAACAAAATTGGATTGGTATGACGTGCGTCCCAATACGGCAAAATCCTTATAGTCGTGCTCACTCTTTAATGATTTTATCGTGTCGGCAATAAACACAGCTTCATCGCTGTCTTTACTGCGACGCACTAAAAAGGGTTTGTTACCAGCAATAGCGGCATCAGAGAACAGGTTTTTTTGATAGCCCAATGAAATGTGTTGTGAGAGGGCATTAATAAAGTCAAGAATGGCAGGTGTGCTACGATAATTCTGTTGCAGTTTAATCATTTTCGCATTGGGGTAGGTTTTGCTAAACAGCAAGATATTTTCGTAGTTTGCGCCGCGAAAGGCATAGATACTTTGATTGTCATCTCCAACCACCATCAAAGAGACCGCTTCGGGCTCGCAAATCAAATCAATCAGTTGCTTTTGCGGAATATTGGTGTCTTGGTATTCATCCACCATCACATAGCGGTAGGTCTCTTGCATGATTTTTTTAAATTTTTCATTGCTTTTGAGGTGGCTGACCACTTGGCTAATAATATCATCAAAGTCATATAGATGATTTAAGCGTTTGTACTGATGATAGTCCTTGGCAAGCTGCTCGATGATGGGAAGATGTATTTGGCTATCCGGATAATCTTTAAGGATTAAATCACGAATCATGATGCGCCGATTGCGCGAGCTTGAAAACAAGGTTTGCAACGTTTTTTTGCTAGGAAAAGCCTGCTGCTTTTTATCAATAGGATAGTTTTTTTCCTTCAAAATTAGGTCAATAGCATCCTCGCTATCGCCTGTATCCAACACCGTAAACTTAGGATGAATGCCCAAAAGCCCCGAGTATTGACGCAATAAACGATGACAAAAAGAGTGAAAGGTACCGGTTTGTATTCCGTTTAACAACGCTTGGTCCGGTGCGGCGGCAAACAACAAAGCACCTGCTCGGCTTTTTATTTCGTTGGCGGCTTTACGAGTAAACGTCAAAAGCAAGATGCTAGCAGCCTGCACCCCATTTTCTATCAGATAACTGGTGCGATAGGTCAGCGTTTTAGTCTTGCCAGAGCCTGCCCCAGCAATCACCAATACCTTGCCTTGAGTCATCGTTGCCGCTAACAACTGGCTTGGGTTTAGCTCGTTGCCATAATCGACCTTTAAATGCTCGGGCAGGCGAGGGTCACCGGCTTGTCCGTTATCATATCGATGCGTTTGCGGGGTGATTAAATTGGCCTCAAGCTTGCAAATAGACGCCTCTAATTGGCCGAGTTTTTCCTTAATATTATCATTCAATACGGGATATTGATAAGGTTGCGTATCAAACAAGGTGTCAACAGTTTTCATGGCTATCTCAAAAATTATGAATTTTGGTTGTCAGTTTCGCCAGATAGCGTGCTGACTATGCCTATATGCACCATTTTCGACTAAATCCCTTATGAATGACACAAATAAATGCCATTTATCCCATCATTACCATGCCGATTAGGACAATTAGGACAATTAGGACAATAAAAAAATAGGATAGCAAAAATTAGGACAGTAAAAATTAGGACAGTAAAAAGCGTTTGAGAAGGTCTGCAAATTGTAGAGGCGCATCCACAGGCACCGCATGACCTGCATTAGGCACTTCAAACACGGCTGCATGGGGCAATTTAGCGGCAATAGCCCGCTGCCATATTGGGTCATATAGCTTGGATTTAGCGCCAACGATAAAGGTGACCGGAATGGTTAACTGCTCAAGGCCAGCTCGGTAGTCGTAAGGCAACTCAATGTACGCTTGCAGGCAACGCATTTTTTGTTGCCAAGTTGGATGGTGGTAACGTGACAGTCGATATGGGGTATGATAGCCGGTTATATTGGCCAGCCAGCGCATCGGGTGGCGGTTTAATGACAATAGCGAAAAGGCACGCTCGGTAGCAACAATTTGGCGTTTCACCGCATAAGGTAGATGGGCAAATGTCACCGTAGCGGTTAACGGTTTGGCTAAACCAGCCGCTGTTTTAGAGGACAGTAACGACGATGACGATGGTAGCGATGACGAGGTATCTATGCGGGTGTCTGCATTGTTGTGCGTACTATTTTCTAAACCACTGTCGCTATTAACATAAGGCAAAGTCGCGGCCAAAACCTTGGCAAACTCCCCAAAAATCTTGGCTTGCTCCTCCCCAAAAACACCCCCTTGATAGTCAGGTTGATGATGAATCACCGGGGCTTGGTCAATATTTAAATAACGTTTCACTTTGTGGGTGCGACTTAGAGGCTGTGACAATTGTTGCTCGGCGGTGATATCTGTATCGTTTTTAAGACTGATTGCGCGAGCACCCTCGTTTGTTTGCGGCTTATCGGGCTGCAAATAACGGTTAAAATGCGCCCAAGCCACCAAGGCGCCCATCGAAAAACCGCCCATAACCACCGCATTCACCCCATGCTGTTGACACACTTGAGTGAGTAAGGTGTTGACGTCATCGGCATATTGTTCGATAAAGTCAAGCTGGGTGGTGGCAAGGTGTTTGGCCAAACCATAGCCCCGAAAGTGCGGCAAATAAAAGCAAAAACGACTGGCAAGGGGCAATATAAAGGGCAAAAAATGGCGGGCATCCATGCCAAACGCATGTAGCAATACTACGGGCTCGCCCGTACCGACCACGGTCACCGGTAAGTAAGTGCCGTCATGACATAATATGGTTTGCGTCTGTGGTTGATACGGCTGTGAGGTTGCTAAAAACTGTAGCAGTGGCATACAAAACCTCTAACGATGGTATGACGCGACATATAGTAGGTGTAGTAGGTGTGAGCACGGAGTAAGGCGCTAAACCCATTCAAGTGAACACATTCAAGCGATAAGCCCAGTGATACGCCGTTACCGCTAGGAATCACTAGCGGGCGAGCTGACCCATTCCACCACGTTTAAATCAAACCCGGATAGGGCATTAAACTTTAGCGGCGTTGAAAGCAGGCGCATATCACGCACCCCGAGATGACGCAATATTTGCGCGCCCACCCCAATGCTGCGATACGGCTGGTTAGATAGTGATGATAACGATTGATTGTTGCGCGCCCGCTGCAACACGTCACCAAAGTCGACGGGGTCGTTGTTGCCTATCCATACTAGCACCCCACGTTCTGCTTGAGCAATCTCTTTTAGCGCACTTTGCACGCTCCAGCCACTGCGCCCGGTGACGTCGCGTTTGGCGGCAAACAAATCACGCAAGGGGTGGAAGCCATGCACCCGAACCGTACTGGTGCCGGCACTCGGGTCGCCTTTCACAAGGGCGATATGAGTTTCATTGGTGCCAAACTCTTGAAATTGATGCAGGATAAAAGTACCGAAATCGGTTTTAAACTCGCATTGGTCGACCTGTTTTACCGTTTGCTCGTTGGCAATGCGATAATTAATCAAATCGGCAATGGTGCCAATTTTTAAATCGTGCGTTTTGGCAAAGATTTCCAAGTCATCCCGGCGTGCCATTTCACCATCAGGCTTGATAATCTCGACAATCACCGCCGCCGGTTCAAGCCCTGCTAAGCGCGCCAAATCACAACCGGCCTCGGTATGTCCAGCACGGTGCAACACGCCGCCGTTTTGCGCCATAATCGGAAAGATATGCCCCGGTTGCACAATGTCGCTCGGCTTAGCAGCAGCAGCCACCGCCGCTTGGACAGTACGGGCCCGGTCTGCCGCCGAAATGCCTGTGGTCACGCCCTCTGCCGCCTCAATCGACATGGTAAAATTGGTGCTAAACTTGGCGCCATTGTTATGGCTCATCAGCGGCAAATCCAGCTGCTCGCAGCGCGCTTGTGACAAGGTAAGGCATACTAGCCCGCGCGCGTGCGTAATCATAAAATTGATGTCCTCGGCACGAATGTGGGTAGCCGCCATAATCAGGTCGCCCTCATTTTCACGGTCTTCATCATCCATCAGGATAACCATTTTGCCAGCGCGAATGTCGTCAATAATATCGGTAATGCTATCTAATGCCATGAGTGTCTCGAGTGTTGATTAAAAAAATGAATGGAATAATGGGTAGCAGTATGATGGTATAAGGCAGCGTCAATCTAAAAAACTAAACGGCCCATAAGTGGCGTCTATTGTAACGCTTACGGCGCTCAAGTGCTATTGCACAACGCTATATTCTATATTATAGACAGCCTTATTATAGACAGCCTCATTATAGACAGCATCTGTTAATACAACAGTAAACCTTAACGTACTGGCAAACCTTGAATGATTAACGATTTTCATCATTCGCCGCTTGCGTTTTTAGCCAAGTCATAAAGTCTTTGCTGTGTTGCTCACGCTGATTATCACCATAGTGATAAAACTGCTTGCCGACCAAGTTATCGGGTAAATACTGCTGCGGGTGATAATGATTGGGATAATCGTGCGGATAAATATAGCCCCTGCCATAGCCTTGCTCTGTCATAAGACCTGTAACCCCGTTGCGTAAGTGTAGCGGCACGGGAGATTGGTCTTGCTCGGCCAATTGCATGGCAGCATTAATGGCATTATAGGTACTGTTGCTTTTGGCAGAGGTTGCCAAATACACCACCACTTGACCTAAGATGATACGTGCCTCTGGCATGCCAATCATTTTAACCGAGCGCAGCGCAGCATCGGCTAACAGGAGCGCATTGGGATTGGCATTGCCAATGTCTTCACTGGCTAAAATTACCAAGCGCCGGGCGATAAACTCGGGTGGCTCGCCTGCCACAAGCATCCGAGCCATATAGTACAAGGCGGCATCAGGGTCAGAGCCGCGCACCGATTTAATCATTGCCGAAATAATGTCATAATGTTGATCGCCATTTTTATCATAGCGCTGCAGCGCCGTTTGCGCCACACTCGCAATCAGTTTGTCATCAACTATTATAGGGGGCTGCGCGTGGTCAGCCACTTGCACCGCCATCTCGAGTAAGTTTAGGGCTTTACGAGCATCGCCTTGTGCCAGTTTGGCAATGTGGTCGCTGGCGGTTAAGGAGATATGGAGCGTTGATAACAATGGGTCAACCTGCAATGCGCGCTGTAGCAATGCTGCAATGTGTTCTGGGTTTAAAGGTTGCAAACGGTAGACTTGGCAGCGAGAGAGTAGGGCGTTATTGACACTAAATGAGGGATTTTCGGTAGTCGCCCCAATTAAGGTGATGGCGCCAGACTCTACTGCCCCTAATAGTGCATCCTGTTGCGCCTTGTTAAAGCGGTGTATCTCATCAATAAACACCACCGGCGCTGCAAAGCCTAACCCTGCTTGCTGTGATGCGTCTGGTTTGCCAGCATCCAGCACCTCGCGCAGCTGTTTCACCCCTGCGTTGATAGCCGATAGCGGATAAAAAGGGCGCCCTACGGCATCCGCGAGCAACATGGCAATCGTGGTTTTGCCAATGCCCGCCTCGCCATGCAAAATAAGCGAGGGTAAGTGGCCATTTTCCACAAAACGACGTATCGGTGCCCCTTTGGCAAGCAAGTGCGCTTGACCAACGACGTCGTTCAGTGATTTAGGGCGCAAACGCTGGGCTAGGGGGGTGTCCGTTGACATCATAATGGGGGTCACGCTATAGGGTTAATAAGAGATAGGGTTAATAAGAGATAGGGTTAATAAGAGATAGGGTTAATAAGAGATAGGGTTAATAAGAGATAGGGTGAATAAGAGATAGGGTGAATAAGAGATAGGGTGAATAAACGATAGGGTGAATAAACGATAGGGTGAATAAACGATAGGGTGAAGTAAAAATAAAGGCCTGGGCTTAACAGTGCTTAGCCCATTTAGGTATGATCGTTTAGATGACTGTTTAGAATCGTTTAGCTTCAGGACACGCCCTTATGTTAGGATGATTAACGTTAAGCAGGTTTAACCTAGTAGATTGTGTCACATTACACGGCCGACAAACACTTATTTAAGGTAAGATAATGATAAATTTTAATCCTAAAAATCTGCGAGCGGGTATTAATACACATCTGAATCAACACCTGCGAGCTGGCAAATGCCGCGCGCTTACTCAAGGTGAAGTCACGCTGGCACACTCGGTATTTGGGGCAGATTTTGATGTCGCTACAGTGCGGCTAAAAACGGCTTGGTGGGTGCTTAAGCATTATGCGGTTAGCCCAAACGGCAATATTTATTTTAACAAACACAATTGGATTGACGATTTTAGCCAAGCATCGCTGTCCAAACAAGGCTGGCTGATACATGAGTTAACCCATGTTTGGCAGTTGCAACAGGGCTTAAAGGTGATTCGAGGAGCCTTAATAAATCGTCAATATGACTATGTTTTCGAACAAGGAAAAACTTTTTTTAATTACGGTATCGAGCAGCAGGCGCGAATGGTACAAGACTATTTTTTGCGCCGTGAGCAAGGGCTGGATTGTGGCGCTTGGCAGGCGTGCATCCCATTTTTAGTACCCGATTTGCCCAGATCTATCAAGCCATTCTAATAATAGACAATAGGACATGACTATGACGTTTGACCATTGATGAAGATTGACAAACAAATATAAGAAAAAATTGGCCGAGTTTTAGGATAGAGCAGTAGCTCCGTATTAGGAACAAAAAAAAGCTTCCCTCAAGTGAATGAAGGAAGGCTTAGGGATGGCAAGATTCTTTAAACATCTAGCAATAGCGCTAATGGGTGCATGTTACGCCATCACTAACCATGTATTTTGGCTATTTACGGTCCTCTAACTTAACAAAATCACGGCGTTGTTCACCGGTATACAACTGACGTGGACGGCCAATTTTAAACGGGGCGCTGTGCATCTCAAGCCAATGGCTAATCCAACCGGCAGTACGGGCTAGGGCAAAAATCACCGTAAACATAGACGTTGGAATACCAATCGCTTTTAAAATAATCCCTGAATAAAAATCAACGTTGGGATACAAGTTACGCTCAACAAAGTAAGGGTCTTCCAAAGCGATTTTCTCAAGCTTCATCGCTAGGGCAAGTTTAGGATCCGTAATGCCTAGCGCGCCAAGCACCTCATCACAGGTCTCTTTCATCACTTTAGCGCGGGGGTCAAAGTTTTTATAAACCCGATGCCCAAAGCCCATAAGCTTCACTTCTTTGCGCTTCACTTTTTCCATAAACTCATCGACGTTTTCAACTGAACCGATTTCGTCTAACATCTCTAATACTGCCTCGTTAGCGCCACCATGCGAGGGGCCCCAAAGTGCGGCAATGCCGGCTGCGATACAGGCATAAGGGTTAGCGCCAGTTGAACCAGCTAGACGCACGGTAGAGGTTGATGCGTTTTGTTCATGGTCAGCATGCAAAGTAAAGATTTTATCCATCGCATTTGAAAGGATAGGATTGACTTTATAATTAACGTCTCCAGGCGTTGCAAACATCATGTACAAAAAGTTTTCAGCGTAGCTAAAGTCATTGCGGGGGTACATAAACGGGTGCCCCTGTGAGTACTTATAGCTCATTGCCGCAAGGGTTGGCATTTTTGCAATCAAGCGAATGGCAGTAATCTCACGATGACGCTCATCGCTAACATCCAATCCATCATGATAAAAAGCAGACAAGGCACCAACCACGCCAACCATGATAGCCATCGGATGGGCATCACGGCGGAAACCTTCAAAAAACTTACGCAGTTGCTCATGCACGCCCATATGCCTACTGACCTTATAGTAAAAGTCCTTTTTTTGTTCAGTAGTAGGCAAGTCACCATGCAATAACGCATAGCAAACCTCTAAATAGTCGGCCTGATTGGCCAGCTCGTCAATGGGATAGCCGCGATGCAATAATTCACCTTTATCACCATCAATAAAGGTAATTTTAGACTCAACAGGCGCAGTGACTTTATAACCGGGATCATAGGTCCAATAACCCGCTGTCTGAAAAGCAGAAACATCAATCACAGCAGGTCCTAGTGTGCCTTGTATAATGGGCAATTCATATTCTTCGCCATCTACTTTTAAATATGCAGTATCGTTAGCCATAAAATCCTCTTAGGGGTTGGTGAAAAATTGGTAGGGTATAAAATCGGGTCTGGTTTAGCGCATATCCTAAAAAATCAAGACAAATCCAATACTGGTCGATTGTATCAGATGATAACGGGTCTACAAATCTTACCAGTTGGTCTATAACGCCTGCTGGATAACGCCAATATATATCAAGACCGCCAATGGTGCTAGTCGCAAGCCACGTCCTTAGTGTATCATTTTATAATAGGCTGACTAAAGATGGCTAGATAATATAAAATATAAAATATAAAATATAAGGTATAAGCGTATGTATCAAGGGTAACTAGGCAATAAAATACAATAAAATTGAACAAATGGCGCCGTTGGCCGCTTGCTATTCACAAAAGGGCTCACAAAACCCTAGCAAACAGACGACAGTGTTTACCCTGAAAAGTTGCGTTAACTTGTGTATAGTAACAGTTAACCCTTTAAATTGAAAAATCATTTAGCATTCATGTGTTACCCATGAGTCAAGAGTACCGAAAATAGAGCTCCAGGCTGCTTACAGATTGATGCTTTTTGGTTTTTTGTTTGTAATTGGTAGCAACAAACTCTATAATTACGTTCAAATAGAGACTGACGAACGCTATTATCTATCTTACTTACACGTATGCCTATTTTTGATAGATTCCTGAGTCAAGGGCAATGGCGTTTCGCAGCAATGAGGTAATGAGGTAAAATAGGCTAATAGCCAATAAAGCCCAAATAACCTGTTAGCAACTGCTTTTTGGTTTATTCATAACCGCTTGTAGTTTGTTAGTCACTCCTTATAGTTTATCGTCATTCATCAATTTATCTGTTTTGTGCTTTTTAAGATACGCCGCTGTCAATCATCCGAGCAATAAAGGATGCCCATAAAGCCACGCTTCTATAAATAGCATGAGAGTCAACTGTAAAGGACGCCCGCTTTGAAAAGCAATCGACCGATCAACCTGCCCCTAAGCCAAGTCATCAGCGTCAATACGTCGCCTATGGCTATTGCGTCCATATTGCATCGTATTTCTGGCATCATTTTATTTCTATTAATACCCGTGATGCTGTGGATTTTGCAAACCTCTTTGGCGTCACCGAGTCATTTTGACAGTGTCTTTGACAATGTCTTGCTGCGGTTTGTGGCTTGGATATTCGTATCGGCAACGGCTTATCACTTTGTTATGGGTATCAAACATCTGCTAGCCGATATGGGCTTTAACGAAGAGCTTAAATCTGGTCGCATGGCCTCTAACGTATGTTTTGTGATAGCCGCTATCTTAATCGTACTAGCCTTTGTATGGGTGATGTTTTAATGAAAAATAATTCTAGTATCAAAAGTGCGACGGGTTTGACCGGGTCAGGCTCACGAGATTGGATCGTTCAGCGCTTAAGTGCGGTAGTCTTAGCAGTATACTCAGTGGTACTGCTAGGGTTTTTCTTAACCCATGGGCATATTACTTATGATGAGTGGGTGCATTTTATGACCAGCCTACCCATGCGTCTTTTTAGCCTTGTGACTATTTTGGCACTGGCCGGGCATGCTTGGGTCGGGATGTGGACAGTCTTTACCGATTATATCACCACGGGTAAGTTGGGTAATATGGCATCTGGGCTACGTTTGCTATTGCAAGCCTTGATGATTATCACCATTTTAGTCTATTTATTTTGGGGCATTATGATTTTTTGGGGCGTAGGCACCCGCGGTTAGTTTAGCCTACTGGCTTTAAAGACTATCTCAAAAAATTGCTCAAACAGTAGGGTGCTGATCGGTGTGTCTCAATGAGCTAGACTATGTTGGTCGAATGATTGCGATACTGCGATATGCTGTTATCTATACCCTGTACCCTGTTCGATAATCGTTACCGGTTTTACCTCGTTTTGTTAAAAACAGCTTTGCTTATTTTGCCTGTGTAATAGATATATAGTTAATAGATATATAGTTAGTAGATATATAGTTAATAGATATATAGTTAATAGATATATAGTTAATAGATATATAGTTAATAGATATATAGATAGATAAGATAACCAGATAGGTCGTGCAGGACATCCCTTTTAGACTCAGACCAAACATTGATTTAGCGTGGCTTTCACGCCTAAGCGCAAGATAAATCACGTATTCATTAGGAAAGCGTAATGGCAACTCGACAAGACAATACAATTAGCAATATTAAAACCCTTAATTATGACACGGTGATCGTGGGCGGTGGTGGCTCAGGGATGCGAGCGGCGCTGCAATTGGCAGAAGCGGATATGAAGGTAGCGGTTATCACCAAGGTGTTTCCAACGCGCTCGCACACCGTAGCGGCACAGGGTGGCATTGGTGCCAGCCTTGGTAACATGAGTGATGACAACTGGCATTTTCACTTTTATGATACGGTCAAAGGCTCGGACTGGCTGGGCGACCAAGACGCTATCGAATATATGTGCCGTGAAGCGCCAAAAGTGGTGTATGAGCTTGAGCACATGGGCATGCCCTTTGATAGAAACGAAGATGGCACAATTTATCAGCGTCCTTTTGGTGGCCATACTTCAAATTATGGCGAAAAACCGGTGCAACGTGCTTGCGCTGCTGCGGACCGTACCGGCCATGCCTTATTGCATACCCTATATCAAAAAAACCTTGAGCAAGGGACTGAGTTTTTTATCGAGTGGATAGCCCTCGATTTAATCAAAGATGCCGAGGGCAATATCAATGGCGTGATTGCCATTGAACAAGAAACAGGCACGGTATCGGTGTTTCAATCGCCGATTACAGTGCTGGCTACTGGCGGCGCTGGGCGTATTTTTACCGCGTCGACCAATGCCTATATTAATACGGGTGATGGTTTGGGCATGGCAGTGCGGGCAGGTGTTCCCCTACAAGATATGGAGTTTTGGCAATTTCACCCCACTGGCGTATTTGGTGCGGGTGTGCTACTAACCGAAGGTTGCCGTGGTGAAGGCGCCATCTTGCGTAATAAAGATGGCGAAGCCTTTATGGAGCGTTATGCGCCTACCGTTAAGGATTTAGCCCCACGTGATTTGGTCTCACGCTCGATGGATCAGGAGATTAAAGAGGGGCGTGGATGTGGCCCTAACAAAGACCATATTGTGATGGACATGACCCATCTGGGCGTGGATACTATTATGAAGCGTTTACCTTCGGTGTTTGAAATTGGTAAAAACTTTGCCAACGTAGACATCACCAAAGAGCCTATCCCCGTTATTCCGACGATTCATTATATGATGGGCGGTATTCCAACCAATATTCATGGGCAAGTTGTGGTGCCAGATATTGCAGCAGGTACCGATGCCGACGGCCTGTATGCCGAGGGCAACATTGTCAACGGGTTGTATGCCATTGGTGAGTGTGCTTGCGTGAGTGTACATGGGGCCAATCGTTTGGGTACCAACTCGCTATTGGATTTGGTGGTGTTTGGCCGGGCAGCGGGCAAAAATATTACCGATGTGTACCATCAAGCTGACCACAATTACAAGCCGATAGACCCTAGAGTATTGGACTTTACCATGCAACGTTTAAACACCTTGCAGCAGTCTACCAGTGGTTATAACGCCCAAGAAGTGGCAGACGAGATACGGGCACTCATGCAAACCCATGCCAGTGTGTTTCGTACCCAAGCCTTGATGGATGAAGGGCGTGAAAAACTATTGGCACTCAAAGCCAAAGTGGATAATATCCATCTGGATGACAAATCGCAAGTATTTAACACGGCACGCATTGAGGCGTTAGAAGTGGCCAATTTGTACGAGGTTGCTAAAGCGACCATGCTATCTGCTGCTAATCGTCACGAATGCCGAGGTGCGCATACGGTATTGGACTATGAGCGCCCCGAAGATGACGCTACAGCGCCCAATGGCCGTGATGATGTGAATTGGATGAAGCACACGCTTTGGTACTCAAAGGACAACACCATTATTTATAAGCCAGTACGTAAAGTACCCTTGACAGTGGATTACGTTGAGCCTAAAGTTCGGGTTTATTAACCCGCCTATTAAACCTTTTTACAAGCGATAAACCCATAAACCAGTATCCCTAATTTTTGATTGTGTAAGGTTGTTGCCGGTACTTTTAGCCGGATTAACCCCTTACACCGCGCGGAGTAAGCATTATGAGCCGAGGTAGTCGCACTATTGAGATATACCGCTATGACCCTGACAAGGATGCAGCGCCCTACTTGCAAACCTATACCGTTGAGCTTTTGGACTCAGACCGTATGTTGCTCGATATCTTATTACGCCTTAAAAAACAAGATGAAACCATCACCTTTAGACGCTCGTGCCGTGAGGGCATTTGTGGCTCGGACGGGGTGAATGTTAACGGGAAAAATGGCTTGGCCTGTTTGATTAACATGAACACCTTGCCCGAAAAAGTCACTGTACGCCCGTTGCCAGGCTTGCCCGTGGTACGTGACTTAGTCGTCGATATGAACCAGTTTTATGAGCAGTATGAAAAGGTGCATCCGTATCTGATTAACGAACAACCTGCACCGCCTACCGAGCGCTTACAATCTCCTGAAGAGCGTGAAAAGTTAAATGGTCTTTATGAGTGCATCTTGTGTGCGTGTTGTTCAACCAGTTGCCCCTCATTTTGGTGGAACCCAGATAAATTTTTGGGCCCATCAGCATTGCTGCATGCATATCGTTTTGTGGCGGATAGCCGCGATGCCGATACCCAAGCTCGCCTAGCCCGCTTAGACGACCCGTTTAGCTTGTTTCGCTGCCGAGGTATTATGAACTGTGTGTCGGTTTGTCCCAAAGGCTTAAACCCAACCCGGGCCATTGGTCACTTACGTAACATGCTGCTCGACCAAGCAGGTTAGGTATTGAGTCTGTTATGGACTTAGCTATGAAGTTTGCTATGAAGTTTGCTATGAATAGGTACGCAAATGGGCTAGCAACTGTCATGGTACGAATTACGTGAATACCACAGACCTCTATTTGTTGATAGAGGTCTTTTTTTGTTAGAATTATTAGCCATCAAGGCAGAGCATTTTATGCCTAAATACTGACTATTGAGCAAACAAAGCACTGAAGGAGATTATCCGTGCTAACCTTGTCAAGAGTCCGCGTTAAGAGTCTGTCGTGCAACCCCAAACACTAAGCGTTGTCTATGATAAAGAGCCCTATCTTTTATAATCTATCCCATGGTTAACGTATCCTGGTACACTCAAAAATTTTAAATGTTAAAGAAATGTAGGGCTTGTATACTAGCCGCTTATAGCTTAAAACAGTCACGTAAAGTGAGATTAGCAATATCGCCCTAAAACGTTGTAGGCTGCATATTTGCCTCACAGTTTGTAACTCATGGGTCAATTGCGTCATGACTGTTTCTTTAGCAGTGAAATCAGTGAAATCAGTGAATAAGATGGCTTAAAACCGCAGTAGATGTTCAGCAGATGAGTATGAGAACTATTAGATAACTATGAGTTAACTATGAGTTAAGAAATAACCAGTAGACAACATTGGTATTAACATTGGTATCAACATTGGTATTAACATTGCAGAACAATTACCCTAATTAGACTTGCCTATTAATAGCGTTTTAAAACAAGTAATAGCGTTTTAAAACAAGCTTACCATATCAGTAGGGAATAATAGTGAACAGTAGTGAACAAGGACAGTCGACTCAGTTAAAAACAGTTTCGCCTGTTGAGAGTGAAAACAGAAATACAGATTGCTCAGTCGTTCACGCATAACTAAACATATTACTTACAATCATCTCAATTATAATAGCTTAATCTATAACCAAAATGTTAAAGCTCGATGATGACCTAAACCTTTAAGCTTCATACAAATCCAAAATTGTTTGCCCCAAACTCTAATGCCAATAACAAAAGACTATGACTATTATGAAAAAAGATGTGCTAAACACCGCAGGAACCGAGCTAGCAGGTGATAATGCCAGCTATATTGAATCGTTATACGAACAGTATTTGCAGGAGCCCACCAGTGTTGATGAGGACTGGCAGAAGTATTTTAACCAGTTTGTTACGGGCAATGATGCACTGCATCACGTTATCCAAGATCAATTTTTGCTGTTGGCCCGCAATCAAACCAATCCCAAAAGTGGTGTCACAACAGAGACATCTAGTTTAGATAGCGCGGACTCGACGCCATCTTGTGCCGACCCAAAACAGATGGGGGTGCAAAAATTGATTTCGGCGTATCGCCGCCGCGGCCACCGCCGTGCCCAGCTTGACCCGTTACAGCTCCATCCCCGCGCCGCGGTGGAAGACTTGACTTTAGAGTTTCACGATTTGTCCGTAGCGGACTTAGACACCGTATTTCCTACCAGCGATTTGAATATAGGTAAGCCCGAAGCCACCTTGCGTGAAATCGTTGAAATTATGGAGAGGGTATATTGCCGCCATATCGGTATTGAATATATGCACGTGACCACCAGCACCGAGAAGCGCTGGTTTGAAAACTATATCGAAACCAATCTTGGCTTTATTAACTTTGATGACGAAAAGCGTCAGTCTATTTTAGAGCGTCTCACGGCGGCAGAAGGTTTGGAGAAGTATCTGGCCCGTAAATATACCGGGGTGAAGCGTTTTGGCTTAGAAGGTGGCGAGAGTTTTATTCCAGCCGTGCACGAAATCATCCAGCGCTGTGGCAGTTATGGCACCAAAGAGGTGGTCATCGGTATGGCGCATCGTGGCCGCTTAAACTTGCTGGTCAATATTTTGGGTAAAAATCCCGCCGATTTGTTTGATGAGTTTGATGGTAAAGTCTTACCACAAAAGGGCTCAGGCGACGTAAAATACCACAACGGTTATTCCTCGAATGTGATGACCCCAGGCGGTGAAGCACATTTGGCCTTGGCCTTTAATCCCTCACATTTAGAAATTGTCTCGCCAGTGTTAGAAGGCTCTGTACGTGCCCGCCAGGTACGTCGCGATGATAGCGATGGCAATTTAGTCTTGCCGTTGGTGGTGCATGGTGACGCCGCTTTTGCCGGTCAAGGCGTGGTACAAGAAACCTTCCAGATGTCGCAAACCCGCGCCTATACCACAGGTGGCACCGTCCATCTGGTCATTAATAACCAAGTTGGGTTTACCACCAGCCGCCAAGAGGATGCTCGCTCTACTGAATACTGTACCGATATCGCTAAAATGGTGCATGCGCCGATATTGCACGTTAATGGCGATGATCCCGAATCCGTGGTGTTTGTGGCGCAAATGGCCTTAGATTACCGCCGTAAATTTCACAAAGACATCGTTATTGATTTATTTTGCTATCGCCGCAATGGCCATAATGAAGCGGATGAGCCTTCTGCCACCCAACCGCTGATGTATGCGGTTATCAAAAAGATGCCATCGACGCGCACCCTGTATGCCCAAAAGCTGATTGCTGATGGCGTCATAACCGCGGATGATGAAAAACGTTTAGAAGACGACTATCGTGAATCGCTCGATAGAGGCGAATACGTGGTGAACTCACTGGTTCAAGACCCCAATGAAGAGCTGTTTGTCGATTGGAAACCCTATCTTGGTCACGATTTAAAAGATGACTGGGACACCAGCGTCGCTATCGAGAAGCTTAAAGCCTATGGTCAGCGTATGGCCGAGTTACCGGCAGGTTTTAAGCTACAGCGTCAAGTACAAAAAGTAGTGGAACAGCGTCTGGCCATGCAAACCGGCGAAGAGCCCCTTAACTGGGGCGCA
Source organism: Psychrobacter sp. (assembly GCA_018260445.1). Taxonomy (GTDB): domain Bacteria; phylum Pseudomonadota; class Gammaproteobacteria; order Pseudomonadales; family Moraxellaceae; genus Psychrobacter. Next base: position 17,553 of record JAGLBE010000005.1, read on the forward strand.
GCCGAAACCTTGGCGTATGCGTCGTTAGTGGATGAGGGCTACTTGGTGCGGATTACGGGTGAAGATGTCGGACGAGGTACCTTCTCGCACCGTCATGCCGAATTATTTAATGTTGACAATGGCGATATGTACGTGCCCCTTGCCCATCTCAATGCCACCCAAGCCCGTTTTGCCACCTATAACTCTTTGTTGTCTGAAGAAGCGGTACTGGCCTTTGAATATGGCTATGCCACCACGGTGCCAGATGCCCTTATCGTTTGGGAGGCGCAATTTGGCGACTTTGTCAATGGCGCTCAAGTGGTGATTGACCAGTTTATTGCCAGTGGCGAAACCAAATGGCAACGGGTGTGTGGCTTGACTATGTTATTGCCGCACGGCTTTGAAGGTCAAGGCCCAGAGCATTCTTCCGCCCGTCTAGAGCGCTTTTTGCAATTATGTGCTGAAGATAATATGCAGGTGATTACCCCAACCACCCCGGCGCAAATTTTCCATGCTTTGCGCCGTAATGCAGTGCGTCCCATCCGTAAGCCATTGATTGTCATGTCGCCAAAAAGTCTACTACGCCATAAATTGGCAACCTCGCCGCTAGAAGCACTCGCCAATGGCAAGTTTGAGACCGTGTTGCCCGAAGTTGATACGCTTAACAATGACGACGTTACCCGCTTGGTCTTTTGTGGGGGCAAGGTGTACTATGATTTACTTGAGCAACGCCGCGAGCTTGGTTTAAATCATGTCGCAATTGTCCGTATTGAACAGCTCTATCCGCTACCTGAAGCGAGAATGATTGCTGAGGTGCAAAAATATAACAACTTAGATGAGATTGTATGGTGTCAAGAAGAGCCATTAAACCAAGGGGCTTGGTACTATCTTGCCCCACATATGTTCCGTATTTTTGGCCCCCAAGCTGATGGCACGCCAAGGGTAACCAAAGCGCATATTGATACCCCTGTTGCACGCCCGGCATCGGCTGCGCCCGCAACAGGCTTGCCCGCAATTCACGCGCGTCAGCAACAAGAGTTGGTTGCAGGCGGCCTTGGTGTGGCGATTGACGATTTAAAATAGCCCGTTTTTTACTTTAGGTTCAAATTAAAAAATGTCATCTAAAGTAGTCGATACATCCATCAACCCATAAATCAATAATCATATTACTTTAATAAAATTAATCCAACAGGAGCACCACTCATGGCTGACATTAAAGCCCCCGTATTTCCAGAATCTGTCGCTGATGGCACTATTGTAGAATGGCATGTTAACGCCGGTGATCAAGTTAATCGTGATGATATTTTGGCCGAAATTGAAACGGATAAAGTGGTTTTAGAGGTGCTCGCCCCCGATGATGGTGTGGTCACTAAAATTGTTAAACAAGTTGATGATGTGGTGTTATCCGACGAGTTAATTGGGGAGTTTGAAGCCGGAGCGACTGCCGGAACTACCAGTAGTTCAGACGCTAAGAACGATGCTACAGATGCTCAATCAGTAGACAATCAATCAGTAAATACCGCAGAAGCAGACCCACAAGCCAATGACAAATCAGCAGGTTATGGTGGCGAACAAGGACGCCAACCAGAAGCAGAAGCTGCCCATAAAGACCAAAGCCCAGCAGTACGTAAAGCGGCTAAAGAGTCTGGCGTCAACCCAAAAGACGTGCAAGGCAGTGGCCGCGATGGCCGTGTTACTAAGCAAGATATGAGCAATCCCACGCTTAAAGTAGATCCTTCTATCGTATCGGATAGTGGCCGTCCAGTAGCACAGTCGGTGGGTGAGCGGGTAGAAAAACGCGAGCCGATGACCCGTTTGCGCAAAACAGTGGCCAACCGTCTGCTCGCCGCCAGTCAAGAGACGGCGATGTTAACCACGTTTAACGAAGTGAACATGAAGCCGCTAATGGACTTGCGGGCAAAATATAAAGACCAGTTCGAAAAACGCCATGGCACCCGTTTGGGCTTTATGTCCCTATTTGTAAAAGCGGCAACCGAAGCCCTAAAACGCTTCCCGGCAGTGAATGCCTCAATCGACGGTGACGATATTGTGTATCATGGTTATTACGATATCGGCGTTGCCGTATCCTCACCACGTGGGTTAGTGGTGCCAGTATTACGCGACACCGACCGGATGAGTATGGCCGATGTTGAAAGCAGCATCCGTGACTATGCGGGCAAAGCGCAAGAAGGCAAATTGTCCTTAGCAGAAATGACGGGCGGTACCTTTACTATCACCAATGGTGGCGTTTTTGGCTCATTGATGTCCACGCCTATCCTAAACCCGCCGCAAACGGCCATTTTAGGCATGCATGCTATCAACGAGCGGCCTATGGCAGTAGATGGGCAAGTGGTTATCTTACCGATGATGTATCTGGCGTTATCGTATGACCACCGGATGATTGATGGTAAAGATGCGGTACAGTTTTTAGTCACCATCAAAAATTTGGTGGAAGACCCTGCGATGATATTGCTTGATTTGTAATGCAAAAGGCTTGTATCGGAGAAATTTGATACAAGCTTTTTCACGATAGCGCTTGTTCTTATGTGCTATGAGCACTGGTTAACCTTATTAGAAAATTTTTTAAAAAAATCTTTTGTTAAATCGAAAATAAAAGGGAAAACCCTATGAAAGATAGTTATGATTTAATCGTTATTGGCGGTGGCCCCGGCGGCTATGAAGCGGCCATCCGTGCTGGGCAATTGGGCATGAGTGTGGCGTGTATCGAAAAGCGGGTGTATAAAGGCGAACCAGCCTTGGGCGGCACTTGTTTAAATGTGGGCTGTATCCCTTCAAAAGCATTGCTAGATTCGTCGCATCGTTATGAGGCCACCAAGCACGAACTCGCTGAGCATGGTATTAGCACAGGCGATGTTGCTATCGATGTGCCACAAATGATTGAACGTAAAGAAGCCATTGTTAAGCAATTAACCGGTGGCGTTGCTATGTTGCTAAAAGGCAATGGCGTTGAGTGGTTGCAAGGTTGGGGCACGTTACTTGACGGTAAGGGCGATGGGAAAAAAGTCAAATTTACCGCTTTAGAAGATGAGTCAGAAACCACGATTACTGCCAAGTATGTTATTTTGGCCACCGGCTCTGTACCGATTGCCATTCCTGTGGCTAAAGTGGATGAAGCATACATTGTTGACTCAACAGGGGCGCTGGATTTTACCGAAGTACCAAAGCGTTTGGGCATTATTGGTGCTGGCGTTATCGGGCTAGAGCTCGGCTCGGTGTGGCGTCGTTTAGGCTCAGAAGTGGTCATTTTTGAGGCGTTGCCTGAGCTCTTGGCAGTAGCCGATAAAGATATTGCCAAAGAAGCTGGTAAACTGCTGAAAAAACAAGGCTTGGATATCCGAGTAGACACTAAGGTGACCAACGCCGAGGTTAAAGACGGTCAAGTTGTGGTCACCAGCCAAAAGGGTGATGCGTCTACGGATGAAACCTTTGATAAACTGATTGTTTGCGTCGGGCGCCGTGCCTATGCCGAAAAGTTACTGGGCGACAACAGTGGTATCCAATTAACCGAGCGTGGCTTGGTCGAGGTGGATGAGCAGTGTAAAACCAATTTGGATGGGGTCTATGCCATTGGTGACTTGGTACGTGGCCCGATGCTGGCGCATAAAGCGATGGAAGAGGGGATGATGGCGGTTGAGCGCATTCATGGCGAAAAACCGCAAGTTAATTACGATACGATTATCAACGTGATTTACACCCATCCTGAAATCGCTTGGGTGGGTTTAACCGAGCAACAAGCGGCTGAACAAGGCTATGAAGTGAAAACCGGCTCGTTTAATCTTGCTGCGAATGGCCGGGCTTTAGCGCAAAGCGAAGCACAGGGTTCCATTAAAGTGGTGGCCGATGCCAAAACGGATCGACTATTGGGTATGCATGCGGTGTCTGTTGGTGCGGGAGATATTGTGCATCAGGGCATGATAGCAATGGAATTTGTATCGAGCATTGAAGATCTACAGCTCATGACCTTTGCGCATCCCACTATCAGTGAAGCGGTGCATGAGGCGGCACTATCCGCAGATGGCCGAGCGATTCACGCCATCCAACGTAAAAAACGTAAGTAATTCGAAATACGGTAGGTTGAAATAAAGTAGGTTGCAAAAGAGTAGGGTGCGTGACAGACACTATTAAATCGCATAATTAAATTCTGCAAGGTCAGGTTAGAGTAAGTCATTGGTCTTAGCGTGTCAAAATAAACGTTATATCGAATACGTTGGCGTAAAGACTTTTTTATCATTTTAAATAAAATAATTGAAGGACAACTTTATGAATTTACATGAGTATCAAGCCAAATTATTATTAGAAAGCTATGGCTTACCCATTCAAAGAGGCATCGTAGCCTATAGCGGCGATGAAGCGGCAGATGCTTTTGACAAAACGCCAACCGATATTGCCGTCATTAAAGCACAGGTGCACGCCGGTGGCCGCGGTAAAGCAGGTGGGGTAAAGCTGGTTAAAACTCGTGAAGAAGCTAAGCAAGTTGCCGATGAATTGATTGGCACTCATTTAGTGACCTATCAAACGGACGCGGCGGGTCAACCGGTTAACTTTGTGCTGGTCGCTGAAGATATGTATCCGGTGAAAACAGAGCTGTATTTAGGCGCCGTTGTTGACCGTGCGACTCGCCGTGTGACCTTTATGGCTTCAACCGAAGGCGGCGTTGAGATTGAAAAAGTTGCCGAAGAAACGCCTGAGAAAATTTTTAGCATTACGGTCGACCCGTTGGTGGGCTTAATGCCGTTTCAAGCGCGTGAAGTCGGCTTTAAATTAGGGCTAGAAGGCAAGCAGATCAATCAGTTTGTGAAACTGATGACCGGTGCTTACAACGCCTTTGTCGATAATGATTTTGACATGATTGAAATCAACCCCTTGGCTGTGCGTGAAAATGGTGAATTGGCCTGTGTGGATGGCAAAATCGGCGTGGATTCTAACGCCTTATTCCGTCATCCTAAAATTGCAGCATTGCATGACCCCTCGCAAGAAAATGAGCGGGAACTTAAAGCGGCCGAGTTTGACCTAAACTATGTGGCGCTTGAAGGCAACATCGGTTGTATGGTGAATGGTGCGGGCTTGGCAATGGCCACGATGGACATCATCAAATTGTACGGCGGCAAACCGGCTAACTTTTTAGACGTGGGCGGCGGGGCAACCAAAGAGCGTGTGGTAGAAGCGTTTAAAATCATCCTTGAAGATGATAGCGTACAAGGCGTGTTAATCAACATCTTTGGCGGTATCGTGCGTTGTGACATGATTGCTGAGGCCATTATTGCAGCGGTTAAAGAAGTGGATGTGCAAGTGCCTGTTGTGGTACGCCTAGAGGGCAACAATGCCGAGCTTGGCCTGCAATTGCTTGAAGAGTCTGACGTTAAGTTGATTACCGCCCAAGGCCTAGCCGATGCTGCCCAAAAAGTGGTGGATGCGGTAAAAAATGCGTAAGGCGAATGCTACAGTAGCTAAGAGACGCCCCTTACCAAAGACACCTACTGCTCATGGAGCAGTAGGTTAGCAGACGTTTAACCTATACCAATCCTATAACGTATAAACCCTATAATAAATATCTAGTGGAGTAACTAATGAGTGTATTAATTGACAAAGACACCAAAGTATTGGTGCAAGGTTTTACTGGTAAAAATGGTACATTCCATTCCGAACAAGCGATTGAATACGGCACAAAAGTGGTGGGCGGTGTGACCCCCGGCAAAGGTGGTCAGACCCATCTGGATTTGCCAGTATTTAATACCATGGCTGAGGCGATGGCAGCGACGAATGCTGATGCCAGCGTTATCTATGTACCTGCCCCTTTTGTACTCGATTCTATTACCGAAGCGGTTGATGCTGGGGTCAAGTTAATCGTTGTGATTACCGAAGGCGTACCGACGCTTGATATGCTCAAAGCCAAACGCTATGTCGAAGAAGCGGGCGATGTCAAAATGGTTGGCCCCAATTGCCCCGGTGTGATTACCCCAGGCCAGTGTAAAATTGGTATTATGCCTGGGCATATCCATCTGCCTGGTAAAGTCGGTATTATTTCTCGCTCAGGTACACTCACTTACGAAGCCGTGGCACAAACCACAAAGCTTGGTTTTGGTCAGTCAACCTGCATCGGTATCGGTGGCGATCCTATCCCCGGTATGAATCAGATTGATTGTTTAAAAATGTTCCAAGACGATCCGCAAACCGAAGCTATCGTCCTGATTGGTGAAATTGGTGGTACGGCAGAAGAAGAAGCGGCGGCATACATTAAGGACCATGTGACCAAGCCGGTTATTGGCTATATTGCTGGGGTAACCGCACCAAAAGGCAAACGTATGGGTCATGCCGGTGCGATTATTTCTGGCGGCAAAGGCACGGCTGAAGAGAAGTTTAAAGCGTTTGAAGATGCCGGTATCGCTTATACCCGTGACCCCTCTAAGATTGGCGAAACCGTGAAAACTGTGACAGGTTGGTCGTAATAGATTGCTGTAACTTTATTGTAATGATAAAGAGCTACTCTTAGTCTTGATAAGCTTTAGTAGACACCCCTATAATGGGGTGTTTTTATTTGAATTTTTTGCATCTTGATACTACCAACTTATCATCTATCATAATGTGAATTGTACAACTCAATGTATATATTGTGTCTAAAAACCCGTAAACATTTTTCTAACTTAAAGCATAAGCCTAAATAATACCCTCTATTCAGGTTTAAATACCTTTTGAACTTTCTTATGATAATTAGCAACATCGAGTATATCGACTATGTCAATCAGCTTGCCAAATCAGCTCAGTCAGTGGAAAAATTTACAGCGTCTGTCGCAAAGGCAGTGGTCACTTACCCAATTGTTTGCCGAAGACAGCCAAAGAGCCAAGCGGTTTAGCTTTAGCGCTCAAGGTATTTATTTTGACTACTCGAAGCAATGTATTGATGAGGCGGTCAAATCCGAGCTGATTGAGCTGGCAAACGCCTGTCAGCTTAAAGATAAAATAGCGGCGCTGTATCGCGGCGATAAAGTCAATAGCAGCGAACAACGGGCGGCTTTACACACCGCTTTACGGTTGCCTAAAAGCGAGCGCTTGCTGGTCGATGGACAAGACGTTGTCGCAGAGGTGCATGCCAGTTTAGAGAAAGCGGAAAATATCGTTGAGCGTCTTCGTAATGGCGTTTGGCGAGGCTATTCGGGAAAAGCGATTACCGATGTGGTGAACATTGGGGTAGGGGGCTCGGATTTAGGCCCATTAATGGCCACTACCGCCTTAGATGAATGGGCGGATAGTCATATCAAGGTTCATTTTGTCTCTAACATGGATGGTACTCAACTAAGCCACTTGCTTGAACATCTGATTCCGGCAACCACCCTCTTTATTATATCTTCAAAGTCCTTTAGTACAATAGACACGTTATCGAATGCCCAAACAGCTCGAGCTTGGTTAATGAGTACGGGTGCCAAGCCGGCTAACTTATTGCGGCGTCATTTTATTGCGATATCAGCGAACTTAGATAAAGTGAGCGCTTGGGGCATTGTGCCGCAGCACCAGCTTAAACTTTGGGACTGGGTCGGTGGTCGTTTTTCGATGTGGTCGGCCATTGGTTTGGCCGTGGCAATACGCATTGGTATGCCACGCTATTATGCCATGTTGGCTGGCGCCCATGCGATGGATGCTCACTTCAAAAATGCCCAGTTTGGCGCTAATCTTCCGGTTATGCTCGGTCTTATTGGGGTTTGGAACAGCACTTTTTTAGGCATAAACGCTCACACGGTGTTGCCCTATGATGGCAGGCTAAAATATCTACCCAGTTATTTAACCCAATTAGAGATGGAGAGTAATGGCAAGTCGGTGACCCACAGTGGCCAGCCCATACCTTATGCCACTTGTCCTATATTATGGGGAGAGGTTGGTTCAAACGCACAGCATGCTTTTTATCAACTGCTGCATCAAGGCACCCAAAAAGTATCTTGTGATTTTATTGCCTGTGTCAATTACTACGAGGCGGCCGACACCCGTGAACTCAAACATCAGCATGCGCTATCACTGGCCAATTGTTTGGCGCAAAGTCGAGTGCTGGCCTTTGGCAACCATGCTTTACCCCTCGCTGCCCAAAACCAGCCCAAATCGCTATTAGACAAGTTTAAACACTACCGAGGCAATCAGCCCTCCACGACGCTGCTGTTAGATGAACTAACACCTGAAAGTTTTGGGGCGTTAATTGCGCTTTATGAGCACAAAGTGTTTGTAATGGCCAGCATTTGGGACGTGAACCCGTTTGATCAATGGGGGGTGGAGATGGGCAAACAGGTGGCTAATGACGTGTTTGCCCATCTGTGTTCTACGCCACGTCAACCTGCGGACGCTGGCATTGAGCCATCATTGCAAGATGACAATAGGCTAGATGGTTCGACAGAGGCATTGCTACAGCATATCGATACCAATGCAGCCAGCACAAATAATAGCTTGAATAATAACGCCAATGCGTAACGGCTTGGCTTAATTGATGCGGAAGTGCTTAAGTGCGTAAGTGCGCAAGTGCGTAAATGCGCAAGTGGCAAGATAGATACCCAACAAGCATCAACCTACAACCTACAACCTACAACCTACAACCTATAGCCTATAGCTTAGATAATAGCCAACCTATAATAAAGGATACTGATAATGATAAAGGTAGAACGTGGCGAACACTGTATTGTTGTTGGCGATTCTATAGATGCAATGACGACGGCGACTGTGCTGGTGAGCCTTGGCCATGTTGTCAGCCTCTATGCCGATATCCAAAAAATGCAAACCACTTTGGCAATCTATACGTTCGAGCATGAGTTGCAAGCGTTGTGGCAGCTGTATTTAAGCCAAAATAAGCTGGTGGTTTATGCTGCCCCAAATAATCCACAAAGCCTATTTAAGGTCAGTGCTAGCGCCGCAGGTATGTCCAATGTACCAAAACCCAGTTTGTACTGGTTGTTTTATAATGAGCTGCCTGCGTCATGGCAACAACAAGACAGCATGCAAAACTGGATAACCCAACTGAATGATAGTCAAGTTGCCACGCGAGTACCCCTTGTGTTGAGTGGCATTAGTATGCTTGGGGTGTTTGCCGCTATCGCCGAGCAGTGTCACCGGCCTTGGGTGTATTATGTACCGTATGTATTTTTGCAAGATGGCCGCTCGTATGCGTCCATGCTCTCGCCTACGTTATGGCTCATGGGTGAAAAAACGCCGCAATCAGTGGATAAAGTCAGTATTTTGCAACCGCTCATTGCTCAAGCCAAAGCGAGCTTTATCACGGATATCACTACCATTGAATTTTCGCGTAGTGCAATTATGAGTATGCTGGCGACGCGGGTTAGCTTTATGAATGAGTGGTCAAGGCTTGCGGACTATCAAGGTGTTGATATTCTTGAAGTGGCGACGATTATGGGGTTGGATGACCGCATTGGCGGCAGTTATCTGCAAGCGGGATGGGGCTTTGGTGGTCAAACGTTACCCGCCGAGTTGCTGGCGCTGCAAAAAAGCTTAGAAGATACTCAAGTGGATAGTCATTTAATGCAAGCAGTCAACAGCATTAATCGCGACCAAAAAGAGCTGATATTTCGTAAATTTTGGCAATATTTTGATGGCGCCATAGACCATAAGCAGGTGAGTATTTGGGGGGCGAGTTATAAATCTGGGTCGGGGCATACCGCAAACTCTGCCATTCATCCGCTACTCAATTTATTATGGTCTTATCATATTACAACGTATGTTTATGCCTTAGAAGCCAAAAGTGAGTTAACCGCTTTGTATTTGGACCAACCCTTGCTACATTTTATCGAGCGACCGATGCAGCATTTAGAAGAAAGTGATGCGGTTTTTATCTTATCTTGGCCAACGATTAAGCCTTTACCCATTAGTGCAATTAATGAGGTCGCTATCCCCGTATTTGATGCAAAAAATGTGGTGAGCAATGCGCAAATGCAAAGGTTAAAAGGTGATTATATAGGGATTGGACGCAGTCAGTATCAATAGAAGTTGCTTGGCGCCTGACATCAGCATTAGAATAACGGCGGATAGACGCACAAAGAGGTTATGATCACTGACCTTGGATAATGTATGGCGCATTGCTAAGCCGTTTAGATGCCAGTATCTCTAAATTCTAAACTCTAAATTCTAAACTCTAAATTCTAAATTCTAAACTCTAAATTCTAAACTCTAAATTCTAAACTCTAAATTCTAAACTCTAAATTCTAAACTCTAAACTCTAAACTCTAAACTCTAAACTTTTAACTACCGTTTGCAGCTTAGCCCTTACACCCTACAGTTTTGATAGAGCGTAGACAATATAGGCAATAACTTGGTGAACTAAGCTATCAAATAGACGTTTATTATGCAAAAGATACCTAACAGAAATGATAATAGGAAAAATGATGATTTTACTAACAGGAGGTGCCGGATATATTGGTTCGCATATGTTATTTGAGCTACTAACCGCCAACTATGAGGTGGTCGTTTTAGATAACTTATGCAATAGCAATATGACCGCTATTAACAGGGTACAGCAAATGACGGGGAAAGCGTGCCACTTTGTAGAAGGGGACATTCGCGATGCCGGTTGTTTAACTGACCTATTTAACCAATATGCTATAGACGCTGTGCTACATTTTGCGGGTCTAAAATCCGTTGGTGAGAGTGTTGCACAACCTTTACGGTACTTTGATAATAATATTACCGGCAGTTTAGTATTACTAAAAGCCATGCAAAGTGCGCAGGTTAAACGTATCGTGTTTAGCTCTTCGGCGACAGTATATGGCGACCCTGCTGAATTACCCATAACCGAAAGTACGCCAACGTCTATGCCCACCAACCCGTATGGTTATACCAAGTTAGCTGTCGAGCAAATGATGATGCAACTGGTAGACTCAGATCCGAGTTGGTCCGTCGCCGCCTTAAGGTATTTTAATCCAGTTGGCGCCCATAGTAGTGGGCAGATAGGGGAAGACCCTAAGGGCATTCCCAATAACTTATTGCCCTATATTGCTCAAGTCGCCGTAGGACGCTTACAACAACTTTCGGTATTTGGTGCCGATTACAATACCCCTGATGGCACCGGCGTGCGCGATTATATTCATGTGGTGGATTTGGTTAAAGGTCATCTTGCTGCCTTAACCTATATCACCGCGAATTTAGGCTATCATATATGGAACTTGGGGACGGGCGAGGGCTATTCGGTTCTAGATATGGTAAGGGCGTTTGAAAAAGCCAATAACATCGACATCCCCTATAAGCTTGAGCCTAGACGAGCGGGCGATATCGCCGCGTGTTATGCCGATCCCAATAAAGCAATTGCAGAATTAAATTGGCAAGCAGAATTAGGTCTTGAGCAGATGATGGCAGATACCTGGCATTGGCAGCGTACAAATCCTCATGGCTATAGCTAGGGTATAGCTAGGGTATAAAATGTAAGAATCACTGGTTTAAATCAAGATATTGTGCGTGACGTAATTTTATAGTGACCTGCATCAAAGCGCTTAACGCTGAATGATAAAAACAACAACGGAAATACTTATGAGAAAAATCACACATGCGGTCATTCCAGTGGCAGGTTTTGGTTCCCGAATGCTCCCTTTATCTAAAAGCATTCCCAAAGAGCTATTGCCGCTGGGTAACCGCCCGGTGATTCACTATGTTATCGAAGAGGCAATAGCCGCTGGTATTAAACATATCATTTTGGTCACCCATCCACAAAAGCAAGCCATTGAAAACTATTTTGACCTAAATGTTGAATTGGATACGGCGCTGCGCGATAGTGGTAAAGTTGCGTTAGCGGATAGCCTACAATGGTTACCCGATGATGTGAAGATTTCCGCGATTCGTCAGGGTAAACGATTGGGGCTTGGGCATGCAGTAGGCGCGGCGCGTCCTATAATTGAGGGTCATGATTTTGCCGTCCTTTTGCCAGATGTGGTGATTGACCCCTTTACAACCAACTATGCCTCACAGAATTTGGCGTATATGACAGCGCAGTTCGAGGCAACAGGCCACTCGCAAATTTTAGTGGAGGCGGTTGCCGAAGCCGATATCCATCGCTATGGCATAGCCAACTTAGGTGCTGCAGAAAAGCACTACCAAAAGTCAACGTCTAACCAAAGCTTACCCGTCATAGGTTTTGTCGAGAAACCCGAAGCCAAAAAGGCACCGTCAAATTTAGCGGTTGTGGGGCGGTATGTATTTGATAGTCGAATATTGGATTATTTAGACCGCACTGCGCCCGATAAAAAAGGTGAAATTCAATTAACAGATGCCATTGATGCGCTGATTCAGTCGGCACAAGTGAATGTGACCACGATGATAGGCGATAGCTTTGATGCCGGCGATATGCCCTCGTATCTACAAGCGTTTACTTATTTTAGCGCCCATCAAAGGTAACCTATAGCCAATTGCTAAGAGGTGGGTTAACCCATCGGTTTGTCTTATCCTCTTTACTATAGCGATTACTCTCGTTATCCGTATGTCTCATCCTCATCACTAGGTTAGCCAAGCCCCATGCCCAAAAAACGCCCAACCAAAGACGCGCTACCCTCTCTACCTGGCCAAGCGGTAAATGGCGCACAGCATGGCCTGCGCCCCACAGGTATCGACGGGGTGAGCATCTCTGGTGAACCACAAATTGCAAAAGCTGGAATCCGGCTGGCCGCCATGGTATACGATGGCATGCTGATTTTGGCGTTACTGTTTTTAGTTGGGACGCTGCTGACGGTCATAGGTACTATGTTAACCATGCAAACGGGCGTGACCTCACAAGAGGCAAAGACCCTACCGCAGTGGTATCAAAATCTAATCATGACACCGGCATTTGTACTCACCCTAATCGGGTTTTATGGGCTATTTTGGCGGCGGGCAGGGCAAACACTTGGCATGCAAACGTGGCGGTTAAAAACTGTCTCACAAGCGGGGCATTTGTTAACCTGGAAGCAGTCAATGCTGCGAATTTTAGCCGCTTGCCTTATGCCTGCCTTGTTTGGTCTGATTGGTTGGGCATTGCAAGGTTCACGCAGTGCGATGTTGGCCGGGGCTATATTTGGTCTGCTGTTTAACTATACCTTTTGTCTGTTTAATCGGCGTAGTTTGGCGGTGCACGATATGTTATCGGACACCATTACCTTGAAAATGCCAAAAATACATCATCAAGGTTTAATTCAGTCGTTTAGGAAAAAGTCTGTTAATACAAAAGCTGAAAAATAGGTATCGAGCAAAACGAGTGCAACCGCTACAAATGGTAGGTTTAGCGAGTTTGACCTGATATTAACATCGGAACGGTTGTTTTTTCAGATTTGGTATAAAAATTAAGACACCTGCACCGGGATAACGTTGGCCGTATCTTTTACCGTATTGTCCTCATTGCAATACACCAACTGCGGCTTATGGGTGTCCGCCTCGGCTGCATCCATCTGAGCATAAGCACAAATAATCACAATATCCCCTAAATCCGCCATGTGCGCCGCTGCCCCATTTAACGAGATAATGCCAGAGCCTGCCTCGGCGCGAATCACATAGGTACGAAAGCGCTTACCATTGGTGACGTTATAGATATCAATCGATTCGTTTTCACGAAAACCTGCCAAGTCTAGCAAATTACTGTCGATACCGCAGGAGCCTTCATAATGTAGGTCGGCATGGGTAACCCGAGCTCGGTGCAACTTGCCTTTTAGTAAAGTCAATAACATAAGCGATTCCTAAAATGGTTCGAGTACAGAGTCTAATAAAGCTGAGGAATAAAAAAACTGTCTACTTGATTGATTAATGGGGAAGGCGACAAGATTTACAATTGCAGCGTGTATTTATTAACCAAAGCGACACATAGGGGTAGGGTCTTAAGCGCCTTGATAACACAGGTTAAGCGTTTTCAAAACCCTTATGACCGTTATTAAGGCATAACAGTTACCAGTTTAAAATCCAGACGGCATAACCTATTAATCCGTAGGCAGTTTAAAGCCGTTAATTTGACTGCGGGCTTTTTCGAAGTCGCCTGTTACTAGTAACGGCAAAGCACTCATAGCAGCCTCAAGGGCGGCCTCAATAGCCATCTGATCATCTATGGACGGTTTCGATAGCACATGACCACTCACCTTGGATTTATGCCCAGGATGGCCAATACCGATACGCAACCGATGAAAATCGTTGCCAAGATGGGGGGTGATATCGCGTAGCCCATTATGGCCGCCATGGCCGCCGCCTGTTTTTAGCTTAATGGCGCCGACAGGTATGTCCAGCTCATCGTGGGCAATTAATACCTCATTAGGAGTGATGCCATAGAAATTCACCATAGGCACAACCGATTGACCAGACTTATTCATAAAGGTTAGCGGCAATAACAGGCGCACATCACGATCAAAAATACGCCCACGCCCAGTCAAACCATTAAATTTTTTATCGGCACTTAATTCGATATTAAACTGAGTGGCAACTTGGCTCACAAACCAAAAGCCAGCATTATGCCGGGTTTGGGCATACTGCTGGCCTGGGTTACCAAGCCCAATCATTAAAGTTAATTGGGACATGATAGGCTCACTTGTTTAAAAGATAGCAATACAGATAAACCAAGTTTATTCGCTATCGCTGTCTTTATCTGTGTCTTCGCCGCCTTGTTCAATAGCGGGCACATTATCTGCACCCACACTGTCGTCTTCAACCGTGTCGACTTCTTCAACCGTTGGTGGCTGCATATTGACGATGGTACGGTCAGTACCGTCTTCAATCTCAAGTTCGTGGATAACCACACCTTCAGGCAATTTAATGTCTGATAGATGGTAAGAGTCGCCAATTTCCATCGTCGATACGTCAATTTCAAGATATTCAGGCAACTGTGACGGCAGCGTAACGATTTCGATATCCGATACCAAGGTAGACAGTACACCGCCGGCTTTAGTACCTGGTGCGTCTTCACGGCCTGAAAAATGCACAGGCACATTCATGTGAATCTTCTCGCCTTTCACCACGCGCTGAAAATCAGCATGCATAGGGTAGCCTTTAGCAGGATGACGCTGCAAGTCTTTAATAACGCCCATATGGGTGTCGTCACCCACATTAATGGTTAAGATTTTTGAAAAAAACGTCTCATTTTCTAGCAGTTTCCAAAGCTCATTGTCTTTGATAGAAAACGCGGTAGGTGCTTCATTGCCGCCATAAATAATGGCAGGAACTAGCTTTTGCTTACGCAGGCGGCGGCTCGCACCTTTGCCCTGCTGATCTTCGGTGCGGGCAATGCCGTTTACCGTATAAAGTGGTGCTTTACTCATGGGAGTATCCTTGGGGGTACTTGGGGTAGATATCTGCACGCCATCATGATGAAAAACAATTGACATAATGAGTGAGGATATCGCCAATAAAATAGGCTAAATGATGGTTGCCAGCTACATTTGCGACCAACGAGGCAAGCCAACCATCTTGTTGTCTGCAATACTGCTGCACTAGCGGGGCTAAATAGTTAAACAATAGCGTAACACGCTTGAATACTGCAAATACAGAGGGCGTATTATAGAAGGTTAACAGGCTAAAATCTAGTATAAAAAAACGCCATCTTAATGATAGCGTTTTTTTAGGGTGTACATAGGCTGTTTTTAATCGACAAGCAAAGCAAAAGCCAACAGTGCCTAATTGATATAGTCAAACATCGCACTAATCGATTCTTCGTTATTAATGCGGCGTAGGCTCTCTGCCAATAAGGAGGCGATGGTCACTTGGCGTATTTTAGTGCAAGCCTTAGCCTCAGCAGATAAGGGAATAGTATCGGTGACAACCAACTCATCGAGCACAGAGTTTTCAATATTTTTAATGGCATTGCCAGACAACACAGGATGGGTAATATAGCCAAGCACTCGGCGTGCCCCGTTGTCTTTTAACGCTTGCGCTGCTTTACACAGCGTACCAGCCGTATCGACCATGTCATCGACAATCACGCAATCTCGGTCTTTGACATCGCCAATAATATGCATGACTTGCGACTCGTTGGCACGGGCACGGCGTTTATCAATAATGGCCAAATCGGTATCGCCAAGCTCTTTGGCCATGGCACGGGCACGTACCACGCCGCCCACGTCTGGCGAGACGACCATCAAATTATCATAACCTTGTTTTTGTAAATCATTGAGCAAGATGGGGGTGCCGTAGATATTGTCGACAGGGATATCAAAGAAGCCCTGAATTTGATCCGAGTGTAAATCCACAGTCATGACCCGATCAATGCTGACGATATTGAGCATATCTGCCACCACTTTGGCAGAAATAGGCACCCGCGCTGAGCGGGGGCGACGATCTTGACGGGCATAACCAAAGTATGGCATAACCGCCGTGATACGCCCTGCACTAGAACGACGCAGCGCATCGGCCATCACCATAATTTCCATCAGGTGGTCATTAGTAGGGGCGCAAGTGGGCTGCAAAATAAACACATCTTTGCCACGCACATGCTCTTTGATTTCGACGGCAATTTCACCATCAGAAAATCGCGTGACATCGGCACGTCCTAGCGGGATATGCAAGTGGTCGGCTACGGTTTTAGCCAGCTCAGGGTGGGCATTACCCGTAAAAATCGCCAGATATGGCATGGTTCAAGTCCTGTCTATTTGACTTATTTTCTATTGGAGGGAAGCCTTATGCAGATGATAAGCACGACGATAATAGGCTGCGCAAATAAAGAAGATTGAACGTTTAGAAAATGGTAGGGGTAGCTGGACTCGAACCAACGGTGTCAGGATCAAAACCTGATGCCTTACCAACTTGGCTATACCCCTAAATAGGTAGACTAATAAATAAAAGGTGATTTATTTATTATAAGCCGACGACTCAAGAAGAGCGCATCAGCAGACTTATTCATTTTCGGTAGCGTTCAAGGCGAACTATACCGAAATACTGCTTATGGTGTCAATGTTATACACGGTTATAAACGGCTGCATCGTACAAAGTGACACAAAAAGCGTTTGCAAACAACTTGATAACAAGACTGAGCAATATTGAATGTAAGCTTGATAAATATGGTAGGGGTAGCTGGACTCGAACCAACGGTGTCAGGATCAAAACCTGATGCCTTACCAACTTGGCTATACCCCTATATGGGCGAGTTATTATACACAATAAAACGAGTATTGCAACTGCTTTGCCAGCTTTCGCCAATATAATTATTGCGCCAAGCTAACGGTAGCTCGCTGTTAGCCAAATTAGCCAAACATCGTTTAGCTTAGTGGTTAACTAAGCCGTCTGTTAAATAAGGCTAAGCAGGGTATGACTAAGCAGGACATAATGAGGCGATGCCTGATTGGATAGGGCGTGACTGAGTGAGTATGGCCTGACAAGGTGGCGCCTGCACCTGTTGCAGATGATAGGTTACAGCGTCGAGGTGCTGCTCCGCAATGGGCAAGAATAGGCTACTACCACTGCCTGTCAGACGAGCAGTAGACTGGGTGAGGGCCTCTAAAGTACGCAAGTAGGTGAGGGCGGTTTGTACCTCGGGCACCAGTTTGCACAGTACAGGCTCAAAAACATTGCGATACGGGGCGTTTAACTGAGTGAGGTACTGCTGCTGGTCTTGGAGGATTTGGGCAAGCGATAACGGCGCTATATTGCGGCATAAATCAGGATGCAAGAACAGTTGCTGCGTAGACGCGTGCGCTTTTGGGTTTTGATGGCTCGGGTTGAGCAGCAAATAATACTGCCTAGGTAAGGCGATAGCAAACGGGGTCAGCTTATCACCAATCCCCTCACCAATGGCATCTTGGCCTAGCAAAAATATTGGCACATCTGCGCCAAGTTTAGCGCCAATCGCCATGAGCTGCTTGGTGCTTAGCCCTAATTGCCACAGTTGATTGAGGGCGATAAGGGTGGTAGCCGCATTGGAGGAGCCACCGCCAAGACCTGCGCCTGTCGGTAAGACTTTATGTAGCTCAATAGCAATGATAGGTAACGTTGGCAGACCAGCGCCAAGAGTGGCAAAAGGGGGTTGGTTATTGGCTTGCGCCGTCTTTATCCAGCTAAGCAGTGCATTGGCGGCTTTAAAAATCAAATTGTCTGCCATTTCAGCGGTGACGGGAGTATCGCAGGCGATGGTGATAGGGCAGTTAGATGCTGTCAAGCCATCAGTAGGATTAAAAGTTTGCTCAGTGACATAAAAATCTAGTGTATCGCCCCAGTCCAGCAGACGAAAAACGGTCTGTAGATTATGGTAGCCATCGCTACGGCGCGCCGTAATGTGCAAAAATAGGTTGATTTTTGCTGGCGCAGCTAAACTAAGATGAGGCGGACTGACGACATTGGGCATAAAAGATTTGCTGTCTGTTGATAGGGTGCACAATCAGGTTTTAAACATGCGTTATCAAGGCTGCAAGTGGTCGATGGTCATAATCACCTTATGACCTTGACTATGGATTACCTTGATTTTATTCGGTAGCTTCTCTTGCAAATTTTGATAACTAAAAGTGGCCATCCAATCGGCATTGTCAGCGGTTTGTAGGCGGCCTTGCGGGTCAATCTCATTATTTTTATCCGAAGGAGCGGGTCTACCCGATATCCAATACGGCAGCTGCGAGATAGGGGCACGCCAGCCGGTCGCTTGGAGCAATAAATCATCTGGGTTAACGGCTGTCAGCGTTCCGGTGCGCTCACTCACCAAAGTAGCCTTTTGCCCATTGTACTCGATAACCGTGTGACCAATACCGAGTGCACCCGTTAAATCGATGGCAAAACGGTCGCCATCTTGCGCCCATACATAAAACGCACTACCAGATTGTGCCGTGCTACCCTCTAGCTGCGGGGTGACAACGCCAATTTTGCCACGTATGTTAAAACGTTGCAAACGCTCTGGCATCGGGCTTTGTATCACGGCACCCACATTGGGTGTTTGTTTGATGGTTTGACAACCGCTAAGCGTAGCCGTGCTTAAACCCGTAAGCATTAACGATAACGTCATGGTAGCGAGTTTATGGCGGCTAGGTTTAACTGCCCTTGAGCGCGAGGGGGTCACCCTAAAGAATGAAGCGGATTTAAAGGCGAAGTGCAACATAGGATATCCTAAAATTGATGCGAGTTAATATCTGATTGTAGCTAGGGTTACGAGGAGATGACTTACTTTTAAGGAGAAGTTTTGGTTTGGCTAAACAGGTGAGCAATGTTTTAACAGCCTTATGCAATTTTTGAACTGGCTTTAGAGTCGGATTTAATAAGACTGCAACCGATCGCTGATATCTTTTTGTCCTAAAGCAAAGCGACTGCGAATATCGCTAAACAATGCCGTAACCTTGTCGTCGAGCCCTAGCCCTTGATAAGCACGCAATAAGATAATGCCAGAATCTAGGGTTGGCGATACCGCATACACCGATTCTAAATAATTGCGAACTTGCTGGTAGTCTTGCTTAGACAACGCATCTGCCGCTAGGATGTTTAACGCCGTTAAATGATAGTCGGCACGGTAGTTTGGATGATTAAACGGGATAGCGATGATAGACCTTGCTACTTGCAAAGCCTGCTGGTTATCTTGCTGATTATCATTTTCAAATAATAGCACCGCAAGGCTGAGTTGATAGTCGATATTTTCGGGGTCTAACAATAATAGATGGTCTAACAACTGATGTTTTAACGTCGCATCTTGTTCGTTATCTAGCAACTGGACTTCGGCATATAACAGTTTGGTATCGTCTGGAAAGCGTTGGTTGGCGTCGACCAATACTTGCTGTGCCTCGGCCAGCTTATTTTGCTGGCGTAAAATCTCTGCCTGCAAAATAGCACAATCGGGCGCATAGATTTCAAACTGCTGGCTAAATTTTTCTAAGGTGGCCAATGCCCGCTCGGGCTGCTGCTGCAATAATTGAATGGCGACCAATTTTTGACGCGCCTTAAGCACCAGGTTTTCTTGCATCACTTTGGCAAAAAAACGTTCTGCCCTGCTATAATCTTGTTGGCGCTCGGCGCTGATGCCCAAATAATAATAGGCTTGATCAACATAATGCGGTGAGGCGGCCAAGTTTGATAACAACTCATCGGCCACTTTATAAGCCTCAATATCGATACTGACCAACGCTGCCAATAGCGTCATTTCATCGTCATGAAAGAGCGCATTGGCCTCAATGAGCAGTTGCCACGCCTCTCGGGTTTGGCCGAGCGCCAAGCGATAACGAATCTCGTAAAGATACAGCGCTTTGCTATTGCTAAGCCTCAGGCGTTGTTGCGCGATATATTCCAGCACATCTTGACTGGGCATTAACTGTTTAATAATGTCTGCTTTTAAGGTAATAAACGGGATATTATCTGGTTGCATCTTTAGGGCTTTGGTGACACTCACTAAGGCGTTTTCGGGCTGGTCCAATTGCAACATTAAACCGGCTTGCATCACCATCAAGGAGGGGTTTTCATGATCCGGCAAGGATTGTAAGGTGTCCAGCAATGAGCGCTGGTCGGCGGCGGCGGTTGGCGAGATGCCAATTAAAATCTCGCTTAAATCGGCTTGGGGGTCGTACGCCAAAATTTGGGTCAATACTTCGCCGGCAAGCTCATAATCATAAGCCTTAAGCGCCAAATGTACGACATAAAATTGAGCGGGCAGATGCTGGGGGTTTTTTAATTGCCAAGCCCGTGCAAACGCTAGGGAGTCCTCTACGGGCTCATAACGCATGGATAAGCTTAACGCCCGCTCGAAAACACTGGTGGCATCATTTTTAAACGCTTGCTGCTTATAGAGTTGTAAAGCCGTGGGCAAGTTACCCCGGTCGGTGGCAAACTCGGCTTGCATCACTGCAAGCAGGCTTGGGCGGATGTCACTGGGGTTAAAGGCGGTATTACCCTGATTAATGAGCATCGGCGTCAGTACGTTAGCGCTGTTATCGGTATCAACATTGGCCTTGGCGGTTACCGAGAAAGTCGCCAGTCCAATCGCACCGATTAAAAGATAGACCCTACTAAGACGTGTTAAGCGGCCAAGCTTAAGGTTGCTAATGGGAGGCTTTAGAGGCGCAGTATATAGCAATGTGTGGGGTTTATTAATGCGCCTTTTTATATACGCTGAAGACGCTTTTAACCTACATTCAAGACAACAAACCGCCCACCTTTGGGTGTTAGGGCTGATGCAAACCTGAAGGGGTATCACAGGATGCAAAGTTATTATAACGGCATCAGTACAAGGATAGCGAATCATCAAATAGGTCATCTAGCAATAATATAGAGGTAATATAGATATAGATATTGAAATAGATATAGAAATAGATATCCACAAAATTTAAGGGGGTAAAAAAGCTATATTGCCATTGACTAACAGGACTAAATTGTTTGCCGGCCCCGTTATTATACGCTGATATTAGGACAACAAAAGTAGCGTAAACGTACGATGGCTATTATTTAATGACCTCGACGTCTAACCAACTATTTACTTAGCCGTCTATCTATTTAGCGGCGTATCTGCTTAGCCGCCTATCTACTTAGCCGCCTAACTCTTTAACTACTCAACAACTATTTAAGAACTTTAATAACTTTAAGAACTTTAATAACGATGTCATAAATAACGATGTCATAAAGGTCATAAAGGTCATAAAGGCCGAACTTGTGCAAAGATACGAGTTTGCAGGGTTGCAAGCGACTAGACACTATTTTTGGCGCTGCCATAACCAAGCGGCTAAGGTATTTAGGGGAGTTTGCTGACCATAATACTGGCCAATAGCCGTTGTGGCTTGATTAAATAACGATTTAGCATAGTCGTTAGCGCCATCAACGCCCATGAGTTTTACATAAGTTGATTTGTCGAGTTTCTCATCACTGCCCGCCGGTTTGCCTAGTATATCGGTGCTGGCGGTGACATCCAAAATATCGTCCTGCACCTGAAACGCCAGCCCAATATAGGCGGCAAACTGTTGCAAGAGGGTTAAATCCGGCGTTGGCTGAACGTCTGAGTCTGTGCCGGTTTCTGCTCCTGCTCTTGTATTGGTTGCGGCACATAGTGCGCCCATAAGCACCGCCGCCTCGATTAAGGCACCGGTTTTATCACGATGGATGGCCTCAAGCTCGGCTTGGGTAACGTGCTTGTTTTCTGCTTGCAAATCGAGGGCTTGACCAATCACCATCCGCCGTGCACGAGGACTAAAAATGGTTAACAAGTCACAAGACGTCGGCTGGCTAATCGGCGCAAAACCTGAAATGTCGCTCGTTAATACTTCAAACGCCAAGGTTTGCAGCACATCGCCTGCCAATAACGCCGTTGCCTCATCAAAAGCGATATGACAAGTTGGCCGGCCACGGCGCAGGTCATCATCGTCCATACAGGGCATATCATCATGAATTAACGAGTAGGCGTGCAGCAACTCGGCGGCCAACATGGCACGGCGGCAGTCATCGTTAACTAGCCTGCTATCCTGAACAAACGCAGCATTACTAGAAAGCGATGGGAGTGTTAAATCATTAGTGCCTTCGCCAAACTGTTGGTGCTGCTGTACCGTCAAATAGCTACAGGCTACCAATAAGGGGCGGGCACGTTTGCCTGGCCCGAGCAGCGCATACAAACAGGCGTCATGCAGTAAGGCGGGTAGTCCAGCGCCAGCAAGTAAAGAGGTCATATCCGCTTCTAAGGTCACCGCTACCTGTTGTCTTAGGCTGGCAAAGTCAGTATCGCTATTGGGTGTTGCTAAAGCTTGAGCGGAGCTGGTCAATCGTGTCATGGTGAATAAAGTCGCCAGTCGGTTACTAAGGTGATGTTGGTGAGTCAATTAAAGAATAAACGTCAGTCATCGTTATCATTGTTACAATCGTACCAAAGGGTGATTTGTAACGTCTATGATAAGAACGTCTATGATAAGAACGTCTGTTATAAGAACGTCTGTTATAAGATAGTGTAGCACGAAGTGTCGAGAGTAGCTGAATGATAGCGCAATGTTAGGGGTGTAGACAAAGGGCATTTCATATTACAGCCCCTTCATAGCCCCTTCATAGCCCCTGTATAGCTACACCACAACTATATTATCACCAGGTCACAACAACACGACCACGTCACAACAATAATGGCTGTGGTTAGGGATACTCGTTTTCTATGACCTATAAGTCAGGCATTACGCTGTGACAGCAAGGGGTGAAATCCCCTACACTAGCTTGCGGCAGTGGCTTCGATTACCCCAATTGGCGACATTGATTTGCAAGACATCGAGGCTGGTTGAGGCTGGGTGTTATTAACGCTATACAATAAATAGCATAAAACCCGGTGATAAAAAGTAAACTAATAAACGGCTAGTGTGACTGATGTTAGCCAATGCCTTTAGTTTCTATCTTAGACAATAATTTTTTACCGCAGGCATATTTGGTGTGGCAGGTTGTGATGAGGGTTTATCATCATCGCTTACTAGCCAAAATAATACGACGTCTGGCTTTAATGCGCCACAATGCATTTAAGGCTATTAAACAAAGTGTGTAAAATAAGTGTGACAATAATAAGGAGCTCAACATGATATACCAAGGCAACCGAATTACGGTAACAATGGACGATGACCATATCGTCAACTTCCGCTTTGATGCCGTAGAGGAAAGTGTCAATAAATTTGACGCCGAGACCAATAAGCAGTTTGACGAGGCAGTGAGCGCCCTTGAAAACGCTGCTGAGGTAAAAGGGTTGATAGTGACCTCAAGCAAAGGCGTGTTTATTGCCGGTGCGGACATCACTGAGTTTGTTGGCCATTTTAATAAAGACGCTGCTGAGATTGAGCAGTGGATTTTGGACATCAACGCCGTCTTTAACCGTTTTGAAGACCTGCCTTTTCCAAAGGTTGCGGCCATTAATGGGGCGGCGCTAGGTGGTGGTTGCGAGATGACGCTGGTGTGTGAGTACCGCGTGATGGGTCAAAATGCGCAAATCGGTTTGCCCGAAACCCAATTAGGCATTTTCCCGGGGTTTGGCGGCAGTGTGCGCACCCCACGCCTGCTTGGGGTGGATAATGCCCTAGAGCTTATCGCCACCGGTAAAGCGCAAAAGCCAGAAGAGGCCTTAAAATTAGGCTTGGTCGATGCGGTTGTGGCGCAAGACGATTTGCAAGCCGCTGCCATTGATTTGGTTAAAAAATGTATCGCCGGCGATTTAGATTGGCAAGCCAAGCGCAAAGAAAAGCTGGTACCTATTAAGCTCAATACCCTTGAGCAAACGATGGCGTTTAGTAGCGCCCGTGCTGCCATTTTTGCCAAGGCGCATCCTAAGCAGTATCCTGCCGTAGCGATTGCAATTGAAACGATTGAAAAGCACGTGAACTTAGACCGTGATGCAGCGCTTAAAATCGAAGCCGCAGGTTTTGCCAAAGCCGCTAAAACGCCACAAGCAGCAAGCTTAGTCGGCCTGTTTTTAAACGACCAAGCGGTGAAAAAATTAGCCAAACAGCACAGCAAAAAAGCGCATGATATTACTGAGGCTGCGGTACTTGGCGCAGGGATTATGGGCGGCGGTATTGCCTATCAAGCCGCGTCTAAAGGCTTGCCAATTATCATGAAAGACATTAAGGCTGAGCAATTGGACTTGGGTATGGGCGAGGCGAGCAAAATTTTAGCCAAGCAAGTTGAGCGTCAAAAGATGAGCGCAGCAGAAATGGGGGAAACCTTAAGCCGCATCCGTCCCACGCTTAACTATGGCGACTTTGGCGATACCGACATTGTGATTGAAGCGGTGGTTGAAAATCCAAAGGTTAAGCATGCGGTATTAAAAGAAGTGGAGGGCTTGGTTAAAGACAACGCTATTTTAGCCTCGAATACCTCTACCATTTCTATTACCTACCTAGCCACGGTGCTTGAACGTCCTGAAAACTTTGTCGGTATGCACTTTTTCAACCCTGTGCACCGTATGCCGTTGGTAGAAGTAATTCGTGGCGAAAAGTCATCAGACGAAGCCATTGCCACCACCGTTGCCCTAGCCTCAAAAATGGGCAAAGTGCCGGTTGTGGTCAACGATTGCCCCGGCTTTTTGGTCAACCGTGTGTTGTTCCCCTACTTTGGTGCATTTGACTTGCTATTGAAGCAAGGTGCTGATTTTGTCCAGGTGGATAAAGTGATGGAGAAATTTGGCTGGCCGATGGGCCCTGCGTATCTAATCGACGTGGTTGGCTTGGATACTGGCGTTCACGGTGCCGATATTATGGCCGAAGGGTTTCCAGACCGGATGAAGCCCGATTATAAAGGCGGCATCAAGCGTTTGTTTGAGGCCAACCGCTTGGGTCAAAAAAATGGCGTTGGTTTCTATAAGTATGAACTAGACAATCGTGGCCGCTCACAAAAAACTGCCGATGAGGCGACTTACGAGCTGTTAAAAGACACCACCGATAGAGACAAGCAAGAGTTTGCTGACCAAGTGATTATCGACCGGATGATGCTGGCCTTTTGTAATGAAACAGTGCGCTGCTTAGAGGACAATATTGTCTCGACGCCTGCTGAAGCCGATATGGCGATGATTATGGGGGTTGGTTTCCCGCCGTTTCGTGGTGGCCCATGTCGTTATATCGACCAACTAGGTCTGGATAACTATCTTGCCCTATGCGAGCAATATGCCCCACTGGGTAAAGCCTATGCAGCGCCACAAAAAATCCGTGAAATGGCTGCCGCTGGCGACACCTTTTATCCACAAGCCTAGTTCATTGACGGTTTGACCACTTAATATACGGGTCTATGCTATTTAAATCTAGCTATTTAAAACCTAGCTATTTAAAACATGGCTATCTATATCATTTAGGAAGCGTTGAAGCATCCTCTTATAGGCAGCGATGTATGGATAGCAATAGACCAGCAGATATCAACATCCAAGGAGCACAGCATGACAGTATTAAGTCCAAAAGACGTGGTCATCGTAGATGGCGTACGCAGCGCAATGGGTAAATCAAAAAACGGTATGTTCCGTAACGTCCGTGCTGATAGTATGTCAGCCGAATTGGTACGTGCCCTAGTAGCCCGTAACGATTTTGATACCAATACCGTGGAAGACATTATCTGGGGCTGCGTTAACCAGACCCTAGAGCAAGGTATGAACATCGGCCGTAACATCGGCTTGCTGGCGGATATTCCTAAAACAGCGGGCGGTCAAACCGTTAACCGACTGTGTGGCTCGTCGATGCAAGCCATTCATACCGCTGCGGCGCAAATCATGACCAATCAAGGCAACACCTTTATCATTGGTGGTGTTGAGCACATGGGCCATGTGGGTATGATGCACGGTATCGACCTCAACCCCGAAGCTTCAAAGCATTATGCCAAAGCCTCTAACATGATGGGTTTGACCGCTGAGATGCTAGGCCGGATGAATGGCATCACCCGTGAGCAGCAAGATGCGTTTGCTTTAGAATCGCATCGCCGTGCTTGGGAAGCCACTCAAGAAGGTCGGTTTGCTAATGAGATTATCGGCATCGAAGGCCATGATGAGGCAGGGCGTTTGCAACTGTGCACGGTTGACGAGGTGATTCGCCCTGATACGACCATAGAGTCATTGGCCAAACTTCGTCCCGTCTTTGATCCAGCCAATGGTTCAGTGACGGCGGCAACGTCATCGGCGTTGTCAGATGGCGCAGCAGCGATGCTGATTATGAGTGCCGAGCAGGCGAAAAACCAAGGCTTAACCCCGCGTGCTCGCATCCGGGGTATGGCGATTGCCGGTTGTGATGCCGCTATCATGGGTTATGGCCCCGTACCGGCGACGCAAAAAGCATTGGCACGTGCTGGCATGAGTCTTGATGACATGCAAACCATCGAGCTTAACGAAGCCTTTGCGGCACAAGGCTTGTCGGTGCTTAAAGCGCTGAACCTAACCGATAAGCAAGATATCATTAACGTCAATGGCGGTGCGATTGCGTTAGGCCATCCTCTCGGCTGTTCTGGCGCGCGTATCGTGGTCACCTTGCTCAATGCCATGGAGCAAAAAGACACCGAAATTGGCCTTGCCACCATGTGTATTGGTTTGGGTCAAGGTATTGCCACCATTATTGAACGGGTTTAAGGCAGATTAATGACAAGTTAATGTTAGATGACTGACAGGTTAATAGCAGATTAATAGCATAGGCTTTTGTCGCATCTGTTTATCATGTTGTAATACTAGGTTGAAAAAACAACCCCTCTAGCGTAATGTTAGAGGGGTTGTTTTATGGCTGCGGTTTTTATAAGGAGGGGTGTATGACAGACAACGTTAACGTTAACGATAACGACAATGCTAAAGATATAGATAAAGATAAAACTATGCCTGTTGCTACCGCCAGTGATGATGATAGCGATGGCGATAATGGTATGAATAGCGATGGCCATATGAGTAGCGATAAAAACTCAAATCCCCTTAGCAAAACCCGAAAACGCCGCGCTCAAAAGCAGCCGCAAAAGCGTCCTCAGGCGTTTGCCAAATTGGCGCTTATCTCGCTGATAGGGGCGGGCATTGCCTTACTCGCCAATAGCAAGGCTGTGAGCGATTCCCTAGCAGACAAAGCGCAGCAAGACCAACTACAACCGCAGCTGCTTGTCGGCAGCGTCAGCAAAACCTTAGAACAATTTAGCTTTACCACCACGCAGGGCGTGCAGTACCATGTCAATGACCCCAGCAATATCGTCGATAAACTGGCAAAACAGCGGGGCATACATCAACCGCTTTACACCCTAGAGCGCGTGCGCCTAAAAGGTCTGATCAGTCAACCGGGCAACTATGGGCATATGGGCTATTATGAGCGCCAGTTAACCGTGACTGGATTGGATGACAAGTGATTGACGGATAATATAGCGGTAGCTATTGCCAATTTGAAAAAAGCAATGCATCAATACATCAACGCAGGTTGATATCGAGGAGCCAGCCCCAACAAGCTTAAACCCTTATAGAAACAATTATAGAAACAATTATAGAAGCAATCGCCATTTTTACTTTACCATCAACACAAGGAGTGTGTTATGTCAACCATCACCACCGATACCACCTATCGCATCAGCCGCGATAACTGTCAAGCCTTGCTAATCGACATGCAAGAAAAACTCACCCCGCATATCTATCGCTATAAAAAAATCACCACAAAAAATGTTACCTTGATTCAAGGTTTGCAGCAGCTTGGCGTGCCTATTTTGGTCAATGAGCAATATACTAAGGGGCTAGGGAGCACCCTTGCCGATATTACCGCCGTATTGGATGCCACAACCTCTAAAACCATCGAAAAGGTGACGTTTAGTGCTTGTGATAACGCCGAAACTTGGAACCATCTGGCACAGCAAAACCGCACCGCCATTTTGGTATTTGGCATAGAAACCCATGTCTGTATTTTGCAAACGGTGCTCGATTTGCTCGATAACGGCATGCAGCCTGTGCTCATTGCTGATGCAACAGGGTCACGTAATGCCTATGACCGCCGCCAAGCCATCCGCCGCATGCGCCGAGCAGGGGCAGTCATTACCACCACCGAGGCGATTTTGTTTGAGCTATGCCGCACCAGCGAAGACCCAGCGTTTAAAGCGATTAGTGCGTTGGTTAAGTAGTACGACGGTTGGGTTACCTATCCATGCTATCCATGTGTCAGTGCCTTTCAAGAATTTTGCCAGATTTAAAAAATTTGGCATTTTTTTATTATTCACAGTATTGGTTTTCTTAAAAATGTAAGGTACGATAATTGTATATGCTGATTCTAAATGTTCATTTTAGATGTTCATACGACATTGTCATTTGTTACTGCCATTTTAACCTTGCTATGAGACTGCCCTATGTTGATACATGATGCCTCACCCGCAGACCAAGATGCCCTGCCTGAACAGTCTGCAAAGCAGTCCTTGCTGCGTATTCGTGGTCTCAATAAATCCTATGGTCAAACCCAGATTTTAAAAAACATCGACTTAGATATTTATGATGGCGAGTTTTTGACCTTACTTGGTCCCTCAGGCTGTGGTAAAACCACGCTGCTGCGTCTCATCGGCGGTTTTGAGATGCCAACTCAAGGGACGCTGGAATTAGATGGCGAGGATATCACCGCTTTGCCGGCAGAAAAACGGCCGATTAACACCGTTTTTCAGCAATATGCGCTATTTCCACATATGACGGTGTTTGACAATATTGCCTATGGCCTTAAACTTAAAAAATTACCCAAAGCTGAGATTAAAACCCGAGTACAAGAGGCATTAGCCATGGTGCAGCTTGAGCACATCATGCATCGGCGTACCCAGGACTTATCCGGCGGGCAGCAGCAGCGGGTGGCCATGGCCCGAGCCGTGGTCAATCGCCCAAAAATGTTGTTGCTCGATGAGCCGCTATCGGCGTTAGATGCCAAGATGCGGGTGCAAATGCAGTCTGAGCTCAAACGTTTACAACGTGAGCTTGGCATCACCTTTGTGTTTGTAACCCACGACCAAGAAGAAGCGCTATCCATGTCCGATAGAATTGCAGTGATGCGCGCCGGGGAGTTTCAACAAATAGACACCCCCATTGGCATTTATGAGACGCCGGCAAATCTGTTTACGGCGAGCTTTATCGGTGATACCAACTTATTTAAAGCGCAAGTGCTTGAGGTCGATGAGCGTACCATTAAGGTTGAGGTCAAAGAGCAGGCACAAGGCTATATTCCCATTCGCCATTTGCCGCATCCTAAATTTGCGGTACAAGTTGGGCAAACGATAAACCTATTGCTGCGCCCAGAGGACATTCGCGTCTACTATCTCGACGAGGGGCGCGAAGGGTTGGTCGGTCACGTGATTGATAGTGCCTATAAAGGCAGTACCCTTGATTCAGTGATTCAGTTGCAAAATGGCAACGTGGTCAAAGCATCTGAATACTTTAATGAAGATGACCCCAATTTTAACTACAAACTTGGTCAAGAGGTGCGCGTTGACTGGGTAGATGGCTGGGAGTGGATATTACCTGATGAATAAACCAACCTCACCCAGCGCTGTGCCCAATAATCCTGTATCAAAACAGCCTGCTGCCAAAACGCATGATAATAGCCGCACCTTTCAGCGTGTCACGGTGTTTGTGATATGGGCATGGCTGATTATTTTTGCGCTACTTCCCAATCTGTTGGTAGTACTGGCAAGCTTTTTAACCCGTGATGAAGACACCTTTATTGCAGCGCCGGTCACGCTAGCCAATTATTTACGCTTTGTCGACCCACTGTATATCAAGGTGTTTTTGCACTCGCTGAGTATGGCGTCTATCACTACTATCATTTGCCTAGTGCTCGGCTATCCCTTTGCGTGGCTGGTTAGCCGCAGCGCAAAAAAATGGCAATCTTTTTTAATGTTATTGCTAATTATTCCTTTTTGGACAAACTCTTTAGTGCGCCTATATGCCGTCAAATTAATGATGGCCGCCAACGGCTTGTTAAGCTCGGCATTGATTGCGATGGGTATTATTAACGAGCCTTTACAAATTTTGTATACCCAAAAGGCGGTCATCGGCGGTTTAGTGTATCTGTTATTTCCGTTTATGGTGTTGCCCTTATATGCGGTATTTACCGACTTACGCGACGATTTTGTCTTAGCCTCTAAGGATTTGGGCGCCAACAACTATCAGACGTTTTGGCATGTGATATTACCCCTGACCACACCCGGCATTATATCTGGGGTGCTTCTGGTTTTATTGCCGGCGATGGGCATGTTTTATGTGGCAGACATTTTAGGTGGCTCGCGTAATCTGCTGGTCGGCAACATCATCAAATCGCAATTTTTAGATGCCAGAGATTGGCCTTTTGGCGCTGCTGCCAGTGTGCTACTCACCTTGACAATGGCAGTATTGATAGCCGCCTATTATGCCAGTCGTAAGCGCATTGGTAAAACTGATTATAACGAAGTGGCCTAGGGGAGTCGTATGCGTCGTTCATTAAAATGGCTGTCTCGTATATATTTAGCCACTCTGTATTGCATCATGTTCGCACCCATAGTGGTGATGGTGGTGTTTTCGTTTAACGCCTCAAGTTTGGGCTATCGCTGGGAGGGGTTTAGTCTCAATTGGTACCATGAGCTGTTTGCGAATGCAGCGATGGTACAAGCCGCCATCAACTCGGTTATTTTGGCGGTGGTGGCGGCGACGGTGACCACGGTGATTGGCGGCCTAACCGCATTGTCTTTTCAACGTTACGATTTTAAGGGTAAAAGCTTGCTACAAAGCTTGCTGTTTGTGTTGATGATGTCGCCTGAAATCGTGCTGGCCATCTCGTTACTGGCGCTGTTTTTAATCATCGGGGTGCAACTTGGGTTTGTCACCTTATTGCTGGCACACATTACGTTTTGCCTACCCTTTGTGGTCATTACGGTGTCGGCACGCTTGGCAAGTTTGGACGATAATGTGCTTGAGGCGGCGCGCGATTTAGGCGCTAGCGAATTTACCATGATTCGAACCGTGCTGGTGCCCATTATTCTACCGGCGGTGTTGGCAGGGTGGGTGTTGGCGTTTACCTTGTCACTGGATGATGTGGTGGTGTCTACCTTTAATACTGGTGCCAATTTTGAGATTTTACCATTACAAATTTACTCGATGGTACGGGTGGGGGTAAAGCCGGAAGTCAACGCTGTGGGCACTATTTTATTGGCCATATCCTTAGCCGGACTAATTATTTCTCAATTACTACTGCTCAAAAAGCGTTAAGGAGAACTTATGCCCACCGATAAATTTCGCTCACGCCGCCGTTTTTTGGCCTATAGCGGCAGCTTAGCGACGTTGTCTGCCTTGGGTGCCCTAGGGGTTAGCGGTTGTCAGCAAAGCGGTTCCCCAGACGCTGCATCAGACACAGCAACCACTGGAGGCGAGGGTGAGCCAGCACCGACGCCAAGCGGCAGTAAAGTGGTAAAGGTGTATAACTGGACCGAATATATCTCAGATAGCGTGCTCAAGGCATTTACTGCCGAGACGGGTATTGCAGTGAGTTATAGCACCTTTGACTCGAATGAGGCGATGTATGCCAAATTAAAGCTGATGAACAACAGTGGCGATTATGACGTCGTTTTTCCGGGGACGGACTTTGTCGATAAAATGCGCCAAGGCAATATGCTAGAGCCCATAGACCATAGCCGACTGTCTAACTTTAAACACCTTAGCCCCACGTTTTTAGACGCCGATTTTGATAAGGGCAATCAGTACAGCGTGCCTTATTTGTGGGGCTCATCCGGTATTGCGCTCAATACCAAGCGCATTGACAAGGCAGCCATTACCTCTTGGAATGACTTGTGGCGTCCCGAGTATGAAGGCCGGGTGATGCTGATGAACGATTTGCGCGACGTGTTTACTATGGCGCTGTTGACCTTAGGCTACCCAGCCGCCACCAAAAACCCTGAGCATATTCAAGCGGCGTATGCCAAGCTAAAAACCCTGATGCCCAATGTTCGCACCTTTAATTCGGATGCGCCGCGGATGCCATTTATTGAGGGCGAAACCTATTTGGGATTGGCGTGGAATGGTGAGGTGATTATTGCCCAAGATCAAGGCATGCCCGAGCTTGATTTTGTTTATCCGAAAGAGGGCGCCATCATGTGGATGGACAATATGGTCTTCCCAAAAAATGCCAAAAATCTTGACAATGCGTATGCCTTTGTCGATTTTATTATGCGTCCCGAAAACTCGGCCATTATTAGCGAAGAGATTGGCTATGCGACGCCTAATGAGGCGGCAATAGCCTTATTGCCCCCCGAAATTGCCAATAAACCCATTATTTATCCCTCAAAAGAGCAGATAGGCCATGCGTTATTTCGAGAAGACGTGGGCGATGTCACCATGGCCTTGTATCAACAGTATTGGGATAGATTAAAAGTCGATATGTGATATATGGGTGATATGCGCCATAACAGAGCTAAAGGCATTCATTAAGTATTAAAAAATAGCTGCCCTAAGTAGCTCTTGTTGCTTGCTTTTAAAGCGCTGCGAGCTGCTTGGCACACTCTGCTTATGCGTGTCTAACCAGTCAATCATCCGCCCATCATAAAAATAATAGCGGTTTTCTTTGATGGTCGATTTTTTGCTATCAAATGCCTCAAGGCCATCTTGCGGCTTATCAAAATAGATGGGCGCATTATAGGTTGTGGTTTGCTCAAACACAAAAACGAGCTGATTGGCGTCAAAATAAAACTCGTAAAGGACGTTACCGGTTTCACCAAAATAGTGCTTTTCAGCCTTTTTTAGCACCCCTTGTTGGGTATAGAGTTTTATCTCGCCCCCCTCGCTACTGTTAGCGTCATCCTCTTTTTTGGTGAGGCGATAGTTTTTTAGCTGCTGATTGGTCGTATAATAAACACGGCGGATATAGGCTTTTTTGGCAGCCAAGGTTTGCAGCTTTTGGTTTTGGTTTTGGCTTTGGCTTTGGTTTTGACTAGGCGGCTGCGCAGGAGAGTTGGTCGCCATTTTTGCTTGCGCTAGCGGTGTAGCAACCGTCAGTAGGATTGGGACTAAGAGCATGACAATGAGTGGACGAGACATCGGGGGCTTTCCTTATATTAGGAGCATGTTAAGAGGTTTTAAAGATTTCTAAAAAGACCCATAGGGTGCGCCCAGCGCCCAAAAAGCTAGCGGTGCTACGCCACAAGTTAGCAAAGAGTGACGAGTAAAAAGATTAATCAACCTAATACCAAATCTGAAAATTAAGATATCGAGGAAAACGAGTGCAAACGCTACAAGTGGTAGGTTTAGCGAGTTTGACAAAGATAGGTTATTTTTCAGAAAAGGTATAAAGTCGAACTTAACCGAACCAGCCCTACGGTGCGTCTGGTTTTGCCACCCCAAGTAGCTCGCCCATTTTTACCGCTGTGTTGTGCTCAAGGTTGTCCTGCCAAACCACCCCAGCCGCTTTGGGTAAAATGACAATGGCGGTTGAGCCCAAATAAAAACGCCCCAGCTCATCGCCTTTATTAAGCGGCATATGATGCACATTAATTTGAATGTCCTCACTGCGCTGGATTTTGCCCGTAGCCACCGTCTCAATACCTGCCACAATCATAGCGCCCACCATCACCACCACGCCGCGGCCGTACTCGGTATCAAACTCACACACCAAACGCTCGTTGCGGGCAAATAAGTCAGGCACGCCAGCGGCAGTCACATTATTGACCGAAAACAAGGTGCCGGGCACATAACGGGTTTTTATTAGGGTGCCTGCAAACGGCATATGCACTCGGTGATAGTTGCTGGGCGCCAGATACACCGTGGCAAAACTACCGCCGTCGTAATAACGGTTGTCTTCGCTGTCATTGGTGGTATTGGCAAGTAGCTGACCCACGTCATAAGTGCGGCCTTTGGCTTGCAGCAATTGGCCTTGCTCAATGGTGCCAATTTGCGAAATCACCCCATCTGCTGGCGACACAATACCCTGCGCCGCTGGGTCAATCGGGCGGGCGCTGCTATCAAGCTCACGGGTAAAAAAATCGTTAAAGCTGTCAAAGTCGTCTAAGCTTTTGCGGGCATAGTCGTCCAACTCAATCCCATACACCTTGGCAAAGGTGTGCACAAACGCCTTTTTTACCAGTGGATTGCGACTGGCGGCCATCTGTCCTGCTGCCTCGCTGATTTCTTGCTGCGGTATGACATGTTGCAGCGCCGTAAACAGGTTGTCAGGCTGCAATAGCTGCCGCGCTTGTTGTTTAAGCGCCGCTTTGGTGATATCTATCATGGTGGTACGCCTCATTAGTATGGGTATGAATATTGGTATCAGTAGTAATATGCGTAGAAGAGCTTGAGTATAACAAAAAATTTTAGAGGATTAGCCTACTATAATACGAGAAGCCAAGCAATCCTAGCGGCTATTTTGCTAGGGCGCACTGTCATAAGGCATGACGCAGTCGATTAATGCCACCTAATAACGAAAGATAGAAAACGAAAGATAAAAAAATGAGGATAGAAAAATGAAGGCCCTTATTCAAAGAGTCACTCAAGCCAGTGTTGCCGTAGATGGGGCTGTAGTGGGCGCAATAGAGCAGGGTATTTTGGCTTACATTGGCATTGGCCACGATGATACGGCGCAGCAGGGGCAACAGCTGATTGACAAGATATTGACCTATCGAATTTTTGCGAACGCGGCCGGCAAGCTTGATGACAATGTGCAGCAAGTAGGCGGGGGGCTGTTGCTGGTATCGCAGTTTACCTTAATGGCAAAAACAGACAAAGGACGCCGACCCGATTTTGCTGCCGCCATGTCACCGATTGAGGCGGCAGTGGTGTTTGAGGCACTGGTTGCCTACGCTAAGGCTAAACACCACCCGGTAGCCAGTGGCGTGTTTGGCGCCGCCATGCTGGTCAAAGCGGATAACGATGGGCCACTAAATTTTATTTTAGAGGTTAACTAACACGAGCGCTATCAAGCGATTTATGATGTTGTGTTTTAGAAGCTTATATCGTCTTTAGGACAGAAATGTCTCTAAGCATGTCAGGGTTTTTAAGGGTTTGTCAGGCTATTTGAGCGTATGGCTGTGTCAGCCTAGGGTTAACCCTCTTGTTAAATATACTTTTAACGATAGCTATGCATGTATCTGGAATGGCTTGGAATGGCTTGAAATGGCTTGAAATGGCTTGGAATGGCTTGGAATGGCTTGAAATGGCTGGGAATGTGTCTCTAATGGCTTGCGGGTTAGCATCACAACGACTATGCATATCGAGATGGTGTTAAATTAAGGTGCATATAGTCTTTATTTTTTCACTATTGTTCAATGCTTATCTAATTCTAATGCCATTGTCATCTAATTGTCATATTAGTGGGTTGTAATATAACCGTCATATAATTGAGTACTGTTGATTTTTTGATTTAAAGTGGCATAAATGTGGCAAAGGTTTGGCATTAGTCGCCATCTAACCGAAGATGCCCTTTTTATTATGCGGTTATGCTAGAGGATAGTAGGAAAATGAATACTGAAAATGTATTGGTAGTTGAAGATGAGCCTGCCATTCGGGAAATGATTGTCACCACGTTGGAGATGGCAGGATTTGAGTGTTTGCAAGCTGAGGATGTCACCCAAGCGCATCATATTGTGGTCGATCACAGACCGGCGATTATTTTGCTTGATTGGATGTTGCCCGGCAATCAATCTGGTATCGATTTTTGCCGCCGGCTGAAAAAAGATGAGCTGTTGTCCGAAATCCCCATTATCATGCTCACGGCAAGAGGGGAGGAGGACAACAAGGTGCAAGGGCTTGATGCCGGCGCTGATGACTATATCACCAAGCCTTTTTCTACTCGAGAGCTGGTTTCACGCATTAAAGCGGTACTGCGCCGTAGCAGTGCGCTCTCGGGTGATAAGCCAATTCAAGCAGAAGGATTGAGCCTAGACCCGGTGAGTCAACGCTTGACAGCCGATGGTACCGCGGTCGAGATTGGCCCTACCGAATATCGGCTATTGGCGTTTTTTATGAGTCACCCAGAGCGGGCTTACACCCGCACCCAGTTGTTAGACCAAGTGTGGGGCGGCAATGTGTATGTTGAAGACCGCACTATAGATGTGCATATCCGCCGCTTACGCAAAGTATTGGAGCCGCATAACTATGCCGGCTTTATTCAAACCGTGCGCGGTACTGGCTATCGTTTTTCGACCCAGTTACACGGGTAAACATGCCTAGCCGTAGATTCTAACCTTTCTTTTTAAACTTTGCTGCCACATACGGCCGTTGTCCCGTAAAGGTGCACAGTGCCACCCCTGTAGGCCCATGGTTGGCCACTGAAATGGCAGAGAGCGGTATGATAGGAATGTGGCTAATATTGGAGCGCTGTTTAATACGAGCGGCAAAGTAATTATCAAGCTCGGTATTGCCCGAGCTGTGAATATAGCTAAACGAGTCTGCTCGTTGTATACGCTCGGCATAGGTTTCAACAATATAGTCGAGCGCCTTTTCATACTTACGAACTTTTTTAGTGGGAATCAGATAGCCTTCTGTATCCACCGTTAGTATGGGCTTAATATTTAGCAAATTGGCAAAAAAGCCCGAAGTTGCCGATAGTTTTTTATTTTTAATCAGATGTGCTAGATTGTCGATGGCAAACAGCATATCGTGACTGGCACGTAATTCATCCAAACGTTTGGCAATATCGGGCATTGCTATGCCTTTGTTTATTAGATGCTCTGCCTCTAGAGCCAAAGCGCCCTCACAAAAATTGAGTATTCTAGTATCATATAGATATATATTTAGGTCGTCTTTAAAAGATTCAGCGGCCGCCTTGATAAAACTGTAGCTTTCACTAAGCTTTGCAGATAGGCAGGTGATAAAAATATCTTTATAACCTTCATCTTTCAGTTGTCTGAACAATTCAATAACTTCACTCGTTGGTGCTGGCCTACTGTAGACGGGTGCAATAGCGCCGCCATGCATTAACCGTCTTAGCCTATTGATATCGATATTTTTGCCATCGATAAATTCGACATTATTCACATAAATCCTTAAGCGAATCAGCCGAATGCTGGTTTTTACATCTAAAAGGTCAAGTCCGGAGGAAGAGGTGGTTAAAACAATACGGCTCATAGGAAAGTCCATTATCCAATAGTGTTAAACAAAAATTAAGTCCTCATGCCGAAGGTAAAAAACGACGCGTCTGTTACAACCGCACTGGCACTTTTATTTTCTCCATTTATCTCGTTATCTACTTATTATTTATCATAAGTATCAAAACAAAATCATCTTATAATATGAAATCTTATAGTGTGGTTTAGCACAACATACCCCACCAAAAATCAGATTATATTTTAAATTTGTTCAGTTATTTAGATAAGATTTAGAGCCTAAAGCGATGTCACATACTGGGGCTATAATCAATAGTATAGCCTGTTTCAACATTCGTTTAATAGTAAATAATCCATCATACAGCCAATTAATAGTAAGCTGAATCAACTATATCGACTAAAAGCCATTATTATTACCCTGCAATAGCAGCAGTTTGCGGTACTCACATTTCGCAAGTAACGGCGATATTTTCCGTTATTATTCGTTTTACCCTGTTCTTTACAAATTCATCAGCAAGTGTGACGTTGAGGGTTTATCACCAATAAACGCACAGAGGCCGGTACCAGTCGGCCCATGATTGGCTAGCGAGATAGCAGAGACCGGTAGCACTGGCAAATGTTTAATATGGGTGCGTTTTTTAACCAGTTCAACAAAATACTTATCTAGCTTAGGGCGACCAGTGCTTAAAGCATAGGCAAAGGTATCTGGACGTTGGATGTTGTCAGCAAAACTTTCAATAACTTCGTTAATCGCTTTGTCATATTTACGGATTTTTTTAAACGGTATCATACTGCCGTCGAGGGTCATTTGCAGTACCGGTTTAATACTAAACAAATTGGCAAAAAAACCTGCCGTTGACGACAACTTTTTATTTTTAATCATATACGATAAGTCGTCAATCGGAAAAAGCATGGTGTGACGAGCGCGCAGCCCATCTAAACGCGTGACGATATTGTCCATACTATGACCTTGCGCCAGCATTTGCTCTGCTTCTAAAGCCAGCATGGCCTCGCAAATATTGAGCTCTTTGGTATCATAAACGTGGATGTTCATGCTGCCTTTAAAGCTATCGGCTACCTTTTTAATGATAGCGTAACTCTCACTGATGACCGAGGATAGCGTGGTAATAAATACCTCTTTATAGCCCTCGTTTTCAAGCTGGGTCAGCATTTCGGCCACTTCATTGGCGGGTGCAGGTTTGGTGTATACGGGCGAATGCGACGCCGATTGAGTCATCATAGCCGTCAAACTGGTTACATTAATATTTTTACCATCGATAAATTCGACATTATTCACATAAATTCTAAGCCGAATTAGGCGGATGTTGGTTTTAATGGCTAGGTTATCGAGACTAGAGGAGGAGGTGCTAAGAACAATACGTTTCATAAAGGCTATTCCCAGTGGTTGTTAAAGCATGGCAAGAGTCGGATTGTTGTTAAAGTGTTATTAAGGTCTGGGTTACTGATTAAACCACAATCTTGCTGAATAGCACAATTGTTTTCGTGACTAGAACAACATAAAAAAAGCGAGAATTAAGGCCTAAGCGTAGCGGTTTATTGTGTCTGTTGATAAAGTATTGCAAACAAAAAGAAGCTTAGGGTACAGGCTATAAGTAACAACAACGGTTTAAAAAACACCCAAAAATAAGCGATAAACGCATCGCTAAGTTTGGGCGATTGACCCGTTAGGCTGACCAATATGGCCATTACCCACCTTATTGACCCAGATGCCAACAGTTAAAAACACCCTCAAGATGGCTAACACTTCAAAAAGATTGTTTTATTGGGTATGATGGCTAGTATCTAAAACGTATGGTTTATAGGCATCGGTTATCAAGATGTCGCAAAAATGGTCGAACGTTCATTATTAGGAGAGGCTGTATGACAAAAAAATCGCCAAAACGCGAGCAAATAACCGACGATTATGTGACGGATGAAAAAGCGGTTGAACACTACGAAACTAAAAAGAAGACCTCAGGGGCGCAAATTAAAATCAAAGAAGTCATCGATGAGGTATTGCTCAAGGATTTAAAAGAGGGCAATATGAATGGGGTATCCGAGCATCTACAAGCCCTTATCCATGATGCCTCGCCTGACGATTTAAACAAGCTCAAAAACCTATTCGCCAAGCATGCGTTAGCCAACCAAGTAAAAACGGGCAGCAAAAAAGATGATGAATTGTCTGACAACTGGCGTGAGGGTGGCTACCCTTATAAAAACCGCCTATCTCGTAAAACCTATGAAAAGCAAAAGTACCATTTGCAGGTGGAGCTGCTAAAACTGCAGCGCTGGGTGCGTGAAACCGGGCAAAAGGTAGTGATTATTTTTGAGGGCCGTGATGCTGCCGGCAAAGGTGGCTCAATCAAACGCTTCATGGAGCATTTAAACCCTCGTAGCGCCCGAGTTATCGCCCTAGAAAAACCCACCGAGCGCGAGCTGGGACAGTGGTACTTTCAGCGTTATGTGCAGCATTTGCCAACCAGTGGCGAGATGGTGTTTTTTGATCGCTCATGGTATAACCGTGCGGGCGTTGAGCGGGTCATGGGATTTTGCACTAACGAGCAGTACGAAACGTTTATGAAGCAAGCGCCAGATTTTGAAAGGCACTTGATTGAATCGGGCATCCATTTGGTCAAATTTTGGTTTTCAGTGAGCCGTGATGAGCAGCGGCGCCGTTTTGCGCAGCGTGAGGCGCATCCGCTCAAACAATGGAAGCTATCGCCTATTGATAAGGCATCGCTGGATAAGTGGGCGGATTATACTTTGGCCAAAGAGGCGATGTTTTATAATACCGACACTGCTGAATCCCCATGGATTGTGATAAAGTCCGATTGTAAAAAACGGGCCCGTCTCAATGCCATGCGTTATGTTCTCAATAAACTGCCTTATGATGGTAAAGACAAAGAGCAGGTGGGTAATTTTGACCCGCTCATTGTTGGCCGTGCTGGGGCGTTGTATGAACTGGGTGAAGCCGAAGATTTGGCGATATAGTATGCACTTAACTCATAATCTAGTGTGTAGTTTAGTGCTATAAGCCGTGATGTCATAATGTCATATAGTCTTTGAGCGCTCATTGATTAACTGTTGATAATTGCTGCCTGTATTTTTTGACAACCATTTGTGACATAAGAGATACAATTATGAGCACCAAAAACGAGCAGCTATTTTTACAAGCCAAAAAACATATTCCGGGCGGGGTGAATTCCCCGGTGCGTGCTTTTGCCGGCGTGGGAGGGACGCCCATCTTTATGCACAAAGCTTTGGGTAGCAAAATTTACGACACCGAAGACAACGCCTATATTGATTATGTGGGCTCTTGGGGGCCAATGATTTTGGGTCATGCGCACCCGAAAGTGATAGCGGCCGTCAAAGCCGCAGCAGAGGATGGTTTAAGCTTTGGTGCGCCCACACCCTTTGAAACCACTGTTGCCGATACGATTTGTGCGTTGGTGCCAAGCGTCGATATGATACGCATGACCAGCTCGGGTACCGAGGCGACCATGAGTGCGATTCGCTTGGCACGGGGATTTACCGGCCGCGATAACATTGTCAAGTTTGAGGGCTGCTATCATGGTCATTCAGACAGCCTGTTGGTAAAAGCAGGCTCCGCTATGCTCGATATTGGTGAGCCGACCTCAAAAGGGGTGCCAGCTGATTTTGCCAAACATACCCTCACCTTACCCTATAATAACCCCCAAGCCATTAAAGACTGCTTTGCCAAGTGGGGCGATGCCATCGCTTGCGTGATTGTTGAGCCCATTGCTGGCAATATGAATATGGTGATACCGACCCAAGACTTTCATGATACCCTGCGCGCGCAATGTACCAAAGCGGGCGCTGTGTTGATATTTGATGAGGTCATGACCGGTTTTCGGGTAGGCTTAGGCGGGGCGCAAGAGTATTTTGATATCAAGCCTGATTTGACCTGCTTTGGCAAGATTATCGGTGCAGGGTTGCCCGTTGGGGCGTTTGGTGGCAGGCGTGATATTATGCAAGGTATTGCGCCATTGGGCGGGGTATACCAAGCAGGCACGTTATCGGGCAACCCATTGGCGATGCGGGCTGGCATTGCCATGTTTGAAGATTTAACCGTTGCTGGGTTTTATGGCGATTTATCAAGCAAGGTCGATAGCCTGATGGATGGCTTGCAAGCATTAGCAGATAAATATGGCATTTCGTTGCGTACCAATAAACTGGGCGGTATGTTTGGACTGTTTTTTGTGCAAGACGGCGAGACGGACACGCCGCAAGACTTTGATGAAGTAAACGCTTGTGATATGGATAAATTTAACACCTTTTTTCATGGTATGTTAGAGCGTGGCATTTATTTGGCCCCTTCGGCATATGAAGCAGGGTTTATGTCCTCTAAGCACTCTGATGAGGACATCCGGCAAACCCTCCACGCTGCAGAAGCGGTGTTTGCCCAAATGCAAGGTGACCGTCAAGGCAAATAAGACGATTTAAAAGACAGATTAAAATAGATAGCTAACGCCAGATGGTGCCTACTTATCCTAAAATGCCCACACAACCTCCACTTTAATGCAGCTTAGCGTCTGCCTAGCTAAGGTGCGGTTAAGCGTGGGCTGACCCCTATATTAAGTATTAAATACCCCTATACTAAGGTTATTGATTTGCATATGCCCAACAATTTTTTAGCCAACAACGAACTTATGGCCGCTATCGATATTGGTTCCAACAGCTTCCATCTTGCCATTGCTCGTTTAGACCATGGCGAGGTGCGCAAGGTGGCGTCTATGTCCGAAAAAGTGCAACTGGCAGCTGGGCTAGATGACAACAATGTGCTTAGCGAAGAGGCGCAGCAGCGTGGCCTTGATTGCTTGAGTCGGTTTATGGGTCGACTTGAATCGGTTTCTGCCGATAGACTGCGTATTGTGGCGACCAATGCACTAAGACAGGCGGTGAATGCCGATGAATTTATTGTGCGCGCCAATAAAATACTGCCCAAACCCATCGAGATTATTGCCGGACGTGAAGAGGCGAGGCTGATTTACCTTGGCGTATCGCACACCAATGCCAGTAGCGATAAACGCTTGGTCATCGACATTGGCGGCGGCTCCACCGAATTTATTATTGGTCAAGAGTTTGAGCCTTTATTAACCGAAAGCTTGCAGATGGGGTGCGTGGGCTATACCAAAAGTTTTTTTGAAGAGGGTCTTGTGACCGAAAAACACTTTGATAAGGCGGTTGCGGCGGCGCGCAAAGAGATACTCGCCATCAGTGGCAG
The DNA here is from genome assembly GCA_018260445.1 of Psychrobacter sp. GTDB lineage: Bacteria > Pseudomonadota > Gammaproteobacteria > Pseudomonadales > Moraxellaceae > Psychrobacter. The sequence continues at coordinate 60,127 of JAGLBE010000005.1, forward strand.
CTATCAACAAACGGGCTGGTCGAGTGTGGTGGGCTCAAGTGGTACCATTAAAGCGGTACGCAACGTTTTGGTGTCGCAAGGTTTGGCAGATGAGCAAGAACAGATTACCTATAAAGGGGTTAAAGATTTACAAGCCCAACTGATTAAGATTGGCCGAGTCGAGGATATCGAACTGGACGGCGTCAAAGAACACCGTAAAGCGGTGTTTCCCGCTGGGGTAGCGGTGCTACGCGCCATCATGAAAGTGCTGGGCATTGACACCATCAGCTATTCGGATGGGGCGTTGCGAGAAGGTGTGATGTATGACATGCTGGGGCGTTTTGCTAGCGAGGATGTGCGCGACAGAAGCGTGCAAGCCTTAATTGAGCGCTATTCGGTGGATCAGGGTCAAGCCAAACGGGTGGTCGCCACTTGCCAACACTTGTTTGAGCAGGTGCAACATCGGCTTGGTTTAAACGGCGAGGATGCCGATTTGTTGCGCCGCGCCGCCTATTTACACGAGATAGGTTTGGCCATCAGTCACAGCGGCTATCATCGCCATAGTGCGTATTTGCTTGAGCACTCCGATGTGCCCGGTTTTTCACAAGTCGACCAAATGCGCATGGCGCAACTGATGCTCAACCATCGGCGTAAACTCAAAACAGACGGCTTTGAACAAGCTAAAATGATTGGCGGCGACAGTTTGGTCTACCTGTGCTTACTGCTGCGCTTGGCCATCTTGCTGCATCATAGCCGTAGCGACCATGAGCAAGCGCGTATGACATTGGTGGTCAAAGATGATACGCACTGGCAAGTTAGCGTCAACGTGGATAGTGAAGATTACCCGTTATTGATGTCAGATTTAAATGACGAAGTCGAGCAGTTTGCCAAATGGAATGTCGCTTTGAGTGTGGGCAGCGACTAATCTAAGCGCGAATCCACAGTATCAGAACTCACGACCTAGCAATAAATATCAGTAATGTAATAAGGATGCACGATGACATCGGTAACGGTTTGGGACAGCGTCGGCCTAGCAAGACATGCCAAACGCCCTTTATTTTTGGACTATGTCAGCCACCTGTTTACCGAGTTTGATGAGCTGCATGGCGATAGAGCTTTTGCAGATGACAGAGCGGTGATAGGCGGACTCGCCCGTTTTAATGGGGCGCCCGTACTGATAATTGGCCAACACCGAGGCCGGAGCACTAGAGAGCGCATTGCCCATAACTTTGGCATGGCCTACCCTGAAGGGTATCGTAAAGCGATTCGGCTGGTGAAGCTAGCAGAGCGGTTTCAAATTCCTGTATTAACCTTTATTGATACCCAAGGGGCCTATCCGGGGGTGGATGCCGAAGAACGCGGTCAAGCCGAGGCCATTGCCAAAAGCATCGCCACGTTTAGTAGTCTAAAAACGCCGATTATTGCTACCATTATTGGTGAGGGCGGATCTGGCGGCGCATTGGCCATTGGGGTGGCAGATAGGGTCAATATGCTGCAAAACAGCATTTATTCGGTGATTTCGCCCGAGGGCTGTGCCTCTATTTTGTGGAAAACCGCCGATAAAGCCCCCGAGGCAAGCGAGGCGTTGAAATTAAACGCCATTAACTTATTGCAGCTTGGGCTAATTGATGCCATTGTTGATGAAGGCGCAGGTGCCCATATTGAAGCCAAACCGGTGATGACCCGCTTAGGTGAATTGTTGGCAGCGCAATTGACACAGCTTAAAGCTATTGATAGGGATACTTTGGTAGAATTGCGCTATCAGCGTTTAAAAAGTTTTGATTCTACGTTAAGTTTGGCGACAGGTTAAACGCCCGTTTTTTATTCTTAGAAAAATTATCAGCAAGCATAAGCTAGGCTGTTAACCCAGCTGTTTTATGACCGCATCCTTTGCGTACATAATCATTTTTAAATGCCTAAAGATTAAAAAGTTGTAACTCATCTAAAACGTATCGTCTAATAATTCTTTCTAAACTACCGTTAGCCTTATGTTTAATGCCCAATACAGACCAATAACGGGCAACAGACGCCAAGCATTTTGTTGCAATATTGCCCTACCATTTGGCCAATATTGATGATAAATTTGCCCAATCGCTGCTTATTGTGCGGCTGTTTATGCTATATAGTGCGGCTGTTTATGCTATATAGTCGCTAGTCAGCCCCTAGATAGCCGCTACCAGCGTAAGCGTTGCTGTCTTTTAAACCCCCCTCTTTATACCCCAATTTAATGAATCGCAATTCAATCATATTGACCATATTGACAACTAGGTGATAGCCTCTTATGCGAAAAATCCCTGTATATACCCATCCTGCCGCTGGCTGGCGTGCGCTTGCTGCATCTGCTCGTAAGCTGATGGACTACCATGCGTTTGTACGGGGTAGCCGCAGTGTGCTCAGTAGTAATCAACCCAACGGTGGTTTTGATTGCCCGGGGTGTGCTTGGCCAGACCACAAAACCCATAAAACCATTGACGTGTGCGAAACGGGCATTAAAGTGTTGGCAAGTGAAACCATGGCGGCTCGGGCAGACGCTCGTTTTTTTGAGAAAAACAGCGTGGCGCAGTTGCAGCAGTTTAGCGGATATGAGCTCGAGCACGCAGGGCGATTGGCGCAGCCGATGGTATATGATAGCAAACAAGATCGCTACGTGCCTATCAACTGGGCGGACGCTTTTGCCCGCATCGCCAAGCAACTCAATCAGCTGGCCTCCCCAGATGAGGCTCTATTTTATACCTCAGGTCGCCTCACCAACGAGCCCGCTTTTTTATATCAACTCATGGTGCGCCTATTTGGCACCAATAATATGCCAGATTGCTCGAATATGTGCCACGAACCGACTTCGGTGATGCTCGGTCGGCAATTGGGGGTCGGCAAAGCGACAGTGGTGCTTGAGGACTTTGAACAGGCCAAGCTCATTTTGATGTTTGGGCAAAACCCGGCCACCAACCACCCCCGTATGCTGGAGATGTTGGCGCATGCGCACAAGAAAGGCTGCCGCATTATTGCCATTAACCCGATGCGTGAGCAGGGGCTAAGTGCGTTTAGAAACCCGCAAAAACCGACACATATGGTGGCAGGGGCTAGCGATAAAATGGTCGATGAGGTGGTGCAGATTCAAATCGGCGGCGATGTGGCGCTATTAACGGGCATGGCAAAATGGTTGCTTGAAAACAACAAGGTGAACCAAGCGTTTATCGCTGAGCATACCTCGGGGTTTGCGGCGTTAAACACTTGGTTAGCAGCGCAAACCTGGCAAGATATTGAGCAAGGCTGCGGTATTACCCAAGCGGCTATTAACACGCTTGCCCAATTGGTGGCGGATAGCTCAGCCACGATATGCACCTGGGGCATGGGCATTACCCAGCATGTGCAGGGCGATGACAATGTGGCGATGATTACCAACTTGTTGCTACTCATGGGCATGATTGGGGTAACGGGCGGCGGCGCATCCCCGGTTCGGGGTCATTCAAACGTGCAGGGCGACCGCACCATGGGGATTCATGAAAGCCCGAAACAGACATTGCTCGACAGCCTAGAGAAAACCTTTAATCGCTCGATGCCGCAAGCATCCGGTTATAACGTGGTCGAGGGTGCCAAAGCGCTGATTGATGGCAAAATAAAAGCGTTTATGAGTGTGGGCGGCAATTTTTCAGTCGCAGCGCCGGATAGCAGTGCCATTCAAGTCGCATTAAATCAAGCTAAACTCACGGTATTTGTTGCCACCAAACTCAACGAAACCATGCTCTATCCGGGTGAGCACAGCTTTATCTTGCCGTGCCTCAGCCGTACCGAACGCTTTGAGACCTCAAAAGGCAAGCAATTTGCTACTATTGAAGACTCTATTTGCCAAATCGTGCCAACGCAGGGTCAACTTCAACCGGTTAGCGCGCAGTTAAAAGCGGAATCGCAAATACTCGCAGGGCTGGCTGTGCAACTGTTTGACATTGACAATAAAGACACGGGTGTCCCATGGCAAGCATTGGGCGATGACTTAGACTTGGTGCGAGATTATATTGCCGATACCATTGAAGGCTTTGCAGATTTTAATGAGCGTATTCGTAGCCATGAGCGGGGCTTTCATCTGTATCATCCTGCCCGCCATCGCCAGTGGCAAACCGACAGTGGTAAAGCGCAATTTGAGGTGCCAAAGTACCCGATTACTTATAGCGCTGCCAGATTGCAACTGACTGCCTCAGAGCTGACCGGTATGGCTTTGGTCGAGTCCAAAGTAAACGATAAATTAGACAACAAATTAGACAATAAGTTAGATCGGTCGGGTAACATCCAGTCAGCTAATAGTCAGCCTAACCAACAAATAGATAAACAGGATAAGCTAACCGGTGCGGATAGTTTAGAGAATATAGACAGGCTAGACAGCCTAGACAGTACCGACAGCCGAGCTTGGCAGTTCACCAGTGTGCGCAGTCATGATCAATTTAACACGGTGATTTTTGGCTATCAGGACCGCTATCGCAATACCAACCGCCGTGATGTGTTGTTTATGCATCCCGATGAGATGAAAAAAATGGGCTGGCAAGCAGGGGATAGAGTCGTGGTGAGTCGCCGTGATAATGAGGGTAGCGTGCGTGAGCTTGGGCCACTGGTGCTGACCACAATGGATATCGCCGCCAATGCGGTGGCCACGTATTATCCCGAATGTAATGATATTATGGATTTGGGTAGCCATTCGTTAGAGTCGTTTACCCCCTCGTATAAATCAGCGACTGTGACCTTAAAACGGGTTGCGGCCACGATTGCTATGACCCCCGCTTAGTGTATATGAGTGGAGACAATAGCCAAACGTCTATTAGCCAAACGCCCATGGCTCGGCCGCATAACTGGCAACAGCATAGCCGTGTTAATCAAAGCCATGTTAATCAAAGCCGTGTTCAACACGAAGTGAAGCCGAATAATCATTACCGGCCTGACGGTCAAGCTTCAGTAGGTGACCACAACGATGCTCAGCAAACACCGCTTATTGTTGATGGCGTGAGCAGTCTCGCCATCGAGGCGGCGATTGCTATCGTGATTAATGGGATTCATTATGCCGTACTCATGGCAAGCCCCAGCCAGCTGGAGTATTTGGCCTTAGGTTTTTTGTTTAGCGAGGGATTGATTGAGCATCGCCATGAGCTGCTTGATTGGGAAGTAACCGTGTTAAATACTGATGCTCAAAGTAGCGATGTTCAAAGTAGCGATGCTCAAAGTAGCGACACACAGCATCAAGCGGTTACCGAAAAACTGGCTGACCAATTACAAGATTATGATGCCTATTTGGTGGAGTTGGTGCTCAATCAGCGTTGTTATCAGCGTATTCAAGCCCAAAAAAGGCAATTGGCAGGGCGTACCGGCTGCGGCATGTGCGGTATGACTGGGCTTACCCAAGCTTTGCCCGATTTAAGCCGCTATCAGCAAACCCCGGCAACGCTCCCAAGCTTAGACACTTTATTAGCGATACGGGCGCAAATGAGCGAGGCGCAACAGGCGCACCAACTAACCGGCGCTCTGCATGCTGCGGCAACGGTTTATCATGGGCAATTGCAATTGTTTGAAGACGTGGGTCGGCACAATGCATTAGATAAGCTTATCGGCTGGCAACTGCGACATAAAGCCGAACTAAACGGCGTGGTAATGACCTCACGATTGTCTATTGAATTGGTGCAAAAGGCCATTCGGGGGCGTACCCCTTGGCTGGTGGGTATGTCAGCCCCAACCAGTACCGCTGTAAACGTGGCAACGCGTTATGGACTAGGGCTGGCCGGTTTTTTGCGTGATAATCGGGTGACTTTTTATACCCCCATACCCCATACCACCTAGCACCTAAAATCTAGTCGCTGTCGCATTTATATAACTTATAGCATAGAGTATATATGGTGAGCGCCATGGCCTTGGTAACGCATATTACGCCAATGCGACCCATCAAATTCCTAAACCTACAACCGTTAGGCCTTACTGATAAAAACGTGATGACCATAGCAGATAGCGCCGCAACAAACGTGTTACAACAAGCCTTATTAAATAGCTTGCATCAATATGCGGCACAATTGCAGGGGCGGCGCATTTGGTTGGCCTGTAGTGGCGGTCGTGATTCCTTAAGTTTAGCATGGATGTGTCGGCAGTTATTTGATAAGGGCAGAATGCCTTTTTTACCACAGCTAATCCATGTCAATCATGGTCTGCAGACAGCAAATGCGAGCTGGGCGCAGCAAGTTCAGGACTGGGCAAGTCAGCATGCTATGCCATGCACCTTATTAACGCTTAAGCTTAGCGACGCCAATCGTGTTAATGAACAATCCGCGCGTCATGCTCGTTATATGGCAATGATGGACATGATGAATAAGGACGATGTGTTGATGCTCGGTCACCATCAAGATGACCAAGTAGAAACGGTGCTGATGCGCTTGTTTAAAGGCGCAGGCGTTAACGGGCTAGCAGGTATGCAAGATTGGACTATTTTTGCTATGAGCCGTCAGACAATCAACCCAGACAATCAAAAAGATAATCAAAAAGACAACTATCAAAACTGCTATAACGCTAACCAGCAAAACAGTGACGCCGCTTATCTTAAATCGAAAGCTGTTTTCAATCCCAATTCCATTCCCACTCCCATTCGCAATAAAAGCATAGTCTTATGGCGACCTTGGCTAAGGGTTAGCCGAGCGACCATCACCGACTATGCCAAATACACTAAGCTTGACTATATTGATGATCCGACTAATACAGTCCTGACGCTTGCCAACGCCAATACCAACGCCAATACCAACAGAAGTACCGATATCACTACCAACATTCGTGCCGATGACCCAACGGTCCAAAACGTCTCTGATTGGGTAGGCTCGTCAAATGAAGATACTAAAATCAACGATAGAGCATGGCTGCGCAGTGTGCTTATGCCGGTGATTGCCCAGCGTTACCCCCAAGTCAATGCAGCGATTGCGCGCACCAGCCAGATTATGCAGGCCACGAGCAGCATCATTGATGAGCAAGTGCAAATCGACTTGGCGGCTGTGTCTATCGCGCCTGCTAGCCTACAAAATATTTCTGCGATGCAGGCGATGCTCGATATCATGAAGTTGCAGATGCTATTGCCCGCCCGTCAAGCGGCGCTGATTCACGCTTGGCTCAGCCCGCAGCCTACAGAGCTGCCGCCATCAAAAACTATGGTCGATAGCGTTTTGGCGCTAAGTCTTCGGGCAGATAATGACCATCAAACGGTGTTATATTATCATAGCGGCGCTTATCATTATGAGATTCGCCGCTATCAGCACAAGCTATATCGTCTGCGTAGCGACTGGCAGCACTGGCTTAGCATCACGCCTGGCAGTCAGTATCTTAATATTTATCGTGGTCATAACACATATAATACGGCAAATGATGACACACCAGTTAATGACACACCAGTTAATGACACACCAGTTAATGACACACCAGTGAATGACACACCAGTGAATGACATGCTAGTTAATGACATGCTAGTTAATGACTTTGAGCATGATGACCAACTGTCCCTAAAGCCTAGTCATTTACCCTTTTTATGGCAACTATCCTCTATACACTGCTTAATTAAAACATTGAAAACGGCAAGGCATAACTGTGTGATTACGCCTGGTAGCCGTTTGTATTTTGAACCCTTGCCGCGTGATTTAAAGGTGACTTTAGCCGCAAGGGTAGGGCGCAAATCGGGTAAAAAGCTATTGCAAGCGCTGAATCAACCGGTGTTTATGCGCAGCTCACTGGTTTTAGGGTCTTTGGTGCAAACCATCGCCCAAGATGCCCCCCAAGCTGATAGCGCTGCAACCCAGCGTATCCCCTTATTTATTATCGCCATAGATAGGATTTATTGGCTCGAACATCCGTTTACTGCGGTGCTTAACTCTAATATTGATACAGATACTGATATCAAACGTCAACCTCTTAGCACCCAGATTCTCTATCATCCGCCTTATTTGTAGTTGTTTGTCGCTGTTTATAGGTTAGATTTAGGCAGGCAAGTTGTCGATATGATGAGATCTCTAAAAGACAGCTCGAGCGGTCAACTTAACGCAACATGACGTTGTATATCGTAAAAATTAAGCGCGGTATAAAAACAGTCTATAAGGTGATGTGGTACACTAAGCGCATCTTTTGTCTTGCGGCTGTCGTGCAACGATAACCGTCAAAACACCAACGTATCTGGAAAATACCATGACCCAACTGAAACATAAAAAAATAAGCTTTATTGGTGGCGGCAATATGGCGCAAGCATTGATTAGTGGCTTGCTGGCTAAAGGCGTCAACCCGAATGCAATTACCGTGGCAGACCCCTCGCTTGAGAGCCGTCAGCAGTTAAAAAAGAAAAAAATAATGACGGTAGACCCGACCGCCCCTAATGACGATGCCCATAGCGCTATCAAAGCCGCCAATGTGGTGATATTGGCGGTCAAACCGCAAGTGATGCAAGCCGTCGTGGCCGATTTTGCGCCGCTATTAACGCAGCAGTTGGTTATCTCGGTGGCGGCAGGGTTGTCTACGCAAACGCTAAGTCAGATGTTGGGCGGCTATCAAAACATCGTACGCGCCATGCCCAATACGCCCGCCATGATTCAAAAAGGGGCAACAGGTTTGTATGCCACTGATACGATTCAGGAGCAAGATAAATTGTTGGCAGGCGAAGTCATGGCCGCCTCTGGGCTAATCAGTTGGGTGCAAACCGAGGAGCAGTTGCACGCTGTTACTGCGATTTCAGGCTCTGCACCCGCCTACTTTTTTTATATGTTAGAGGCCATGATTGAGGCTGGAGTAGAGCTAGGCTTGGATGAAAAACAAGCGGCGGCTTTGGCGATGCAAACGGCTTTAGGCGCGGCGCAGATGGCCATAGCCTGCGATGAGACGCCCGCCCAGCTGCGCCGTAAAGTGACGTCTCCTAATGGAACGACTCAAGCGGCGATAGACTCATTGCAGCAAGATGATTGGGCTCAAGTCATGCGCCGTGCCATGCAAGCTTGTTATAATCGCAGTGTGGCACTGAGTGAAGAGTTATGTCATTAAACTTGGTCAATAAGGGTTAAGCAGCTAGAACTGAAGCCGTTTAGGCTTTTATCAACCTTCATGGGCAATTTCAAAAAGTGACAAAAATGCTGTCTATCCTCATAAAGATCTAAGCAAATACTCCAGTGCATACCATTAAAACAACCCCTAACCAGACAAAGTGACTTGTATTAATGGTGTTATGGTAAATGTTTACAGATAAAATAGTAGAGTACGCTGAATGATAAGTCCTTTAATTACAATATTTAATATGGTGATTAATTTTGCCATGTTGCTGATTTTCATTCGTTTTATGTTACAGTTTTCAGGGCTTGAGCGTAGTAACCCTTATATTGAGCCCGCCTTCAAAGCCACCCAAGTTGTCGATGTGTTTGGGCGTATCTTTCCGACGGTAGGCGATGGACGGGTAAGTCTTGCTGCGATTATCTTGCTGTTTTTGCTCAAACTAATTGATATTTCTGGCAATGCAGCCTTACTCGGCCATGGCTATACCCCGCTCAGGTTGTTTTTTGAGGGCACTTTGGCACTCATACTAAGTTTTTTGCGGGTTGCGCGCTACTTGATTATTGGCTCGATTATTATCAGCTGGATTGTGGTACTTACCCAAAAAATGCACCCTATTTTGGGTATTATTTTGCAACTGGCAGAGCCTATTTTAGCGCCCTTTCGAAAAATTACGCCCAATCTAGGCATGCTGGATTTATCACCTATGTTCGCAATTTTTGGTTTGCTACTGGTTGAGATGTTTGTGCATATTATTGCCCGCAATCTAATGCCTATGTTTGGTTAGGGCTAGCTTTGTTTGCCACCTCTTAAATAAAACGGTTCGGTATTAACTGAGCCGTTTTATCGTTGGGATGCGGTCTATCGGCATGGACTAACGTCCGATGTACCCATGTATCGGCTGCTTTGATAGCATCAATCAGTTTATGCGTCAGCGCTGCCAAGTCAGTGCTGTTTGCTTGCACCGGTTTTTGATAGTGGTGTTGCGCAAGTTGCCCGGCAATATAGCTGGCAAGAGAGCAACCTGAGCCATGAAACTCGCCGGCAAGTCTTGGCACAATGCTATGATGACCCAGCCTAGCCCCTGTGGCGGTTTTGAGATATAAATATTGGTCAATATCGCCCTCAGTATAATCATGTGACGTTTTGATGAATACCGCATGTACGCCTTGCTCGCATAACTTTTTTGCCCCTTGATGTAAGTCCTGCTCGCCCGATAGGGCTCTTAGCTCATGGGTATTGGGGGTTAGCAAGGTCACATAAGGGAGCAGCGCCTTGAAGGCTTGTACCAAAGTGGCTGGGTCACCTAGGCTACCGCCACTATTGGCAACCAGTACCGGGTCTAACACGTAAGGAAGATGCCCAGGAATTTGACCGCTGGCAAATAGCTGTGCCAACATGGCAATATTGGCAGTTGACCCCAACATGCCCGATTTTATAGCCGCTACGGGCAAATCATTGAGTACGGCGTGTGCTTGGCGTTCCACCAATGCCGCCTCGCAAACCTCAAAGCCCAACACCTGCTGCGAGTTTTGCACAGTGATGGCGGTGCACGCTATCGCTGCATGGGCGCCGCTTGCGCCAATCGCTTCAATATCGGCTTGTAGGCCTGCCCCGCCAGAGGGGTCGAGTCCCGAAAAGCACAGTACCACAGGACGCATAGACGACATACTAAGGCTCGCTTTATTGAGTTAAGTTAATAGGGTTTGAAAAAGGCAACTAGCGTCAAACCTGGCAAAGGCAACTATTGGCTACTGGCTACAAAATTTGTTAGCTAGATTAGCCAGATTAGATAGGTTAGCTAAATTAAGCAAATGGCGCTTAGCGGTTATAACATACTTTTAGCGTCTATCAATACCGTTATTGCTTCATTTAGTGCAATAAAACTCGGCTTAACGGTAAATGCGGCTTGCAAAACTGATTTAACTTGTTATAATACTCGCCCACAACATGATGCAAGAATGGTTTTTTGTTAAAAATCAGACCCGTATAAGGTTGTGTAGTCAGCAGATAGTAATTTTAATTGCTTACGTTACAATGAACAAGCACTACGGTGAAGTGGGTGAGTGGCTGAAACCAGTTCCCTGCTAAGGAACCATACGTTAACGCGTATCGAGGGTTCGAATCCCTCCTTCACCGCCATTTATTGAGTAGTTAAGTTATTGAGTAGTTAATTTTTTTTGCTAACTTGTTATAGGTTAACAAATAAAAAGATTGACTTACTAGATTAAATGGCTATAATAGCCACCCTGTTAGCAGCAAGCGATTGTTGTGAGTCAGTTAGGCATTCCTATATAGTATTTCATATATACTATAATGAATGTTGATACGATGTATTGTTAGCTATGTATTGCGCCTTTAGCTCAGTTGGATAGAGCACTTGGCTACGAACTAAGGGGTCGGGAGTTCGAATCTCTCAAGGCGCACCATCTATACCATCTCATTGATTATCTCAGCATCTATAAGTAACATCAAAAATCAATAAAGTTATACTGTGAACACAAAATCAACTATGGTTTTTGTGTTTTTTTTTGCCCAAATTTTAAGGTTAAAAGACACCTCGCTTTTATAAGCTTATCAGCAAACCCACATCAAAACTGACATCTTATAATTCCATAATTGCATATCCATCCTCTGTAGCGTTTGGGTATCATAGCCCCTTAGTATAACCCGCCTATATTTTGCTTTATTTACTTAGTTGTATTTATTTTAGTGGATTGAAAAAGCACCCAATCCGTCAATCCGCCCATGCCCAGAAAAAAAGTCGTACAAGGATACCGTTTATGTCAATCAATTTTGAGCAAGCTTTAGAACAACTCGTGCCCCCACATGGTAGCCCCGCCCTAAACGTGTTATTACTAGAAGGTGATTTACTCGCCAACTCACTTAAAAAAGCCGCAACCCTACCGAGCGTGACGATGACCTCACGCGAACGCGGTGATTTAATTATGCTAGGGATTGGTGGCTTTACACCGCTCAATGGCTTTATGAATAAAGCGGATTGGCAAGGCGTTTGCGATGATATGACGCTAAAATCAGGCGGAAATAAAGGTCTGTTTTGGCCCATTCCCATTACCCTATCAGTGAGTAGCGAGCAGGCCGAAGGCTTTAACGTGGGTGATGAGATTGCTTTAAGAGCAGAAGACGGCGAAATCATGGGCATTTTAACCCTAGAAGAAAAATACAGTATCGATAAAGCACACGAATGCCAGACTGTTTTTGGCACGACAGACACCGACCATCCTGGTGTAAAGAAGGTGATGGAGCAAGCAGAGGTGAACCTTGCTGGCCGAGTGGAAGTCTTCAGCCAAGGTGAGTTTCCGACGGAGTATGCGGGCATTTATATGACCCCCACCCAGACCCGTGAAGAATTTGCTAAAAAAGGCTGGAAAAAGGTAGCCGCGTTTCAAACCCGTAACCCGATGCACCGCTCACACGAATATTTGGCCAAAATTGCAGTTGAGATTTGTGATGGGGTGATGATTCACTCGTTACTGGGCGCTTTAAAACCGGGCGATATTCCAGCAGAAGTACGTCAAGATGCTATTGCAAGCCTCATTAATCATTATTTTAGAAGCGATACGGTGATTCAATCGGGTTATCCATTAGATATGCGCTATGCTGGCCCTCGTGAGGCCTTGTTGCATGCGCTATTTAGACAAAACTATGGCTGCTCGGAGTTGATTGTTGGCCGTGATCATGCAGGCGTTGGCGATTATTATGGCGCTTTTGATGCCCAAGATATTTTTGATGCTATCCCAGCAGATGCCCTAAAAACCAAACCCATTAAGATTGATTGGACGTTTTGGTGCAATGCTTGTCAGGCTATGGCGTCTACCAAAACCTGCCCACATCCTGCCGAAAATCACGTTAAGGTATCGGGCACCAAGCTGCGCAAAGCCTTATCAGAGGACCAAGAGGTGCCTGCAAACTTTAGCCGCCCTGAAGTGTTAGATATCCTTAGAAACTATTATGCAGGTATCGCCAAAGAAGACCGCACCAAGGTAGAGCTTACTGGGGCGTCCGCAAAATAAGTGTTTGGCAGCAGATGGCGTTAACTTAAAGAGACTGACTTAAAGAGGCTGACTTAAAGAGGCTGACTTAGACATCCTATATACGGATACGGCATAGTACTGATTAAAAGTGCTATGCCTTTTTATTTTATTGCCTCACAGTTGAGGCTTAGTTAAGACATATTTAAGACCTAGTTAATACCTAGTTAAGGTTCAGTTGCGTCACAGTGGCATCGTTAACGTTTTATGCTATATTGGCAAAAGATAGCCCCGCCCTTAGCTTTTATGAATAAGGGGCTGATGCTAAAATTGCCCAGACAGTGTTGCAAACGTAGATAAGGTTTAGACATTATCGTCAGCTTGCGCCCAGTCTAGAACAATGTCTAGAACGATTTTAGCTATCAGCAGTGCTAATTCGCGACTATCCAACACGCCCTAATATAACGAGGACACCTATTTGCGATTTACCGATTATTATCAGTTGTGATTAATCGTTATCAGTCGTGATTAACTGTTACCAATTATTATTTATCTCGCATCTCGCATCTCGCATAAGGAAACCATATGAGCACAGCGACTAATTCTAATAACACAGCGACCAATTTTAATAGCAAAGCGACCAATATCGTCTGGCACGATGCCGCCGTCACCCCTGCTGAGCGTCAAGACAAACTGGGTAACAAACCTTGCATCCTTTGGTATACCGGGCTTTCGGGCTCCGGCAAGTCCACCGTTGCCAATGCCGTCGACCGTATGCTACACGACCGTGGCTATGCGACCTATTTACTCGATGGCGACAATGTGCGCCACGGATTAAATAAAGACTTGGGCTTTAGCGATGCCGACCGTGTCGAAAATATTCGTCGTATTGCTGAGGTAAGTCGCCTGTTTAATGATGCCGGCTTGATTGTGTCGACGGCGTTTATCTCGCCGTTTATGTCGGATAGGGACTCGGCACGTGCTTTGATTGGCGATGATTTTATTGAAATATTTGTCGATACGCCGCTAGAGGAATGCGAAAAACGTGACCCTAAGGGCTTGTATAAAAAAGCTCGGGCAGGCGAGATTTCTAACTTTACCGGCATTGATTCCCCTTATGAAGCCCCAGGCGCACCCGAAATGCATGTGCAGACGCAGGGTAAAAGCATTGAAGAGGTGGCCAAACAGATTGTGGATTATTTAATAGCGCAAAACTATATAAAGTAACCTCGTTCTCAACTTATTAGTAGCTTTGTTTAGGTAGCTAATCCCGCTTTGCGCTACTATCTTGGCTTGCACAGGAGCAGGCACTACTGTCAAGTGTCGTTCCTGTTACCTCGATAACGCCTCTTGCCAAGTGCCTGCAATCCTGTGCTGTACCAAGTATAGCCGCTACAATCGGGGCTAAACCGCACCTTAGATTTAAGTTTAGCGTAATATGTTGAGAGTGACGTAAAGTAATGAATGAGATAACGGGCAATGCTAAGTCGATAGCGATACAAGCCCTAGCAAAATACAGTCGTGAGCAGTGGGCTTAACTTATAGGTAGGGACAGAGATAGGGATAGGGTATTGACTTATATTGACGTGTTTAATGGCGATGCCGATGGCATACTGTCATTAATCCAATGGCGACAGGCGTATCCACTGACTGCGCAAGATACGCAGGTGCTTATCACTGGTGTCAAACGGGATATCGCCTTGGTCAGTCAAATTGATGACCGTTTGGCCAACGATGCCACTATCACGGTATTGGATGTGTCTTTTGATAAAAATGCCAACGATGTCAAGCGAGTTTTGCCGCATTGCCATAGCCTGTATTACTGCGATCACCATCAGGCCAAGCGTTTATTTGAACATGATAAGCTCACCACAAATATTAATACAGCCCCGACGGTCTGTACTGGCTTGCTCGTTAATAGCCATCTGACCCAAACGAATCCTAAACTTGCTTGCCCCCTATGGGCCATAGCCGCTGCGTATGGCGATGGCTTGGACAATATTGCTGATAATTATGCCAAACATTTGGCCTTAAGTGAGGCGCAGCGCCAACAGCTAAAACAGCTGGGCGTCTTGGTCAATTATAATGGCTATGGCAGTGCCGTCGCAGATTTACATTGCCATCCGGCAACGTTATATCAACGCTTAATGGCGTATGCGACGCCTTTTGATGTGGTGGCAGATAAGGCCTCGCCTTTTATTAGATTACAGCAAGGTTATGAGGCGGACATGGCCAAGGTCAAAGCAGTTATGCCATTGACTTTGGATCAGGTGATAACGGTGATATTAGACGATGCGCCATGGGCAAGGCGTATTAGTGGCACTTATGGCAATCAATTGGCAGCGAGTAACCCTGAAAACCCCATTGTCGTGGTCACCAGCAATCAACAAGGCAGCTATACGATTAGCTTAAGAGCCCCTAAAAATAACCCTTATGGTGCCAGTAATATTTGTGGCCAATTTGCCACAGGCGGCGGGCGCGAAGGGGCAGCGGGCATCAATGCGCTGCCTGTCAATGAATTAGAAGGATTTATCGCAGTGGTTAGGCAATTTTATAACCCCTAAATCGAACCGCTTTGGCCACACAGCAACTACGCCAATACTGCCCCTTGCGCTTCTAACCATTCGCTAATTTCGGTTATTTTATCGCTTAATAGAGCCTCGTCGCCACGGGTTTCAATATTTAGGCGAATTAAGGGCTCGGTATTGGAGGTACGCAAGTTAAAACGCCAGTCACCGAAATCAAGGCTTAAGCCATCAAGGGTGTCTTTTGCAGGGCTGGCGTGGGCGTATTGGTTGGCGATACGCTCGATGATGGTTGCACTGGGCGTATCGCTTAAGCGAAAATTAATCTCACCAGAGCTGGGATAAGCGGCGATACGTTCATCGACCAATTGCCCAAGCGACTGGCCAGTGATGGATAATAGCTCAATGGTCAGTAGCCAAGGTATCATGCCGCTGTCACAATAAAAAAAGTCTTGAAAATAATGATGGGCGCTCATCTCGCCGCCATAGACAGCGCCAGACTCGCGCATGACTTGCTTAATAAACGAATGCCCCGACTTGCTAATGACCGCCTTGCCGCCGGCCTCATCAATAATAGCCTCAGTATTAAAAACCACTCTTGGGTCGTACACAATCGCCGCGCCAATGTGTTTTTGTAAAAACGCCTGCGCCAACATCCCCACAATATAACTGCCCTCGACAAACTCGCCACGGGCATCAAACAAAAAGCAGCGGTCAAAGTCGCCATCAAAAGCAATGCCTAGGTCGGCTTGATGATCTAAAACGGCCTGTTTGGTGGAGTCACGGTTTGCCAAAATCATCGGATTGGGTATGCCATTTGGAAAGCTGCCGTCAGGGGTGTGATGCAAGGTTATTATCTTGATGGGCGCCGCTGCGGCAAGCAAACGCTGCTCAATTAAATCGACCACAGGCCCAGCGCTACCATTGCCAGAATTGACGACGAGGGTTAACGGTTGTAACTTATCCGTGTCAATAAAGCTTAAGATATGGTCGATATAAGCAGTTTTATCGGCCTTTAAATCGACCTTGCCCTTGGTTACCGGTTGGGTAAAATCGCCCTGCTCGGCGACGTTTTGCACCGCGGCCAAACCGGTATCGGCACTGATGGGACGAGAGCCATCGCGCACCAGTTTTAAGCCATTGTAATTAATCGGGTTATGACTGGCAGTCACTTCGATACCGCCCAATGCCTCATAATGACTGGTGGCAAAATACACCTCTTCAGTACCGGCCATGCCCAGATCTATCACATCTACCCCAGCGTCAATAATGCCCTTGATAGCGGCGTTTTTTAGGGTCTCGCTGGAGTCGCGAATATCGCAGCCAATAACAATGGCATTGTGTATCTGCTTGGCGACGCCATTTTGTTCACGCTTGGCCACTAAAATTTGGGCTAAAGCACGGCCAATACGATAGGCGATGTCGTCATCCAAGTTAACGCCCAGCTCGCCTCTGATGTCGTAGGCTTTAAAAGAGGTGATGGGTCTGTGCGGGTAGGGTGTTGTTGATACGTTAGTCATTACGGGCTCTTAGGGTCATAGTCGGGGTCAAGTTATGGGTTGCGGGTTGGTCATTGGTCATTGGTTTGGCCATTGTAGAAGCTGTATGGCGTTAGCTATAGCCAAAGACATCTCGAGAATACACCTTATCGGCTACCTCAAGCAATTCATCATGCCAGCGATTGGCAACAATCACATCATTTTGTTGCTTAAAAGCGGCCAAATCGCTGATGACGCAGCATTCCTCAAACAAAGCGGCTGTGATTGCAGGCTCATAAATGGTCACGCTAACGCCATGTTGTTTTAGTAGCGTGATGACATCCAGCACCGCAGAATCTCTAAAGTTATCGGCATCTTTTTTCATACTTAAGCGATAAATCCCCACGCTATTGGGCTTTTTAGCGATAATCTGCCGGGCAATAAAGCGTTTGCGGGTGTTATTGGCATCCACCACCGCATGAATTAAATTGGCAGGAATGCCGGCATAGTTGGCTTTGAGTTGCTGGGTGTCTTTGGGCAAGCAATAACCGCCATAGCCAAAGGAGGGGTTATTATAATGCTCGCCAATGCGCGGGTCTAGGCCAACGCCAGTAATTATCAACTGGCTATTGAGATGACTGCTTTCAGCAAAGCTATCAAGCTCATTAAAAAAAGCAATACGGGTCGCAAGGTAGCTATTAGCAAATAACTTCACGGCTTCGGCCTCGGTGGGCGGCATTAATAATTGGGTAATATTGTCTTTTTCGCTAGCCCGTTGATACAATGCCATCAAGGCGGTTGCAAAGTTTTTTTGATTGTCGGAGGCACCCATAATGATACGAGAGGGGTTTAAATTATCATAAAGGGCTTGGCCTTCACGTAAAAATTCGGGCATAAATAAAATATTAGCATCAAACTTTTGGCGCATCTCTTCGCTAAAGCCGATAGGAATGGTCGATTTAATCACAATAGGCACTTGTGAATTTTGGCCGCGTATCGCCGTGATACTGTCTTCAACCGAGCTGGTATCAAAATTGCCAGACGCCACGTCATAGTTGGTCGGGGTGGCAATAATGACCACGTCCGCATCTTGATAAATGCCCCGTGGCTGCTCTGCTGGAAACGGGGTATTGGTCGCTTTCAAATGCAACGCTTTATGGGTCAAATAATAGCAAATATCGGCATCTTGTAAGGGTGATTGCTGCTGCTGCAATAAGGCAATCTTTTGTTTATCAATATCATAGAGTGTGACCTCGGTATTGAGGTGTGCTTGCGCCAATAAAATCGCATTGGATAAACCGACGTAGCCGGCGCCAACAACGACAATCGTAGTGATAGACGTCTTAGGATGTTCTGTTACTAAATTTACGGGTTTACTCATGGTTAGTCTACGCTTCTTTGAGTGTATTAGGATGAAATGGTTGATAGCTTTTTTAGGCAAGTTGATGCCATGATACACGTGCTAGATGACAAACCGATAACAGGCGCCTAACAGCATCGCTGAACCGACAGCAAAACTATAGTGTTTGAAATAGCGATTAATATTCAAACGTTTAAATTTTCAGACCCACTTTTGTAAACAACAGCGAAAGCTTAAAAGAGACTAAAAGAACGAATAGGGATGACAGCTAACCAGGCGTAACCAGGCGTCAGTAGGCGTAAGTAGGCGTCAGTAGGCGTAAGTCGGTTTTTATGATTAAATATTCGAGTAGCGCCACAGAACCAAACTAAATCACTAAATATTAACGCTCTAAACCCTATAGCCTAACTTTAAGAGTGAGTAACCATGACAGACAACAAACCGTTATCAACCGGTCAAGATACCCCTATTTTATCGCCACAAAGGCTCAGCCCGGTTGCTGCAGTCTCAGTTTTAGCCCCAGTCCCAGTTAACCTCGTACCAAAACCACAACCGACGGCGCAGTTGTCAGATTTATTGGCGCTAATGGCGAGGCTACGCAGCGATTGCCCATGGGATAAAAAGCAGACCAACCACAGTCTATTGCCTTACGCGATAGAGGAGGCCTATGAGTTGGCCGAAGCGGTGCAAACAGACGATGACGAGGATATCAAGGGCGAGCTTGGCGATGTGTTGTTACAGGTCATCTTCCACTGCCAGCTGTATGCCGAACAAGGGCGGTTTGATGTGGGCGATGTGATGTATACGTTGCAAGACAAACTCATCCGCCGCCATCCGCACGTGTTTGAGCGAGAATCATTGCCCGATGCTGCAGCGGTCAAGCAGCGCTGGGATGACATCAAAGCGGCTGAGGTGGCAGAGCGAGCAAGGCGTGGCAAACCCAAACGGCGTTTGGATGCCATCAAGGCGGGCAGTGCGTTGATGCAAGCCGAAAGCCTACAAAAAGCGGCCAGCAAGCTTGGGTTTGATTGGGCGGAGGTAGAGGGCGCTATTGACAAGCTAGAAGAAGAGATTGCAGAGCTTAAAGCACTTATACCGTCCGCAAAGCAAACCGTCACTGACTCAAATCATGCGCTGATAAATCGTCAGCGAGTCGAGATTGAAAAGGAGCTGGGCGACTGCGTCTTTGGGCTGGTCAATGTGGCGCGTAAGCTCGATGTCGATATTGAAGCGGCGACCCTGACCTGCGTGCACAAATTTCGCAGCCGTTTTGGGTTTATTGAGGATGCCTTGGCTAAACAAGGTCAAACGCCAGAGACCAGCAGTCTTGAAGAGCTGGATGCTTTGTGGGCGCTGGCAAAACAGTATGAATAACGATGACGAATGACGACTAACGAGGGGGCAGGATGCGACGCTATATTTTATGGCTGCTGCTGGTTTTACAAGCCGTCATAGTTGGCAATAATGCGGCAGCGGCGCAATGTTATGCAAATGTAGAAAAAGCCTATCGTCATTTACTGGCGCAAGAGCAAGTTAATCAGCAACGCTTGCAGGCGGGCAGCAGCTTGCCGGTGAATATCAATACGGCGATGCAGGCGCAGTTGATGAGCCTTAAAGGCATTGGCAATAGTAAGGCAGCGGCCATTATTGAATATCGTAACACGGTCGGCCCGTTCGCGACGGTCGATGACTTAAGCAAGGTAAAAGGCATTGGCGCAAAAACAGTTGAGAAAAATCGCCAGCGCTTAACGGTTCACTAAGTCAGCTTCTTAAGCAGATGGACTAATTAATTTAAGCAAATGGACTAATTAACGCCGATAATCCCGGGGCGGTTCAAGGGGACACAAGATTAGGGCTAAAAAAGCCCCCGCCAATTTGCTTATTGACAGGAGCTCTTGTTGCTGTATTTTTATAGTACAACCAAACAAAGCTATGGTATTTTGTCAAAAATACGACATATTACATATTGGGATAATTAGGGCCGCCGCCGCCTTCGGGCGCAACCCAAGTGATGTTTTGGGCGGGGTCTTTAATATCACAGGTTTTGCAATGGACACAGTTTTGCGCATTAATCACAAACTTAGCGCCCTCAGCATCCGACACCACTTCATAAACGCCAGCGGGGCAATATAAACGTGCGGGCTCGGCATAAATGGGCAAGTTGACCAAAATAGGCACGGTTGGGTCGGTCAGCTTTAAATGGGTGGGTTGATCTTCGGCGTGATTGGTGTTCGAGATAAACACCGACGACAACTTATCAAAGGTCAACTTACCATCTGGCTTTGGATAGTCAGGCTTATAAGCATGGCTCGCTTTTTCTAGCTGGTCGTAGTCGGGCGCATTGTCATGGATGGTAAACGGCATTTTGCCGCCCAGTAGGTTATGCTCAAGAAAGGTAAACCCACCCCCCATTAACAGCCCCATACGGTGTATGGCGGGCGAGAAATTCCGCGATGCATAATTGTCTTGGTACAACCACGACTCTTTATAAAGGGTGGTAAATGCTGTTACTTCGTCGTGTTGACGCCCTGCTTGCAAGGCTTCAAATACCGCTTCTGCCGCCAACATACCCGACTTCATTGAGGTGTGGGTGCCTTTGATTTTTGACGGGTTTAAAAATCCGGCGTCGTCACCAATAAGTAGGCCGCCCGGAAAGGTAAGCTTAGGCAAGGAGTTAAGGCCGCCTTTAGTGAGCGCCCGTGCCCCATAAGAGATACGTTTACCGCCCTCTAACACTTGACGAATCACAGGATGGGTTTTTAAGCGCTGCATCTCATCAAAGGTGGAAATGAAGGGGTTATGATAAGACAAATCGATGACCAAACCAAAGCTGACCTGATTGTTCTCGTCGTGGTATAACCACCAACCACCGGTTGAACCCGTTTCGGTTAAAGGCCAGCCTAAACCATGCATGACCACGCCCGGCTCATGATTCTCGGGTTTAACCTCCCACAGCTCCTTTAAACCAATGCCATAATGCTGCGGGTCGGAATCTTTATCGAGTGAAAAACGGCTGATGAGGCGTTTGCCCAAGTGACCACGGCTGCCCTCAGCAAATAGGGTATATTTAGCGACGAGCTCGTAGCCGGGCTCATAACTGGGCTTGTGCGACCCATCTGCCGCCACGCCCATATCGCCGGTTAGTATGCCGCGCACCGAGCCATCATCATTGTATAAAATATCTGAGCCGGTAAATCCGGGGAACATCATCACTTCAAGTTCTTCGGCTTGTTCGGCCAGCCAGCGCACCACATTGCCAAGGGAGACAATATAATTGCCATCATTGTGCATGGGGGTTGGCACTAGGGCGTGTGGTACTTTCATGGAGCGGGTGGCAGAATTTAGGTAATACACCCTATCTTCAACAGCCGGCACCTTAAGCGGTGCTCCTTTGGCCTTCCAATCAGGTATCAGTTCGTCAAGTGCTCGTGGTTCGATAACCGCACCAGATAAGGTATGCGCCCCAAATTCGGAGCCTTTTTCGACCACACAGACCATAAACTCATCTAGCCCAGCCTCTATAGCAAGTTGACGCAGACGAATGGCAGCAGACAGACCGGCAGGTCCGCCTCCAACAATCACCACATCAAACTCCATTGACTCACGTTCTACTTGTTCATCTTGCATATAACACTCCTGATAGCTGGCTAAATACTGCCACCGGATAAAATGGCTACTATTATTAAATGATCACACTGGCACAGGTCGATCAGACCTATCATCTTATAGGCCGTGTTGCTGAAAGTCGTCAAAAACCATTTTTGGCTGTATTCCCTGATTGACATCAGGCATACTAAGTCGCTAAGACAGACACCAGCGAGGGGTCAGCTTGTTGACCTGACAACATTTTAGCCCACTCTAGGCATAAAGAAAGCTAAAGCAAGATTGTGCCAGGGTAAGCCTATAGACCGTAACCTAAAATGCACCTAATAGCCCATGGTGACCAGCCTAACTCCCCGTCTTCATTTGAATATATAGGGCAATATATGGGTCCTAAATACATAGGTCATAATAGCAACAAGGCAACCTTGGCTTCAATAAACGTGACCGATGATAAAGCTTGCAGAAAATAAAAAAGGGTGCAGCTAGTTACCTATTATAAAATAAAAGTTGGACAAACACGACATGAATTGTGACTCAAGCGTGATAAAGTCATTAGGCTTTGACAAAGCAGTGAAAAATTCGCCTTACTGCTAACCACAACCGATAAAGCTTGACGCAAACCGGCGCTGACGCTCAGCTTAGTAAGGTTGCTAACTGCAATAACTGGATTAAGTCGATAGGGTGACAAACAGCGCCGCCTTGCAAGACAAAACAGCTTATCTAATCCAAGGGTATATAAAAAGGGTATATCAGAGGCTGTTGACGATGTTACCTTATACCCTGGTTTTAATGATAAGTTAATGATAAGTTAATGATGATTTAATGATGATAGCAATAAGGATGACACCACATGACGACGACTGAAAATGCTCAAGCAAACGGGCTTGACTCGCTATCTGCCTACCTAAAGCAAGAGAGTACCGAGCGCCGTGGGCGCGGCATTCCGCCCCTAGACAAATGGCATCCAGAGCGCTGTGCCGATATGGACCTTGTGATTAAAGCCAATGGCGAATGGTGGCACGAAGGCGCTAAAATCACCCGTCAATCTTTGGTCGATTTATTTGCCACGGTGCTGTGGCGAGAAGGTACAGAGGCCGCTCCAAGCTACTATTTAAAAACGCCCGTTGAAAAACTCGCTATTAAGGTTGAGGATGTGCCATTTTTGATGATTGAGGTAAACGTGGTGCAACAGGCGCAAGGCGCAGTCATTGAGTTGGTGAGCAGTACGGGCGATGTCGTCGTCCTAGATGATGAGCATCCGCTACAAATGCGCACGTATCAAGGGGAAGATAGACCCTATATACCGGTGCGTTTTGGTATGTTGGGATTGATTGCCCGCCCGGCGTTTATGCATTTAGTCAAACTTGGTGGGCTAAGCGAAGTGGATGGTAGAACGGTATTGACACTGCAAAGTGGGGGTAAAGATTATCAATTGTCTGTGCCTAGTTAGGGGCTATTTTGCGGCGACAGGCTTGAAATAGACACCCTTTCATACCAATTTGCTGTAACAAAGTATAAACTTATAGCAGTCTTGTCTGTCAAAACCTATCTATTTATCAAGTGGCACTCTTATAATGTCCTACTCTTCATTAACGCCGTCAACCTTAGTCCCTATTTTTTCAGGCGCAGCGCCAACCTTGTCGAAAACCAATAAGCCGCCCCTCGCACCCCGCCCCCAAGTAGCGTCCACCCTGCTATGGCAACCGCTGACGCCGCCGCAAAAAGACGCCGCCATTGGTCTGTTTGACTCGGGGCTTGGCGGGTTGTCGGTGTATAGACATTTAAAAAAAGTATTGCCTAATGAACGCTATATTTATTATGCCGATACTTTACATGTACCGTATGGCAACCGCTCATCTGCCAGTATTATTGAGTTGACCCTGTCTGCGGTGCGGTGGTTGGTTGCGATGGGTTGTAAGCTTATCGTGATTGCTTGCAATAGTGCCTCGGCGCATGCCTTATCTATAGTACGCCATCACTATCCGCAGATTCCTATTGTCGGCTTGGTGCCCGCCTTAAAGCCTGCCGTGCTGCAAAGCCAAACTCGGCGCGTGGCAGTACTGGCCACCAAGGCCACGATTGAGGGAGCGTTACTCAACCAAGTCATTGCAGACTATGCTACCCCTAATCAGGTGGCAGTGATTAAACGTTTTGACCCCAGTTTGGTGCCATGGGTCGAGCAGGGTATGCCAAAGGACAGTGCAACCGCGGCGCAGTTGCTGGCGATGTTGCATGAGTTTGCCAAGCAGCAGGTGGACTATTTGGTATTGGGCTGTACCCACTATCCTTTTTTTCGAGACTTTTTAACCAGCGAAATTGCCGCCCATGATATGGGGATTAGGGTTATCGATTCTGGCGCGGCAATCGCCGATAGAGTGATGCACATTCTACGCACTCAAAATATGTTGCTAGAGGCAACAAAACCGAGCGCGGTACCCGCCGTCCCCCAAGCTCATTCCTCGACACGGCTAAAAGTTAGCGATGCTATTCATAGCCACAAACCTTTGCCCAGTCTCTGCGCCCCTGCCAATCTTGTTGTTGATGACCTCTACGTAAACAGTATCACTAACCTCGATGCTAAAACGCAAGATAGGTGTGCTGCTAGTGCTAGCCATCACCCTGCTAAACTATGCTTTTATGCCACCGATTGCCAAAAAGATATCCAAGCAACCGAACATCTGGTACGCCAATTGGTCAACATACCGCTGACCAACTAGCTCATAGCCTCTAAAACAATGACCCAAGCTTTGTATGTAGCGTTATTTTAGTAGATATTGTAAACTAGTGTTGATTCGCTGTAAAATTAGACTGGCAGCTTGCCCAGATAAGCTCGCCTAAAAGCATAAGCACAAGCACAAGCACAAGCACAAGCACAAGGACAAGGACAAGGACAAGGACAAGGACAAGGACAAGGTGGGCAGTGCAGGGAGTTAAATAGACAAGTTCGGTGGTTACCAAAATAGACGTTGACTGGCTAGGTCAATTGGTCGGATGAATTGAATGGAATGGAATTGAATGGTTGAATGGACCAGCAAGTAGTCTTGCTACTATCTGCTACCTTCTACCACCTTCTTCTACCTTCTGTTGGCTACGCCCTGCGCTATTCGCCGCATTTTTGCTATAATTGATTATCTAGCTTGTTTAGACGTTGTTTAAGTGGGTCACGTCCTACTAGGCTTAAATCTTTTATACTTTATCTTAATCTCAAAGACATACTAAAAATATGACTCGTTTATCAGCCTATTGAGGTAATTGTGTCCAACTCTCTTTATCACATTCATGCTATCCAAGTTGTCAATGATCAGCCCGAAGTCGCCAGTCAACTGGTGTTATTTTTAGAAAATAAAGCGGTGTTGACACAGGATTTGCCGGCAATCAGTACCCAAGCGACCAATTATAGCCGCCGCTGTATTGATGCGTGTGATTTTGTCATTATGATTATTGGCGAGAGTTATGGAGCGCCTAATCCATCGGGGGTGAGCCAATTACACTTAAGTTATCTGACCGCTAAAACCAAAGATAAGCCCATGCTTATTTTGCTCAAGGCTCAAGGCTCGTCCACCCGCAGTCGTCAGTTAATAAATTTTATCTCTACAATAGAAAAAGACAAGCCACAGCACCTTTATTACTATGCAGACAATAACGATTTTGACAAGGTTTTGGCCGAGGGTTTTGAGACCATCACCGCCGAAGTCCAGCAAAAAGCATGGCTACAGTTAAACCAATCTTTGGGCAGCCCCCAGTTAAAGGGGTTGCCATCCAAGTTTAACGTTTATAGCGACAGTGCTCACCCATTTGCAACCACTCAAGCTGACGAAAGTGGGGCCAAAAACAACTCAAAAAAGGTGCATAAACTATTCGCCAAAACGGGATTGTCTTTTGCAGACAGCAGTCAGCGCACCTCCGGTTTGGTGAAGAGTATCAAGGATGCCGCGGCGGAGCGCAACAAGAGCGGTTGGTCGAATAATAGCCATCAGCAAGACGATTTAAATGTATCAACCCAGTTATCTGAGGCGTCTATCGAGGCGATTATCAACCAATCTTTGAGTGATGAGTTTGACCTAGTAGAGGTTGAAAAATATGCCGCCCAGATACCGCATCTGGTATCGCTTGACGACATAACCACGCTGTCTTATGATGCGCACGCCTATCAAGATGGTAATCTTAGCGATGTGACCCTAACGGCTTCGGTAAGCTGGCGGCAACTGCTAAAAACATTAAGTAAAATGGGCAAAAACTTTTCATCAGATACGATGTATCGTAGTTTTAACGATGAGGTCGCCCATTCTGCGATGCAAAGCGTGGTGAAGTTGCTGCCAAATGTGCATGCGGTATCTCGGTGTATGATAGAGCCGCGTGACTTTGCTTGGGTTAAAGAGCAAATGCGCTTTAACGGTTGGCTTGAATCGATTGAAATATATGAGCATAGCAACAGAGAATTTTGGCGGCTTACCGATAATGCACTAACCGAGCTGGGTAAAAAGCATTAGCCAAAAAGGTATGCGTCTGCGTAACGTGCTTGACAGCTTGCGTGCCTTAAGCGGCCTATGCTGACTAAGATTAAACATCGCTTACCTATAAATGCCCATATTGAGTTATAATAATAACGACTATGCCACGTATTTTTTTCGGCTATGATGGCCTAAGGATGATGATATGACCGATGCAAAACACAACCTACCCACCACGGCTATAAGCGCTACGAGTGATGAGGCATTAAAACAAGAACTCAATCAGCTTGAAGAAACCATGCACGATGCCGAGCAATTTCATACCTTAGAAGAGCAAGTTGCTGACATGAAGCGCCGTGGTATCGACCCCAAAAAATCCTATAAAGAGTGGGATGACCATAAGGATGATGACTGGGGTGACAAAAATTGGAAGGACAACGGCAAGTGGGAGCCCAAAACCACCCAAGATTTGGACGACAAAGCTCAAGAAAATTGGGACGGCGATAATGGCAAACCAATCGCCCCGCCTTTTGTTTAACAGTCAATTGTGTAACAGTCAATTGTGTAACAGTCAATTGTGTAACAGCCAACTAAATAGCCCCTGACCAAAAAAGCCACGCAATTGCGTGGCTTTTTGTTGTCTCTAAAATGGCCATAGGGTGCTACTATTTAAGACACGAGCTATTTATCAAGCTTACGCCCTTTATTGACCTTTATCCATACGCACCAGGCGAATAGTGCCATCAGGATTAGTAACCCGGCGATAACCTTGTTGTTGTTCAATAAGCTGCGCCATCGTGTCGTTTGCGGTGCTGGGGCTGGATTGGGATTGACGGCTGCCTTGCCAAACTCCCCCCCGAGCAGCAGGTGCGGATGCCGCTTGGGTGCCTTGCGTGTTGCCGGTAATT
Source organism: Psychrobacter sp. (assembly GCA_018260445.1). Classification (GTDB taxonomy): domain Bacteria; phylum Pseudomonadota; class Gammaproteobacteria; order Pseudomonadales; family Moraxellaceae; genus Psychrobacter. The sequence continues at coordinate 87,453 of JAGLBE010000005.1, forward strand.
AAGCGATAAAACTTTTGCCCTGCACGGCCATCCGCCGGAAACACGCTTTTGCTGGTTTGATATTGCTGAATGGCTTTACGGGTATTGTCGCCAATGATGCCATCGACGTTGCCAATATCGTAGCCATTATTAATGAGCGCTTGCTGAATCTCTTTGGCCTGCAACCGGCTGATACCGGGGTCATCGGTGGGCCAAGCCCTAATAAAATCGGTTTTGCTTGAATCGCCTTTGGCAATCAAATCGGACAAATGGGCAATCGCTAACGCATAGTTTTCGGACGCATTATAGGAATAAAAAGCGTCAAAGTTTTTACCCACTAAAAAAGCGGGGCCCTCGAGTCCTGCAGGCAATAACAATCCGGCTTGGTCTAAATTGTAGGGCAACGGACGGCCATCCACCAAGGTGAAGCCTTTATCACGCCAATAGCTCATCGATTTTTTGTCAGTGCGACTGTTTGAGCCCCAATAGCCAGCCGGAATATTAACCTCATAACCCCACGGCTCACCACTGCGATAGCCCTTTTTGGCTAAAAAATTGGCGGTAGAGGCTAGCGCATCGGGCTTGCTATTGACCAAATCACGACGGCCATCGCCATCAAAATCAACCGCCAAATCTAAAAAAGTGCCGGGCATAAACTGGGTTTGCCCAAAAGCGCCCGCCCAAGAGCCGGTCATATCACTGGCAGCGATATCGCCTTGTTGCACAATTTTTAGGGCATTGGCATATTCACGTCGAAAGTAAGACTGGCGGCGATCAAAGCAAGATAACGTCGCTAGTGACTGAAACAAATCATTTTTGCCCAACGTCTGGCCAAAGTCCGACTCGACGCCCCACACCCCTAACACATCTTCGGCTTTGACCCCGTATTGTGCCTCGATACGGCGTAAGGTGCTTGCCATCTCTTGTTTGGCTTTGATACCATCTTCCACCCGTTGTTTATCCACTAAAGAGGACAAGTAATCCCAAACATCTTTTTCAAACTCGGGTTGATAATTGAGCGATGAGATAACGCTGGGGTCGGGCTCGCTGGGTCGATAGCGGTTAAAAGTGAAGCTATCCACCCCACGAAAATCGCTAGAGTTTTGCAGGCTATCCAAACATTGTTGAAACTCACTGGTGGATAAATAAGGGTCAGCTGGATTGGCAGCTTGGGCAGTTGTGGCTGCAAGCGCTACGCCGATGGCAGCAGTCAAAGCAGCAAAGGTTTGGGTATGAGTCATAACATTCGTCCTTAAAAAATCATCAAATAATGGCAAAGTGATAGCAATATACCAAGGCGTTATGGCAAGCTGATTCAGCAGGTAGGCTTAGAGTAACCAATAATGGCAACAAATAGAAGGTATGGTTAGGTTTATTTACCATAAGCTGACGCGGGGATAAGGTGGCGGTGAGGTTGGGCAGTCTTTATTTTGTACCTTGGCTACCGTTTTTATTTTACTGCCGACCTGACAAGTGCTTTTACGGATTTATTGATATATTCAACACGATGACTGCAATAGTGAATATTGAAACTAGTTGATAAACTCTGCATAATGTAGCTATGTAGTAATAAATTTATGCAGTAACGCAATATTAGGACTTACGCAAAAACAATTTTACCTTGTCAACAACGACTGGTCACATCTTCTTAAAATGCGTAAGTCCTAAATACGAATAATAAAATCCGCCTACTAAGGAGCTTGATGATGACCATCATAACCAGTCGCCAATTCAATCAAAACCTAAGTGAAGCCCAAAAGCAAGTTACAAATGGGCCTGTAGTGATTACCAAGTATGGTGAACCCAATTTAGTACTGATGAGTTATGAGGATTTTCAAAAAGGCCAAACAAAGGGGCAACTGTCTATCGCAGACGCTTTAGCAGATACCAACCCCGAGAGTGAAGGTATCGAGTTTGAGTTACCAAAAAGAAGTCACGCCCAGCGCCCAAAGGTCGTGTTTTAATGTATTTATTAGATACCAATATCATTAGCGAAACTCGGCGAATCTTATCTGGTAAAAGTAATACCAAGTCTGAAAATTAAGATATCGAGGAAAACGAGTGCAAACGCTACAAGTGGTAGGTTTAGCGAGTTTGAGAAAGGTAGGTTATTTTTCAGAAAAGGTATAACCTTGGCATCGCTCTGCTTTTTTTGATATGCAACACCGCTTCCCTAAAAAAGCTACAAAATATCATGACTACTTCCAGCGCTATGGCTGTGTGACTGTAACGATAACACCCCTTACCATCTGTTTTTAAAACCCAAACCAGCTCTTGACCCTATCCCAAAATGACAAGCTGGCGTTAGCAGAATCGTTAACGCTAGGAAAAGCCGCTTGCAACTTTGCACAAGTCGGATATTTGGCTTGCAACTGCGCTAAATAATACGCCTCACCCTCACCGACAAAGCCATCTAATATGCCAACCCCAGCAGGGTCATCGTGACGACAACTTTGATTGGCATGATTCCAGCCAAAATACGGCACCAAGGGTTTACCAACCGTGATGACATCGTTATGGCAATAGAGTGGCGCAACATCAAGCAGGGTCGCTACACTTTGACCATCAAGAGTACTGGGTAAATCGCTCATACCAATAAACAGGTCATTTTGATTAAGGGAGGTTAGGTCAAGGTTGCTTTGCCAAATATCAGGGTTGCCGAACCTCAATTGATGGCGTAAGGGTCGAAACACAAACTGATAACGGCTAAACTCAATGTGATAGTCTGCTTTTTGAGCCTTTTGGCTAGCGTTTGTATTGGCGGTAATGTTGCTGATACGTCCAACCACAGCGTTATAGGGCGATGGTGGCAAACACGCCCATACCGATTGCGTGGCAATGGCAACCGCTAAAATAGTTAGATAGCCTACCATTTTCATGAAGATTCAGTCTTAATGGAGCAGTGTAAGCGCATACCCATCCGCCACGCCGCACCCGCCCCTAACTTAACCACATCCAAATGGGCATTGGCGGTTTCAATACATAGCATCCGCTGATAATCCGTCTGGCTAAATTGGCTAATCTGTTTTGACTTGTCAATCCAAGGATTCCACACTACAGTACTATTGCTACCATCAGCATAAAGATGATAAGTTTGCGCTGGCGAGTTTAATGTGATGGTAGGGGCAGCATGATAAATACGGTCAACCTCTTCATCAAAGGTAATATTACCCTGTTGGGTCTTGGTTTGCCAGCCGTTCGTCTCTTGATCAACAGTATCAACAGTATCACCAGTTAATGTATCGCTATAGGTTAAGCCATCAAAGCCAGAAATAGAGGTTTGGCTAATGTCGTCAGTCGGCAGATACGTATGCAAGGCTTGCGAAAAGGTCACCGTGTTATCGCTATGGTTTTGGGTAATGAGTTCAATCGCAAACCCTTGCTGACTAAAGTTAAATACTACTTTTAACGCCAAATTGGGTGCAGAGGCGAAGGTATCATCAATCTTGTGGTCATCTAACGTCAATATCAACGTAGCGGTTTGCGCTGCGTTTTTATCCGTATCTTCAACGCTAAAGCTGTCCAGCTCAAAAGGTTGTAGGCGGCCAAACCCATGTTGTGGCATATCGTCCATATCCACAAAGCTGTCTTGCACCGCTTTTGGATTGGCAGCAAACTGCCCAAACACCGGCCAGCATATGGGTACACCGCCGCGCACTGACTCGCCATGATGATATTCAGCGTTATCACTGACCCAAAGCCAGTTAGCAGATAGGTCGAACGGATTATCCTCGTCTGCGGTCATAAAATGAATCAGCTGTGCCCCTTGTTTTAGCACTACCGCCCGAAAGCCATTGCCATGAATGGTAAAGGTGTCTAAATCGCCCATTTTATTATGCTGCAGTTGTACCTTGGGTAAGGATGTTTGGGTGGGCATCATAGGCATACAACCTCTTGTTGAGTCAGGATTAGGGGATTTGCTTAAGCATTAGGCGCTAATTTATAGAGCTTAGTTTGTAGAGCCTAGCTTTTAAAGATTAGCTTTTAAGGGTGAATGTTTTGGCTTTAATAACCAAGCTTGATTGACCAATACATCAGTATCGTTAGCCGCTTCTTTAGCAAGGTGTTTAATGGCATAGGTATCTTGATAATAATCGGTTATGGTATCGTCCTTAATCACAAACGGTGGGCCGAAAGTCTTTTTATCGAAGCCTTTCGTTTCATCAAGTACGTCTTCATTGACCGTAAAATTAAGTAATAGCTGCGGTGCAGTCTGAGTCATTTCGATAACTTTTTTAATATAACGTCTGCGTAATGAGGTTTCATTATCATCAGGCAAGGCAACCAGTGCCGCACGGTCATAAACTGCAGCCACCCGCCCAATATCGTTTGCGGTTAATTCAAAGATATCGCCCACCCAAATCGATATGGATTGAGTATGACCACTGCCCGCATAGTCCCCTTGATACAATTTAAGATTTGGATGGCTAGGATGCGGATGACCTGTTGGCGACATATGATTTTCAGCAAAAAACTCAATGACCGCTTGCTCAACCAGATCAACCCCTATCACATCATAGCCTTGCGCTGCTAGCCACACCATATCAATACTTTTGCCGCATAAGGGCACAAAAATGGTACTGCCGATAGGGGCAGCAAGTTTGGCAAAGTGTGCCGTCAGTAATGCATTAGGCTTGGCTTGATTAAAACCGGTTTGCTTACTTTGCCATTTATCGTGCCAAAAATCAGGTTGCATAGGAGTTGCCTGTATTGAAAAGATATGTTGCAGCATTATAAAACAATGGCTACCAAATTAGGCAGCCATTGTTTAAAGAGTAATCCAAATAAATGCATTAACTTTGTAAATACTGCTTAAATTCTTTACGTAATTTGCCCAGTTTTGGGGGAATCACCGCTTGGCAATAGCCTTGGGTGGGATTTTTATTAAAGTAATCTTGATGGTACTCTTCGGCCGCATAAAACTCATGCACCGGATGCACTTCGGTTACCACATTGACACCAAACTCATCACGCAGCTTACCAATCACTCTATCTATCGTCGGTTTTTGTTTGTCTGCATCAGTATAAAACACCACAGAACGATATTGACTGCCGACATCATTGCCTTGACGATCCACCGTGGTGGGGTCGTGGGTGGCAAAAAAGATATCCAATATCACCTCAAGCGGCACCACAGAGTCATCAAAATCGACGCGTACCACCTCGATATGACCGGTTGCACCGGTACACACATCTTTATAGTTGGCCGAGGTTTCCTCGCCGCCCATATAGCCAGAGGTCACTCTTTGCACCCCTTTCACCGATTGAAATACTGATTCGGTGCACCAAAAGCAGCCACCACCCAATACGATTGTTTGCATAATTTATCCTTTGATAATGCTACTTTAACAAGTAAATTTTTCACCACGCTATGGCTAAATAGTAGCAGAGCTAAGACGGTGTATAAGTAACAAACGGTAATGATATAATGCAATGATTAACTAGCCACAACTTAATCGCAAATACGCTAACCATAATACGAGCATGACACGAGCTAACCGTTAAAAGGTAAATCGCAATGACCTATGCAGAGTTACAACAATACCGAGAGTCGATTTATGCATTAGCGGCACGCTATCATGTGCAAAATCCTAGAGTGTTTGGGTCAGTAGCAGCCGGAAATCAGAATAGTGACAGCGATATTGATATGTTGGTAGATGCCACCTCAGACACTACCCTATTTGATATGGGCGGTTTGCGTCAAGAATTAAGCCAACTACTCAACACCCCAGTTGATGTGGCGACACCTGAAGACTTGAGTGTCCGTTGTCGTCAGCAAGTGATGGCTAGTGCTAAACGTATTTAGCGATAATCAGTTTTAACACCCTTGCTATTGGAAAGCTACTTATTATGCCAAACCATGAACCTCGTCTAAATGATTATCTGCAACATATTATGCAGGCTATTTATCATATCCAACAAGATGTTGCGACCATTGACTTCGACTCATTTAAAGACAATGATACGATTCAACGTTCTGTTGTATTCAGTTTTATTATCATTGGTGAGGCAAGTAACAAGCTTATCCAAAAACATCCAGATTTTGTTATGTGTCATTCACAAGTAGCATGGCAAGCTATGAAAGGTATGCCTATTTCTTATGCTTAATAATAGGCATCTTGCGCACGGCTATTTCTCAATTAACATTCGAGTCGTTTGGAACACCATCCATAATGAATTACCTAAGCTTGAACAACAAATTAACGCTCTATTGAGTGACCTATGAGTGCCAACGCATTACCTGCGCATTACGACAAAGTCTTCACCACACCGCTAGATAAAGCATCACGCTTTAGCTTTGATGAGCAAGTGGTCGCCTGTTTTCCTGATATGATACGGCGTAGCGTACCGGGATACGGTCAAGTATTGGCGATGTTGCCTATTTTTGCCAAGCGTCACTGTCAGTTTGGCCAAGTCAACGCTGCGGGCAAAAAAGTCAGCCGCATCTATGATTTGGGCTGCTCGCTTGGCGGCGCAACGATGGCGTTGGTTGGTGAGGCTGGTGGTTTTGACATCGATGATTTGCAAATCAAAGCGGTGGATATCTCTCCTGCCATGACTACAAAAGCTGCTGCGCTGCTTAAAGAGAACTACCCCAAACACGACATCGACGTTATCACTGCCGACATTCGTGATATTGACTTTAAGCCTTGTGATATGGTGGTGCTCAACCTCACCTTACAGTTTTTACCGCCTGCAGATAGAACCCAAGTCTTGCAAGCGCTGTATCAGTCTTTAAATACTGGCGGCATTTTAGTACTGACCGAAAAAACCCATGCCATTGATGAGCAAGACGACGCCTGGCTGGTGGAACGCTATTACGACTTTAAACGGGCTAATGGCTATAGCGAGCTTGAGATTAGCGGCAAACGCAATGCTTTAGAGAATGTATTGGTAACGGACACCTTAGATGAGCACCATCAGCGTTTGGCGCAAGTAGGTTTTGCCCGTAGCGTCACCTGGTTTCAATTTCTAAACTTTGCGTCTATGGTTGCGTTTAAATAGGGTGGCTTTTAAAGAGAGCTTTATCCTAACAAGGCGTAGGGTGCGCCCCGCGCACCTCTAGGTTAACGGATGTTAAATAGCTTTACATTATATTCATATATGTGCGCCCCGCGCACCTCTAGGTTAACGGTATTAATCTTATAGCGTCTTTCACCTGCGCCAGTGCGCCCCGTGCACCGCTAGATTGACGATACTCAAATGTAAAGTTAGGGTTCTCAATTTATCAAAAAGGGCATTTGGATACTATCTCTTTTGTGTTTTGGTGCGCTGGACTAAAGCCACAGCCTACGTTAAAAACAATTTTTAAGTTTTTTGCTTCAAAAGCCGGTGCTGTCAGCTAAGCCTTATGCCATAACCCAATACAAAGAATCGCTATGCCAAATCAAACCTCAAATCAAACCGCCAATACCACCATCGCCACTGCCGAACGTGAACTTTATCTGGCGCTACTAGAACGTGCCCCGCTGCGCCCGATTGCCAATGCATGGTTGGCCAACTTGCCTAAGTGGCTCAGCGATATCAAAGATAAAAACCGGTACGCCCATGCGCCCGCTTATCTGTCGGCAGTAGAAAATTTGCCAAAAACGGCAGTACAGCAGGTTGATTTGACCGCCGATGCCATCCGCATAGAAGCCCCTTTTTCGGCGTCGCAAAGCAGGCAAGCCACCGCCTTGCTGCGCCAGTTAATGCCGTGGCGTAAAGGGCCGTTTCACATTGGCAGCAGCGATAACCCAGTGGTTATCGACACCGAATGGCGCAGCGATTGGAAATGGCAGCGCATTGCAGCGCACATTGGCACCCTTGAGGGGCGTTATGTACTCGATGTGGGTGGCGGCTCGGGTTATCACGGCTGGCGCATGACAGGGGCAGGAGCAAAACAGGTGATGGTGATAGACCCCTCGTGTCTGTTTTATCATCAATTTATGGCAATCCGCCATTTTGTCGGCGACTTTGACCGCTATCGCACTCACTATATTCCAGTGGGGTTGGAGGAACTACCCGCAAGCAGCGACCAAGGTAATCAGCTGTTTGATACGGTGTTTTGTATGGGGGTGCTGTATCATCGTCAATCGCCGTTTGAGCACCTGTATCAATTAAAAAATCAGCTTATAAAGGGTGGACAGTTGGTGCTTGAGACGCTGGTGGTTGAGGGCAACGCCAATACGGTATTGGTGCCGCATAACCGCTATGCACAAATGAATAATGTGTATTTTATTCCATCGGTTGCGGCATTAATAGGCTGGCTAGAGAAAGTCGGGTTTCATGCGGTACAGTGTATCGACCTTAATGTCACCAGCACCGAGGAACAACGAGCAACGGAGTGGATGACCTACCAATCGCTGCAAGATTTTTTAGACCCCAGCGACGGGCGCAAAACCATTGAGGGCTATCCTGCGCCGATGCGAGCAACGCTGATTGCGACTAAATAAAGCCGAAATAATTTCCATCTGTTTTCCTTAATCCACGCTGACAGGCTGTGATAATATCGTTATTGAAGCTCCTTATTGAAACTCAGTATTGAAACTCAGTATTGAACTACAATGCAATGACTACCCATAGGATGTAAGCAAATGATGAGATATCGAGCTGTCGCGCTGGTGTTTGGATTTCTGATGGGCATAACGGCAACACCGCTGTGGGCAGCAGAGGCATATGGTGACCCATTTAAGGGAGATGGCTTTGTTAAAGACGATTGGCAAGTGGTGTGTGACAATACGTTGACGTGTCGAGCAGCAGGCTATCAGCCTGAGAGTCAATACGATATGCCAGCTTCAATGTTAATAGTCGCTAAGCCGATGCAACCTAAAGTATCCGCTAAGGTGAAGCTATTTGCAAACAGTGAGGGTCACTTAACGCTCAACACTGCCACGCTATGGCTCAATCATAAAAACTATGGGGCTATTGCAGCAGACGGTGCAGAGTTTGCGCTTAGCCCGCGGCAAACAGAGGCCATTATTGGTCATGCACGTATGCACACCAACATCGCGATTAAAACGGCAAATAGGACATGGCAAATCAGCGATAACGGTATGAGCGCCGTATTGCTAAAACTTGATGAGGTGCAAGGCCGAGTGGGCACAAAGCTGGCGTTAGTGAGTAAAACCAACCCGAAACGGCAAACCCCAAAAGTGGCACGCTCAAAACCGGTTATCCACAAAGCATTTGCTTATCCTGATGACAATAAGCATCCATTAGCGCCAACGCAAAAAGCGTACGTTAACGCCAATATTAACCAGTGGGTTGATATCAATGCGCAGGCGTTAATCGGCACTAAAGATAGTATGGGGGAATGTGAGCTGATTAACCCCGCCAGTGAGGTGGCGCAAAGCTATAAAAACGAGTCGTTTGAATGGACGTTTACCCCCATTGACGCCAATCACACTTTGGCAAGTCATCAATGCTGGCGCGCTGCCTATAATGAAGGGTATGGTTATTGGTTGATTAATAATGCTAAACCCAGTCAACCTGAGCTTATCACCACTTCTGGAAACAGTTATGCCAAGGGTCAAATTGCATCAGCGAATAAAGGCCGCGGCATAGGCGACTGTTGGAGTGGTACGGTATGGACATGGAATGGCAAAACCTTTATTAAATCATCCGAGATAACGACTGGGTTATGTCGAGGCTTTGCAGATGGCGGCGCATGGGAGTTGCCCACCTATGTGACTGACATAGTAGAGTAAAAGTCGTAGAGGTAGAGTAAAAGTCCTAGAGTAACAACGGTCTACGGTACCTATACCTATAACAAGAACAAGCAAAACGCAACAAGGTGCAACAAAAAGGGGTGGAAGATGCCTTGGCGCCTGTATTCGAGCCCTTATTATTAGAATTAGAGCACCCACCTACCCAGCACATATTCAAGTATCAGCTTTAATAAAAAGCCGATAAACCCGGCGCCCAATGCCAAAAAAATCCAAAACGTGCCCGCGCGACCCGCATCAGACTTTTTGGAGATATCCCACATGATAAAAAACAAGGTGGCAATAAAAATAGGCAATAATAGATACAGCCCCCAGTTGGTCACCGTTTGTGAAGAAATAGCCAATACAGTCGCAATCATGGAGGCATCCAATTGATAATCTATAATAAAGGTGATAAAAAACGTTGTCGTCACGATGCTAAAATAGCATATTTTAGCAGCGACTTTTGTATTATAGAGGAGTCTTATGTTATGAGCCATGTATCAACGTAAACGGTAACAAAACGCCAAATGGTTAAGAAGATGGTAATATCCCGCAAATCTTGATATATTAATGGGTTGCCTCAACACAAAAATTATGACTTTGACATATCAAACAGTCCCCAACCCTTTGCTACCGCTACAACGATTAACTATAGAGTTTATTGCCTTATGTCCCAAGCTCAAACCGATGACATTCATGTCTTATTAACCGCTGCTGTTAATGCCCTTATTGCTGAAGGGATTTTACCAAGCGACTGGCAAAATAGCAGCCAAATTACCCGCAGTAAAAGCGCTGACCATGGCGACTATGCCAGTAACATTGCCTTAATTGCTGCCAAAGCCGCTAAAATGCCGCCCCGAGCGCTGGCCGAAAAATTGATAGCATTGCTGCCCGCAAATGACAGCATCGCTAAATTGGAAGTCGCCGGGCCAGGGTTTATCAATATCTTTTTAAACAATGCCGCCAAGTTTGCGGTGCTTGATGCTATTTTTACGGCGCAAGACCGTTATGGCTTAAGCGATGAATTTGCCGATAAAACCGTGCAGGTGGAGTTCGTGTCTGCCAATCCCACCTCAAGCTTGCATGTGGGGCATGGCCGTGGCGCCGCCTTTGGCATGAGCGTGGCCAATTTGCTCGAGGCGGTTGGTTATAAAGTCACCCGTGAATATTATGTCAATGATGCGGGTCGGCAGATGGATATTTTGGCGCTGAGTACCTACCTGCGCTACTTGCAACTCAACGGGGCGCAATTTAGCTTTCCAGTGGGCGGCTATCAGGGCGATTATGTGACCGATATTGCCAAAACCATCCAAGCGCAGCAAGGCGACGCCTACGTGCAGCCGATGAGTGTTATCACTAACGATGTGGCAGACGATGCGGTGTACGATAGTGCGGCGGATGGCGAACAGATACTTGTATCGGGTGATAAAAACAAGCATCTTGATGGGTTGATTGCCAATAGCAAACAAGCTTTGGGCGCCCACTATGACGTCTTTTTAAATGCGGCGTTGACCAGTATTTTAGACGATATCAAAGATGACCTAAACGATTTTGGCGTCCGCTTTGAGCGTTGGTTTAGCGAAAAGTCGATTGCTGATGCGATTGAGCCGGTATTGGCTGAGCTAGATAGCCGAGGTCATTTATATGAAAAAGACGGCAATACCTGGTTTCGCTCCACCGACTTTGGCGACGAAAAAGATAGAGTGGTTCGCCGTGCCAATGGCTTAACCACCTATTTTGCCTCGGATATTGCGTATCATAAAAATAAATTTGAGCGCGGCTTTGATAGCATTATTAATGTTTGGGGCGCTGACCATCATGGTTATATTGCCCGAGTACGTGCCGCACTAATGGCATTGGGTCTTGATGAGACAAAGCTTGAGGTTATCTTGGTACAGTTTGTGGCGCTATGGCGGGGGGCTGAAAAGGTACAAATGTCCTCGCGCTCGGGTCAGTTTGTCACCTTGCGTGAGCTACGTGCCGAAGTGGGCAACGATGCCGCCCGGTTTTACTATGTGGCGCGCCGCCCCGAAGTGCATGTCGATTTTGATTTGGAGTTGGCGAAATCGCAAAGTAAAGACAATGCCGTGTACTATATTCAATATGCGCATGCTAGAGTATGTAGCGTGCTTGAGAAGATTGAGGAAAAAGGGTTTAGCATAGACGATGCCAAAGGGGCGGCGCATCAAACGCTATTGTCAGGTGAGATGGAAAGTGACATCATTAATGTGTTGGCCGCCTATGCCACCACGCTCAAACGTGCTGCAACAGGCTACGACCCGCATGTACTGACTAACTATCTTAAAGAGTTGGCGGCGTTATTTCACAGCTGGTATAACGACAATCGTATTTTGCCGGTTAGTATTATCGCTGATGCGACGCCGAGTGCAGACGAGTTGGCGTTAATGCAAGCGCGTTTGCGTCTATCGAAAGCCGTGCGTCAGGTGCTTGCCAATGGGCTAAGCCTGTTAGGGTTATCCGCACCGACCAGTATGTAAGCCCTGTTAGCCCACCATCACCTATGGAGAGAATACATGTTAGCCAAAAAACCCAAGGGCGCCACCCCAAAGCGAGCATCTAGCGGGGCTGCAGGTTTAATATGGATGTTTGTTGGTGCGCTGCTTACCTTGATGATTGGTTTTTTTCTCTACTTATGGAATCCGCTGAATATGGGCGTCGAGCCCACTCCGCAAGAGCGCCCTACTGTGCAACCGATGAATAAGGCAAGCACTGAGGGCGGCGACTATCAATTTTATGACTTATTGCCAGAGCAGGAAATTACCAGTATTCCAGATGCGCCGATTACCGATGCGGATGCGGATGCCAACAATCCCAATGGCGAGGCGCCTGCAGCGTTTGAGCCTGATGTGGTGGTCGTGATACCTAGACCACAAGCGCAGCCGCGCGGCGACAACACTGCAAGCGAGGGCGACAATAGCAAGAGTAGTCAGAGTCAGAATGGTGCCAACAGCACTTCAAGCAATAACGCTGCTACCGCCACAAGCAAAAGTGACACGGCCGCAAACCCCGCCACGTCGACAGATACTATTGCCAATCCGATGCAATCAGCAGACTCGCCACGCACGGGCAATAACGACACTAACAAAGTGGTGGTGGTAGAAGAGGAGGGCACCTACGATGACCCTAGTAGCCCCACCACCAGCAACCGTAATGATAAGGTTAACGCACCTGACGTTCAAAAAGCGGCAACTACGGGCACAGCGGTGAAAAACGCCAGTGCTAGCATCACTGCTTCTGATGTAAAAAAAACCTATATCCTGCAAATTAACAGTTATAGCGGCTCAGAAGAGGCGGATAAGCGTCGGGCTCAAGTGTTGATGGCAGGGGTGGATGCCCGAGTGGTGAAACGAAAAATGGACAATGGTCAAACATTTTATCAGGTAGTGTCAACCCAAATGAGTAATGCGCAGCGGGTAAAAATGGTGCAGCAAAAACTACAAAATAGCGGCATCGACTCTTTGATTGTAGAGCAGCAGCATTCTTAGTCACTGGTTAAGCAGTTGGTCAGTTAGCCAGTTAGTTTGCCGCTCGTTACAGGATACTCACCTGCCATTCACTTGTTATTCACCTGATTTTTATACCACCGCGAGTTATTTTTAGCTAGAAACTCAACGCGAGCTATAAACTCAACACTAGTAACCAAAAATTAAAAACCAAAAACTAACTATTGACGGTCGCACATGCAGCGTCACTCCCTTCATTGCGGATAAAAAAAGGGCAGGATGGTATGAGCTATACTTATGCGTTAACCCAAGATGTACAGTGGCAAACGCAGGCAACTTGGCAGACGCCCGATACCCCGTTTATGGATTTTGCGTTTTGGCAGGCACTGGGCGACACCGGCGCCATTGGCGAGAAAGCAGGCTGGTTGCCACTGTATATTTTAATTGTTGCCGGCGATACTAAGCCCGATACCGATACCGAAACTAATACGAATACCAATAACAATACCGACAATACGCAAACCTTGCAAGCGGTGATGCCGCTGTTTATTAAAGGCCATCATCAAGGTGAATATGTGTTTGACCATGCGTGGGCGGAGGCGTATGCCCGCTATGGTGCGGACTACTATCCGCGCTTGGTCACTTGCGTGCCTTATACACCGGTGCGTGGGCATCGCTTGTGGTTGAGCGAAGGGGTCAGTTTAAGCGCTGAAATATGGCAAACTGCCTTACAAGCGGTGGATGGGGTTGCCAAACAGATTGGCGCATCAAGCTGGCATGGGTTGTTTGTCAACCAAGCCTTGGCAACACTGGCGTTGACTAGCCAGACAGCAGACAGTTTGTTACTCGTTGAACCCGAGCTCGACCCCGTGCTAACGCCCGATGCGCTACCTTTATTAGAGCGTCAAGGTTCACAGTTTTTATGGCACAATCAAAATTTGAGCGATATTGACAATGACGGCAATCCCAAGCCTTTTCACAGTTTTGAAGAATTTTTGAGTACATTGACCGCCAAAAAACGCAAAAACATCCGTGCCGAGCGCAAAAAGATTGCCAAGCAACACCTAAGCTGTCAACTAAAACTTGGCGACAGTATTAGTGATACAGACTGGGAAGTGTTTTATCAGTGCTATGCGGCAACCTATCTGGTGCGTGGTCGAAACCCCTACCTTACCCTAGAATTTTTTCGGCAAATTGGCCAAACTATGGCGTCCAACCTGATGTTAGCACAGGGGCTGGAGGCATCAGGTGCTGTGATTGCCTGTAGTTTGTTTTTCTATGACAGACCGTCTACTACTGACTTGGACCAGCAAAGCGCCACCCTATATGGCCGCTACTGGGGGGCACTGGCCGAGTACGATAGCCTGCACTTTGAGCTCTGTTATTATCAAGGCATTGAGTTTGCAATCGCCCAAGGGCTTGCCTATTTTGACCCGGGCACCCAAGGCGAGCATAAACTGATACGGGGGTTTGTGCCGATTAAAACCCACTCTTTACACCGTATTTATGACCCTCGCTTTGTACCAGCCATTCGCGACTTTTGCGAGCAAGACCGCCTACATATGCAGCAGTATCGTCAACAAGCGCATGATTCACTCCCGTTTAATATGGATAATATGCCAAAATTTAAGGGGTAGGCATGCAGCATCCTCTAGCCTCTGCCCCAACATCTTTACAGTATTGGCTGCGCGCCGATGGCTCATTGACGGCATTGCTAGAGGCCAAAGCGGGGCAAGCGCTACGCGTGCAGCGTATTTTTGAGGGCTATCGACCGCTCACCTTGGCGCAAAAAAAACAGTTGGGCTATCGAGGTTATCAGTTAGGTCGGCCAATGCTTGGCTGGGTGCGCGAGGTGTTGTTGTATGGCAATGATGAGCAGCCGTGGGTACTGGCGCACAGTATTTTTCCAGCGCCAAGCTTGCAAGGCGACGCCAAACGCTTAAAGCAGTTGCAAAATATGCCTATTGGCTATGTGTTATTTAAGCGTCAAGCCAGCTTGCCAAGCCAGCGCAGTATACAGCGCATGGTGGATGGTTGGCAGCGGCAGACGCTGTATCACTGGCAGGGACGACCCTTGCTGATTGGTGAGACCTTTTTAGACGGGTTTTTATGAGTAGTACACCGTTCTCAACTTATTAACACTCACTATAGACGCTTTTAAACCAGCAAATCAAAACCTTTAATCAAAAATGCCGGGTTAAAGCCACAGCCTACCTTAAGCGTTGCCAATAAGGTAAATAGTAGTGATAATGATGGGTGGTAATGGTAAATAGTCCGTCATGATAAAAAACATCAACTTTTTGCCAAGCCTTTAGTCAGAGTACAGTATTAGCGGCATGCGCATGCTTCGTTAGGGGTATGATTGCAACTGATATTAAACTGGTCATTTTAAATAAACATCAGCATAGGCTGATGTTATTTGTCTCTAATCTCTCATATTTCATGCTACACTTAGCCCATTATTCGGCATCTCTCAACCCTTAAGCGTTTAAAATATCAAAGCGCTGCTGGGCGCTATTTTAAGGCAATAACCCGTCACCGCCATTATCATGATGACCCTCTAGACTAGGAATCTTTTATGTTTAAAAATATCTCTATTCAGCAATTTGACCCCGCTTTATATGAGGCGATGACTGCTGAAAGCGCGCGTCAAGAAAGCCATATCGAACTGATTGCGTCAGAAAACTATTGCTCGCCGGCGGTGATGGCGGCTCAAGGCAGCGATTTGACCAACAAATATGCCGAGGGTTATCCCGGTAAGCGTTATTATGGCGGCTGTGAATATGTGGATGTGATTGAACAATTGGCGATTGACCGTGCCAAAGAATTGTTTGGTGCTGAATACGCCAATGTGCAACCCCACGCTGGTAGCCAAGCCAATTCTGCGGTGTTTTTAGCGCTGTTAGAAGCAGGCGATACGGTACTTGGCATGAGCCTTGATGCCGGCGGCCATCTAACCCACGGCGCCCATGTTAATTTTTCGGGCATTAATTACAATGCGGTGCAATATGGTCTGGTAGAAGACACGGGTTTAATCGACTATGACGAAGTAGAGCGTTTGGCTCAAGAGCATCAGCCCAAAATGATTATTGCGGGTTTTTCGGCGTATTCGCAAGTGGTCGATTGGCAGCGTTTTCGAGATATCGCCGATAGCATTGGCGCCTACTTTTTTGTCGATATGGCGCACGTGGCAGGCTTGGTTGCCGCTGGGGTGTATCCAAGCCCAGTGCCCTTTGCCGATGTGGTCACCACCACCACTCATAAAACCTTACGTGGCCCTCGCTCGGGCTTGATTTTATCGCGTGATGATAAGCTGGCGAAAAAACTCAACTCTGCCGTCTTTCCGGGTAACCAAGGCGGCCCGTTAATGCACGCTATTGCTGCTAAAGCTGTCTGTTTTAAAGAAGCCTTGCAGGATGATTTCAAAAGCTATCAGGCGCAAGTGGTTAAAAATGCCAAAGCCATGGCAGCAGTGATTCAACAGCGTGGCTATGAGATTATCTCGGGCGGCACCGAAAATCACCTAATGCTCATCAGCCTAGTCAAGCAAGAGATGACTGGCAAAGAAGCCGATAAATGGTTGGGCGATGCCTATATCACGGTCAATAAAAATGCCGTTCCTAACGACCCCAAATCCCCGTTTGTGACATCGGGTATTCGTATTGGCACACCCGCCATTACCACGCGCGGTTTTGATGCGGCGCAGTGTGAAGACTTAGCTGGCTGGATTTGTGATGTCTTAGACAGCCGTGGTGATGAAACAGTGATTGCAGCGACTCGCGAAAAAGTGCAGGCTATCTGCAAAGAGCTACCGGTTTATGAGAAAAATCAATAGGCTTTAGGCTTTACGGTTTAGCTCACTCAAACTCAATAACCGCTTGGCTGCATGGCCTAGCGGTTTTTTTGTATCGTAAAGCCGAGTTTTCGTTAAATTATTTTTAGTATGGCATTAATATGGCATGAGCATTGTTTGAGAGCTATTTGAGCACTATGAATAAGATTGCTTTACGTAAGCCGTGTTATGGCAAACTGGCTTATGGCAAATTAGACAGCAACAACACCAGCCCCAATAGCGCCAAAACTACCCCGATGACACGATTGATAGCGACCTGTTTTGCCAACATCTTCGCTCGCAATGCTTGCTGAGAAAATAGTAACGCTACCAAAGCAAACCAAGCAAAATGCGTAAAGGACATAAAAGCGCCATAGCTGATTAACACCCACTGCGGTGTGGCAACGCTGACGATTTGAGTGAAAGTGCTGATCACAAATAACGTGGTTTTAGGGTTTAGGGCATTGGTAAAAAATCCGTTTCTAAAAGCGCGCCCACCGCCTATGTTTGGCGAATTGCTTGCCGCAGTGACCGCAGATTGAGTGAAGGTTTTATAGCCAAGATAAACGAGATAGCATGCCCCTATATATTTAATTACCTCTAAAAAGTTAGGCGCAACTTTTAAAATTAGTTGAATACCGATTAAGGTGTAAGCCACGTGCACCAAAACGCCCAGCGCAATGCCAATTGAGGTCAGTACCCCAATAGAGCGACCATATAGATAACTGTTTTTGGTCACAATCGCAAAGTCAGCACCAGGGCTTATCACTGCAAAAATGGTAATCGCAATAACGGCATAAAATTCTTTCATAAAAGGCCCTCATAGAAATAAAATGTAGTGGCATAGTGACACAGCTTTGGTTAGACTAAAATTGACTTATTTGCCACAACATCTATGGAAGTTTGGCATGATAGAACAACTCTCGTTAAACACCCTCAAATATTTTTATTATGTGGCGACCCATGGTAGCGTGACGGTTGCCGCCCAAAAACTGTTTGTGACCCAAAGTGCCGTCAGCAAGCAGCTTAAAAACTTAGAGCAAAGTTTAGGGATTGTGCTGTTTGACAGAGTCAATAAAACGTTAATATTGACGCAAAATGGCGAGGCGTTATTGTCCTGTTGTCAGCAGGTATTCACCCAATTGGATAACTGCTTATTGACCTTAAAGACGCCAAATGTATTCACCCAGCAGTTGGTAGTGTCCTGTGAGCCGACGCTGGCGATGAAGTGGTTAATTCCACGTTTGGCGACTTTTAACCAGTTGCAATCAGGCGTTGATATTGTATTGCTCACGAGTGGCGGGCAAGTTGATTTTCAGGCGAGCAATGTAGATATCGCCCTACGCCGTAATGATTTTGCTTGGGGCGGGGGTATAGTGCATGAGAAAATGGCAGATGAGTATGTGGTCGCGGTTCGCAGCCCTAACCATCAGCCGAGCAAGCGCTTGTTACTATCATCGTCACGACCGCAATTGTGGCAACAGTTGACACATTCCAAGCTACTAGGCGATGAATTATTGACCTACGAGACTGTGGTTTTAGACCATTTTTATTTGTGCATCGAAGGCGCTTTAGCAGGGCTTGGCACTGCGGTGGTGTCAAGTTATATGGTGGAACAAGAACTCAATAATTATCTGCTGCAAAAGGTGCAACCGCCCATTGCCGATAGCTCATCCTATCATGTGTTGTCCGCCACCCCGTTTTTTGAAGACGATAGAAAGATGATATTTAAAACGTGGCTAAAGCATGAAATGCAAAAGAGTATGCAGCTATTTTTAAGCGATAATGACTCACAAAATGGTTGCAACGATACTGCTTGTTTTTAAGAGAAAAAGAAAAGAGATGACAGATAACAGATAAGGGGGATGCCCCAATGCCACTACACATACACGCGCTATATCATGTTGATTTTGAAAAACTCGGTTATATTGAGCAGTGGGCTCAGGCGCACGGCCATAGCGTCAGCATAACGACGCTGTATCACCAAGATAGCTTGCCTGAGCATGACCGCTATGATTGGTTGATTGTGATGGGCGGGCCGATGGGGATACATGACGAGGCAGCGTTCCCTTGGTTAATAGAAGAAAAGCAATATATCAAACAGGCTATCGACGCGGGTAAAACCGTTATTGGAATCTGTTTAGGCGCCCAGCTGATTGCCCATTGTTTAGGCGCCAAGGTTGCGCCGTCTGGCATTAAAGAGATTGGCTGGATGCCTATCGAGTTAACCGAGGCGGGCAAACAGCATCCTTTGCTACAGGATCTGCCAACACAAGCCTTTAATGTCTTTCACTGGCACGGTGATGGGTTTGACTTGCCAAAAGGCGCAATCGCTATTGCTCAGTCAAAATTTTGGCACAACCAAGGGTTTATTTATCAAAATGAGACGCATCAAGCGCTAAAGACATGGGTCATGGGGTGGCAGTGTCATTTTGAAGTTATGCAATATAGCATGAGTGATATGATTAAGTTTGGCAGCGATTATCTTAATGAGTCGCGGCTGTGTCATCCCGATTCGGTGCAATCGCCTGAGGATATACTGGTTCAAGGCGAGCGCTATATTGCAGACAACAATGCTTGGTTGGCGTCAATGCTCGATAGGCTAAACGTAACAGTCTAACCCTATGGGCAAGGCGCATGCAGCAAGGACGCCAGCGGTTGACATAAATTCTTAAACAATAGCACTACCAATCCAAGCGAATATCATAGTGCCGCGTTTTATTTTCTGGCAGTACCGGCGCCGTTGCCTCATCCACCTCTTGATAGACATTGGTCGCTGGGGTGATATTGGCGTCACGACCTTGGATAAAATCTTGGTCTGCCACTATGGTCATATAGGCTTTGTTTAAATCCAGTGCCCGCTCGACACTTGGGGTAATCAGGGTATACACGTCTTTACCTTTTACTTTGTCAGCAATGGGTTGGTTTTGGTCATTAAACCAACGGTTTAACATTTCCACGTTTTGTCGAAACTCGTCGCCGCCGCCCACCGCACTCATATAGTTAAAAATCTCGCCCTGTTGCATGCCCACATTGGGCGCATCGCTCATGCCTTTTAAATTAATATAGCCCCAGCCTTTGGCGCCGGTTACTTTGCGCCCAAAGGCAAAGGTTTGGTCAATGGTGCTGCCAATGGTGGTGTGACAGCCCATACAAAAAGCGGTTTCTTCTTGGGTTTGCTGTCTGAGCGAGCCAGTCTTGTCTTCGATATAACCTTGTAATACCCAGCCAAAGTTATTGCTGCTGCCCGCTTCTGCGCGGTAAGTATAGCTGGGCAAAGCCCCGCCTGCTTTTTCTTGCTCTTCTTTGCCATAGCGCGAACGCAAATCCGCTTCGCTATAAAATTGGCTTTTTTTCATGTAACGCAGCTCTTTGAAACGTGGCGGATTAAAAATCTCTCCATCTTTTTTAATTCCCACGTAGCGCACGCTATGAATAAACTCGACGCCTTCTGGGTATAACATTTTATGGGTTTGACGGTCTTTAGCGCCGCCCACATAGTGGTCTTGGGCCTTAATTTGGGTGACTGTGGTGAGCTGATTATCGCCATTTAAATCCTGACAGGCTTTGGTCTCATCAATCGGCAAAGTGCTAATGGTGGTTAAATCCTTGATACTCATCTCCATAATCGATAAGTTCGCCAAATAAGCGTCTTTACTGTATTGACCGTCACAGCTTTGGCGAAAGGCGGCAGGCAACCTAACAATCACATCGTCGGTTGAGCCATTGGTTGGCCAAAAGGTGCTAGGAAATGGCTTGTAGTTAAAGGCCACCCAGCCGCTATCGTCTTTGGCAAAGCCAGTTTTGTCAAACGCATCTGCGCCTAGTTGAAAATTGGCAATATTGGGCACATAGTCCTGCCAATTGGTTTGGGTGTTGATGCGCTCGACCAAGGGGCTATAGTTATCGGTATAAATATAATCAATCACCGCTTGGTCACTAATTTTTGCCATGCGCGTGCGGCGATCTTCAAACAAATTGCTCCAATGGTTATGCTTGCCAATATCGGAAAACGCATAGGCGCGTTGTAAATCGCCATCGTTCATGGCATTAGGGCGCGACAAGGGGTCATAGCTTTGATGACAGGTCATGCACGGGTTGTACTTGTTTTCATGTTTGGTGTAGCACTGTGGCGGTATCACCGCTTCTAAGTTGTAAATGCGTGGGCTGGATGGAGCAGCTATCGACCCTTGTACTTGTTTTTGGATATTGTTCGGATAATTGTTGCTGTCTGGAAAGGTGAGCGTACTCAATAACTGCTCGGTACTTTCTGGTCGTGGGGTATGTGGGGTATCGGTTGCTAGGTCAGGTTGCGCCATGGTTGGCTGTGCTTGCGGGCTACCGCTATCATCTTGACAGGCAACGAGGCCGATAAGGCCAAACCCTATTGCAGCGGCGAGAGTGCCTTTTTTAAGGTTCAAGCAGGCGGGTAGCACAGCAGGGGCAGCAAAAGGTTGCTGCGCAGCTTGGGATAGGGGGTGTAGTTGCATCATAAAGGCCTTGTTGCGATACCTTGTGGCTAAGGCGAGTTAATTAAAAAAGGTCTAGAAAGTATGCTTCCTAGACCTCAAGGTGATGGCGACTGTGTTGATGTCTGTGATGCGTCGGGTTGGTGACTATTTAGCCATCGCGTCTTTGAACACCCAAAGCATATTGTTTTGATGATAGCTGGTATCCTCACCAACCAGCACCCGCCCATCGTCTAAAACGACAATGTTATCTGGGTTTGATATGGCGTTGGTCGCACACTGATTGGTCTTGTCAGCGCCATCATACTTACCACCGATGAGCGCCGGCTCCATCCGCGTGGTATCCACCAAGCCATCTTTCATGGTCAGTTTCATGCGGTATACCGCACCGCATTTGCCGTTGGTGCCATCAAGCTTGATATCGCCTTTATCATCACTCATGGTTTTAGAGTAATCAGACATCGCCATATACATAAAGGCAGGCTTACCCGCGTCTAACTGCGATTTGGCCAGCTTGTAATTGATATTAACGCCTTCCATTTTATTAAATTCGCCCGTTGCGCCTTTGGCGACGGCCGCTTTACGCGATTCTAAAAACGCTTCACGGTTGTCTGTGTTCGGGCTTTTGCCAGCAGCCCAAGCCGTTACTTGCGCATCGCTGATGAATTTTTTATCGCCTAATGTACCATCATAAGAACGAATCGCTGCTTCGATATCAGCTTCTTTAGCATGCGCAAGTTTTATCCAAGTGATATCAAAGCCCGCTTTGGCAGGGTCGCTGCCGCCGGTTTGGGTAACTTTAGCGGCATATAACGTGCCGGCAGATAAGTCGTTGGCGACATCCGCCACAAACTTAAAGAATACGGTACCGGTACCATCATCGCTTAAAAATACGGTACGATTATCGGGCATCACTACCGCATTTTCGTGAGAGAAACGGCCTAATACTTCGTGTTTATTAACTTTAACCCCACTCACGCTCAATGACTTGGCCGTGCCATTGACACCAATTTCGGTGATATAACCATAGTCATAAGGGTTCGCCCACTTGGTGGTGGCGGTAGGGGTAGGGTTGCTGCTGTTGATAAAGCCTCTATAGGTGGCCGCCGCAAGAGGATTGGTGTCAGTAGGATTAAACCAGTCAGCCGTATTGTCAAAATACAACTCTTCTGAGGTTAATGGCGTACCCCATGGGCTGACCGTGCCAAAACAGTTGACCCAAGTGCCGTTCACTGAGCTAAAGTCGAGCATGCCATGTGCCGTTTTGGTGCCAAAACCACTGCCTTGTTTAAAATTTGCTAAATGCAGGCGGCTCATGCCACCGGGGCGGTCTTCCCAGTTGGTATAAAGAAAATAGCCATTGTCTGTGCCATCGGAAATAACGCCGTTAAAATCAGGGTCGTTAGAGCTTTTGATTTCAGTACCAGTGGCAGATAAAATTGAACCAATATTTTGTCCAGCGACTGACATATCGCCTTTTTGAGCCAATACTTGGTAGTCACCCGCAGCGACTCTAATCAATTGCTTCTCTGCATCACTGCTAGGCAGTGCTAACTCTGCAGCATCGACCACTTGGCTAACCGGAACCGTAACGGCGCCAATAGTACCTTTATTGAACTTTTTGCCAGCGGCATTGGCAGTGTTGTTGGTATCGTCAGGATGCTGGGCATTAAAAAACAGCTCATTATTGGGGGTGACAAATATACCAGTCACTTCTGCCCCAAGCGGCAAAGTCGCAATACGTTTTAAGCTGGATTGATCGGCTGGGGTAGTGCCTCCACCCGTATTACCAGTATTAAATACACTATCATTATTATCATCGTTACAAGCACTTAGGCTTATGGCCGATAAAACAGCGAGGGCTAGGGTAGCACGCTTGAAGTTGCTCATTATTTTATACCTTTATATCAGGTCGTTTGGGGTTGCTAAACAGAAGGCAGAAACCAGTGACTTCTGTTAGCGCACCTAGGATGGCGGGCAATTGCATTGTAGTTTCTGTAAGCAATAGTAGAGACACTTTATTAATAAAAGATGACATTACTGTGACTATTGTATGAAACAGGATATTAAGCGGTCATTAAATGTGCCTTGCCAAATTGGCGCAAGCTTATGAGGATATGACCTGCGAAGGCAAACTGGCGGCCAAAATAAAAAAACGCCAGCAATGGCTGACGTTTTATATAAAGACTACTTTACATAGCTACTGTTTATAGAATCTTGCTATCTGTAGAATAGAGGCTGCACGCTGTTGCGCCGCCCTTTAACCCTTAGCTGCGTATTTCGCCATGCCCATACACAATCCACTTTTGCGAGGTCAACCCATGAAGGCCTACCGGACCACGCGCATGGATTTTATCGGTAGAAATACCAATCTCTGCCCCGAGTCCATACTCAAAACCGTCGGCAAAGCGGCTTGAGGCATTAATCATCACACTGGCCGAATCGACTTCACGGATAAAACGCTGTGACTTGGTATAGTTGTCGGTAATAATCACATCGGTATGGTGACTGCCGTGGGTATTGATATGACTGATGGCCGCATCCAACCCGTCAATCACTTTGACGGCTAAAATAGGGGCTAAATATTCGGTATCCCAATCTTCTTCACTGGCATCACTTATATGCCCAGCAAGTTTAGCATTGTCTTGTAAAATCGCTTTGGCGTTAGCATCGACTCGCAATTGCATGGCGTTATCGGCGGCCACAATGGCTTCAGCAATATCCGGTAGCAAGGTGGTGGCAATGGCTGTATCAACCAGCAAGGTCTCCATCGTATTGCAAGTGCCATAACGCTGCGTTTTGGCATTCACGCTAATGCTCACTGCAATCTTTGCATCGGCATCGCTGTCAATATAGGTGTGACAGTTGCCATCTAAATGCTTAATGACTGGCACTTTGGCATCTTGACTGATGCGCTGAATCAAACCTTTGCCGCCACGGGGCACAATCACATCAACAAACTTGGTCATGGTGATAAGCTCGCCCACCGCTGCACGGTCTGTGGTTTGTAGCACTTGCACGCCGTATTCTGGCAATCCGGCCTCTTGTAAGCCGGCTAAAATACACGTGGCAATGGCTTGGTTTGAGGCAAAAGCCTCAGAGCCGCCCCGCAAAATAATCGCGTTGCCAGATTTTAGTGCCAGTGACGCCGCCTCTAAGGTAACATTGGGGCGAGATTCATAAATCATCCCCACAACCCCAAGTGGCACCCGCATTTTACCAAGCTGAATACCTGAGGGGCGAAAGGTCATATCGGTCACTTCGCCGATGGGGTCGGGCAGGTTTGCCACGTCTTTTAAGCCGGCAAGCATCGCCGCAAATTGCGCTTCGGTTAATTCTAAGCGGTCTAATAGTGCCGCATCCAGGTTATTTTTTTTACCATTTTCCATGTCGATGGTGTTGGCCGCTAAAATGTCGCTTTTGGCGTTCAATAATTGGTCATGAATGGCGAGTAGGGCGTTATTTTTATCGCCCGTATTGGCGGCAGCAAGGTGACGGGAAGCGGCTCTCGCTTGTTTGCCCACTTGTTGCATATAGTCGGTAATGTTGGTAATCGCTTGGGTCATAACTTGTCCTAATAAAGAGTTTGCTAGTAGTTTGCCTAGTTTAGTATAGCCTTGTTGACCAAAAATGATAGGCAACGCACCAAAAAATAAATACCCCTTTCTGCGCAATATGTGAGTAAAGTATTGATACTAGGGGGATTGAGTGTTTTTAACGGCATTTTAGCGGCTGATTTTTTTGTAAGGTTAAATCGCTATTAACCTTGCATCGGTGTATGACTAGCGTCTATATAGCATTTTGCGCAGGCATCTATAGCCCCTTCACCCGTTCTCACAAACCGCTACTAAAACCCTCTAAAAACTCCCTATAAAACATAAGGGTAAACGCTTATCCTTTATCGCGTTAGGCATTGTTGATGATGTCAATGATGAAGTAGCCAAGTTGTTATTCAGGTATACAGAAGTGTGCCTGAAGTGTGCCTATAGTCAACAAAATAACGAGTCGCAAATGTTGATGTGACTTTTTATTCTTGCGATAGACATCCTTCTGTTAACTGTCAATAAGTCGCTACAAACATATTGCTGGAATACCAGTCTTAATTTAAGAAGAGGATCGTATGAGTATATTTAATAAATCAATTTTCAGTAAAGTGGTCATAATGGCTGTATTGGTTGTTGCTGTTACCGCCTGTAGCAGCCCTGAAAAAGATGCTGAAGTTCGTGAAGAGCCTGCGATGCCAATAGATGCCCAACAACGCGTGACCCAAGATGCGGCGCAAACGGATCCTGCCGCTGCTACAGGTATCACGATGGACGCCGAACATCCGATGACGGATACAACAGCCGACGCTGCTCACAGCACGACTATGCCAAAAACAGCAACGCCAAAAACAGCAACGCCAGAAACAGCAACGCCAGATACAGCAACCGCTGATGCGTCAATGGCAGCGGGCGCCGATACGATGGCCACCCCTGATGCTGGTGCGATGGGTACGGACCAAACCGGTACTACAGATAAGGCTGCTGTTGCGGATGGTACAGATACTGAAGAGAACGTTTCTACATATTAGGTTAGTGGCTTGCTCGCAATGTTTGGCGTGGGCTACTGTGTAAGCCCAGTAGGGTTAAAAATTGCATCAGTAGCTGGGTTACAAGTGCACCTCTCACCTCTATAGTTTAGGGGATTCGTAATAGGTTAAGCGTAGGGACATTGACCCATCGCTTAAATAATTATAGCGACAAATCAATAACGTCATTTCTTTTAAAACCAGCCACTTTGGCTGGTTTTTTGCATTTATGTGGTGAGACCCAGATTAAACGGGCGCTTGCCTAAAAATTTTGTCAAATTGGCCACGCAAACAAAAAAAATGCACTATTAAGCTTCATATTTGGCGTAGATTTAGTGCAGATAACGCTTTAAAATGGTTAAAGATTTTAAAATTGCTAGGGCAAGCGTCCCCTGTCTCGCACCTTGTACCGACCTCAGCGTTAAATTTTTTGGATAACTTATTTGTTATGTCACAAACCATACCTCGTCCCCCGTCAGCAAAGCCATCAGTAAACCCATCAGCAAATCAAGCGCTAACAGAACGACCTATCGCTCTAGATTTACAAAATATTCATAAAAGCTATGGCGCACTTGAGGTATTAAAAGGCGTGTCCTTAACCGCTTATGATGGCGATGTCATCTCGATATTGGGATCTTCTGGCTCGGGGAAATCGACGCTATTACGCTGTGTCAATTTATTGGAAAAACCGAATCAGGGTAAGATTATTTTAGGCACCGAAGTGCTGGATTTAGTGCCCAACAAACAGGGCGAGTTAAAAGCCGCCAAGCAAAAGCAGTTAGAAAGCTTGCGGGCTCGGGTGGGTTTTGTGTTCCAAAACTTTAATTTATGGCCGCATAAAACCATCTTGGCAAACATTATCGAAGGGCCCACCCAGGTTTTAAAAGTAAGCAAGGATAAGGCCATTAGCGAGGGTGAAGCCTTACTCGATAAAGTGGGTTTGCTGGATAAAAAAGACGCCTATCCGGACAATTTGTCAGGTGGACAGCGCCAGCGTGTTGCAATTGCGCGTGCTTTGGCCATGAAGCCACAAGTGCTTTTGTTTGATGAGCCCACCTCAGCGTTAGACCCCGAGCTGGTCAATGAGGTATTGGCGGTGATGCGTGATTTGGCGGCCGAGGGGCGCACGATGTTGATTGTGACCCATGAGATGCGGTTTGCTCGTGATGTGTCGAGCAAAGTGGTGTTTTTGCACCAAGGCCGGATAGAGGAGATGGGTACGCCCGAGCAAATCTTTGATGCGCCCAAGTCGCCTCGGGTACAGGCGTTTATGGCCTCACACCATGCCGATGCCAATCACCGTATCCTCTAACGCTCTTGTAACCATACTGCTCAATAAAATAAGTAGCACAGCACCAGTTAGCAAGGTTCCAAATTGCCAAACCTAGCATTCTGCTAGGGGTGGCTATATCGCGTAGGACGTATGAGCAAAATATGGTTTGCGTCAGATACACTCAAAAATAAAAGATTTGTCTTTACAACTTAGGTCAGGTATTCTTTTTGTCATCCATCTGTATGCGCTTTTTATCTTCACCCTTGAAGTTATTGACACGGCCTATTTAAAAAACGCCATTTATTTAAGACATCTGGCGCTATATTTAAGCAGTATTCACAACTAGGATCACTAATAGGATAGTCTCTATGCAACATATTAATACGTTACCAAGCACAGGTTTTAATACCTTTATCAAGTCAGCCGCCGTTTTAGCAACGGGGCTATCGCTGAGCCTATTGGTCGGCTGTAACAAAGCGGAGCAAACCTCCGCTGCTGCACCCGAGGCAGCAGCGACAGCACCGGCGGGTGAGCAAGCGTCAATCCGTATCGCCACCGAGGGTGCATATGCGCCATTTAATATGACGGACAGTAGCGGCAAGTTAATAGGCTTTGATGTTGAGCTGGTGAATGCGTTATGCGCTGAGATGAAGGCAAAGTGCGAGGTTGTCGCTCAAGATTGGGATAATATTATTCCAGGTCTAAAAACAGGCAAATACGATGCCGTGATTGCTGGCATGTCTATCACCCCAGAGCGCGCCGAACAGGTCGACTTTAGCGACTCTTATTTTAAAAATTCTTTGGTCTTTGTTGCTAAAAAAGACAGTACGCTGAATCCAGAGGATAAGCCGGCGTTAGAAAAGGTCACCTTGGGAACGCAGCGAGCGACTATCGCCTCACAGTGGATAAAAGAGAATCTACCCAAAACAGACACTAAATTATATGACACCATTGGTGATGCCTTTTTAGATTTAGAAGCCGGGCGTTTAGATGCTATTTTGGCGGATACGGCACCTGTGGTGAACTGGTTGAGTACGGGTAAGCCTGATTTTGCGGTCATTGGCAAAGAGATTGATAATAACGATAATTTTGGTATTGCTGTGCGTAAGGGTGACCCGTTAAAAGACAAATTTAATACCGCCTTGGCGACGCTTAAAGCAAATGGCACATATGAGCAGATTAAATCGCACTATTTCTAGGGCTAGGGCTAGGGCTAGGGCTAGGGCAAAGGCTAAGCCCAGTGGTGCTTTTAAGGTAGCATACTTTAAAAGCAACTATACATGCGCCAACTTGGCCTATGAGGCCGCGCTTAACCAACTTTGGATGCTGATGACGTGCTAGATTTATATGGTTTTGGACACCTGCTGCTAAGTGGGGCAACCGTGACGATAAAGCTGGCCTTGGCCAGTTTGGCGATTGGGGTGATACTCGGGTTACTCGGTGCCTCGGCCAAACTCTCTAATGTTTGGTTGCTGCGCAAGCTTGCCACGCTTTATACTTCAACCATGCGTGGTATCCCCGAATTGTTGCTGGTGCTGTTTATTTATAATGGTGGTTTTATTATTTTGCAGGCCACCTTGCGATACTTTGGCTACGAGACGTTTGTCGATTTTAGCCCCTTTTTGGCTGGGGTTTTAGCACTGTCGATTGCCTTTGGGGCTTATGCCACCGAGGTGTTTCGGATGGCGATGCAAGAGATACCGCACGGTCAACGTGAGGCGGCCGAAGCCATCGGAATGCGGCCATGGCAAATCTACTTTAGAATTACCATGCCGCAATTTTGGCAACTGGCCTTGCCTGGTCTGGGAAACTTGTTTTTGGTGTTACTAAAAGACACCGCTTTGGTCTCTGTGATTGGGTTACAAGATATTATGTATCATGCCAATCGTGGCAAAGCGGCCACTCAAGACTCTTTTACCTTTTATCTGGCTGCCGCCATGATTTATTTAGGACTGACGATTATTATTACGGGTGTGGTGATGTGGCTAGAGTGGCGTGTCAATCCAGCCCAAAGATATGCTCAGCGTTTAAATAGGCAGTCTGCTGCCTTCCCTTTTAACCTGCTAAAAGGATAGCATTATCTTATGGACTGGAGCTGGCAAGTCATCATTGATTCATTTCCTGCGTTGTTGAACGGCGCAATCACCACGGTTGAGCTGGTGGTATTATCGGGAGTGATAGGGCTGTTTTTAGGGCTGATATTGGCGCTGCTGCGTTTATCACCCAATAAGCTGTTCAAGTTTTTTGCGTTTTTATTCATCTTCTTTTTTCGTGGTACCCCATTGCTGGTGCAAATCTATTTAATTTATTATGGCTTTCAGCAGTCCGAGTTTTTAAAAAGCTCATTTTTATGGGAGCCCGTATTTAAAAATGCCTTTTGGTGCGCCATTATTGCCTTTACTTTAAATACCAGTGCCTATATTGCCGAAATCATCCGTGGTGCGGTCAAATCCATACCCGCAGGTGAGCTTGAGGCCGCCGATGCCATTGGCATGTCAAAGATGCAAAAGTTAACCCGTATTATCTTGCCGCGTGCTTTTGGTATCATGCTGCCCGCCTATAGTAATGAGGTTATATTTATGCTCAAAGGCAGCTCGCTGGCGATGACGATAACCCTGCTCGATATTACCGGCGTCGCCAAAACCATCAGCGCCGAAACCTATACCAATATTGAGCTGTATTTTGCCGCTGGCATTATCTATTTGGTGTTGACCTGGCTAATACTGTTACTGTTTCGTGGGTTAGAGCGGCGTATGAATCGCCATAACCGCTATGTGGCGCCTGATGTGCCGCCCGATGTGCTAACCGCTACAGTCTCCTAGTGCTTTATTGCGATAGCGGTCAGCGAGCGGAGTAGGACTGGCAGTATTCTCTATACCTACCCGTTTATAGCAGTGGTTTTGCGACAGCTTATCCCCTGCCTGCTTATCCTCTCTCCTCTTCGCCAATAATCATCCTTATTCCAAATTCTAATTCTAAAAGTGCCGAGCCCAGAATACTGAATACTTAGTAACGGAGCATTATAATGACCTTACCTAATTCTAATATCACAAAGACTTTAGCTGCTACAGCAGCAGCGCCAACCCTAGTGAGCGCAGCCGCTAAAGTAGTGTGTGTGGGGCGCAATTATGCCGAGCATATTGCAGAGCTGGGTAATAAGGCGACTGAGCGGCCGTTGTTATTTATTAAACCTGCCTTCAGTGTGGTATCCATCCATGCCCCCATCGCCAGTATGTATGAGGATGTGCCCCGTCATAAAAGCTATGCGGTGCATTATGAAACCGAGCTATGCTTGCGCTTAGGGCACGATTTAAGCCAAGCTTGCGTTAATGAGGTCAAGCAAACCGCCGGTTTAATCGATGCTGTGACCTTAGGGTTAGACCTCACCTTACGCGATTTACAAACCGAGCTAAAACAGCAAGGCCATCCTTGGGAGCGGGCCAAATGCTTTGATGGGGCGTGCGTGTTGGCCGATTGGGTAGACAGTAGCGAGTGTGGCGACTTTACAGCGGTTAACTTTCAGTTGCTTATCAATGAGCGCCTAGCTCAAGATGGGCATAGCAATCAGATGCTGCTGCCTGTATATGCGCTGCTAAGCGAGATGAGCTATGCGTTTAGCCTACAAGCAGGCGATATCATTATGACGGGGACGCCAGCGGGGGTGGGGGTACTTCAGGCAGGCGATACGCTGTCACTAAAGCTGCAGCAACATACTTGGGGTGGCAACGTCGCTTAGGCTGAGCCGGTAGGCACGGCTAGGTTGCCAAAGTGGTCGAGACCATTGTTCTGACTGTCGGTATGATTAGCGGTATGACTGTCTCTTTTATTTTGGCCAGTGACAGCGTACTATATAAGACCAACATACTTAAGTTGTCACCATTATGAGCATCTCTATTCAACCTGCGAATACTGACCAACTCTTTGAAACCAATATACAAAGGTCGCATGATTTATATGAGCATTTTGATAGGCTCATGCTGGGTAACGATGTTAACTTTAGTGAGCTTGAGAGAGACATCAATGATCCGACACTGATTCCAGATCCTATCGGTATCAAGGATTTTTTGACAGGTTTGGCGCAATTGGCAACCACCAGCGTGGTAGAAACTTCCGAAATAGTAGAGGCCATCCACCGTGAAATTATTTTACGCCCCATCGGTCGATTTAATAAGCGTCAGATTACGCTGTGGCAATACGGCCTTACTGGGCGGCTTTACAATACGCTACGCAAGTTAACCTTAATAGTCGGAAATAGCCTATATACGGGTATTGGGGACTATCCCTACACCCCAATTCCTAAAAAACCGCAGCCTTTGCCCGATACCCTAAAAATGTTTGTCAATACCATGAATGGGGTGATGGGAGACCATTTGGTCAGCCACAATAATCCGCTGGCGCTGCCGATGCGATTTTATAACTGTTATGGCAAACCTTATTATCATAAAGCGTCAGCACTTGTCGGTTCTGAGGAGCGCAGGCAACGGCAAACGGCAAATGCCTCGAGTACCGAACTATCAGGACGGGTTATCGTGTTGACCCACGGCTTGTGTATGAGCTATCTGCATTGGCAGCCGGGCAAGACGACTGGACTTGCGCAAAAAATTATCCGTGATAACCCGCAAGTGAAGGTGTTGCATCTGGATTATAATACTGGGCAACGCATTTCTACCAATGGCCGAGCGTACGCTAAGTTGTTGCAAGACTTAGTGACTCACAATCCTAATATCACCCAAATCGACTTGATTGGTCATAGCATGGGCGGGCTGGTGTGCCGTAGTGCCTTATTTTATGGCAAGCTCACCGGCGCAGAATGGGTGAATCGAGTACAAAAGCTGGTGACCATAGGTACCCCACATCAAGGCGCATTATTGGAGCGTATCGGCTCCTTAGTGCAAGAATCGCTAAGTAAACTGCCCTTTGCGGGCTCAATCGCCAAACTTGGTGATATCCGTAGCGCGGGTATTGTGGATTTGCGTCACGGTAGTATCCGTGATGAAGACTGGAAAGCATTGGAAACACGCAGTATGTTGCCAGATAGCTTTCGTCATCCCACCGAGCTACCGGCCGATATCCATACCTATTTTATTGCCGGCACTTTGATGGAAAACTTATACGGTTTTAAAGCCAGTCACGTGCTTGGCGATGGCTTAGTAACGGTGGAATCTGCATTGGGGGAGCATGCTGAAGAACACGCTTTATTTGTGCCAGAGGGTCATAAAGCGGTGTTTTATGGTATGCACCATCAGCAACTAATTCATGACGACAAGGTGCATCGAAAAATTATCCAATGGCTTAACGATGATGGGTCTATGGCTTTAGACTCCCGCTATTACAGTTATTCAGAAGATTTTGACATTGTTTTGTAAATTCAGATGCTGGTTATGTGCAGTCAAGAGTGATAGCTAGAAATGATAGCTCGAAGTGATAGCTAGACAAGAAAGTAGGGTAATGTTGTATGTCGGCTATCTCGCTTAACGCTGCTTATTCTCTACTTACTCTCTGCTTACTTGAGCCCACCTCGGCTAACACTGGTGTTTGAATTATTGATTTTTAATCGGCATTAATGATAGGTTACAGGAACACTTCAATAAATAGATATAATTTGAGTGTGATAACCCGTAAGATGTTTAGCCTATTCTCTTTGGGCAGTGGTCACGCATGAGTATTAACATATCTCCCATTATCGAGCCTCTGCGCTTAGATAAGGTTGATTCAACCTTGGGCAATATTACGCCTATCAGCACCAAAGCTGCCCCAAGTGACTCCCTACTTTTAAATGGGCGTACCAGACCCTTAGATGCTGCGCGTTTAGCGGCACATCAAGCGCAAGTGGCCTTAAAGAACAAGCAAGACAAAGAGTATATTGGGCTCGATGGGTTACCAGAAGCGTTGGCCGCAATGTCCTTTGAGGGGGTGCCCTGTTTATCGCAGCAAGCATTAGAGAATTTAACCTTAGGCGAGTACAGCTACAATACCATTAGCACGCCTAACGCCACCGAGCAAGCGCGGCGACCCACTGACTATGTGGCCATAACCTATGGCCAAATTGTTGAAGGCTTGGCGCAACTGGCCGCAACTGGTGTGGCTGAAATAACCGACATTATTTCAGCCCTACACTGCGAAATACTGCTGCGCCCTATTGGTCGTTTTGATAGCAATAATAAAGAAGGCTGGGACGCGAGTATTATCGGACAAGCCTATAGTGTGGTGCGTACGGCAGTAAAGACAGTGGGTGATGGGGTGAGCTTTGGTGTGCGTACCTACAATCAAAAGCTACTCGATTATAATCTAGTGACAGAAGAAATAAGGCCGGTATCCTATAGGCTCAAACTATTGGTCAATGCGCTTAATGGGATTATGGGCGATCGCTTGGTCAGTCAAAATAATCCTTTGGCCGTTAAAATGGCGCTTTATACGGCACAAGGCAATTTGCAAAAGGGTCAGCTATCAGGCAATGTTTATATTTTAATTCATGGCTTGTGTATGAGCCATTTTGGTTGGCGGGCAGCCGATAAGGACAGTTTAGGGGTTAAGCTGCAACAAAGTCAGCCCAACAGCACTGTATTGTATCTTGATTATAATACTGGCCGCCGCATTGCCGACAATGGACGTCAGCTTAGCCACTTGCTGCATACCTTAATACATGAAAATCCTGATATTTCAACAATTAATCTCATAGGCCATAGTATGGGCGGGCTTGTATCGCGTAGTGCTCTATTTTATGGTCAGCAGCAGCGCCACGACTGGATGTATCTTGCCCGCACTTTGATAACCATTGGTTCGCCGCATCAGGGTGCGATTTTGGAGCAGATGGGAAACTATATGGTGGAGCTGTTAAGCGGTCTGCCTTTTTCAGGGTCCTTGGTTAAATTAGCCGACCTACGCAGTGCGGGGATTATCGATTTACGCCATGGTAGTATTCGAGATGCCGATTGGAAGGCTTTAGGAGGGCGGCAACTATTGCCACAAGGGTTTTTACACCCGGCGCCGCCACCGAATTATGTGACCACCTATCTTATTGCTGGCACCTTAGTGGGTGGACTCTATAACTCCGCCACCAGCAATCTAGTCGGCGATGGTTTGGTGGCGGTCGAGTCTGCCTTAGGCGAGGAGCATGAGGAGGGCAAGGATATTGACCACGTTTTACCCGTTCCAGAGGGGCATAAAGCAGTGTTTCATGGGGTCGGGCACATTAATTTATTATATAATGCTAGAGTGCATCAACAGATTATAGCGTGGCTTAGTGCAGGGGTTAGTCAACATGCGTTTGAGCCTTGTATTCACTCTTTTGAAGATAGCCTAACCGTAGAGGTATAAGCCTGACGCTTGTTGACACCGGCGACGTGTTAAACCGGCGACATTTTAAATCGATACCGTTGTAAATAAAAATCGTCGCCAATCTAACCAAGTGTTATTAAAAGCTGCAGTACGCAACAGCGCTAAGCAAAAATATCCATCACATCATCGCGATTAAATGCATAAATAGTTCCACAAAATCCGCAATCCATCGCTATAGTGCCGCCTTGCTCCTCAATAATCTCTAAGGCTTGCGACTCGCCAATAAGGGCGATGGCTTTGGCAGATTTATCCCGTGAGCACGTACAACCAAAGGACAACGCAACCGGGCTTGGCGCAATCACCTGTTCTTCATTATACAAGCGATAAATAATTTCATTGGGCGTCAGGGTGGTCAGCTCCTCGGGTTTGACGGTACGGGTTAACAGCGTCAAACGCATCCATAAGTCATCGTCCACACCGGCGCTTGCATTTTGCTCAATAAGCCTCGCCTCTTCGGCAGTGTACGGCAGCATCTGCACCAAAATACCGCCTGCTTGCAAGCCATCGCAGCTTAGGTTGATTAAGGTCGGGATTTGGGCAGATTGAAATTGATAGTGTGCCAAACACTGCGCCAAATTATCTTGGCTACGCTCGACAATACCTTGATAAGGCTCGCCGCCCTCGGGTTGGATATTAATAAACAACACCCCACGCCCCGCCTCGCCAAGCTCCGCAAATGCTTCATCAGCACTTATCTTGCTCGCCCAAGCCTGTTTTTGGGCATCAGTATCCGCCTTCCAGCTCGCCAGTGAGCGAATAATACCGGACTGATCACATTCTGCCATTGCCCAGTTGAGCAGGCTGGACTCATCGGATGATTGCAATTGAATAGACAGGGTGCCGTTAATTTTTAGCGTACCAATTAATAAGCTTGCGGCGCTTAATAACTCACCAATCAGCCTTTTGAGTGCCTCAGGATAATCTTTTTGAGCAACAATGGTGGCGTAACTGTGCTTTAAGCGCACCACATCGCCACGTACTGGAGAGTCCTTGATAAAAAAGCGTTGGCGCAAGTCATCAGTAGGGTGATTGGATTGAGTCGGCGTATTTGATATAGTCGGTGTATTTGGTATAGTCATCAGGTCTCTCTTAAGATTGGCTTTAAACATCGCATCGTTGATAGGGGGTTTGAGATACTTGCTTTGAGATAAAGTGGCAAAAAAGTGGGTTCAAAATACCTTATGGATGGATGTTCTATTATTCTACTAAATGGGGGGCATCCCGTATTTATCAAATGCCCCTTAGCATTTTGTGCCGCTTTTATTGCAGCAGAGCACTTTATCAATAGCTTTACCAATAACAAGACTATCTGAGCAGCAAACACACTATTTTTAAATCATAGTTTGGTTACATATTTATGAAAATATTAGAATAATTTTGCAAAACGTCACAGTTATGTACTATGATGGATAGGTACTAGCAGGTTTGCTTGAATGTGGTGCGTTTTATAGCGTGGGTCAATTTTTTGATATCAGCAGTTTAAGTAGACTCTAAATGCCTTGTTTGCCTTAGGTTGATTGCCTAAAGGCGATTGCTTTAAGTTGATTGTCTAGATTGGCACGGCCCTTTATTTAACAAGGATTATTAAATAGCGCTGGTCAAAGAGAGTTAGTTAAAGAGAGTTAGTTGAAGAGAGTTAGTTGAAGAAAGTTAGTTAGACATAAGGCTTATGCAA
Source organism: Psychrobacter sp. (assembly GCA_018260445.1). GTDB lineage: Bacteria > Pseudomonadota > Gammaproteobacteria > Pseudomonadales > Moraxellaceae > Psychrobacter. The sequence continues at coordinate 123,742 of JAGLBE010000005.1, forward strand.
CAAGACTCTTTAAACAAGGTTAAGTACTGCCCATTCAGGGCGATGTTCGACCCCAATTCAATATAGAAAAGGACTTGATTATGGCTTATATGGCTAAAACGTTGACGCTCGCTACCCTTATGGTCGTTGGTCTTACGGGTTGTGATAATAACCAATCGGTCAGTACGGATGCGCGGGTGGCCACAGCAGGCAGCAGTACGGATACCTCAACCACGCCAACAACCGAGGGCGCAGCAGCAAGCGCTACCTCTGGCACTTTGGATAAAATTAAAGAATCGGGCACCATTGTGGTCGGTTTTCGGGATTCCTCTATTCCCTTTTCTTATATCGCCGACGATCCGAACCAGCCATTAGGCTATGCCCACGATTTAGAGATGAAAGTGGTCGATGCGGTGAAAACAAAGCTCAATATGCCTGACCTTAAAGTGCGCTATAATCTGATTACCTCGCAAACCCGTATCCCTTTGGTACAAAATGGTACGATTGACTTTGAGTGTGGCTCGACGACCAATAATGAAGAGCGCCAAAAGCAAGTTGCTTTTTCTACAGGCTTTTTTGAAATTGGCACTCGGTTGTTGACCAAGAAAGACTCTGGCATTAACGATTTTCCAGACCTAAAAGGGCGCACCCTAGTCACCACCGCGGGCACAACCTCTGAGCGTTATATTCGTAAATACAATGAAGATAATAGCCTAAACGCCAATATTATCTCGGCAAAAGATCATGGCGAAGCATTTTTGATGTTAGAAAATGGCCGTGCCGATGCCTTTATGATGGATGATGTGTTGTTGGCTGGTGAGCAAGCGAAGTCTGCCCATCCCGAAGAATGGCACATTGTGGGCACCCCGCAATCGTTTGAGATTTACGGCTGTATGATGCGTAAAGATGACCCACAATTTAAAGAAATTGTGGATGGTGCTCTAAAAAGTGTGTATGCCTCGGGTGAGATTAATGATATTTATAACAAATGGTTTATGAACCCAATTCCACCTAAAAATGTGAACATGAACTTTGCGATGTCTGACAACCTTAAAGCACTGATTGCCAATCCGCACGATGGCGCCCAACCTATAGCGGCAACGGCTCCATAAGACAGCACTATTGTGGTAAGGCGTTAACCATGCCCATACTTTCGCCAACAAGCAAAGGTATGGGCATATTGCTTTGTAACAAACAGAATTTTAACAAGATAGCGCTAATATTTTATTAAGCCATGGTTGTCTTATAGTCTATTAAAAAGATAGGACTACAAAGATTATATCGTCATGACGGCATTAAAACGACAATAGTTTGATGCTTAATCAAGCAAAAGTAACCTAGCAAAAGTAACTTAGTGGAGCATCACACGCATGAATTATAGTTGGCATTGGGGTGTGCTCTTTGAGTCGACCGGGATTGGCGATAGCCTCTATTTGCATTGGATGCTATCGGGGCTTGGCTGGTTATTGTTGATTGGTACTATCGCCTGGGCGATTGCGCTAGGCATTGGCACCGTGCTGGGTATTATGCGTACCCTGCCGAGCAAAACGGCACGCATCATTGGCACGACTTACGTCACCTTTTTTCGTAACATCCCATTGCTGGTACAACTGTTTTTTTGGTTTTATGTGGCACCCGGCTGGTTAACGCCGGTTTTACAGGAATGGTGGTATAAAGGCCTATCGCCCAATACCTCAGCAATGATATCGGCCAGTATTGGGCTTGGGCTGTTTACCGCAGCGCGTATCACCGAGCAAGTGCGCACCGGCATTGAGTCTTTGCCCGAGGGTCAGCACAACGCCGCCTATGCCTTGGGCTTCACGACTGCACAAGCGTATCGTCAAGTGTTATTGCCGCAAGCCTTTCGAGTGATCCTGCCGCCACTAAGCTCTGAGCTCACCAACTGTTACAAAAATGCGTCGATTGCCTCCTTAGTTGGGGTGATGGAGCTCATTAGTCAAACTAAAACCATCAGCGAGTATACTCAAAACAATATCGAAATTTATACCTATGCCACTATCATCTATTTGTTATTCAATTTGTCTTTAATTGGGATTATGGGGTTTATAGAGCGTAAGCTACGCGTGCCTGGGCTAATCGCAGGAGGTGAAAAATGAGTGTTCTTGTCACCGAACTAAGCACCGCCTATCCAAGTTTGATGAGTGGCATGATCGTGACCATGAAAGTGCTCCTATTGGCGATTGTTGGCGGTATGGCGCTGGGTACCATTTTAGCCATGATGCGCTTATCGGGCATTAAAGCTTTGGAGCTGCCTGCCAAGTTATACGTTAACTTTTTTCGCTCAGTGCCCCTGCTGCTCATTTTGCTGTGGTTTTATTTTGCGGTGCCCATGATTTATAACGGCATTACCGGCAAATATATTATGTTTGATACGGCATTCACCTCTTGTGTCGTCGCCTTTATGGTGTTTGAGGCTGCATATTTTTCAGAGGTGGTGCGCGCTGGTATTCAGTCCATTGGTAGCGCGCAGGTTAATGCGGCAAAAGCGTTGGGCATGACCTATGGGCAAACCATGCGCTTGGTGATTTTGCCGCAGGCGTTTCGTAAGATGACCCCGCTTATTTTGCAGCAGTGTATTATCCTGTTTCAAGATACCACCTTGGTATTTGCCATCGGCTTGAGTGACTTTTTTCGCTCCGCCTATGTACGCGGCGAATTAATGGGTTATTTAACCCCCTATATTTTAGGGGCCGGGGCAGTCTATTTTATCATCAGTTTGCTGGCGTCTATAGGTGTGCAGCGCTTACAAAAAAATATGCGTTTTTGAGCCCCTGATGACTTTTTATACCGGATTAAAGCTATAAGACACTATTAGAGGCAGAACACTATTAAAGGCAGAAAACAATGAGCGTAACTTCAGTAAACCGTACCACAGGTGCCAAACCGCACCCCGTTGAGACAGACAATAACCCAGATACTTATATCAACGATTTTGGTGGTTTGGTCACCAATACCGGTCACAAAAGTGATGAGATGGTCATTGAGATGTCTCATGTCAGTAAATGGTATGGCGATTTTCAGGTATTGACCGATTGTACTGCCCATGTGCATCGTGGCGATGTGGTGGTGGTTTGCGGCCCATCAGGCAGTGGTAAATCGACCTTGATTAAAACCGTCAATGCGTTAGAACCGTTTCAAAAAGGTGACATTTTTGTCAATGGCGTGGGTGTGGGCGACCCAAAAACCGATTTACCCAAGTTGCGTAGCCGAGTGGGTATGGTATTTCAGCATTTTGAGTTGTTTCCGCATCTGACCATTATTGACAATTTAACGGTGGCTCAAATCAAAGTATTAGGCCGCAGCCGTAGCGAGGCCGATAAAAAAGGTTTGGCGTATCTTGAGCGAGTTGGCCTGTTAGCTCAAGCAGATAAATATCCTGCCGAGTTGTCTGGTGGGCAACAACAGCGCGTCGCCATTGCGCGGGCGCTCGCGATGGACCCGGTGTGTATGCTATTTGACGAGCCAACCTCCGCGCTTGACCCCGAAATGATTCAAGAGGTTTTGGATGTGATGGTCGAGCTGGCTAAAGAGGGCATGACCATGATGTGTGTGACCCATGAGATGGGCTTTGCCAGCCAAGTTGCCAACCGTATTATTTTTATGGATGAGGGCCATATTGTAGAGAATTGCAGTAAAGAGGAGTTTTTTGAAGGCGCACGCAGTGAGCGGGCGCAGCAATTTTTATCAAAGATTTTAGGGCATTAACCGATAGACAAAATGTTAAGCGAGGTGTTTAACAATTGCCAAAGCGTTCAACGATAGCAACCATAGTTAAATCAATTGCCTAAAAATAAAAAGACCCAGCTCAGTTCTGGGTCTTTTTTATCTCTATAAATGCTAGCAGAACGGCTTTAATAATTGTAGAGCAAAGTTCTGCCTAAGCGGTTATTTACTTTGAAACCAGCTATCAGATTCGTGGCGAGCCCCTGCCATATCGGAGCTCGATAGATTGAGCGCCAACTGTCCAATTTTACTCTTCGCTTTGCTGCGTACCTGATCGTTCAGCATCCCCTCACGAGCCGATAGCTCATACCATTTATAAGCATCTACCAGTTTACTTTGTTTCTCATCAATCAACGCCAGCGTATAACTAGCCCGGTTATCGCCACGTTTGGCGGCACGCTCTAGCCAAAGCCTTGCTTGTTGCTCATTGACTGCCACCCCTTCGCCGCGCACATACATAATGCCCAAATTAAGCTGGGCTGGGGTGACATTTTGATTGGCGGCGCGGGTGTACCATTCAATCGCTTTTTGCGAATCCTGGGTAACGCCCATGCCTTTTTGGTAGCGTTTGGCTAAATAAAACTGCGCATAGTCACTACCTTGATTGGCACGACTGATTAAATCGTTCATGCTCATTTGCTCATAGCGAGAACTATCTAAAGACACATTGGCAGTGAGCTGCGCCTGTGCCAGCCCTGTCGTGGCAAACAGGGCAATAAATAAAGCAGCTTTAAGAGATTTCATAAGCAATCCATAATAAATAGTCAATGGTAAAACAGATAATGAAACAAAATACTTGTAAAGATGATGTCGCTAAGGGTAGTAGCTTACCACTGCTTTTATAGAAACTCAAATCTTGGTTCAAAAATTTTGGCCCTAATTTTGGCCCTAAAATAGCCCGTATCCCTACCTGATTCATGTATTGCATACCCATGTTAGAGGTAAAAAGACGCTCATTAACGGTGTGCAGCCCTTATTTGCTACCTTTTGTCACCCGATAAATTGCAACGTCTGCCAATAAATTGGGTGCTTGGCGAATCAGCGAGGTCATTAATGCCGAACGTCGTTTGCGGGCGTGAGCGGGCGCATCGGAGACCGCAAACCGATTAATAATACGGATATTGTTGTCAAAGCACAGCTGTTCAAAGTCTTTAAACGTGCACAGATGAATATTGGGGGTGTTATACCACTCATAGGGCAGCGCTTCTGACACCGGCATCAGTCCTTTTAAGCCTAAATGCAGCCGATTTTGCCAGTGCGCAAAGTTAGGAAAGGTAATCACCGCTTCACGCCCCACCCGTAGCATATCCAACAATAACGCATCAGGCGCCATAACCGCTTGTAGCGCCCTTGCCATTACTACCGTATCAAAGCTATTATCGGCAAAGCGGCCAAGACCATCGTTTAAATCTTGCTCGATGATGTTCAGCCCTTTGGCAATCGCCAAGTTAATGCTATCGCCATTCAACTCTAGGCCGTAACCCGTCACATTCAAGGTTTTTTGCATATGATCTAGCAGCGAGCCATCGCCGCAGCCTAAGTCCAATACTCGAGAGTGGGGTGCAATCCAGCGTTTGGCCAGCTTGTGATCTATTCGCATACGGGTGTCTCCTGACTATCAGGTCTGCCGAGAAACGGCGCATTCAAAAAGCCTTTGACGGCGGCCAAATAGCGAGGGATATGAAATAAAAACGAGTCATGCCCGTGTGGGGCGTCGATATTGACGTAACTGACCGCTTTGTCGGTTGCCATTAGGGCGTCGACAATCTCTTGCGAGCGTGCTGGGGCAAAGCGCCAATCGGTGGTAAACGAGATGACTAAAAATTGACAACTGGTATGGGCAAAGGTGAGCTTGAGTGCCTCTAAATCCTCCATCCCGTTATCGACAAAACCATCATTATCCAAACTATCATTATCCAAACTATCATTATCTAAACTGTCGTTAACCCTCTCGCTATCGTCGTCAATACGGGAGTTATCCATGCTATCCACCACACGGCTATTATCGTCATCAACATTAACATCAACATCAATATCAGCCACATAGTCACGTGTGGGGTCAAAATAATCGAGCGCTTTGGTCATCAATAAATAGGTATTGGCATCAAAATTTTCACTAAACCGCTCGCCTTGGTAGCGCAAATAGCTTTCGACCTGAAACTCAACGTCATAGCCGTACATAAATTTGCCCGATTTTAAATCACGGCCAAATTTTGATTTCATAGCCGCATCGGTAAGATAGGTGATATGGCCGACCATACGCGCTAAGATAAGACCACGGCGTGGATAAGTGCCCGCCTCCAAATAGCGCCCTGCTTTAAAATCAGGGTCAGATAAGATAGATTGCCGAGCCACTTCATTAAAGGCAATATTTTGCGCCGATAGTTTGGGCGTGCTGGCAATAATCACGCTGCGCTTCAGGCGATGCGGATAGTCAACTGCCCACTGCAACGCTTGCATACCGCCCATCGAGCCGCCCACAATGGCATGCCAGACTGCAATGCCCAGGCGATCAGAGAGCAGGGCTTGGGTATGCACCCAGTCTTTAATCGTGATTAAGGGAAAATCGGGGCCATAAGGGGCGCCAGTGGGACTGTCTGGATTGATAGACGTGGGCCCAGTAGAACCATGACAACTGCCGATGTTGTTGAGACACACCACAAAAAATCGATTGCTATCAATGGCTTTATTAGGGCCAATCATGTTGTCCCACCAGCCCGCCTTTTTATCCTCTAGGCTATGATAGCCTGCAGCATGATGGCTGCCAGATAGCGCATGACAAATCAGCACCGCATTCGAGCCATCGCTATTTAACACGCCATAGGTCTCATAAACCAGCTCAAACTGGGACAACGTGCGCTGACATTCCAGCAGCAGCGGGGTATCAAAATGCATCCGCTGCGGGGTCACAATGCCAACCGAATTGGCGTATTTATCCGCTTGATGAGAGGGCGTCGAGATGGGTGGCGTAGGGACTGGTGGCGTAGGGACTGGTGGCATCGAGATGGGTGGCGAGTTCAAAATTACCTCATGGCTTATTAACGTGTCTGATAGGTTTTGAATATGGTTTAGAAACAATACTATTAGCGTATTGTAGGCGGATGTGAGGTTGAGTACAACTTGCTTTAAGTACAACTTGCCTTAAATACAACAGGCGGAGTCTAGGGTACCGTTATCGCATGGCGTTTTTCGCCGCCATCTCGCAATGGCGGACCCGGCTACACTAAATCTTTGCTATGGCCTCCCGCTAACCGTTAAAATAGGTTACTCATTAGCTAACAATAAGTCCAATTTATGAAACCAAGCCAACCACCCCATATTGCCGTGTTATTGGTGAACCTTGGCACCCCTGATGAGCCAACGCCGCCTGCCGTGCGCCGCTTTTTAAAGCAATTTTTGTCGGACCCGCGCGTGATTGAGATACCGCAGTTTTTATGGGCGATTATTCTTAATGTATTTGTGCTGCCCAGTCGCCCAAAGCGGGTCGCCCAGGCGTATGCCAGTGTGTGGGAGGGCGATTCGCCCATTCGTAAAATACTCAAGCAGCAAGTAGATATGCTGCAAACACGGTTAATCGGTAGCGTTGAGCCCTTTACGGTGTCGGTACATGCGGCTATGACTTACGGCAATCCCGCCATCCCCGATGTGATGGATAAGCTTAGCCGTGAGGGTGTGGAGCACTTTGTGATATTGCCTTTGTTTCCCCAGTATTCTGCCACCTCAGGCGGCGCTGTTTATGATGCCGTCAGCAAATGGACGTTAAAACAGCGCAATTTGCCCAGTTATAGTATCGTCAAAGATTATTTTGCGCATCCGTTATATATCAAAGCATTGGCAGACTCTATCCAGCGCTATCAGGCCAAGCACGGCAAGCCCGATAAGCTGATGTTTAGTTTTCATGGGATTCCCCAGCCCTATGCCGATAAAGGCGACCCTTATCCAAGGCGCTGCAAATGTACCGCTGCCCAAGTGGCGCAGATGCTAGGACTAAAGGAGGATGACTGGATTATCAGTTTTCAATCACGCTTTGGCAAACAAGAATGGGTGAAGCCGTATACCGATGTGATTTTAAGCGAATGGGCCCAAGCCGGCGTGGGCTCGGTGCAAGTGGTGAGCCCGGCTTTTTCGGCGGATTGTTTAGAGACGCTTGAAGAACTGGCGATTGAAAACCGCGATACGTTTATCAAGGCAGGTGGGCAACAATATGGCTATATTCCTGCCCTAAATAGTGACGAGGGCCATATCGAGCTGATGGCAGCATTAACTCAGCCTTTGCTTGAAGGCTGGGTTAAAACATTAGACGGCTGGGTATAAAACGCTGCTTATACTATTTATACTATCTATTTATCTTCATGACTGTGGGCCACGGCATCGTCGTCCGCGATATCTTTTATGGTAGGGTAGTGGTCTTCATCTAACGAGTCCTCAACCAATAGCTCATCAATGCGCGACTCATCAATGTCTAAGCGATGGATTGGGGTTAACCCTTCATGAAAGTCATCTTGACCGTCTGCCGCTATTTCATTGGTCAAACTGTCGGGGTCAATTCTATCGCTGTCTGTAAACGCATCAACGAGGCTATCTTTGGAATCCGTGAGTTTAGCAGTATCTAAACCGGCTGCCGCACGCGATGCCGAGCCCATTGGGTCATTCATGGCTGTAGTGACACCTGTATGGTCGAGGGTATGGCTGACCGAATCGGGTTGTGGTGCTTTTGGGTTTTTCATACGATTATCCTTAATACATGATACATGAGACGATAAACAACATCGCTAAAGGGAAACTGGTGCAGGTAGGGCTTGCTGTACAAACCTTACTGTACTGACCAGTTTGACGCTAAAATAGACTGCCAACCAGTAGCAAGGTGTGAGCGCATGTTAAAAAAATGTAAGACCAGCCACCTACGCCCTTTGATTATGTTAACACCGTTATAAAATAACCTTGAATAAAAAAACCTTGAATAAAATAACCTAGGGCAAATTAAGATAAAGCGCCTAGCACAGAGTTATCAAACCGACCTTAATGCGAAGAATGGACTACAAAAATTTAGTATACTATGGTCATTCGTTGTTATTCGTCACTCTCAATTTATAAAGGAATCAACAGGATGCTACCAACTCATAGACTGGCAGCGAATCTTTTACCCAATCCTCGCAACTTGTTAGTAGCTATACTTTTAGCCTATTCACTCCCCTCGCTCGCCAATGACTCTACCGGCTATATCGGTACGGGCGGGGTGCAGTATCTTAAAAATGACGCTATTAGTATGCAAAGCGAAGACTTATATATCGCAAAAGACAAGGTTAGGGTGGACTATCAGTTCGCCAACCTAAGCGATAAAGACATTACGGAAACCGTGCTGTTTCCGCTACCTGCATTAAGCGCCCCTAGGGATAGCGATTATGCCGATGCAGGCGCTTTAATCGACAATTTTAAACTATGGGTTGATAATAAACGGGTATATCCAGACCTTAACGTGCGTGTGTTTATACCGTCGGTAACCTTGCTAGAAGGTGAGGTGACCCACACGGCTAAAAACATGGTGGATGCCACCAATTTATTTAAGGCTTGCGCTGTAACCGATAAAGAGCTGATGGGCTATTGGCACAGCGACAACAATATCAACGCCATTAATAAAAAGCTCTTAACGTGTGACCATATTGCCCTAAAAAAGCTGCAACAGAAAATCGCATTTGACCCCACTGATAAGTATGCCAGTACTTATATTTATTGGGAAGCGCAGCCTATCTATAGTTGGCAGCAAACCTTTAAAGCGCATGCCACCACCTTTGTGCGTCATGCGTATCAGCCGCCGGTCGGGGGCTCGGCTTATTTTGGCCATGATGAGTATCAAACCTTTTGCGCCGATGATACCTTTAGTCAAGCCCAAAAAAATGAGCTGCATACGCACAGTGCTATCAAATACATCTTGACCACTGGCGCCAATTGGGCAACCCCGATTCAAGATTTCTCTTTAACCGTCGATCGTGACCCCGATGAATTGACTACCTTTTGCTGGAAAGGGAGTGGCAAGATTAATAAAATTGGTCCCACCACCTTTCGAGTGACTGAAACCAACTTTGTGCCTAGTCATGACCTACATATTGCCTTTGCCCGATAATCATGTTTTCGGATGCTAGTGGTTTTTAGAGGTATATTGTAGCGACGTACAGCCCCTAATCCGGCGACCCAGTAAACAACGCCGCTAAGCTATCCGGCTCGTGTCGCTCTACCTTATTCGCCGCATGGCGCACGGTCGATGAGGTTTGATAGGCTTGCAGGCGAGCTTGTTGAATACGCCCAATCGGCCGGTTAGCCTCTAAGCAGCGAAACGGAGTGAAGGACAGGTGTTCCATCACCGCAAAATTGCCATCATCAGGCACCTGTTGTTGGGGGATAGTCAGCCTTGCCACAGTGACAAACGGCGCTTCGGATTCATCCCACTCTTGGGTTAACTTGTCAATCGGCTGTTTTTCGACATTACGGCACAATTGAATCTGCACCTCATATTCAAAATCATGCTCTCGAATCTCATTAAGCAGCACAGGTCGTATCGCCTCATCTGCAGTCAGCAGATGGATATTAGCTTGCTTAATCTTCTGTTTGGCCGCTTTTGTGGGCACTACTCGCATTTTGCCCATATAGTCACCGTGACGTACGGCGCCTATCGCAAAATAATCATACAACCAAGGGTTTTTGGGCTTGATGGTGACTATTTTTCGAAACGCATTAAGACTCTCAATCCCGTGTTTATTCGGCCGTTTTTTGCCGTATTCGGTCAGCCAATCAAAAGCAAATTTGGCCAAGGCCAATTTATTTTTTTCTAGATATTTATTAAAGCCAAAATGCAGTTTCATCAGATAAGCATAATCTTCCACACTATTAGTAAAAAATACGGGCGAATTGACCACTAAGTAATCCAGCGTGGTGGCGTCCGGGTCGTCGGGGGTAAGCTTTTTGCCTTCCACGTCAAACACTTTAAACGCCAAACCAATAACGTAGCCTAGGCGTCTGTCCGCCGCAATGCGAGAGTTGGCGTTAGAGAAGCGAATCACCGCATCATAACTGCCCGCTTTGGCATAAAAGCCCTGTGCGTAAGCTTTGGGTAGATTGTCCAACACTTCAAACTTAGCCTTAAGCGCACAATAACCTTTAACGTGAACGTCTCGGGTGTGGTAATCCACTTTATTGACCGCACGGCTTTTCATTACAAAGTCTTTGATGTCGGCGGTCATCGTCTCAATACTGGAAATTTCTTTATCCGTGAGGGTGATATATTTATCATCGTATTTTGCAAACTTTGGCTTTGATTTAAATAGGTTTTTTAGCATGTGGGCTACCTTGAGGGATTAAAATTTGGGTTGCCCGTTTATCTTAAGGTTTTTTAAGCGTTGAGTTTGCAATGTTATGGTGTTGATGCGTAACCGTCAGCTAGAGTCGCTGGTTAAGGGTTTAATAGGTAGCCCTAAATCCTTACTTACGCTTCCATAACTCGTTAGCTTCAAGCAAGCTTAGTTCTGGATATCGTTTTCGCAATGCTTTAACCGCCTGAACTTGCTCAAGGTGTGCCAATTCTTCTCTTAAATAAGCTAAGCGTTCGTCTTGAGACGCATCAGGGTTTTGAGCCTTTATTAATTGCTCAATTCTGGCTTTCAGCTTTTTAATTTCTCTGGTTTGAATAAAGTAGGTCAATGTTAAGAAGATAAATAAAATTATGTAACCCCCTTGCTTCAGGGACATATAAGCCTTTTTAAAGATTCAATTTTTAAAAGTTATTAGACTAGATATTTAAACTAAACATAGTATCTATGGTTCGTATACTTTATACATATCTGACTAATCAAGTTGTTCAACTCCAATACTACATAGATAATCCCATGTACCATCATAGAATTTTCTAGAACGTGTAATATCAGTATTATCTCCAAAAGGAATGAAGATTACCATACCCTGACGAGCGCGAGTTAAAAGAACACGGTAAGCGTTAAGCAGATAGTCTTGATCAGTTTGTTGCTTTATATTTTGCCATTTTGTTCCCTTGAAGTTTTGAAAATACCATTCATCATTTTTGTAATATAAATTTGCGCCCCATGCTAAGCACGCCCAATCAATTTCAAGACCCTGAATATCGAATTCTGTCGCAGTCTCTTCAAGAAAATCAGAAGATCGTATATCAATAGATACGTTTAAAAACCAATTAGCTGGCAAAATTTCATTTTTTACATTTATTCCTTCGGTTCTTAGTCTTCTTGCGCCTGATGATGCAATAATTCCAGTTCTCTCACTGCCTTTCTTTTGGTCTTTTAACCATTGTTTAGCTGTATTCAGATTTCTTGTAAGATAAATCGGAAAGTTTACATGGATTTGTTGGTATAACTCCATGGCTCTATCTTGTTCTAAATTCAATAAAGCATGTACAAACTCTGAGAGCTTTTCACTTCTAAATGATCGTAAAGAAACTGCTAAATGTAATTCCTTTTTAGCACTAGCATTCTCAGCCAACCACTTTTTCTGGTCAATAGAGTTGATATAGTTTGAACTATCAACAATTAAGTCAGAATAGTGAACTTTCCACTTGGGAAATTTGGTCATAATAGAATTTACCCATTCACTTAAACCAGCTTCACCTGTGTTAATTTCCTGTCCGCCACCAATAAGACAAACTATGGTACACCAATCTTTATGACGGTCCATAACTTGAATTAAAATTCAGGTTCTGACATAGAAAAATTATCGATGCCTCTTTTACGTTTCATAAATGCTTGAACTTGTTTTTGATTCCATGCCCTTTGTGCTTCATCAAAAACCACTACCTTCTCAATAGGTTCACCATCATTTTTTAGATACTCATCTCTAAAGTGATGTATATTCTGAATAAATGCACTAGTGTTTCTTAAAGCATCAGATTTTTTAATAGTTTCATCTGTTTGAGAGTTTAAAACCATGTCTCTAGCCAATGCTTCTCGCAAGACATCAACTAAAGGACCATTGCCTGATAAAAAAACGGCATGTTCATCCTTATCAGATTTCATTCTTTGGTTGGCAATATTTAATCCAGCCAATGTTTTACCAGCACCTGGTACGCCAGTTACGAAGCAAATTGTTTTCTCATTTCTAGATTTTGAGGTATCTATAATATGATTCAGACATTTTGAAGTTGTTGATAGGTTAATCGCACTAGCATCACTTCTAGAAATCTCATCGACGTTATGTCCTTTGTATAAAGCTTGAGCTGCCTCTACAATAGTTGGGGTAGGCTTGTAAGAGGTGTTAGACCATGCTAATGCGTCTATTGAACCTGAGTTAGTTGTCAGAAAACTCTTTAAAATACTTGATAAATCTTGTTTATTTGATTTTGCAGATGTATGAAGATTTATAACTGACTCTTTAATAGTTAGGGATTTTGAAGCCTCTGTAGATACTAAAACCGGTAATAACTTTGCGTGATGACTTCCTTCGTGAAAATATTTTAGGTCGAGTGAATAATCTATGACTTGAGCTTCAGAAGAGGTATCAAAGGTATTACTGCCTACCTTAAATTCTATGATAAATATACAATCTTGGATAATGACTATATTATCTGCACGTTTTCCCATACGCGGAATAGCAAATTCAAAAAAAATAAACCCGCTAAAAGGCTTGAGTTGAATTTTAAGGATTTGGATTTGTTGAATCCAGGCATTTTTTTGTAAATCGGTTAGGGTTCTATTGGCATGATTACTACTCAATTTACCGATAATTGAATCTGCGTTTTCTAGGATAAAATGATTGATAGTACTTTGGTAATATGCTCTTTCCATTGGAAACCTTCATAGTTAAGGTGATAAGATTAAAGCTCTAATCCTATTTAAATTTAAAAAAATCATTACCCATCCCCCTCAATGCGCCTCATCCCAATTATCACCCACACCCGTCTCAACCAATAACGGCACCGCAAAGTCAATATCCCAGCCCATCTGTTTAGCCGTATCGCTCAGTACATCTTGCATGGCGGTTTTAATCAGCTCGCCAATGTCATCGGCTTTATCGCTATCCACCTCAAACACCAATTCATCATGCACTTGCAATAGCATTGTGGCATGATCTGACGGCAAAACTTTATCCACAGCTATCATTGCCAGCTTAATAATATCAGCGGCACTGCCTTGAAGAGGGGCATTAATGGCGGCACGTTCAGCGCCACGGCGTACCATTTGATTACTGTGCTGAATATCAGGGGTGTATAGCTTGCGACCTAATATGGTCTCAATATAGCCTTTGTCAACCGCACTATTTCGAGTATCCTGCATATACTGTCTAACCCCAGGGTAGCGCTTAAAGTATTGGTCAATATAGTCTTGCGCCTCGGTGCGGCTCATCTGTATCTGCTTGGCAAGTCCAAAGGCACTCATACCGTATAATAGACCGAAGTTAATCGCTTTGGCGTTA